>JAOARW010000093.1 GCA_025210475.1 Carboxylicivirga sp. | reverse complement strand
CAAATTGGTGGCTCTCCTGGTCAATTGCAGTTAAATTGGAATGGGGTCTAATTTCAAATTGAAAAACAAACGCCCAATTAATGGGCGCTATAGAAGATAATTTTATGAATTCCGACTTTAGTCGGTTAATAGTGATAATCTATTAAACAAACTGGAGTCTCAGCATATTGACTAAGTTGTGATAGTATCTGTGCCTTATCTATTCTAAATTTAGTTTTTTGTTTTATAACAGTCCTTTTATCGTCTTCATTAGCATCATCTATTAAATATTTCAGAAACGTATAAATGAATTCAATTTCAAATTTACCTCTTAGGATCTTCCTTAGATCCCTCTCTTTGAACTCATTAACTTTATTTAAAACCTCATCTTCAGTTATTTTAATTGCTTTCGGAAATTTGCTTAATAAATCATTAAATTGATAATCACCAGTTATACTACCGATTTTTACTATTACAAATTCTTTGGGAATCGAACAATTTAAAGAAACGTTCGTGCTACATTTGTTTTCATTTGCTTTACCTTTTAATGAAGCGTACCATGCGTTGAATAACAAACTTTTTTCGTGAAATTCTTCTTGATTTGAAGTAAATAAAGCGAGTGCTTTATCATATGCTTCATCAACTTCTGATAACCCAAACTCATTTTTTAAAATGTCTGCAATAAAATCTTTGGAAGTATAAAAATTTTCTATTGAATAGCATGGTGTTTCATAAATTTCTACATTTCTAAGTGGCTCGTCAAAATCATTGTCAATAAAAAAAGAACATTTCCTGTCAGGGTATTTTTCTTTAACTGCCTTATACATAAACAGTACACTTTTCTTATTACCACATTTGATAGGATGATGAATACCTTTGTAATACTCCTTAATCCTGGGATAATAATAACCATTATCATTTCCTTCATAGAAGCAAAATAAATCTTGCTGGTGGTCTTTTTGTAATAAAACAAATTGATGAAATGCAACAGCAGATGAATTTTTAGCCTTTTCTTTCAGTTCCTGTGCTTTCATATTTATTTTTTAACAAAATACTCATCCAAACCAAATGCAAAATCTTCTAATTCATTATCATAAATAAATGGAGAATGTGTTACTGCTAATAAAAAATTACATTGCTCTGAATTCATTATATCTGGTAAAAGTCTTTGTTGCCAAAACAGAGATAGAGAAAGCTCTGGTTCATCAAATAAGACTATATAATCTTCATCTTTTTCTAAATAAATTTTAGAAAATAATGAAACTATTTGCTTCTCTCCTGAAGACAAATAATCTAATTCCACAGGGTCATTAGTATTTTCCCTTAATATTTTTAACGAAACTTGACTTTCATCATAAACAAATGCTTTCCTATTAAGATATAAATTACAGGTATCTCTAAAATCTTTTATAGCCTTGTCAAGAGATTCTTGTTCGTCATACAAATCTATTAACTTGTCTATTAAATAAAGAAGACCCTTGTTCGCTACATCTCCTGATTTTACATACTTAATAATGTTAGTCTTATCATCATCTGAAATCCTACTACCAACCCTTTCAAGTATTATTCTAAGCTTATCATCATCTTTACGTTTTCTTCGAATTGAAACAGGAAAATTTTGTGACAATTGTCCAAGTAAATCTCCTGTAATATTAGAAAATCCAATCAAAGATTTTTGAGTGATTTCAGAAGTAATATTGGAAATTCTTTTTTCGACATCCTGCATCCCAAATTGAATAATATCCTCATTATACAATTTATTCAAATCACTTTCGTCTAAAAACGGATATTCTTCAAGTAGTGAGTCTCGTGAGCCTGAACTTAAATTAGCAAACTGGGATTCTATACGCCTAAATGTTGGAAAGTAAAGAATTTTACTTTGAACTAAAGTGTCAATTTGCTCTATTATTTTTTGAAACTCTATAGCTTCAAATTCAGATATTAATTTTTTGATATTATCATAAATATATCTACTTGGAGCATTAATTCTTACACCTAACTCATTTATTCTTGATGCTATAATTCTGTCCTTTTCAATCGCAGGTATTTTTTTATCATCAATAATTGTTTTTAAGCTTTCTACATCCTTCTGAGACAATTGCTTTGAAAGTATTTGATAAAACTGCCCTGATTGATAACGTTTAGGTCTGTCCAAGAAATATGAAAGACTTGTATGTGTAAATGAGATTTTCTTTCTATTAGAAAATACTAATTCGACGCTTTCAAATTTGATTTCATTTAGCTTATCAAACTTTTTATCAAGAATAAAGTACAGCATATTTAGTACTGTAGTTTTTCCTAATCCATTTTCTCCGATTAATATTTTAACTCTCGATTCAAAATCAACTAATAAGTCCTGATAACCGAACAGTTTGTCAATTTTAAATTTTGTTAGTCTGCCTTTTTTCATTATTGTATTTTATTTTGTTGTTGTTATAAGTTTGTATTTCCACTAACTAGCCATTTTACAGCCCACTGCTCTACATTGCACCTAAATGACATATTCTGCCACACCATTAATAATTTCATTTCTTTTACCACCTCTTCATAATTCTCACCTAAGGCGGCGCTTCCCGATTAGTGTATGCGAAATTAATTGTTTTATGTAATTAACAAAAGATGTATTGATAAAAATTACTTTCACATTGATTAACGGCACTTAGTAGTTGATAAGTTCACTTGGCTATATGCCTAATTTTAAGCCAACTGCTGTTACACACCCCCAATTATTTTCAAAAAACTTTTCGCTATATCTTTTTGCTTTTCAAACACTTACCTGCTATTACACACTAACGGTTAGTAAAATTTGGTGTTACGTTTTGCGTTTTCTGCTATTAACTTATAAAAGACACTGATTAAAATTAAACAATTAAACACACGATTAATATGCAGCAAGTCGTTTTTTCAATTGAATTAAGAACACCTTTTAAAAAGTCTCTTGATACTTTTCAAAAAGTCTCTTGACACTTTTCAGAAAGTCTCTTGACACTTTTCGGAAATGCTCTTGAGACTTTTTAAAATCTCAAGGCAAGTTTTAAACACGACTCTAAAACATTAATAGTCTGACCCAAATTTCACCATGTAGCAACGGCTACAGATATTAACAATAACCATTTAAATTTTAGTATTATGCCTATTAAATTTAAAATCATTACCCGAGGTAACCCAAGACAACCCGAATTACCTAAAAAGCATTATGGTACAATCGTTCGTCCGCGTAACGTCACCCTGGAAACCCTGGCCAAGCGCATCTCTGAAATATCGCCAGTTAATGAGCTAGATACGCTAACAGGCCTAACAGCCCTGGCAAGGGTTATTCCCGAGTTTTTGAGTGAAGGAGCCACCGTTGAGCTGGGCGATTTGGGCCGCCTGCAGGTAACCATTTCCAGCGAAGGTGCCGACACCGAAGAGGATTTTAACAAAAAGATGGTGAAAAACTGCAAAGTACGTTACCAACCAAGCGTTAAAGTTAAAGATACGCTTGAGACCGTTAAGTTTGAAAAAGCTTAGGTGCTTCACCGGGAGTTGCATTCTATTATATGATTATCTACCCTTTACTTAAAACAGGCTTTATACCGAATTGCATCAAAAACCTACCCTGGTGTATAAAGTCTGTTATATTCAGAAAGTCTCCTTTTTTAAGGGGACTTTTTTGATACCGATTTAAGGACTTGCCTCGCAGGTAAACCTCGCGGCGAACGATACAATCCCGCGAGGGATTAAACACGAATAACCGCGGGTGAAACCCGTGGATATATACCCCAAAAGCCTGGAACCCTAAAGGGGTTCAACTACTGATTGATAACTTTTGATCCGTATTCCCATACAGTAATTAAGTCTTGATAATTCCGGTGCATAGTCTGTAACTGCCAATAATACCGCATGTGGCTGCACCGGTGCATTTGCATTGAGTCTGATCCCGGGGTGACGCTAAGCTTACCCCGGGTTAATCATGTTAAAGGCCTTTGGCCTTATGCTGATTGTATTGAATTATAGTGATTACTTAAGAACACCTCTCCTCAATCCTATCCAATCCACTAAGCTTGTCTAACCACTGATTAACTATACAATAACAAATTAATCCCCCGAGGGATTAAACATCAATAACCGCGGGTGAAACCCGTGGATAAATACCCCACAAGCCTGGAACCCTAAAGGGTTCAACTACTGAATGATAAGTTTTGATCCGTATTCCCATACAGTAATTAAGTCCTGATAATTCCGGTGCATAGTCTGTAACTGCCAATAATACCGCATGTGACTGCACCGGTGCATTTGCAGTGGGTCTGATCCCGGGGTGGCGCTAAGCTTACCCCGGGTTAATCATGTTAAAGGCCAAAGGCCTTTTGCTGATTGTATTGATTTATAGTGATGATTTAAGACACCTCTCCTCATTCCTATCCAATCTACTAAGCATGTCAAACCACTGACTAACTATACAATAACAAATAAATCCCGCGAGGGATTAAACATCAATAACCACGGGTGAGACCCGTGGATAAATACCCCAAAAGCCTGGAACCCTAAAGGGGTTCAACTACTGATTGAT
>JAOARW010000092.1 GCA_025210475.1 Carboxylicivirga sp. | reverse complement strand
GTATATCTCAGCTGCCACTTTCCATACATACCACAGTGATAGCCAGGATTTTTAAATTCTTCGGCAATGGTTATTTCTTTTAGACCCCAACCATGTTCGCGGTGTTTTTTTGCTGTAATGATGCCTTCAACTCCTGTGTGCTGCTGGTATTTTCCTGTTAACAAAGCAGCTCTGGTGGGACTACACACGGGACCGTTGGAATGGAAATTGGTAAAACGGATGCCTTCATTGGCCAATTCGTTGATATGGGGCGTGTTGATTTGTTGGTTGCCATACAAGGACAGGTCAACATACCCCAAATCATCTGCCATTACAATAACGATATTGGCTTTGTTATCTACTTGAGCAGTGGCTGTAAAGGCTGTTACTAATGTGACTAAAAACTATCCACATTTAGCGATATATAACTATTTTTCATCTTTGATTTGTATTTTTAATTAGCTTACAAACAACTATGATCATTTCACCCACACATTCTATAATTAATTATATTTTTGGAAACACCTCAGTTATACAACCTGAGTAAATACTTTACACCTTTTACTACAATAAATTTATTAACAGTGGTAATGTGAAAATCAAGTGCTTTTGCATTGTTTTCGATAGATCAATGACTTAATATTCAAATTTTAATCTACTAACCTCTACTTTTGCTTTTAGGGCGTCTTCACCTACTTTATGGACTACAATATAAGCTGTATCGCTTATTGGCGTGAACTCAAAAACCGCCGTACCCTTTTCCTTTTCTGGAGCTTTCACATTGGTTATGATTTTCTTGGAACCCAAATTAGAATAATTATCTGCTGTTAATTCTCCATCGTGCGCACTTATAATTACACCGGTACCTGTAGCATTTGCCTTATTAGAAAAATCGTATGTAAAAGTCATTCGATATGTCTCATTAGGTACTAAATCAAATATTTTACGGAAAGCCATTCCCCCAGTTTCCCCCAATGATTTTTTTCTTGCTTGATTTAATGCAGAATAGTCGGTTAGTAACCATATATCCTCATTTGATGTTTGCCATCTGGTGGCACGTGCCCTTTCTGCTTTCGCCTCTTCAAAAGCAACGGCATCATCTATAACGTCTTCATCTATTACTATTCCATCGATGAGCTCGTCCAAAAAACCTAATTCATCAAGAAGAATGGGCATTCCCAAATCACCCCCAGCCTTCCAAGGCTCAACTCCAAACTCAAAAGCTCCTACATCTGGTGCTAACCCTAAAAAACCATCTGTAATACCAGTAACCCCTAGTGTTTCATCCGGCCAAACAGGATCTTGAATAACCTTTCCTGCATCTATAGCAGCCGATCCTGCTACTAAATGAAATTTAAAATTTTCTATATCCGAAAGATCTGTTTCTGAAACCTCTAAATTATTAGCTAACTCTGTTGCTAAATATTTGGCTTTTTTATCAGTTGACAAGTTGTTTTTTGCTACCACTTGAACACTACCTAGGTTTGCCTTTGCCTCTTCTTTAGTATTAAGACGAACTGGAATTTTTACATTTACAAAGGTGTTATTAAATATAAAATTATGGTTCGGCTGGTGTATAAATTTAATATTATTACTTTTCACTCCTGCTTTACAGTTCATAATAACATTGTGATGAATAGTATACCCGCTAGATCCACCATCTAAATAGATGCCTCCATGTCCTGAAAAATACGTTGGAGAATGATAACCGTTTAAAATATTATAAGCCAGTTCGCTATTCCCTAATTCATTTGTGCCTCTCCTATGGTGTACATAAATATATCCAGAATCAGGAGATAAATAAGCTACATTAAAAACTGTATTGTATTTAACTGTGGCTCTCCTAGAATATCGTAAACCAAATTCGTTGTGTCCTAAATCAATTCCATCTCTTCCTGCCCTACTTAAAGAATTGTTAGTAATCGTATTGTCATCTCCCAAACTCTGAATCAATGAATAACGTTCTCCCATCCAATTACACTCTTCGACAATACAATTATCCACCGTGTTAGAATCACCCCATAAAGAAATTCCCGTAACCCAAGAATATCCAACATACGTGTCCTTTACAAGGTTGTTCTTTCCTCCTATGGAGATTCCTGCCCCACTATACTCGTAGTCTCCAAACGCTTCTCTTTGTGAATGACCATCAATATAAAAATTGGCAAATGAACCTGAATATTTAAGCGTACATCCAATAATACTGCAGTTGTTAGCACTTGGCATTAAAATATTGCCCGCCTTGATATGCAGCCCTTCCAGTTTGATATTATCCTTATCTGATAAATCAAATGCTGCCAAACGAACCCTGGCCTCTACTATTATGCTGTTGATATCTTGTCCGTCCTCTGTATAATAAAATAGTTCTTCATTTTGCCAGATCCATTCTTTTCCAGTATCCATAGCATTAAAGGCCCCAATAATAAATCCCCGCCCTAAACCTCCAAAACCACTTTGGGGTCTTGTCCAGTTAAAACTATAATCCTCACATTGCAGTTGGTTTCCACTTGAAGATACGATTTGTCCTCTCAGTCCTGTCCACCATGTACCTTCCCCTGCAACTCCATGAAAGATACCTCCTTTCCAGTGATTAGCTGGAAAATCAGGTTCGTTTGGCATAATTACTTTCCCATAATCTACAGGATTAGCATTAGGAAGGTCAACCTCCATCATATCGCCTTTACTCAATTTATTGCCTTCATGGTTGGGATAACGCGCCCAATCCATGTGTTTACCGTTTACAAAAACCATGGTAACACTATCCAAGACCGAAGCTTTATAGATACTTCCGGAGTGGTGTGTCCAATTGTTTACTATATCAAGACCCGTAACGACTACGTAATCACGTTCAAAGTTCTTAAATGTTAAACCGCCCGTTGGTGGTGTTACTGTTTCCCTGTAAACACCTTGTTTAATCAAACAAATATCTCCAGATTCCATGATTTCCGCAGCATGCTGGATGGTTTTAAAAGGCTCCGATTCACTACCTTCATTGGCATCATCTCCCGAAACATTAGATACATAATACGTGGTTTGTCCATAACAAGTTCCTATACCCAATATAAAAAGTAAAATAAGCTTATTAAAAATCATTCCTATATTTTTTGCCATGGCATTATTGCTTTAATTCTTTGAATTTAAATATCATATGCAAGCT
>JAOARW010000091.1 GCA_025210475.1 Carboxylicivirga sp. | reverse complement strand
TTTAGCTGCTGCCGGGTTTAATTTCAAAGGATTACTTCGTAAAATCAAAGAAGAAATTCTTTGGCTAAAAAAATTACTGGAGATATACTTCAAAACTCATTGCATAACTCCAGTTGTTTTTAGTTCGTAAGGGTTAACTAGTTACCCATTATAAATCAAATAGCACCAAAAGAAAACGGGTGTTTTTCCATTACGAAAAACACCCGTTTAATATTATTGTAAGGACTTATCGTCTTTTGTTCTTGCGTCGGGCTGGCTTAGGTGAAGCCACTTCAAGGCTAACTTTTTTACCTTTCAACTTGGCTTTGTTAAGCTTATTAATCAGCTCTTGCTCGTATTCCTTATCCACTTCTACAAACGAGAAGTTACGAAGCAATTCAATCTTGCCGATTTTAACCGTAATGCCTTTCATGTTGCTGTTGATCAGACCAATTACTTCACCTGATGTCAGCTTATCTGTTTTACCAATGTTCAGGAACAGACGGCTAAATTTCACATTGTCACGGTCACGACGACCTTTGCGTCCACCTTCTTCCTTGTAAATATTTAAATCCGGTGCATCCTTGTAATACTCCATAAAACGGTTGAATTCCGCAGCCACAAACTGCTTAATCAACTGTTCTTTGTCCATCTCAGCCAACTTTTCGTAAACTGAAGGCAATACAGCATTTACCGGCGAAGACTCTTCCAATTCAGTCTGACCTACACGATCGAGGAAATGGAACAATTGTTTTTCACAAATTTCATCGGCCTTAGGAACCATTTTGCGAACAAATGCCTTTTTAGCAATTTTCTCGATGGCCTTGATGCGGTGCATCTCACGTGAGTGAATAATTGATACCGAAACACCTTCTTTTCCGGCACGTCCGGTACGACCACTGCGGTGGATGTACACTTCAATATCATCCGGCAGGTTGTAGTTAATCACGTGTGTCAGATCATTCACATCGATACCGCGGGCTGCCACATCGGTTGCTACCAATAGCTGCAGATGCTTTTTACGGAAACGGTGCATCACCAAATCACGCTGTGCCTGCGATAAGTCACCATGTAAGGCATCGGCATTATAACCATCAGCCATTAATTTATCGGCAATGTCTTTTGTTTCCTGACGGGTACGGCAGAAAATAATACCATATACATCCGGATTTACATCCACAATGCGCTTAAGAGCACGGTAACGGTCGTGTGCCTGTACCATGTAAAAGTGGTGATCTACTTTTTCGGCTCCCTGGTTTTTCTTACCCACACTGATTTCAACCGGTTCCTGCATGTAGTTCTTCGACATACGTGCAATTTCCTGCGGCATGGTGGCAGAGAAAAGCAGTGTCTGACGCCATTCTGGTGTCTGAGCCATAATGCTTTCCAGGTCATCTTTAAAGCCCATGTTGAGCATCTCATCTGCCTCATCCAGAATTAACCAGCGGACATCGCCCAGTTGAATGGCCTTACGATTGATCAGGTCGTTCATACGTCCCGGAGTACCCACAACAATGTGTGTACCTCTTTTCAACGATTTAATTTGTGTGCGTATTTCAGCGCCACCATAAACCGGTGTGATATATAAATCGCGGTAGTTTTTTGCGTAAGCTTTTAAATCCTGAGTAATCTGAAGACATAACTCTCTTGTTGGACACAAGATCAATGCCTGTACATTTTTCTCGTTGCGCTCAATCTGTGGAATGACCGGAAGACCAAATGCTCCCGTTTTTCCAGTACCGGTTTGAGCCAAAGCGATCAGGTCGTTACCATAATTTAAAATCTCAGGGATTGTTTTGCTTTGGATAGGCGTAGGTGTTTCATAGCCCATTTCACCAATAGCACTTAGGATTTCCTCTGGAAGTCCTGTTTCTTTAAATGTTTGCATAATTTGCTTTTTATCCACCCGCTTCCACGTTCTTGCAGCTATAACCCGGATTTAGCAATTACGCTACGACTGTGCTACCGAAAGTGACCGGAGTGGTCCTTTATTTTATGAGGCGCAAAGATACTCTGTTTTTTGGATAAACGATGCCTTTGATTTAATATAGGCCGCTTTTTTGTGATTAATTAACGCTTTACTTTGTTAAAGGGAGACTTTTAATGAGATGATGTAATTTCTGCCCGGTGCCGCTATACCTGATGAATAGGATTTATATCGCTCATCTGTAATGTTATCGATGCCCGCCGTTAAAATAGTGGTGCTGTTAAAGGCATACTGAGCCTTTATATTTAAAGTTGTCCAACCTGGTGTATAAGGATTGCCATTTTTATCTTTCGCATACAGATAATCTTTCGAAATTTCAGAAAGTGGCATGTTTTTAAAGGCTATTTCGCCATTGTAGCGCACATATAAATCGATTTTCAACTTGCTTTGTTCGTAGCTCAGGTGGGTTGTTCCAAACCAGGGAGCCGCATGGCGTAAAGGCGAAAAGCTGCCATCTTCCAACTCTTCTTCTCCTTTTTGATAATTAAAGCGCGATGAGGCGCTGAATCCGTTTTTCCATTTGTATTCAACGCCGGCCTGAACACCGCAAACATAGGCCCGAGCTGCATTCTGAATAGCCTGAACCTGGCTTAATTCATTATCATATAAAATACTGTCCTTGTTATTGAGCACGAAATCTCGTCTGACCATGGCATTGGTCAGGTGGGTGTAATACATGGCCATATCAATTTTCCACTTTTTAGCCACCACAACTGCGCCGCCTATTTCTGCATTAATGGCATATTCGGGCTCCAGATCCGGATTGGGAACCACAACACTTCCCGGCTCCGAGTCAAATACTTTTCCAACATCATCAATGTTTGGGGCTCTGAATCCGGTAGACAAAGAGCTGCTCAGCTGCCAGTTGTCGTTTGGACTATGGATTATGCCCAGGCTACCGGTTAAAGCACCGTTGTTTAATGTGGTTTGCGTGAAGCTAAAATCGTAGAATGTATCGTCAAATTCAGCATTTAGGTAAATATAGTTGTAACGGAGACCAAGCTGCAGATTCGTTTTAGGCGACAGTTTGTTGAGGTAACTGCTGTAAATAGCCGCTGAGGTCCAGTCTGATCCATCGGGGTAGCGTGAGGCAGCATCAGCGATGTTGCCATTGATCAGGTTTTCCTCAAAACCGTCTGATGATATGTAATTACTGATGTATTCAACACCATAGAAAAGGCGATCGCCATCACCCAGCTGCTTCTCAAAATCGAGGTTAAAACTCAGGGCGTTTACCTTCTCGGTGCGTCGTGTTATATTCTCTTTATTGAATTTGCGGTTGTGGCGACTCTCCTGAAAGAACTGATGCGCCAGCAATACCTGCATGTGATCGAAATATTTGTTAGTGGCCGAGTGTTGAATATTCAGGTTATTCATCATCCATTTTTGAGGGCCGTAATACCAGTCGCCATATTTTAGTTCGTCAACTTTATACATAATCAAGCGATCGTATCGTGGCACGTCGGACGATTCGGAATAGTGGAAGCCATAATTAAATTGCCAGTTGTAACTTGGCATAAATTTGAACTTCTGCATCAGGTTAATCTGATTGTAAGCACTTGGCTTTTGCTTTTTAGGATCAGCGTTTTTAACAATGATATCTTCATTGCCCTTGCGCTCAATATATTCGTAACGCAGATAATCATCCGGTCCGTTTGATCCCATTTTTAATGCATCAAAATCCGAATAGCTTATTGATGTAAAAGATGCCAGTCTTTCGAAGCCCAGGTTAAAATCAGCATGTGCTGTTTTTTCATTGTTTGCCGAAGAATAGCGCGTTAATGCTGTAGCTTTAAATATGCTTTTTTGTTCTTCGTGCGATAAGATGGGGTCGAAGGAGTAAAAACCCATTACCCCACCAATGGCATCACTGCCATAGATGACAGAGCCCGGGCCAAAAATAACCTCTGCACGCTGTGTGGCAAAAGGATCGAGCGAGATAATGTTTTGAATATTGCCACTTCGAAAGATGGCATTGTTCATACGCACGCCGTCAACGGCTATCAGCACCCGGTTGGTGGCAAATCCCCTGATCATAGGACTTCCGCCACCCATTTGACTTTTTTGAACGTACACATCTCCGGTCATTTCAATAAGATCGGCAGCTGTTTGCGGATTTAAAAAACTGACTTCTTTGGGTTTTAATACCGAAATTTTAGCTGGCGTTTCACGTCGTCCCTGTTTCCATTTGGTGGCCGACACCACCACTTCATCCAGCGAAAGCTCAATCTGTTCCATGTAAATTTTAAAGTCCCTGCCCTTTATTTCCTCATAACTCAGCACGATTGTTTCATAACCAATCAAGCGGAAAACAATGCGCTCCAGTCCCTCAAACTCTCTCAGGTTACTTTGTCCGCGCATGTTGGTGATCGTATTGACCTGTGGCGATTGTGAAAAGATGGTTACTAACTCGAGTGGTTGATGGCTTTGTTTATCCCTGACTTGTACAGTTTGAGAAAAGGCATTTAAACTTATGAATAGTAATAGGAAAAATATATGAATTCGGTTCATTACAATTTTGAAGATTTATTTTAAGTCGGAATCTTACTACAAATATCGTGCAAAGATATGATTTTTTGGCAGCGAATATGACGGTATTTACGCATTCTTTATCCCTGTATAAATGAATTGAAGAGTAGGGTAATATGGCGTTGAATGTAAATAATTTAATCTTAGAAGATTAGGTCTTTGTCACACAGATTGGTGTATTTGTCAAAATAAAATGTACACTTATCGCAATTTGCGTAATTGCCTAATGTTTACGCATTTGTTAAATTTAATTTAAGATAATGAAACGTTTAGTGATTTTTACGGTAATTATTTTTTCAGCAGCTTTTATTAAAGCTCAGGATTTTTCTTACTTAAAAGACATTAATATTGAAGAGACATCGCAAAAGGCAGTAGCCGAAGAAGCAGCAATGGATTGTTGTACTTACCTGACAAACATGCGATACGATGATAGTGATCAGCAACGCACATTGGCAACTCAATATATTTCGGAATGGCTTGCGGCGGTGTATGCCGATTCTTTTATGCTTAATGACTTGTTTCAGGAGGCTACAGCGCAGGAAGATGTATACCAGGTTTATTTTGCATTAAACTACCTGGAATACAAGGATGAGATGAACTTGCTTGAATTGCAGACTGAAGCCTTAAAAGGTGTGGTAAGTTATTGCGCCAACTCGTCGAACAAGCTCAAAATGACCAAAGAGTTGAAGAAGGTTCAGAAAATGATTAAAGAAGGAACACTGCAGGAAAATATACAGAGTTCCGACTTTATCACTTCTATAAAGTAGTTGTAATTTATTTGAAATTAAGTGTTACCTCCAGTATCTCGGGTCGATTGCCCGTGCGAACCGGAGGTCCCCAGGTGCCAAAGCCGGTGCTCACAATAAAGTGACTGGAGCCTTTCTGTAAATAACCTCGACTGACTTCAAAAATACGCTGGGTAATGTATCCGAATGGCCATAGTTGACCATGGTGGGTATGACCCGAAATTTGCAGATCGATTCCGGCATTAGCTGCTTGATCTAAATGGTAGGGTTGATGATCCAGGATGATAATTGGTTTCTGAGAGTCGAGGTTTTGTATTAATTGTGCAACTTCCTTGCGCGGACCATTAACTCGACTTTTATCACGATCTTCGCGACCAACCACATAAAACTGCTGATTGACTAAAGTTGTGGTGTCACGAAGAACCGTTAATCCATGTTCTTCCAGATATTTTACCGATCGATCGGCACCACCGATGTATTCGTGGTTACCTGTTGAGGCATATACGCCCAGCGGAGCACTTAGCTGGCGAAGGCTTTCTCCAAGGTTCTGGCGAATAACCGGCCCAACATCTTCATCCACAACATCTCCGGCAAACAATATAATATCGGGTTTTAGCTGATTGATGGTTTCCACCAGTTTGCGGGTTTTTCGCGGACCAATAATGGTGCCCAGGTGAATGTCGGAGGCCGCAACAATTTTCAGTTGTTTCTTACCCTCAACGGCTTTATCGACCGATAGGTCAAAACGATTGATTTTTGGATGCCAGGCGTTTAAAAAGCCTCCCAAAATTACCAGTGTACCAATGGAAATGATGCCTATGCCGGTGTATTGCTTAAGGTGGAAGTATGCTTCGGTTCCTTGTTTGGGTAGGAAGTTCAGAAAACTATTGGCTATTCGAACCAGATCGGCCGAGAAGATAAGCAGTGTAAAATATAACATGCCGGCAAACCAAAAGGCACCAATCCAATGCAGTGTATTGGACAGGGGCGAATACCAGATGCGTTCCAGAAAGCGTCCGGCCGGGTAGGCTAACACCAGTACAAGCATTAAAATCCGAAATGAGGTTTTAAGTGCTGGCAAGGTTTCGAGCCACTGAATGCCCCGGTGGTAAATGTAATAGTTGACCAGGAAGTGGACACTTAGTATGATGCCTAGAAAAATGATAAATGCGTAACTCTTCATCTTTTATAGATAACTTTAATTGGTTAGTAATAGATTCCCCGCTCGATGATGATACAATCTTTAGTTAGCGTTTATTAATCAGTCAAATATAGTTTTTCAATGATAGGTGTATAATAAAACCTGCTTGAAAAGGGAAAGTTTACGAATGAACTATTTATTTTAGTGTCTGTTTGATTATTGGATCAAAAGAAGTAGAAATGGAAAGAATAAAATATTTGATAATGTCCGGTGGGACTTTGATTTTGTTAGGTATCATTTTAAAGGTATTGGGAGTAGTAGGGCCCTGGGCAGCAATATGTTTTAGTGTAGGTGGCACCTTTAAGTTACTTTATTTAGTATTGGGCGTTCGCTATGGATTGGTGAAGTTGGGCTCTGAAATGTTTCTTTTGGCAATAGGTTTGGCATTTATATTTGCGGCAATTTATGCCAGAAAAACGGATGATTTGGTTCAGTACTATGCTTGGTTGTTAAGTATTGGTATTGTTGTTAAAACCTTGTTTGTCATTTTATTTATAAGAAAACAAAAACGCTACCGAAAGGAATTGGCAGTTGAATAGGGCTTCATATTGAATCAATAAATGAATTATTTGTTCAATTATAAAACTATAGAAGCCTGATGGACAAAGGGATTTAACATTTTTTTAGATTTACTGCCTGTATTATTTCACATTTTTCAACGAAAAGATTAGTTTTATAACGAAAAATCCAAGCCTGGGTTAGCATGCTGAAGATTGTATTCACGTATGATGGCTCAGGTATTTTTAGAATATAAGGGCTATGTTGTTTGCATCGGGCAGGCAATATGAGAAAAGAAAAACCTATGGTAACGTCAGCGAATAAATCCATTTTTATCGTGTTGGCTTTGTTGTTAGCCAACCTAAGTATGAAAGCACAAACACCCGTCGTATATAAGGAACTTAATATTGATCCGGATCATTGTTTGCAAATCAATAATTTCGAAGTCATTCACGATTTAGAAAAACTAAAAGGGATTCCCATGAAATACAATGCGCCTTGCGAAGCTATTGAGTTTGGGAAAATAAATTTTGCAAAAAAGAGCCTGGTTGTTTGCAGTCAATATGTGCGAAACGGCGAAACAGCCATCACCACAACAAAGCTTGAAGTTTTGCGTAACGATCGGGAGAAACGCATCGATATTTACTTTGCGACTTTCGGATCGACCATGATACAACGCCCCGGTAAGGTTTTTGAAAACCGAAAGTGGTTGCTTCTACCTAAGTTTCCATCCAATTATAAAGTGAATGTGCTTTATTCGCTCAAGGTGGTTAAGCCATAATCGATCTATTTTTAAAGAAATCATAGGCCTGTAAATGAGCAATGCCGTTAAGAAGGTTCAGAATCTCAACGACATTGCCCGGTAATTCGCTTTTGTGCTGTTCCGATTAAATCCAGAACAAATAGAGTAATGGAATTAGTACGCCCAATAATAAGTACCATTTGCCCCGGCCTTTCAGGCCTTTTTTGCCTTTGACCATAAACAGGCCCGATATTGCAAAAAAAATCAGTGAAAAGGCATAGATGTCACCCATGATGGTCCAGCCACCTACTTTGTTGTAGTGTAGTTTATTGATGAAATAAATAATGGCTTTCTTCCGGTGTTCTTCGTAGACTATTTCACCATTGTTTTTCTGATAAACGCCAATTCCGCCATCCAGCATCAGGCGATAGTGATCTTCATCGATGGATAAGATTCGGTTCAGTCCTGGTTTGTCAGTTTGTAAAGCCCAGGCTTTTTTTACCTGCTCCTGGCTTAAGTTTGCTTCAATTTGTATCGTTCCTTCAATGGTTTCGTATGCCGGATCGTGGCCATCCATATGGTTTAACAAATAACCCGATACGCCATAAATTAGGGTTATGCCAACCATAACATAACCCAAATCGCGGTGAATAATACGAAGCCATTTGCGGATGGCTTTATTCGACCACTTCATAGTTCAATCCTTCAACAAAATAAATGGCGTAATGATCTTTGTTGTTAGCCTTCATCCAGGCGCGCATGTCATTAATGTTGTTTATCTCAGTGGCACAGGTTTCGGCTGATCCGTCTTCCTTAACTTTCTCCTGCACTTCATGTTCCATCTGGTCGATGTACTCTTTCGAAAGGCGTCTTTCTTTCAAAATACCTTCCACTTCAATGGTATTTCCTACCAGGTCGCGATTAAAACCAGTTATTTTGCCGCCGGCTTCAACACGTACGGTGAATTTTTCATTATCACCTACTAAAAAACATCTTTTACCAGAATGCTTGCAGGTATGGGTCACATGGCCTCTAACTTTAACGGTTTTGTCAACCAGCTGATCAGCCTTGGCCAATAGATTATCAACAGATACACTTTCAGTTTTTGTGGTTTCAGAATCGGTATTGGCCGATTTTTGCTTATTCGTATTGCAGGCAAATAGTAATAGTGCCACAAGACAAATGCTAAAGATTTGTTTCATTGTATGAAATTTAGTTTGTTATTGTATAGGAACTGTTTGCAAGTGTGACCGGCAGAACAGTTATTCAAATCTACGGTTTTAGATTTAATCGGAATTACTAATGCTTAATTAATTTTCTGAATAGTTATTTCTTTAACATCCCCTTAACATGTTTATTTTAATGTCACCCTTTTTGAGCTTTTGTGTGTCTTAAGGTAGAAACATGATTTTTTACCAAATTGTATCAATGACAATCGAGGATATCAATTTGGTTGTATATTTGTTTAATCCTAAAAACGTGTCGAAGTAGAAGATTTATTTTGGTTCGGCTAAAAACAATAAATGATGATGAAGAAAAACATTTTTGCTTTGATGATGCTTCTAATTTTTGGAGCTATCGGTGTAAGTGCCCAGATTCAGGAACCAGTTAAGTGGAAATTTGAAATTAAAGAAGTAAATAAATTCGAGGTGCAGATTATTGCACATGCTACTATTCAGGATGGATGGAAAACATACGGTCTTAATGTGCCGGAAGGCGGGCCTGTGGCAACCGAATTTACTTTTGAGGATATGGTGAACGCCAAAGAGATTAAAAAGCCGGTAGAGGTTACAAAATCAACGGTTAAGCACGATGAAGTGTTTGATATGGAAGTGCCTTTTTTCAAGCACGAAGCAACTTTGTCGCACAATGTGCGCATTACCAGTCGTCCGGCAAAAGTGAAGGGATACCTTACTTTTATGTGTTGCGATAACGAAACTTGTTTGCCACCAACAGATGTTGAATTTGAATTTGAAGTGAAGTAATTTATCACTTATCAGAATACCAAAAATCCCGGTTAGCGCCGGGATTTTTTTATGACTCAGTTCTTACTTAGGAATTGCCTATTTAAGGTAGATGACGGCCAGATCATAGAATTCATGAAGTTTGCGTTCATCCAGCCGCATGCTTAATAAATGCGAGCGAAGCTCCATCATCTCAGTCATTTCTTTGAACATGCCTAGTTGCTCATAATTTTTAGCTTTCCAAAATGCCAATGAAGGATCATTGGGTAAATAAATGGTGGCATCGTTTAATTGTGCAATGGCATTTTTGTACAAACGCTGGGCTTTTCTTTCCTGCTTGTGCTTTTCCAATAGGTTATTGTTTTCAATATTCTGTCCTTTTTGGAAACGCTTAATGGCAGCGAAATAGCGGGAGCGGGCAATGGTTTCGAACGATACGTTATCCGGGTCGTCAAATCGTACATAAACTCGCTTTTCCATGGCACTTGGCCGGCCGTTTACTTCACCGGGTTTCCACATGCCTTCCGATTCCTTAATACAGTCGATAACCGATTGATCCAATTCATAACTAACCTTGTTGGCTACAATAAAGTCGGATAAAGTACCATCGGCATTAACTGTAAATTCAATGGCCACTGTTCCTTCGGTTGCATTGCCTTTAATCCGTTTATCCAAAGGCAGGTTTTCTTGTATGTAGCAGCAGATAGGAGAGGTGTTGCTGGCTGGTTTTTCAACTTCTTCAACAACAAATTTAGGAGGCACCACATGCTGATCGCCCAGCATATACGTTTTTTTGCTTTGAGCCATCAGGCCTAGCGCTAATAAAAACATTCCAATAAATAACATTACTCTTTTCATAGCCGGTAGTTTAAATGAGAAAAAATAGATAGCTATGTGTTAACTTTTTAACCGCCATATTCAAGAGCCAAATTACCAAATACGGGGTGCCACTGCATAGTAAAAATGTTGCATTGATAGTTATGCGTTACGATAGAAATGTTGCATGACCAATGAAATGTTGCAGGGTCGGATAAAGCAGGTTGAATGATTGTGAAACCTTCGTTTTTGACACATTAATTTGTGTAGTAAGGGAGGTTCATTTTGTCAAGAAGGTGGGCAAAACGAATGTCGTTTCGGATGTCATCGGAGCATGGGTAGAAGTTAATGTAGGTGATGGGGTATAGCTTTTGATCAATGGCCTCGTTGAGGTATTTAAAAGCCAGTTCTTTCTTGCCCAGGTATCCGGCCATCATGCCTCGGTAGCAAGGGTTAACAAACTTTGATTTTGCTTTTTCTTCATACTTACTCCAGATTTGTAATGCTTCGTCTTTTCGGCCGCTTTGGGTGTAGCAGTAGCTTAAAAGAGTATCCCAATACATGCCTTGGGGCAGTCGTTCGTGATAGCTAATGGCTTGCGTATATTGTTGCTCGTTCAGGTAGCACCAGCCCAGCACCAGATTGCCGTATGGTGTGTTCTCATTCAAATCCAATGCACGACGGGCACTGGCTTCAGCTTTATCATATTCGTTGTTGGTGCAATAGATTAATCCCAGCCAGGCATGAAAAGCCGGAGAATTGGGCTCTACTTCAGTAGCTTTCCTGGCGTAATAAATGGCATTGTCTAAATCGTTAAACAGTATATGATACCAGGCGTAGTGTGCATTGGCAAGTGCATTGCTGGGATTGGCAGCCAGGGCATTTTCAAAGCTGATTTTAGCTTGCGCCCAGTTCCAGTCGTGATACAGGTTGAGGATGGAAAGGGCTGTATAAGGCTCGTCAAGGGTGGGATCGAGCTTAATGGCTTTGATAGCGGCCTGAATGGCCCTGTTAAAGGATTCTTTCGAATTTAGCTGTCCGTGTCCCATGGTAGAGTAGCCAAGTGCTATGCCTGCATAAGCAAAAGGATCGCCAGGATCGGCTTCAATGGCCTTTTCAAGGTAGTCAATCCCTTTAGCAAACGTTTCGTCGCTTCCTTGATGCAAATAAAACATGCCTCTTAGATAGGCTTTATAAACTTCAGGATTAACCTGCCGGGGCTTGTTTGATTTAGCTTTTCGTTTTGATTTGTTTTTGGCCCGGATGCTTTTGGTAACATCTTTCGCAATGGTGGATTGAATACGCAATATGTTAGCCATGTGATCGTGATAGGCGGCGGCCATCAGATGTTGCTCTTTCGGTTGTGCTTTGATGACCTGGATGATTAGGTGGATACTGTCATCAACTGAAATAAGTGATCCCTCTATGATGTTATCAACTTTAAGGTCAGCAGCTATGTCGGGTGTGAGCATCGTACTTTTGGCATAACGCAGTGTAGAATAGCGCGAAGTGACTCTGAGGGTGGCAATTTCGCCTAATTCACCGATAAGTGCATCATGAATGCCTTCAACGATGTAATCATTTGCTTTATCGCCAGTTAGGTTTGAAAGAGGCAATACAGCGATGGAAGAGGTTTTGCCAAAGGGTTTTATAACCGAATAATGTATGAGGTAAATGGCGATTAGAAGCGCGATGCCAACGGCAAAGATTGTTGTGAATTTCTTCTTTCCGGATGTGGATTCGGAAGGCTTGGCCAGAGTGATATCGGGCATGGCTGATCGGCGAACATCACCAGGTGACATCTTGTAATGTTGCTTAAATACTTTATTGAAATAACTTGGGTTTTTAAAACCAACGCGGTAGGCTGTTTCGGATACGGTGGCGGCATTATTCTGGAGTAGCTCTCTGGCACATTTTAATCGTATTTCGGTTATTGTTTCGCTGGCACTTTTTCCTGTAAGTTTAATGAGTTTTCGGTGCAGCATGGAGCGACTTAAGCCAATGTCGCTGGCCAGCTGTTCAACACTGTAGTTTTCATTATCAATGTTGGCCTCAATCTTCTGGTGAACATTGTCGAGAAAGCGTTGATCCATAGATTGATGGGTTTCCATGGCTGCAATTGATTAGTGATTACTAAGTGTTTGAATAAGCAAAGTTAAGACATGCAGTATTCGGATGACAAGTTTAGAGCACTACTTTTTGATAAAAGACATTCGTAAAATGCGGCAAGGTAACAGTTGTTTCGATGCAAGTTTAAGAATATTAACATTTGAATAATCAACTAAGTGCAAAATCAATATATCTTTGTCGCTGATCAAAAAAAAGGGCATATGATTAAGATGATTGCATCCGATATGGATGGTACCTTGTTAAATTCAAAAAAGCAATTACCAAAAGATTTTACTGAGGTTTATGCATTGATGAAAGCGGCTGATATTCGATTTGTTGTGGCTAGTGGGCGACAGTATTATACTTTGGTTGATGAGTTTGCACATCTTGATCATGATATTGCTTTTATTGCTGAGAATGGCAGTATTATCAATTTCGATGGCGAAAGTAAGGTGCTGAACGCCATGTATGCTGAGGATTTGACTGACTTGATTAATGCCCTGAGAAGTCATAAGGATATAAATATTGTATTGTGCGGCAAAAGTGGGGCTTACATTGAAAATGATTCTTCGCCGGAGTTTATGACCGAAGTGGCCAAGTACTACGTTAAAAATACGGTTGTAAAGGATTTGCTTGAAGTAAAAGATGAAGTATTAAAGATTGCGGTTAATGGTTTTAATAAACTTGAAGCCAATGTGTATCCCTTTATTAGGGAGCAGTTTAAAGCTGATTTTCAAGTGAGTTCTTCCAGTCCGATTTGGTTCGATATTATGCCTATTGGGATTAATAAAGGAGAGGCCATTGTTTTATTACAAAAAGAGCTGGGCATACAGGCCGATGAGAGTATGGCTTTCGGCGATTACCACAACGACATTGAATTGCTGCAAAAAGTAAAGCACAGTTATGCCATGGATAATGCACATGCGGATATTAAAGAAATAGCCAGGTATACTACCGATAGCAATGATGAAAATGGCGTGATGAATGCCATCCGGGCATATCTTGCCAAGAATTTGAAAACAGTATAAACAGCCTCTGGCTGCTTATAAAATCATCGCTTAAGGTGTAATTAAGCAGTACATATGCTATTATTCTTTGGGGATAAACTTTAGTTTCCATTAAGTTGGCATTGAATTGCTCATTCTTGAACATTTGTCGTGTTTAATATTTCTTCGCCCATCTTATTTTTGGGCAATTATTAAAAGCAATGTAATGTTTATGAAGAAACTCTTATATGTACTTATAGCCTTGTTTGCTTATGGCACAATAACGGCGCAGGAATACAAAAAGCAAGGCACAGTTAGTTACAAGATTATTTATAATGGACAGGAACGTGATGATATGCCTCGTTTGCATGTTCAGTATGCCAACAATGTTTCCAAAACGTGGCGCGATGCTCCTGAGGTAAAAGAGTTAATTCCCGGTTATGCTACGGAGGCAAGCTACTGTAATTACGAGTCTGAACAATTGATTTCAGCCGTTTCATTTAAGGATGGCGAAGTGTTTCATACGCTTTCTTCTATGTCGGATTTACCAAAGCTGGAGCTAACAGATGAAACCCGGGAAATTGAAGGCTATACATGCCGGTTGGCCAAAACGGTAATTAATTCCAATCGCATCGATGTGTGGTACACAAATGAGGCGGGTATCCAGGGGAGTCCATCGCCCAGTGTGGGGTATGTGCCAGGCTTGGTATTGAGTGTGGTGCGAAATGGCAGTTATGAGGTGATGGCCGGGTCTGTTGATATCAAACGGAAAAAATCTAAAACATCCTTATTACCGGCCAATCTGGGCGAAAAGGTTACACGCAATGCTTTGGGCGATATTAAGCGACAAAAGATGATTATTAGCAAACGCGTGTTTGATGATGAGCAGATTTGTTGGGGAAAAGAAAAGTTAGAGGTGGATGAACCCGTTTTGGATTCGTTGTATCATTTTGCCGGAGGAACTTTGTTGGTTAAAAAAGTTCGCTTGCCCGAGGTTCCCGATCATTACTCTTTGTTTGCAGAGATCAAGCAATACAGTAATGGTGATGCTTATGATCGCACCGGATCGGTATTTGTGATACCAACCAATCGTGAACAAAGTTTTTGGGACGGATTAAAAGATGGCGTAAAAACCCTGCCCATCTACTATGATGCCGATAGTCTGGATTATCAGGGAGTGGTATTGACAGAGAATTATGAGCCGGTGGTTGAGTTGGTGCGCTTTTTTACCACATTCGGCGTGCGCCATTTCAATGAGCGTGTTAAAATTAAGGACATTGAATGGGAAGATCACACCATTTTTAAACAGGACGTGAGTGAATTAAGACCTTATCTTCAGGGAGAAGTACTGATTGGTGCTTTTATTGGCAATTACGATGGAGGAGGTCATAAGCTGAGCTTGGATATCAAAGCTTATCCGGGAAGTTTTGACTGGCAGGAAGATTCTGGTAAGAAACAGTTTATATTACCAATTTTTAATACCTGTAATGTAATGGAGATGGGTGGACAGCGTTATGGAACCATGTTTAAAAACGATAGCTTAACGATTGATTTTACAGTGCCGGAAGGTGTTACTAACCTTAAATTTCGATACATTACCACGGGCCATGGCGGCTGGGGTGGCGGCGATGAGTTTAACCCTAAGCAAAATGAAATTTATATCGATGGTGAGCGTGTGTTTGTATTTACTCCATGGAGAAGTGATTGTGCGGCTTACCGCAAGCATAATCCGGTTTCGGGTAATTTCTGGAATGGCTTGTCTTCATCGGATTTGAGCCGAAGTGGTTGGTGTCCGGGAACAGCCACAAATCCCGAATACTTTGAGTTACCCAATCTAAAATCAGGATTACACCAAATGAAAGTGGCTATTCCACTGGGAGAGCGCGAAGGAGGTAGTTTTAGCTCTTGGAATATTTCAGGCGTATTAATAGGCGAATATAAATAGGACAATAGATTATTAGTTTTTAGGAGGCCGATGCAGTGATGTGTTGGCCTTTTTTTTGTCTGAGTTCTAAATGTTAAATCGAAATCAGGTTTAAACTTTAAAAAAGGCAATCAACTGCTCCAGATTCTGGGCTTGCGAAGATAATTCTTCGGCGCTTGAGGCCAGCTCTTCTGAGACCGATGCATTTTGTTGTGTTAGGTTATTGAGTTGTTGCAAGGCGTTATTAACCTGTTCAACACCACTGGATTGTTCAATGCTTGCGGCTGTAATCTCTTGCAATAAAGCAGCTGTTTTTTCGATTTCAGGCATAACTTTAGCGATTGTGTCCCCTGCGTTGTTGGCAATGCTCACACTATTATCAGCTTGAACAATGATTTCATCGGCCGCTTTTTTCGATAGTTCAGCCAGATTACGCACCTCACCAGCCACAACAGCAAAGCCACGTCCCGAGTCGCCCGCACGAGCAGCTTCAACAGCGGCATTTAAGGCCAGGATGTTTGTTTGAACCGCAATGTCGTTAATAATTGAGATCTTTTCTGAGATATCGCTTATGGATTTTTGACTGTTATTACCGGCATCACTTACAATTTGTATGCCTTTGGATGACTTGTCGGCAATGGTAGAGGTGAGTTGGGCGTTGCCTGTATTGCTTGCTACATTACTTGCTATTTCTTCCATTGTGGATGAAACTTCTTCGATGGAGGACGCTTGTTCGGTAGCTGCATTTGATAATTGCATGCTCGTGGAGCTTACCTGGTTGCTGGCACCGGAAATCTGTTCTGTTCCTATTTTAATTTCACTGACAATTTGCAGTAGCTTTTTCTTCATGCTTAAGAAAGCATTATGCAAATCGCCAATTTCATCATTTTTGGATTCTACTTTGACCTCTGTTTTGAGATCGCCATCAGCGATGGTATTGGCCAGTAAAAGCATTTGTTTAATGGGATGAAGTACGCGTCCTACACCCAGGTACGATACGAGGATGCCAATAAGTAAGATGATTACCCCGATTAATATTTGTTTCCACATTAATTCATTGGCGTGTTCAACAATGTAGTTATGTGGAACCGCAAAGCGCACTTGCCAGGGGTTTTTACTTTTGCCAACATATAAAGGTTCATACACAACTAAGCTGGTGTCGGTGTGTAGAATGTTTTTTTGACCATCTTTTAGTTGTGATAATTGTGCTTTGAAATCGCTCGGGTAGAATTCCGTTAAATCTTTTCCTATTCTGTCAGCATAGGTTCTATTGGCAACAAACTTACCTGAATTTGACACAATGGCTAATTGAAAATTACCATCGTAATAATCTCCCTGACTTACCAGATGTTGCATAAAATCAATGGTGAAATCAACACCAATAACACCAATAAAAGAATCATCATTGATTATTGGAGCCATGCACGAAATCAAATTCACATTGGTATTGTGGGTTGTATGCACAATCGGATCGGTTAAATATTCCGTCAGATTATGCTTTGGTTCCCAATACCAGGGTGCATCATTGGTATTGTCATAGTTGACCAATACTTCTCTATTGGCTTTGTTGTTGTTCTTCGTTAAGTAAGAAAGAAAGCGTCCGGTGGCATCATGTGCTAATGTATTTGCATAGTCGGCATCTTTGCCGTCGAAGGCATTGGGCTCAAAGGCTATACTTAGTGCCCAAAAGTCGTTGTCTGAATAAAGTATATTTTCGCCCATAGCCAGAGCCTGTTCTCTTGTTAAGCTGCCTTTAAATTTTTCGTCTCCAACAATCGATAGGGCATCGGCAAATGCTCTGGAGGCATCCATAGCGATTTCTAATCTGGCCTGCACTATCTTGGAATACTTATCGGCCAAGGCAATTGTCTGTTCCTCGGCGCTTGCTATTGCTTCCTTGTGCATAACAGATACGCCATAACCGATAATGGATGGAACCATTAATATGCCGCCAATGACCATATAAAAGCTTAATTTTTGCTTTAACGATATTTTACGTCCTTTTTTCATTCTAATATTTCTATTTTAATTCCTTTAACTTTATTATAAGTAAGGGATTGCGATTTGGTATTAATGGGAAGCCCTTTTGCCTTTGGTATGTTTACAAAGGGGGCCCAATATTGAATACTACCAATTGAGATGCTAATGAGGTGATTTATAGCACTCATTTAGCATGTTTTTGATAATACGATTGCGCGCTCTAGTTCTAATGAAATAGAAAGGTATATAGATTTGTTTGTGGGTAACTATTGCATAATCAAGTAAATGATGATGCTTTACACCCACAGTTTAATGGTGGAAAATTAACTGATTATTCTTTTAAATAATCTTTATGCCGAGTTGCTGAAAGTGATCTGATTCGCTTTTATTGAATTCAATAACATGGCGATTGCATTAGTTGTAGTAACAGAATAGTATCCTGATAATAACTTCTTGTGTGTAAATGACGCGTGAAGCTTCAAATGTTTAGTAAAATGATTTAATGCATTGATTTTCTTGATAAAAAGAATTTCATCAATTGAGTTTTTTAATACAAATGAGGTTGGTTTGGTAGAATCTGTAACTAACCAAAAGCCAAAGCTTTTAGTTAAAACTCGCTCTTTTTTCATTCCTTCATGTTTCCTTAATACATCTTTCTCATTGAGCATGTTTTCTATGATGCTGCTAATGAGATTTCAAGGTGTAGTTTAAATTATATGTTTATTAAATGTAGATTTATCTTTCGTTGTTTATTACGGGAGTTTTTCTAAAACGTTTGCTTTTTAGTGAAGAAAAATAGCATTGTTGATGTACTTTTATCTATGATAAGGACTTAGGTTTTTAAAGTGGTGTACGTATTTAGAAGTTCAAATAGTAAGGCTTGTAGTGGTATTGAGAATTTGAATGATCACTCAGTTAGAGAGATGTGGTTCTGTTAATACTTTAGTTATCGAAATAATTGAAATTTCTATTAGGGGGTGAATACAGGCCGATTTCGAAATAAAATAAAAGATTGGAAATTAAAGTAAGTCATAAGTTGCGTATATGATAGCTTACCAAGCTCTATAAAAAAAGAGAGGACAGATACGTTTATCTGTCCTTACCCTTAAATCAGCTAACTAAATCCAAGTTTTATGAAAAAATCCACTGCAAAGATGTGGATAAAATTGGGGGGTGCAAATAAAATGGTGTTAAAAAATTGTAAAATGATCTTAAAAATAGGGGTGTAAATTAAAATATATGCTTTTATTGAAATGTTGTTGGTGTTTTATGAGGGGGTGTTGTGTGTGAAAAGATAAAAATGTTGGTTTGTTTTTGTTTGTTGAGAGGGGTGGTTGTTTCGATTTATCGGATTATTGGAAGTTTTTCAGGTAAAATAGAGGGTCTGTTTGTAATTGACACTTTTTAAGACTTTGTTCTTATGAATTGTAAAAGTTGGAGGCGAAATCTGTTTGAAAGTGATATGAAATTATGAATATTGCTTTTGAGTTGAAGTCGTGTAGTTATTGGGGATCACCTTTGGAGGGATTTAGGTGTTTGTTTGATAAATTAGTTACTTTAGCTTAAGTATGTTGAAAATGAAAATATACCAATTGGTGGCAAAGGATGGTCAAGGACGAAGAATTAGTCGCGTTTTCGATTATTTTATCATGACATTAATTCTACTGAGTGTTCTTGCAATTATTCTGGAGTCGATTAAAGAGGTAAATAGTCAGTTTGGAAGTGTATTATGGGTGTTCAATATAATTTCTGTTGTTGTGTTTTCAATCGAATACCTAATTCGTTTGTATGTTTCTGATCTGACACACCCTTCGACAAGCCGTATAAAATCTGCATGTCGATTTGTATTTTCTGCCTATGGCTTAATTGATCTTCTGGCAATATTACCATTTTACCTACCCATGCTAATTAGGATGGATTTAAGATTTATCAGGACGTTAAGACTAACAAGGTTCTTAAGAATCTTAAAAATGAATCGGTATAACGACTCTTTGGATTTGATATGGTCTGTGATAAAAGAAAAGAGATCAGAGTTGATGGTAACCGGTTTTATTTCCTTTTTGTTGTTATTGTTTGCATCTTTTGTCATGTACTATATAGAAGGTGAACAGCAGCCGGAACAATTTCCCAATATTCTGGCTTCTTTTTGGTGGGCAGTAGCTACTTTAACAACTGTTGGGTATGGTGATGTATATCCGATAACAGGATTGGGAAAAGTTATTAGTGGACTAATCGCCATAATGGGAGTTGGGATTATTGCCCTTCCAACCGGTTTGATTAGTGCAGGTTTTATGAATAAAATAGAAGATAAAAAGAAAGATTTAAATACTTGTCCGCATTGTGGAAAAGAAATTGATTAGCAGGATAGGGTGTTTTGTATTTTGTAATGGAAAGGTAGTGGATCCCTATAAGCATTACAAGCTCTTTCTCCTTTTCGCTGTCGAAATATTGACTGCTTAACTTTTTATCAGTGTTGCCTGCATAGCTCTTTTATGTAGTTTTTTAATTCTGAAATGAAAAAGTAAGGCGCACACGCCCAAGCCAACCGGAAAACCTAACCAAATACCAATTTCGTGGTAACCACCAATAAAGGCAGCCCAGTAACTGGTTGGAATGGCTATTCCGAAATAGGAAATCAAGGTAAGCAGACCTGGTATGGTGGCATCGGCCATGCCTCTTAAAATGCTTGAATAAATGATTTGGATGGCATCAAAAAGCTGGAAGATGACAAGTACAACAATCATTTTCGAAGCCATGTCAATTACCTCTGCATCGTTAGTGAAGAGCTGAGGTAGCCAATTGCGGAGCAAAATAAAGGCAGTTGATATAATAAATACCATGGCCATCACAATCTGAAGTGAGGCATTGGAGGCTTGTCGCATTAATATGGGTACTTGCCGGGCCGAAAACTGGCTGATCCGAATGGTGGTTCCTGCGCCAATGCCCTGGTAAAGCATAAATCCAAAAGTAGAAAGGCTCATCACAATCTGGTGGGCGGCTAATCCGGTGTCGCTTACCCAGCCAATCATGATGCCCGCAACAATAAAGGCCGAAGCTTCGGAGAACATGTGCATGCCCATGGGGATGCCCAGCTTAATTATTTCTTTAACATGATTAATGGCGCGTTTGAAGGATACCCTGGCATTGCTTTTTTGCAAAGGTGCGAGCCGTCGTATAAACCATAGCATGCATAGGGCCATGAGCACCCTCGATGTAAGCGTTGAAATGCCGGCACCATTCAATCCAAGCGCAGGCGCTCCCCAATTACCAAATATCAGGATGTAATTACCAATAATATTAACCACATTGGCCATTAGGGTAACCACCATGGCTACTTTGGTGTTTGATAGTCCTTCGGCCAGTTGTTTTCCGCTTAAAAAGATCATTAAAGGAATAATCGAAAGGCTGATAATGCTGAAAAACGATCTGGAATGGGGGATGATGCTGTCAGGTTGTTGCATGTGAGGCATTGTCAGGTAAAGGCCCCAGCATACCAAGGCCAGTATAATAGCCATTAGTCCGTTGCTTGTGAAAGCGCCCTTTTGTAATCCTTTTAAACTAAAATAATCAGACTTACCAAAAGCTATGCCGGTGAGTGGGGTGATGGCCATTGAAAAGCCCATGCCGAAAATTAGGGGCAAGGCAAACAAGGTGTTGGCAAAAGCAGCAGCAGCGAGCTCGGATTTGCCCAGCTGGCCAATCATCATGTTATCTACCAATCCTACAGTTATTTGTCCAACCTGTGCAATAATAACCGGCAAAGCAAGTTTTTGAGTTTCGACATAGTGAGGTCGAAACAATCGCCAATAGCGTTTCATACAATGTTCTAATTAATTGTTTATAAAAGCCGGGCGAGACCTTGCCCCCTCATACATCTGCAACAATCAAGGCTTGCAAAACATTGTTTTGGGCTTCAAGGTGAGAAGCTCTGATTGATGGTCGTCAATGCACCAGGGTCGCCAAAGACGCGGCAAAAATAAGCGTTTTTTGTGTTAACTGGCGTTAAAAAATCAGTAAAAATCTGTGATGGTTTAGGATGAATGCCCTGTGATCGTTTTTTCAAAAGCATATTGTTGTTTGGAAAAAAATGAGTGAAACGTTAGGGGATGGTGGCTGTTTTGTAATTTTGCTACTGACTACTGACTACTGACTACTGACTACTGACTACTGACTGCTTTACTCAACCACCCATAATTCTAATGCAATGTTATTTGGGCAAAAACTGCTTCTTCTGCTTTATGAATTGTTAATAACTTCCCGTTGTGATTACTTTATCAAGCCAAGAGAAATTGTATATTTGTCATCGCAATTGAAATTAGTTGATTGGTTGTAAAACGGTGTTTTTATCGGTCATAACCATGCGACTACTGACTATTACAAATGGAATACATTGTTTCGGCAAGAAAATACAGACCAGCGACGTTTCGCTCGGTAGTGGGACAGGGCAATATTACCACTACGCTAAAGAATGCAATTAAAAGCAGTCATTTAGCGCATGCGTATTTGTTCTGTGGTTCGCGCGGAGTAGGTAAAACGACTTGTGCGCGTATTTTTGCAAAAACAATTAACTGTTCCAATATCTCTGATGATTTTGAGGCTTGTAACGAGTGCGAATCATGTCAGTCTTTCAACGATAATCGTTCCTATAACATCCACGAACTGGATGCGGCGAGTAATAACTCGGTGGACGATATTCGTAGTTTGATTGATAAAGTGCGCGTTCCTCCTCAATTGGGCAGCTATTCGGTTTATATCATCGATGAGGTTCATATGTTATCGCAGGCAGCTTTTAATGCCTTTCTGAAAACATTGGAAGAGCCACCTCGACATGCCATTTTTATTTTGGCAACTACCGAGAAGCACAAGATTCTGCCAACCATCCTATCGCGCTGTCAGATATTTGACTTTAATCGCATCACCATTGCCGATGCAGTTGGTCATCTTAAATATGTGGCCGAAAGCGAAGGCGTGAAGGTGGATGATGAAGGTTTGGCGGTGGTGGCACAAAAGGCCGATGGAGCCATGCGCGATGCGCTGTCTATCTTCGACCAGATTGTTGCTTTCTCTGGTAAAGAAATATCGTATCAGCAGGTAATTGAAAATCTGAATGTTCTGGATTACGATTACTACTTTAAGTTGACAGATGCTTTCCTGAAGGAAGATTACAAACAAGGGCTGTTAACCTTCAATGAAATTTTGCTGAAAGGTTTCGATGCCCAGCATTTTATGGCCGGTTTAAACAGTCATATGCGTGATTTGCTAATGTGTCGTGATGCTTCTACAGCTGGATTATTAGAGGTAGGACAGGCAACAAAAGAAAAATACCAGCAGCAGGCTAACAACTGTTCCGTTGATTTTCTTTACGAAGCGCTTAAAATCATTAACGATAGCGAACAACAATACCGTGCAGCCAAAAATAAACGTCTGCACATCGAATTTGCATTAATTCGATTGGCCCGAATTGTTACCGAAAAAAAAAAGTAGAACCGGCCGATGAGATTCCCATCATCACCGTAGGTAAAGTTCAGCCAAAAACTCCAACAACAAAAACTCCCCGACAAGCAACCGGTAATAAGGGTGCTGCGCCAAAAATTCCGCCTCCTCCACGAGGAAACGGAAGCAATACAAGTGGAATTAAATCTGTGTCGTTAAAGAATTTGGCGCAGAAAGTTCAGCAACAAGGTGTAGCCCAGCCTAAACAGGTCGAAAAACAACAGAAGGAAGAACCAATTGATTTGTCCTGGAATGACCCGTTCGATCAGGATAAACTGGATGAGGTGTGGAGAAGGTATACGCGTCAGCACGATGCATCGCCGCGTTTGCATACCATCTACAAAAATCATCCGCCTAAATTAATCAAAGAACGCTCTTTGCTAGTCAAGCTGAGAAATCAGACCCAGCAGTACGAGTTAAATAAGGAGCGTTCCAATATTCTTTCGTATCTGAGGAGAAGCCTGAGAAATGCCGGTATTGAACTTAATTTTGAAATATCACAGGAAGAGGATAAAAACGCCAACAAAGCATTTACTGTGGCTGATAAATACAAGGTGATGTCTGAAAAAAATCCGGCATTGGCCCTGTTCAGAAAGCAGTTTAACCTCGATCTGGAATAGGCTTATTGTTATACTTATTGATTTGTTTCCATAAAGCTGATAAATGTTCATGTTTTCAATGAGATTAATCAGTGGACAGGTGGTGAAATGGCTTAATTTTGTTGTAGCAAATAACCTTTAATTAGCTATTGTAATGCAGAATGTTTGTTGTGGCTTAAACACATCAGGCAATCAAGTGTTACTATAGGCACGTATTCATTTAATAATTGATGAAAATGAGAACACAAACCCCGAAGATCATTTACACCAAAACGGACGAAGCGCCGGCATTGGCGACTTATTCATTATTGCCAATTGTTGAAGCCTTTACCAGGCAGGCTGGCGTTGAAGTTGAAACACGGGATATTTCCCTGGCAGGGCGAATTATTGCAAATTTCCCTGACTACCTGAAAGCAGATCAGCAAATTGCAGATGCTTTGGCCGAATTGGGTGAAATGGCAAAAACACCGGAAGCAAACATTATTAAATTACCCAATATTAGTGCATCCATACCACAGATGCAGGCAGCTATTAAGGAGCTTCAGGAAAAAGGCTATACCTTGCCCGATTATCCGGAAGAGCCACAGAATGAAGAGCAGGAGGCCATTAAAGCCCGCTACGATAAAGTAAAAGGTAGTGCGGTAAATCCGGTTCTTCGCGAAGGTAACTCAGACCGTCGTGCACCAAAAGCTGTGAAGAATTACGCTAAAAAGAATCCCCATTCGATGGGAGCCTGGAGTGCCGATTCAAAATCAAACGTACTGAGCATGTCTTCTGGCGATTTTTTTGGTAGTGAGCAATCAACAACCATTGAAAAAGCAGGTAGTGTTAAGGTTGAATTGACGGATGAAAAAGGGGCTGTAACGGTTCTGAAAGAAAGTGTTTCATTGCAAAGTGGCGAGATTATTGACGCTGCCGTATTGAGTAAAAAAGCATTGCGCAGTTTTCTCGAAGAAGCCATTACACGTGCACAAAACGATGATACCTTGTTTTCGGTGCATTTGAAGGCTACCATGATGAAGGTGTCTGATCCGATTATTTTCGGTCAGGTGGTTGAGGTGTTCTTCAATGAAGTGTTCGAGAAATATGGTGAATTATTCCAGGATCTGGGTATTTCGGCCAATAATGGATTAGGCGATTTACATGCCAAGCTGGAAAAATTACCGGCCGATCAAAAGGCTGAAGTAGAAGCAGCGATCAAGGCTTGTTGTGCAAAGCGTCCGCCATTGGCTATGGTTAACTCTGATAAAGGAATTACCAACCTGCACGTGCCAAGTGATGTGATTATTGATGCCTCTATGCCGGCGGCCATCCGTACTTCGGGACAAATGTGGGGACCCGACGGACAGTTGAAAGATACTATTTTCACCATTCCTGATCGTTCGTATGCCGGCGTATATCAGGAGACCATGGATTTCTGTAAAAAGCATGGAGCTTTTGATCCAACCACAATGGGAAGTGTTTCCAATGTTGGTTTGATGGCACAAAAGGCAGAGGAATATGGCTCGCACGATAAAACATTCCAAATCCCGGCCAAGGGTGTTGTAAAGGTTATTGATCAGGATAACAAGGTGTTGTTGCAGCATGATGTTGAAGCGGGTGATATCTGGCGCATGTGTCAGGTGAAAGATGCGCCCATTCAGGATTGGGTGAAATTGGCTGTTAACCGTGCTAAAGCGACTGGTTCGCCGGCTGTGTTTTGGTTAAACGAAGAGCGTGCGCACGATAATCAGTTGATTAAAAAGGTGAATCAATACCTTCCGGAGCATGATACCAGTGGTGTTGAAATTCATATTTTATCGCCCGTTGAAGCTACGCGTTTTTCTTTGGAACGAATTATAAAAGGAGAAGATACCATTTCGGTTACCGGTAATGTATTACGCGATTACCTGACTGATTTATTCCCGATTTTAGAAGTAGGAACCAGTGCCAAAATGTTGTCCATTGTACCATTGATGAATGGAGGAGGCCTGTTTGAAACAGGTGCGGGAGGTTCGGCTCCTAAGCATGTTCAGCAGTTCGAAGCCGAAGGTCACCTGCGTTGGGATTCTTTAGGTGAATTCCTGGCCCTGGCCGTTTCATTGGAGCATTTGAGCAATAATACCAATAATCCAAAGGCGAAGGTCTTGGGCGAAACATTGGATGAAGCCACCGGAATCCTATTGGATAATCGTAAGTCGCCTTCAAGAAAAGTGAATGAACTCGATAACCGGGGCAGCCACTTTTACCTGGCTATGTACTGGGCACAAGCGCTTGCCAGTCAGGATAAGGACATCGATTTGAAGAATGTTTTCGCGGCTGTAGCCAAAGAAATGGCGGCCAACGAAGCTAAAATTGTGGAAGAACTTAACTCGGCACAGGGCGAGGCAATGGATGTGGGAGGCTATTATGCACCTGTATTCGAGTTGGCTTCAAATGCCATGCGACCAAGTGCCACACTTAACGCAATTATCGATAAAATCTAAGCGATTTATATTTTATTTTGGAAGGCCTGGAGTATTTGCTTCAGGCTTTTTTTATGCTTGGCGTGCTAGTGTTAAGTCATTTGTGAAATGACGTGTAAGCAGCCGATGTTTTTTAATTTTTTCGATATTAAAGGATGAATTGAACAAGCCGGGGCCAAAGAATGTTACAAAACCGACAAAACAATACATCACAAACACTTTGGTATGAAACGAACATGTAAATTTTAATCATAAAAATTACACACGGGGTAATGATTGAAATTTCTTGAGAGTTCCATCTGACAACTGAAAGAAAATTTAAACAGATGAAAAAATTTGCAATTGAACTAAAATGGGGCATTATCTTTTTTGCTGTAATACTATTATGGACTGTCTTTGAAAAATCAATTGGTTTGCATGATGAGCGTATCGATCGACATGTAACTTTAACCAACTTTTTTGCCATTCCGGCCATAATTGTTTATGTGTTGGCTCTGTTGGATAAGCGCAAATGGTTGGGCGGAACAATGACCTGGGCACAAGGATTTACAAGCGGTTTAGTGATTGCTTTTGTTGTTTCATTGCTAAGTCCAATCGGACAAGTGTTGACGCATAACTATTTATCGCCCGAATTCTTTCCCAATATCATCGAATACAGTGTGAGCCAGGGACAAGATCAGGCAGATATGGAGGCTTATTTTAATCTGAAAAATTATATAAAGCTGAGCATGTTGGGTGCTTTAATGATGGGAGCTGGCACATCTGCAATTGTGGCTATTTTTACGAGGAAAAGTTAAGCAAAATTAAGACCCAAGTTGATTGATGAAAAATAAGGGAAGATCAGCGTTTTACAATAACGAAGTTGTTTTCATCCAGTTCGTCTTCGCCGCTGTAACAATAGGCGGCCAGTCGTCCTGAGCCGGTAATGCAGGCATCTACGCAGCACACATTTTTAGTAGGAATCAGAGGGCCACGACCCATGCAATAATGCCCAATGAAAACCATTGGTTCGCTCTTAGCATAGATTTTGTAATCGCCAATTATTTCCGATGGAATAGTATAATCGGGCAGTTCAAATTTATTACCATAACTCAACTTTTTGAATGTTTTACCCTTGGGTTTAGTCCACCATTTAACCCGGAAATTATTGCGTTTCACATTATCGGCATCCTTAATAAGCAAGTCGCCTGGCATAGTGAACTCAATTCCTTTTATGGTCTCGAAAAAAGCCTTCCTTAAATCGGACTCGGGACGCAGCAAGCATTTGAGGGTACTACGTTTGAGTTTGCCATCAGTGTGCAGGTGTTGCAGTTTCGCAATGTGTTCATCATTCCAGTAGGCATGGACGATACGAATGCCATTGAGCTTAAGAAAAAAAGGCAGAGTTCTTAACCATTTAATATCTTTCTTAAGTGCCTCGCTGTTGCCATGATATTCGCGGGCAAGTTTATACAGTAATTTACTGTTGTTATTGCCAGGAATCCGCAAGGGTTGGCCATCATCATCTTTGGTAAAATAAAGTATGGCATTCATTTCGTGGTTTCCAAGAATCGCCAGTGCTGTTCCGGCATTCACCATGTCCCGGATGGTATTGAGCACGCCGCGACTATTGGGGCCACGGTTGATGAAGTCACCCACAAAAACAGCCATACGGTAAGCATGCGTCCATGTGCCGTTAATAAGGGAGTAACCCAGTTTAATCAATAGTTTCTGTAACTCGATGTGGTGTCCGTGAACATCGCCAATTATGTCGTAAAAATGTTCATCTTGGTGTCCTTCATTAATTATAGCGGTCATTCTATAGCTAATTTCGTTACATTTGGTTGTGCTGATTCAAAAATAGGCATTTTACTAATTAAAGTGTATAAATTTGATTTAAACAAAAACTGAATATGAGTTCAAGACGAAATTTTATAAAGAAAAGTGGTTTGGCATCTTTAGGTATGATTGCAGCCGGATCGCAAATAAATGAGATAAAAGCTGCCCGAAAAAAGAGTAACCGCATTGTGAAACCATTGGCCATATCGACCTGGAAAAACGGCATGCAGGCCAATGAAGAAGGATGGAAGGTGTTAAGTAATGGTGGACGAGCTATTGATGCAGTTGAGAAAGGTGTGATGGTGGTTGAAGCCGATCCGAATGATATGAGTGTGGGTTATGGCGGTCGTCCCGATCGAGATGGTATTGTAACATTGGATGCCTGTATTATGGATGAAACCGGTAATGCCGGTTCGGTGTGTGCCTTGGAAAACATCAAGCATCCTATTTCGGTAGCGCGCCGTGTGATGGAAAAAACACCACATGTGATGCTGGCTGGTGACGGTGCTCTTCAATTTGCCAAAGAAGAAGGTTTTGTGGAAGAAAATATACTGACCGAAAAAGCTAAAAAACAGTGGAAGGAATGGCGAAAAACTTCTGACTACAAACCAGTCATTAATATTGAAAACCACGATACCATCGGTATGTTGGCATTGGATCAGGCCGGTAATATTTCAGGCGCCTGTACCACTAGTGGACTGGCTTATAAAATGCACGGAAGGGTAGGTGATAGTCCGATTATTGGTGCGGGTATGTATTGCGACAACGAAGTGGGCGGAGCTGTTGCAACCGGCATGGGTGAGTTGGTGATGAAAACACTTGGCTCATTTTTAGTGGTTGAATTGATGAATCAGGGCATGAGTCCACAAAAGGCCGTTGAAGAAGCCATTAACCGCATTGTTAAAAAAATACCGGGTTATCAGGATTTTCAGATTGGTTATCTGGCCATTAACAAAAATGGTGAAGTAGGCGCCTATAGCCTTCACAAAGGATTTAATTACGCGCTTTATGCCAATGATAAAAACCAGTTAATTGATTCGGACCATTATCTAAAATAATATCCATACTTTAAAATACTTAAGGGAATTTTCGCTTAACAAATCTTTGTAATGGTTTCTTAATCGAGAATTCCCTTTTTTTGTTTAAACTCAGTTTTCCAATGTCCGCATTTTAAGCTGTAAGCTTATGCGAATTATTCTAATGATATTATTAGTGTAAATCATTATCTTCACCCCTCTAACAAGAAAACTATGCTGAAACGAATCAAATGGGGTATTATTGGTTGCGGTAATGTAACCGAAGTTAAAAGTGGACCGGCTTTTAATAAAGTAGAAGGCAGTCAATTGCAAATGGTGATGCGCCGAGACCTGGAAAAAGCAGAGTCTTATGCCAATCGTCATGGGGTGCCATCTTTTACCAATGATGCCGATGAATTGATTAATCATCCGGATATTAATGCTGTTTACATTGCAACACCACCGGGTTCGCATGCCGAATATGCCATAAAAGCTATGCAGGCCGGCAAAGCGGTGTATGTGGAAAAGCCCATGGCTGCAACTTCAGAACAAGCCCTACAGATGCTTAATGTGAGTCAGCAAACCGGAGTACCATTATTCGTAGCTTATTATCGGCGTACCTTGCCGGGTTTTCTGAAGGTGAAGGAACTGATCGAGTCGGATGCCATTGGCCAGACCTTGTATGTGAACATGCGATTGATTCGTCCGGCGCGACCCTATGAGAAAGAATCAAAGGAGGTTGTGTGGCGATTACAGCCTGAACATTCTGGAGGTGGCATATTTTACGATTTGGCATCTCATCAGCTCGATTTTCTGGATTTCTTGTTTGGCCCGATAAAAACAGTTTTTGGTGTGGCAGCTAATCGTGGTGGATACTACGAAGTAGAAGATACTGTGAGTGCTTCCATGCAATTCGAAAACGGTGTGGTGGGCAATGGTATCTGGTCATTTGTAAGCCATAAAGAAGCTGAGGAGGACATTATCGAAATTGTGGGAACGAGGGCTAAAATTGTGTTGTCGAGTTTTCAGCATACGCCCATAGAGCTATACAAAGATGGTGAGTTAATAGAGTATCCTTACTTAAATCCTGAAAATATCCAGTACAACCTGATCACGCAAGTGGTGAGGCAGCTTCAGGGCATTGGTTCTTGTGTTAGTACGGGTGCTTCAGCAATCCGCACTAACAAGGTTATGCAAAAAATTGTGCAGGATTTTTATGCTTCTTAGGCTCGTATAATTAGTTTTGTATTTAACGAAATTACTATGCAAAGAAGAATGATCGTTAGGTGTCAGGGTTTGAAAATTGATAAATATTTAATTCCTCATTTTGAGTTAAAAGAAAGGGAGTTTATTAATATTTGTCTATATGGAGGAGAACATTTTTTTGATTTAGAATTAAAGCTAGTGAAGCACTTAACATCAAAGTCAATTAATCCTCGTTTTAATGTTTATAAAGAAATTACATTTGCAGATGATTTTAAACAAAGTCGATTTAAAAGAGTATTTTTTCCTTTAACAGTAAGAAAATATCTTAATGCCTTTGGAATCGAAGAAAACAAGGAATTAGAAAAAATCTATGAAATTGTGAATGTAACACCTGAAACAAAAATGCATACTTTATCAGGAGATAATAGAAAATGTATATCCTTATATACTGCTTTCTCTCAATCAAGAAACATTGTGTTTGATTTGGTTGGTCAAAGTCCGATTGGTTCGACTAAAATTTTAAGAATGGTTAGTGATTTTGTTAATAATGGAGCAAGTGCAATTTTGTTAGATAATGTGGATTCTTCAGAACCAGTGTTTAATCGGTTATATAATATCGAAATTGATCATTAAAATATTCTGGAAGCGATATTATTGAAATTATATACTTAAGGAAATCCCTGATATTTATCTCTAAAAAGGATCAATAGTTATCATTGCTCAAATATGACTTGTTCTAATCCTTGCCTTACTTCAAGTCGTTTGGGCTTGTTGTTTTCATCCAGGGTGACAAGGGTAAATGTGCCTTCCATGGCAACAAATCGTTCATCCTGGTACATGCGTTCGGCCATTATTTGCACCAGTACCTGCATTTTTACTTTCCCAAGCTTTACAACTTTTGCTATTACCTCGATAATTGAATCGGGCTCAACGGCTTTGTGAAATTTAATTTCCGATGTTTTAAAGGTAAACATGCGCTGCCTGGTAACACGCGTTGCGGCAATGTAGGCGGCTTCGTCCATCCACTGTAATGCTTTGCCACCAAAGAGTGTTTTATTGGCATTAAGTGTTTCCGGAAATATGGCTTTACAAATTCGGGTTTCGCTGATTTTAGCTATTTCGTCCATCTGATGCATTAATTTTCTGCAAAAATAAGATTAGTAATGAACATTTGTTCATTATAATTGATAAATTTGCATAGTAATTCTAAAAAGATGCCACGACCAAAACGTAAACGATTCATCGGATCACCGCCGAAAGTTGATGGATTTAAGCCATTGGGATTTCCTATTTCGGACCTGGAACCAGTTATTCTTTTGTATGAGGAATATGAGGCTATGCGACTGACCGATTATGAGGGACTCAACCAGGTGGATGCGGCGGATAAGATGAATGTATCGCGACCAACTTTTACACGGATTTATGAAAAGGCCAGAAAAAGTGTGGCAAAAGCTTTTGTAGAAGGCAAGGTGATTATGATTGAAGGCGGCGATTTTCATTCGGATCACTATTGGTATAAGTGCATCAATTGTCAGAAGCTGAATACAAGCTGTGACAAAATCAGGCAATGTACCTATTGCCAATCGGATAAACTACGTGAATTAAACTAAGATGGAAGACCAGCAATATAATGGTTATTGTATTTGTGTGCATTGCAATACAAAATATCCACATGTAAAAAAGCAACCTTGCCGAAATAAAACGTGCCCCGAATGTGGACGTGCTTTAATGCGGGAAGGAAGTTATCATCATCAATTATATTTAAAAAAGATAGGAGACAGAAGTTATGAAAATGGCAATTCCGACAAGGGGTGACATGGTTGATAGTCACTTTGGACATTGTGAGGCGTATACGATTTACACCGTAGAGAATAATCAGATTGTAGGTTCAGAGGCTGTACCGTCGCCAAAAGGTTGTGGCTGCAAAACCAATATCATTCCAGAATTAAAAGATCGTGGAGTTGAGGTAATGCTGGCCGGTAACATGGGAGCCGGAGCATTGAATAAAATCCAGGCAAGTGGTATTAAGGTGGTAAGAGGTTGTGAGGGAACAACCAAAGAAGTTGCAGAAGCCTACCTGCGCAACGAAGTGGTTGATTCAGGTATTGGCTGTGAACATACGCATGGCGAAGGGCACGAGTGTACGCATTAATTAAAGAATTGAGTTATGAATGAATGGAGGTTGTCATTAGTGGCAACCTTTTTTTATGATTTTTAGCCCGGCAATCGCATCTAACATTCTGTACACTAGGCGAAGTCGACATCTGGGTTGAATATGAATAAAGAGAGTCAGTTTAGGCGCTTACAGGGCAAAACTAACCAACAAGTTATTTAAATTTTGTTACTCCTCGTTCCACTTGAGGTTTTAGTCTTGAATCTCGATACTCATGTGCTCAATACTAATTTAGCTTTTTAATGCCGTTTTATAGGTATCAATTGCCCGGAGTCGTGCTGTGCGATGATCGACGATTGGAGTCGGGTATGATAAGCTATCGAACTCGGTCACCCATTTGCGAATGTATTTTAAATCAGGATCAAACTTCTTTTGTTGTTCCATGGGATTGAAAACTCTGAAATAAGGCGCAGCATCGCAACCGGTGCCGGCTGCCCACTGCCAATTGCCGTTGTTTGAGGCCAGCTCAAAGTCCAATAGTTTTTTAGCAAAATAGGCTTCGCCCCATCGCCAGTCAATGAGCAGATGCTTGCAAAGGAAACTGGCACACACCATTCGCACACGGTTGTGCATCAGGCCTGTTTGCTTGAGTTCGCGCATGCCGGCATCCACCATCGGAAAACCCGTTGTGCCTTCGCACCAGCGTTTAAATTCTTGCTCATTATTGCGCCAGGGAATGGCATCGTAGGCAGGCTTAAAGTTATTGGTGATAACCCGTGGATGGTGCACCATAATCTGCATAAAAAACTCGCGCCAGATGAGTTCGCTCAAAAACACCTCGTGCTGCTGATTTAATTGACTAATAATTTGTCGGATACTGACTGTTCCAAAGCGCAGATGAGTGCCCAGCATGCTGGTGCTTTCCAGAGCCGGAAAATCCCTTTCAGCAGCATAACGATCCAGTTGATCCAATTTATAATCCGGAACCTGGATCGAAGACTTTTTAAAGCCAAGAGTTTCCAGGTTTGGAAAATCGAACTGATGGTGAGTAAAATTAGAAGAACTGATGGTTACTGTTTCGACCATTTGCCTGTTGAAATGATTCAGCCATTGTTTTTTATACGGTGTATAAATGGTGTAGGGCGTATTGTCTTTTTTAAGGATTTTATCGGCTTCGAAAATAACATGATCCTGATGAGTTATCACGTTTATATTATTTGCCATTAGCAATTCTTCTACATCTCCATCACGATCTAAGGCATAGGGTTCGTAGTCGCGGTTAAAATGAACACTTTCAATGGTATATTGCTCAAGCAAATCTTTCCAGATACTAAGCGGATTACCTTTTTTTATCAGCAGGCTGCTGCCGTGCTTTTCTTTTAGTAGCTTGTTGATCTGTTCCAACTGTTGATGAATAAAAGTTACCCGGGCATCTTCTTTGGGCAGTTCATCAAGTATTTTATCATCAAAAATAAAGAGCGGCAATACGGGCGATTGGCTCATTAGGGCTGCATTTAGTGCCCGATTATCTGTTAATCGTAAATCTCGCCGAAACCAGTGAATGGTTATTTTAGTCATTATTTAGCTAGTTTTTTTATGAGTCCGTTAAAAATAAAATGGTGAAAGGGCAGCACCGATAACCAATACAGTCGGCCCAACAATCCTTTTGGTCGGAAGGTAGCCGTTTGGGTCAATTGATCTTCCACCAGCTTGAATTCGAGCCAGGCCTCGCCGGGCAGCTTCATTTCGGCATACAGTAATAGTCGGCCTTCGGCTTTGTTGGCATATACAACACGCCAAAAATCAATTACATCGCCACTTTCAATCTTGGTGCGGTGCGTTCGACCGCGCCGAAGCCCCACACCGCCATACAGAAGGTCAATAAAACCCCGCAGTTTCCATAGCCAGGTGGCAAAATGCCAGCCCGACAGGCCGCCGATGCGCCATATCTTTTCCAGTGTCACATGTTTTTTATTCACCCTACGCTGGCGTTGATCGATGTAGCAGCCAAATGTGGGCACTTCAATAAAGTCGGATAGCTTAAAATCATGATTGCTAACCACCAAAGCATCTTTCCAGCTGGATATCATTTGTTCGTCCTTGATTTCGCTAAAAGCAGCTTTTAAGGCTTCCGCGTAGGAGATTGGTTTGATATTGAGCAAGTCATTGATGGCATGATCGCGGCAAATAACCTCCACTTTCATGCTATCGACCAATGCTGTTGCCAGCCGGTAGGAGGTTGAGGTAATAAAATACAACCAGTACGACGACAGTTTGGGGGTCATCACCGGCACCACATAAATGTAGCGTTTCAGCAGGCGGGCCTCGGCAAAGCCCAAAAGCATTTCTTTATAGCTAACAACGTCTGGCCCCCCGATATCGAAGTTCCTATTGTGGGTTGAAGCATTACCGGCACACGCGAGTAAAAACAATATGACATCGGATATGGCGATGGGCTGACACAAGGTATTAAGCCATTTGGGTGTGACCATTATCGGGAGCTTCTCAACCAAATCGCGGATGATTTCAAAAGATGCGCTTCCGGCTCCAATAATAATACCTGCCCGCAAAGTGCTCAGGGCATACTTGCCTTTGGCCAGCTCTAGTTCAACGTTTTTACGCGATTGCAAATGTGGCGATAGTTTTTGCTCATTAATGATGCCACTCAGAAAAATGACTTGCTTTACCTGAGTATTGGCCAATGCTGCACGAAAATTAACGGCCGATGCTTTTTCTTTGTCAACGTAGTTTTTATCGTTCGACATGGAGTGCACCAGGTAATAGGCCACATCAATGTCGGGGGGTATGTTTTTGAGCGAGGCGGGTTTGCTTAAATCGGCTTCGACGATTTCAGTAAAGGCATTGAGCGATTCCGGCAGGTGGTAGCGGTATCTGTCGCGCACCATGCACACAACAAAATGCCCCTTTTGAACCAGGGCAGGCAGTAATCGCTTTCCTATGTATCCGTTGGCACCAGTTAATAAAATCCTCATATAAACTTAAGCTCGTAAAACAATGATTGTTCACTAACAAAAGTAAGGAATCAAGTTTACTATTGCTTGATAAACTTTTTCTCCAAAATAGGATGAAGGAATACGGCCGCCAGAATAACAATGGTACCCAGGTAAAAACCCATCGACATCAATTCGCTTTGCCCGAAAAAGAGAAAGGCCAATAATATGCCATAAACGGGTTCCATATTAATGGCCAGTACCACTGAATAGGCCGATAGTATTTTCATAACATCCACAGCTACCACAAAGGCATATGCAGTGCAGGCAATACCTAGAATTAAAAGGAAGATAATGTCCGATGTATTTGGTTTTAACAGATTAGCCGGTAATACATCTGTTATCACCAGAAAGATGCCAATGCTGATAAAACCACTGATCATCTCATAAAAACTAATGGTAACCGGGTGGTGCTTATCGATAAAGTACTTGTTTAGTACGGTAAATAATCCGGCTAAAAAGGCCGAGATGAGTGCAGTAATGATGCCTTTCCAATAACTTAACTCAAACTGAAATATCAGGTATAAACCACCAATAATGAGCAGACCAATCAACACTTCGAGCCATTTGATACGCTTGCGAAACAGGATGGGTTCCAGGAAACTGGCGAAAAGGGTAGTGGATGCCATGCAACCTAAGGTAACCGACACATTGGATATTTTAACCGCATGAAAGAAAGTGATCCAGTGAAAGGCAACCACCAAACCAACGCCCATGATTTTAAGGATTTGTCGATGGCCAATGTTAAGCGGTATTTTTTTTAGCCAGATAAATCCCCCCAGAACCACAAAAGCTATAAACATGCGGTACCAAACCATTTGTGGAGCCGGCAGTGTAATGAGTTTACCCAAAATGGCCGTGAAGCCATAAAGTAATACGACGAAGTGCAGTTTTAAATGGTTCTTTAAGAGAATGTTCATGAATTCTTTTTTCCAATATTTCAAGGGCACCAAATAAAGGAAAAACATTGGTTTCTCAAATAAAACTTTAAAAATCTCAGAAGGCCCCCTAAAAGAGCGTCTTCGGAGACCATCAAATGGCACTATTCTTTTTTAGCAATCGTTACTTCAATCCAATTATCACCTACAACTTTTTGCTCATAGGTGACGCCCAGGTGATCGGCAATAATTTTGTGAGCAATATTGAGTACGGTCAAAACATCTTCAAACGACATTTCAAATAGGTCACCATCCTTAAACCAGTTTTTAATTAAATTCGAAGGCGTTCTAAATTGGATAAAATCATCCGACTGTTTGATGATTACCATTGAAGGAGTGGTCGAATGCCGGAATGATGCCCAATTGTACAGAGTTCCTTTAGCAAAAGCATCAAAGCCACCTTCTTTTTTCCATGTGGTTTTGGCCAGGTTACCTAAGTGCTTAGCATAAGCCTCCATGGAATCGCCTTGTTTCTTGGCATAATCAGCACCTACGATCATAACAAAGCAGAATTGAGAGGCTAGTCGATGATGTTTGTGTGCATCCGTTAAGTTGGGGACCTTAAATTTTTCCTGGCTATAGGCCAAAGAAACTGTTAAACCGATAATTAATAAAGCTAAAATCCGTTTCATGATTAGAGAGTTTAAAAGATTGATATCTAGCAAAATTAGATCAGTTTTGAAGTGCTGTCAATCTATTAACCTGGGATTGATTTATTTATTGGCTTAGTGGGTTGGATGTATTTTAAAGTTGAATCAATTAAAAGCGATTTTATATCAATTAAGTCTTCAACAAAACGGAGCTTTAATTGGTTGTTGAAAAGGAATTGTATATCGGCCTGTAGTTTTATGTGGAATGCTTCGTTAAATATTGAGATTGTTTGCCGATAATGCTTTATTTTTGTTAGAGTAGATGTATGAATATCGATAAAAATTAATACTAATTAGATGATGAATAAAATGAGAAACAAATGGCCGGTACTGATTGCTTCAGTGTTATTAATGGCCTTTGTATATGCTTGTTCAACGGTTCCGATTACGGGGCGCAAACAACTGAATCTGGTTTCCGATTCGGAGATGATGGCCATGAGCTTTAGCCAGTACGACCAATTTTTGAAGGAGCACAAGCTTTCGACTAATAAGGAACAGACGGCCATGGTGAAGCGTGTGGGTAAACGTATTGCTGCGGCAGTTGAGCAATACATGAAAGACAATGGTTATTCGGAACACATCAAAGATTTTCAGTGGGAATTTAACCTGGTGGTCGAAGATGTGCCTAATGCCTGGTGCATGCCCGGTGGCAAGGTGGTTTTTTATACCGGTATTTTGCCTTTTACAAAAAATGAAGAAGGATTGGCTGTAGTAATGGGACACGAGATTGCCCATGCGGTGGCCAAGCATGGTAACGAGCGTATGAGTCACCAAATGGGTGTTCAGATGGGAGGAGCGGCCCTGTCGGTGGCAATCAATGAAAAGCCGGAAGAAACGAAAGCGATTTATATGGCGGCCTTTGGTTTAGGATCGCAAGTGGGATTTATGCTGCCCTATTCGCGTACCCACGAAACCGAAGCCGATAAAATGGGTTTGATTTTTATGGCCATGGCTGGCTATAATCCTGAAGCGTCCGTTCCTTTTTGGGAGCGAATGGCACAAGGGGGTGGACAAAAACCACCTGAATTCTTAAGTACTCACCCGGCCGATGACACACGCATACGAAATCTCCGGGCCTATATGCCCGAAGCATTAAAATATTACAAGAAATAAGAGAAGCGTCCGAAAGGGCGCTTTTTTAGTAAGATGCTTAGAAACTGTTTAAGTTTTATCCTTTGGTTTATTTTGGTGAATTAACCTCTCATGCTGCTGCAAAAATTCTTTAAATAGCGATGCTATTCGCATCATTTTTTCCTTGCCTGAGAACTTTAATTCACTCAAGATAATTAGCTACGCTGAACGTTGTTTCACAAAAACAAAATTTAAACAGTTTCTTAAAATCATAATTAAAAGCCAGGCAAGATCAACAGGGTATTTTCAATATTATACCTTAACTTAACGAACAGTTGTAAATTTAAATAGCAATAATATGAGTGAACGATGCATTTGGTGCCAGGGATCTGAAAAATATATGGAATACCATGATCGGGAATGGGGCAGTCCCTTGCACGATGATGATAAGTTATTTGAGTTTTTGATATTAGAAGGTTTTCAAGCCGGATTAAGTTGGTCAACCATTTTAAATAAGCGGGATGCTTTTCGCGAAGCTTTTGATGGATTTGATGCCAACAAAGTGGCCATGTATAACGAAGATAAAGTAAACGAATTATTGCAAAACGCCGGTATTATCCGAAACCGGATGAAAATTAATGCAGCCATTAAAAATGCGAAAACCTTTTTGCGCCTTCAAAAAGAACATGGTTCGTTTGATCGATATATCTGGCAATTTGTCAATTATCAGCCCATTCAAAATCAGTTTAAAACCGATGCAGATATTCCTGCTACTTCGGAACTTTCGGATCGCATGAGCAAACAACTTAAGAAAGATGGCTTTTCTTTTGTGGGTTCAACTATCTGTTATGCCTTTATGCAAGCCACCGGTATGGTTAACGATCATGTAATAAGTTGTTTTCGATATGCCGAACTAAACGAATAAAGGGCCTCCGATTATGGAAGCCTTTTTGTAATATTTTCATATATATTTATTAGCCTACTGATTATGTAACTTTACCCCTTCTTCCATAATAACAGGGTAACTATAACCTGCTCCAAAATCCTTATTTAAACTTATTTTTCCAACAAAAGTATGCACTTCACCCACCTGGCAAACTTCCTGTGTGGTAATGGTTAAATCATAATCGCCATCATAGCTTGAGCCATCCTGAATATGTACCCAATTAACTCCCATAATACCATTATTTACTTTAACAACTTCACCTCGGATTGTAATTTGTTGGTCGCCATGTTTGGCTTTACTCTTATATATTTGTGCCACACTTAATGCCCCGTCAGGCTGTTGAATAGATATGTCTTTTTGCCCAATGCCTGATGTTTTATTAAGTTTCTTACCTGTCGTTTTAGCACTGGTTTTATTCGCAGTATCACGGATGTCTTGTACAAAATAGATAGTTTCAAAAACGCGTCCTAATGATTTACTCTCGAAGTTTTTCATCTCCAATCCCTCATCATAAAAGAAGGATTGTCCTTGTACAACTTCTTTTTTAGGAATCGCAATCCAACTTTCTACATTGTTTTCCTTAGCTAAAATATAAGTATACGATGGTGTTTGAATCACTTCACTGGCAATAGCTTCATGGGTCCCTTTTGTCAAAAAAACTGTCGCATTATTATCCTTCTTTTGATTGGTATGGCAAGCCAATAAAAAGAACATGATTAAAAGAAGAGTCGATAATTGTATTTTGTACATACTGATGAATTTTTAATTACAAACTACAAACAATAAGCAACAATGAAAGTTCAGATTGTTAATAAATGAACGAAGCAGGCCGGATAGAAACAGAGGCCCACTTGATAATTTTTTTTTATCACCTTGATGCTAGCTTCTTCTTTTGAGCTAAGTCCTAAATGATATTGCATTAAAGATGTTTGGGCTTTTTTAAAACATAGAATAGACTAAAGTGTATGTATTGTAATTACCAAGGCCATATTCACTTGCTAAATTTCATGTGTTTATAATTTACTTTCATTTGTCACATGGAACTCTCAAGTAAATTTTATCATCCTCCTACTATATAACTAAGTAGAAAAATGATTAATTTGAGGGCTCCTATGAGGCTTTTTTTAATTTTATAAGTTCTTTT
>JAOARW010000090.1 GCA_025210475.1 Carboxylicivirga sp. | reverse complement strand
TAAGTCGAATGTTTCGAATCAACAGGAATACTGTGATATAATAAAAACTTTTAACCTGGAAATATACCAGTCAGAGAGGTGGCAATCAGTCATGGTCAAGAATCAGGAAGGGACAATACTTCGTCATCCCATCGCCTTATCACAGTTTGATGAACAGCCCGATTTACTTACTTGTCAATCACAGGGGACTAATGAAAAGGTACAACAGGAACTAAAACAGAAAACAGAACAAATCCTTAAAGAGCTGAATCTTAGCTATCGTTTTTATAACATCAAAGATTTACGTGAAGCGTTCATCAAACACAATCTATTGCCTTATAGCCTTTCAAAGAATGGAAATTTGAATATTTACTCTCCAATGGATAAAACAGTGGTGGATGCACAGTATCTTCTAAAGAAGAATAAGATGCGTTTGCAAACTTTTACTTTAAGCAATGATCAGTTTTATGATATTATCCGTGATTTAACGAATCAGTTTAGACAAGGCAAACATAGTTTTATTGAATCCATTGTGGATAAAGAAAAGTCGGCATTAGAAGATAGTGAGACTCGAAAAATAGTATTAAAAGAGCTCAATTTAGAGGGTTGTGGTGCTTATAGCACAATTGCTTCAAAGCTTGACAGTAAAGAGCAGGAAACGGTTAAAAAAGGTATTAAATCACACCTGGAGTATATAGCAAATAAGGTGTTTGATAAAGCACGATTTACTTCAGAATCTTATAAGAATGTTAAAGGGCGAAGCCTTTGGGGGAAGGTAAATCATCAGTTTTTGATTGAGTTGCTTAAGTATCCACATTGGGATAATACAAAAAATGTGAATCGAAGAAGGTTGAGTTATAACAAACGAAGGAAGGGAAGACGTTTTTCGTTTTAATATAATAACTACTCTCTGATGAGACGTTTATACCTTCCGTAATATGCGCTGTCAATTATTGTCTTAAAACTGGTTTATTAATAAGTTTCACGTTTAAAAGTTATTTGAGAGTATATTTAATAATTTTACAAGCAACCAGAGTACACTGAATATTATTTTAGGTGTAAAAGTGTTATTATTGTATCATGGCAAACGCAAATCAAATAAAGAATCTTATTAAAATGCATTTTGAGGGACAGCAAGAGCGATTTATTACAACTGCTCTTCAAATTGCTGCCCATGAAGCTAAAAAAGGACATGGGAAGCTAGCTCAGGATATAAAAGCACTAATTGATAATTCAAATTCATCTAGACCAAGATTAAAACCGTTATCAAATGATTTGCAGGGATTGGTTTTGGAAGTTGAACCAATCGAAAATTTTTCAAGTTTAATCGTCTCTAATGGAATAGAGAAGAGGATTCAGAGAGTTATTACTGAGTATATAAAAATAAATACTTTAAGGAAATATAACTTAACAAATCGAAGAAAGTTGCTTCTAACTGGCCCTCCTGGGACAGGAAAAACAATGACCGCTTCAATTATTGCTAAAGAGCTTAATTTACCTCTTAATGTTATACTAATGGATAAGATGGTGACTAAGTTTATGGGGGAGACTAGTGCTAAGTTACGAATGGTTTTTGAAATCATTGAGGAACGAAAAGGGGTATACTTATTTGATGAGTTTGATGCGATTGGCACAAACCGTGAAAAAGATAATGATGTGGGAGAAATGCGTCGCGTTTTAAATTCTTTTCTCCAGTTTATTGAACGTGATCATTCTGAAAGTTTAATTATTGCGGCAACAAACAACCTTAACCTTCTTGATCAGGCTCTATTCAGAAGATTTGATGATGTGATGCATTATCAATTGCCATCAGAAAATGAGGTGAAGCTTTTATTGGAAAACAAACTTGGCAACTACGCGAAAGGGATTGACTTCAATACTGTTTTATCTCAATGTAAAGGGTTGAGTCACGCAGAAATAGCGCTAGCGTGCCAAGATACTATTAAAGCCTGTGTATTAGAAAATAAACAAAAAATAACGAAAAAGCTGTTGGTAGAGGCGATTGATGAAAAGAAACAAGCCTATTTAAAGTAGTAATATGCCTGACCCTAACAAACACATTTTTATTGAAAATCAACCTGAATCAGTAGACTATACAACTGCAAAGACGGTTGTAGTTTCTTCTGAAATTCCCCAAAGAGACCGTATCCAACATGCAGAACGTATACTTACTAAGTTTGATGGAATATGGAAACAACAAGAGGATGAAAAAAACGAACGTACAGCTGCTCAATTATCGTTCAGAAAAGGTACATACCTAGAATTAAAAAGTGCACTAAATGCTGAGTTAATGAGCAAAAGCTTTGAGGATTTGAAGCAAGGTATCCGTCTGTTAAATATACGAAAGGAGAATAAAGAAGAGGGTGAAGAAATAAAAGCCACTGTATATATTCCCGAAGGTAAACATCAGAAATTCTTGAAGAAAGTACAGGACTATGCAAATCCTGAAAAGGATCTTGAGTCTGGTAGGCCTAAAAATAATTCATTAGTTTGTAGTATTGAAGATATCGAATTGGCTCTTGTAGAATCTTTATGGACAGATAGAAAAGACGACATTCCAGGTGACAATATTAAATGGTGCGAGATATGGTTAAGAATTGAAGAAGATTATGATTTTGCAGAACAAGTATCGGTATTTACTGAGATTTTAGATAGTCTTGGTATAATATATAAAGGAAATGCGTTGCATTTCCCGGAGCGAGCAGTTTTATTGGCTCAGACTAACATTTCAAATCTTACTGATTTGTTAAAGATATCTGATCAGCTGGCTGAGATACGCCTTGGGCAGGAAGCAGCCGGATTTTGGTCAGAAGATAGAATGACAGGTCAAGAAGAATGGGTTGATGATCTTCTTGGTAGACTTAAAATTGCTGAGACTCAAGTAAGGGTTTGTATTCTGGACTCTGGTGTAAATAATGGGCATCGTCTAATTTCACCAATTCTTGATGATGATAATTGTTTGACGATCAATTCAAGTTGGGGACATAACGATGCTTCAGAATTAGCAGGCAGCAAAGGGCATGGGACAATGATGTCTGGAGTTGTAGCTTACGGTAACCTACAACAATCCTTAGAGTCAGGTCGTGAAGTAGTTTTGTCTCATAAGTTATGTTCGGTAAAAATATTACCTAGAACGGGAACAACTGAGGCTGAAAATTGGGGGGATTACACTGAACAGGCTGTTTATATTGCAGAAGCTCAAAACCCAAATGTTACCTTACTGTATTGCATGGCAGTAACAGCTAAAGATGGTATGGATCGAGGAAAGCCATCTTCTTGGTCAGGTGTAATTGACACGGTTAGTTTTGGAGATGAAACTGATGGATCAAAACGTCTTTTTATTATTTCAGGAGGAAATGTGAGGGATGAAAGCAATTGGTTAAACTACCCTGATGGAAACAAAGTTTGTTCTATAGAAAATCCTGCTCAAGCGTGGAATGCATTAACAGTGGGGGCATACACGGAAAAGATTTTTGTTGATAATCCAGATTTTAATGATTACACACCCTTGGCATCAGCTAGGCAAATGTCGCCATATAATTCGACATCTATAACTTGGCAAAAAAAGTGGCCATTTAAGCCAGATGTTGTTTTTGAAGGTGGTAATGTTTTAAAGCGAGAGCTTGCTGAAGGTAGTAATGACTTCTACGAGCACGAGGACTTACAAGAACTAACAATCTCAAAAAATTTTGTAACGAGACAATTTGATGTCATTAATGCTACAAGCTGTGCTACAGCGAAGGCATCTTGGCTAGCTGCTCAGGTTGCTTATAATTACCCTGGTATTTGGCCTGAATCAATTCGTGGGTTAATAGTTCATTCTGCATCATGGTCTGAGGAAATGTTACAACAGTTTAATGTTGATCTATCAAAAAAAAGTGATGTAAGTAAGCTAGTGAGAATATGCGGATATGGTATACCTCAAACAGAACGTGTACTTAATAGTTTTGAGAACGGTCTTACAATGATTGCTCAACATCAAATTCAGCCTTATTTAAAGAAAGGGAGTGCCTACAAAACGAATAAGATGCAATTGTTTGACTTCCCTTGGCCAAAGGATGAATTATTGTTTTTGGGTGAGATGCCAATTAAATTAAAAATTACCTTATCCTATTTTATAGAGCCTGGTCCTGGACAAATTGGCTGGAAGGACAAATACCGTTATGCTTCATTTGGATTGCGCTTTGATATAAATAAGAATGGAGAAACGGCTGATGATTTTATGATGCGGATTAATAAAGCAGTGCGAAATGAAGACTATAATCATGATAGTAACATAGATAGCAGGTGGACCATTGGTAAAGCTAATTGGGGGGTAGGATCGGTACATTCTGATTATTGGGAAACTACAGCAGCCGAATTGGCTGATTGTAATTATATTGCTGTTTATCCAGTTATAGGTTGGTGGCGAGAAAGAGCAAACTTAAAGAAATTTCATAATAAGGCAAGGTATTCATTATTGGTTTCTCTTGAAACCCCCAAAGAGGATGTTGAACTTTACACTACAATTGTTAATCAAATTAAAACACCAGTTGAGATTAAAGTCTAAAGTCAATTAATTTAAACTATTCTGAAGAGTCCCACCAGAACCATAAAAAAGTTTAAACTAGAAGTAATGATTAAAGTCCATATTGATCCAGTTCATACTAACGGAAGAGATGTTTTTGGAAATGTTGGGGACTTACATGCTTTTAAAGCTACCTTGTACAAAACCAATAATAAGTATGGTATTGATAATGGTAGGGTTGTAAAACTTGAAATATTTGGAAGGTTTCGCCTTCAATATTTAGCTATATATGACAAGAAATGGATAAAGAAGCCATCAAAGGCAGATTTATTCTTTTATGAACAGGTGTTAAAAGTTTTGAATCAATATAAATTGATTTCAAAATGAAGGATGAATAAATTGTCTAACAAAAAGCATAAAATATGGGATGTAAGCTTCTATAAAAATTTACCTCGCCATAAAAAATCAATGGCGAGGTAAATCTGAATTTTAGAAAACCGTAAAAGTTATCCTTGCAAAGATAATAGATTATCAATTACTTAAGAGGATTTTAATTTTAACTGATTGGAAGTCGGTTTGTTAAACTTCTTATAAAGAACATCCATGTCACTGCTTATCTTGCTTTCAATTACCCGTGCATAAATCTGTGTTGTTTTTATATTTGAATGACCCAACAACTTTGAAACAGTTTCAATGGGAATCCCGTTTGATAAGGTCACAGTTGTGGCAAACGTGTGCCGAGCCATATGAAAAGTTAATTTTTTCTTTATTCGACATACATCAGCTATCTCTTTTAAGTATGAATTGAGTCGTTGATTGGAATATGAAGGCAATAGTTTGCCTTTTGAATTTGCAATTGGGTCATTTTTATATTTAGTAATAATTTTCATTGCTTGTGGAAGGATAGGTACCATTACTGATTTGTCGGTCTTCTTCCTATTCGTAGATATCCACTTTCTACCATCAATTCCAATAATAATGTTTTCGTTTTTTAGGTTGTGAACATCAATGTATGAAAGACCTGTGTAGCAGCTGAAGATAAATAGATCTTTAATACACTCTAGTCGTTCAATTTTGAATTTCTTTTTTTCAATTTTGTTGAGTTCACTTTCAGTTAGATGTTCGATGTCTTTTTTGATAAAGGATAACTTAAATTTTTTAAACGGATCTTTTTCAAGCCATTCATTCTGATAAGCCAGGTTCATGATTTTTTTAAACCGTTCAACATGTTTCATTATTGTATTGTGTGAAAATGGTTGATGCGGATTAATTGGTTTTGTCTCTTTCATGAAATTAGCGAAACCAACAAGGAATCCATACCTTAGAAGAGATAAGTGAATATCTGTTTTTTTGTGTTTTGTTTTTAAATAGTGCTGAAAATACTTTTTAGTGGTGAAATAGTTTTTTAGAGTCCCCCATTCTAATAAATTGCTCATTTCAGTGTTGTGGTAGTCAAATAGCTCCATGAGAGTATGAGATTCTTCTTTAATACCTAGGAAGGCATTTTTAACGTCTTCACAAGAAAAGGTTTGCTTTGAGGTTTTCAATTCTTGATAACAATCGACGATATTTCGTCGAATTTGCTCTAAGAAAGTGTTTAGGATTCGAACCTCTTCACTCTTTCCTTTTGCTAATCCTCGTGACAAATTCCAGTTTTCTTCCTTGATGTAGCGCTTTATTGAGACCTCTGATCGTCGGCCATTCATAGTGATTCTAAGGTAAATTGGGTATTTACCATTTTTTGCTTTTTGCTTTTTCAGAACGAATATTGTTCCGAAGGTGTTCATGTTTGTTTCCATAACTTTTGGTTTAAAATGATGAAATAGGTAACCGAATAGGTCTCCGAAACACCTCCTAAAAGGGCTCAAAACGAGCTAAAATTCATCAAAAAACACCAAAAATGGGAAAATGAAACTATCAATGGGATAGTTAGTTACAGCTAATTCGGTTACCTAAATTTACAAAAAAAAATTAGGTAACCGAATAGGTAACGGATTCATTGGCTTTTTTTGATATCAATTGATATAGCCTAAAAATACAAAAGACTGTGAATCAATAAATTCACAGTCTTTTGATTTTCTTTGAATCATAAGTTGTCGGGATGACAGGATTTGAACCTGCGACCCCTGGTCCCCCAGACCAGTGCGCTAACCGGGCTGCGCCACATCCCGAAATCGAATGCAAATGTAGTCAAAAAGCCCTTGCAACAATTGAAAAATCGTAAAAAAGTTAAAAAAGACTTATAACGGGTTATAAACTTTTAATATAGCTTAGCAATTACCAACGAATTTATATTTTTGTTTTTTGCACATCAACAATAATTTATTTTAATGCAAAATCAATTAAGCGACGTTGAATTACAGCAAGGACTGGAAGATGGTAGTGAGAAAGCTTTTCAGGAGCTTTTTTTAAGATATTATGCCCAATTGGTGGTATTTGCCCGAAAAGTGGTAATTGATGATGATTTGGCCAGAGAATTGGTTCAGGATGTGATTGTCAACTTTTATGAAAAACGTAAGGAAATAAAAATCCACTCTTCTCTAAAAGCTCATTTATATCAATCGGTCCGCAACAGGTGCTTGAATCAGATTAAACACAGTCAAATTCGACGAGATCATCACGCGAATATTTATATAAACAAAAAAAGTGAGGAAGCATATGTTGATGATAAATTGGAAGAAACCGAATTAGAGCAAAAAATATTTTCGATTATTCAAACTCTTCCGGCCCAATGCAAAAAAATATTCGAGATGAGTCGTTTTGAAGGAGTTTCCAATCAGGAAATTGCTGATGATTTAAACTTATCGAAAAGAACTGTTGAAACGCAGATAAGCAAAGCTTTAAAAGTGCTTCGGAAGAATCTTGCGGGTTATTTAGAAGCCTGGATAGTTGTGCTTTGGATGTTATTTAAATAAAAAAGGTATTTTCTTATACGTGTGTTGCGAAAGTTGATTGTCATTATTAGTGACACGAAGTATTTGTAACCTTTAAAGGATATAAAAATGGAATTCGTTTTTCAAATATTAGCCGATTTGTTATCTCCAGTTGATGAGAAACAAGTAAAAGCCGAAACCAAAGAGATCGTTGAACAAGCCAAAGAGGAAGTTCAAACAGAAAAAGTGACTGAAACAGAAACAAAAAATGAGAATCCAAACATTTTTGGAGTAATGGATTTTCATTAGAACAAAGAACTTTTAAGGTTTAACTGAATAGTTAAGTATTGGAGTTGTTGTTAAATGGGGAACAAAATGAATGGACCAGATAAATATATCGATGAATTAATTGTCAAATCGCTGACAGGTGATATTTCACCTGTTGAAAAGAAAGAGCTGAATATCTGGGTTGAAAAATCAGATGAAAATTCAGCTTATTTCGGGCAGATGGATAAGGTATGGAATAAGTCTGAGGCGCTTGAGTCATTCTTATCGGTTGATGTTGAGGCCGATTTTGAGCAGTTTAAATCAAAGGTAGGGATGAACACTAAGTCCGTGCGTTTGCCGCTTTATCGATCAGTAATAAAGATAGCGGCTGTAATGATACCTGCGATTTTAATAGTTGCTGCTTATGGCCTTTACGAAAATGTTGCCGGATTTGGCAAGTGGGAAGCTTTTGCAAGCAGTGATGCCGTTGAGAATGTTGTTTTAGCAGATGCTTCTGAAGTATCGCTAAATGCCAATAGTCGGTTGGTTTACGAAAAAGGATTGAGTGGTGCTGAACGCCGTTTAAAGCTTGAAGGGGAAGGTTATTTTAAAGTGGCTAAAAATCCAGATAGACCTTTTATTGTAAAAATTGGAAATGCAGAAGTGAAGGTTCTCGGAACCGAGTTTAACCTTGAGGAAAATTCTAATACTGGATGCATTACTCTGGCGGTTACTGAAGGACGCGTTTTATTTTCTTCGGATAACGAGGCGATTGAAGTAGTGGCAGGGGAAAAGGCCGTCTTTAACAAGTCAGGAATGAAGAAATCGCTTTTGCTTTCCGAAAATTGTATAGCCTGGAAAACAGGTAACATAGTTTTTGAAAATGCTCCACTTAGTGAAGTCTTGGAAACAATGGTAGATCATTTTAAAGAAGTGGAAGCCATCGAGAATAATAGCACTGAATCAGAATTAAGAATTACCTCTCGCTTTAGTAATCCAAGTCTCGAAGATGTTTTAGTTGAACTAAGAATACATTTCAAGAAAAAATTTGAGATTAATGATAACAAATTGATCATCTCTGATTAATTTCGGGGTTGATTAATTTTTATGCCGATAATCTTAAGCCATATATATAAAAGCACAATTATTATTTTGCTCATTCAGCTGATGCAAGTCAGTGTGAATGGGCAAAATGTTTTATATACCCCTGTTGAATTGAGTTCGAAAGTGAATTCTACCAAGGCTCATTTAAATGAAATTGAACAACAGACCAGTATAGTTTTTAGTTTTAGTTCTCAGCTTTGTTTTCAAGAATCTGTCGAATTGCCAATTCAACGAGGCTCAGTGCGCGAAATTCTTAATGCACTCTTTATTAATTGCCCTTCTAATTACATTGTAAGGGGTAATAAAATAATTATCGAACCCATCGAAGGAGCCCCACGGAAATTTGTGATTAAAGGTTTTGTTTTGGAAGCCGAATCAAAAGAGGCATTGATTCAGGCAAACGTTTATGAACCTGAATTATTATTGGGAACAGTAAGTAATAATTTTGGATTTTTTAGCATTAGTTTACCAGCAGGGTTTGTCGAATTGGCAAGTTCTTATGTGGGCTATAAAAACCAGCATAAATACCTTAACCTGCGCTCCGATACAACTGTGTATTTTTATATGCAGGCCAAGGATGAACTGGAGGAAGTAGCGGTTGTTGGTGAACGGGTTCCTGGGAGAGTAAAAAGCACCAGAACAGGAACCATTGATGTGCCAATTGAACAGATTAAGAATGTTCCCGTATTTTTAGGCGAAGTTGATATTGTTAAAAGTATTCAGCTATTACCAGGTATTCAAAGTGGAGGCGAAGGATTTAGTGAGCTATATGTAAGGGGAGGAGGGCCAGATCAAAATCTGGTATTAATGGACGATGTTCCGGTTTATAATGTCAGTCACCTTTTGGGATTTTTCTCAATATTTAATGCGGATGCGGTTAATAATGTTCGGGTAATTAAGGGCGGTTTTCCGGCTCGTTATGGTGGACGTTTGTCATCAGTGATTGATATACGGATGTACGATGGAAATAATGAGGAATTTAAAGGGGTAGCTAGTTTTGGATTATTATCGAGTAAACTAGCTGTAGAAGGACCTCTGATAAAAGATAAATCATCTTTTTCTGTATCTTTTCGGCGCACTTATTTCGATTTATTGACAAGTATCTGGCAGTTAAAAGAAGCGGATAAAAGCCGTTATTACTTCTATGATTTTAACACCAAGTTAAATTATAAATTATCAGATAAGGATCGCTTGTATTTTAGCGCTTATTCGGGTAAGGATAGTTATGGAATCTCCTACAACAAGCAAAGTATTGTTGTTGATAATTCAGATGCTAAGAGTCAGGCGGTAACAATTTATGATGAAAGTGATGTTGGCTGGAGAAATTATGTGGGTGCGGTTCGTTGGAATCATATATTTGGCAATAAAGTTTTTGCCAATACAACCTTGGCTTTTAGTGATTATCGTTTTTCGATCAATCAATCGCTAAACTATGTTTCTGAAGGGGACTGGACAAAAGGTAGTCAGAAATATTATAGTGGTATTCGCGATTGGAGTGCTAAAGTAGATTTGGATTATATTCCTTCTCCCAAGCACTATTTCAGAACAGGGGCCAGTGCCTTGCGACATTCGTTTTACCCGGGAATGGATGTTGGATTAAGGGAACTTGAAAACGGTGAATCTGTTGATACAATTTATGGCGGTGATGAAATGATTCGTTCTGAGTATCGTTTTTATCTGGAGGATGACTTCCATCTTTTACCTCGTTTGAAAATGAATATCGGAGGTCATTTTTCATTGTTTCAAACCGAAAGTAATAAGTATTACTGGTCGGCAGAACCACGATTATCAGCCCGTTTCCTAATAAAAGATAATTTTTCGGTGAAAGCCGCTTACAGTCATATGACTCAATATATGCATTTATTAAGGACGTCAACTGTGGCAATGCCAACGGACTTGTGGCTACCGGTATCAGCAAAAATTGCACCTATGCGGGCCGTGCAGTCAGCCATTGGTTTCGAATATGAAATTAGTAAAGGATTCAATCTGTCATTAGAGTTTTATTATAAAGATTTAAAGGATATTCTGGCTTATAAGGAAACGGCCGGGTACTTTGACTTCGCTTCCGATTGGCAGGATAAGCTAACCTCTGGCAATGGACAATCTCATGGTTTTGAACTGTTGTTACATCGGAAAATGGGGAACTTAACCGGATGGTTTGGATATACGTATTCGAAATCAACTAACCGCTTTGAAGAATTAAATAATGGTAAAGAGTTTCCGGCTAATTTTGACCGAACACACGATATTTCAATTTACACAACCTATAAATTTTCAGAAAAGGTTGATATGGGAGTAACCTGGGCCTTTGGAACAGGTAATCCGATTACGCTGCCGGAGACTAAATACTATTCGCCGCATTTACCAACGGCAGAAGAAACCAATAACAACCAGTACAATCAATATGTGTCGGAGCGAAATGGTTACCGAATGCCCAATTTTCACCGATTGGATATTGGCTTTAATTTTAAAAAGAAGAAAACTCGCGGAAATCGCTTATGGAGTGTTGGATTAATGAATGCCTACGGACATCAGAATCCTTTCTTTTTGTATTTTGCGGATAGTGAGAATGAACAAACAGGCGATTTACAACGTTCGCTCAAACAGTTTAGTTTATTTCCGGTGCCAATTCCATATGTTAGGTATACTATAAATTTCTAGGCAATGAAGAAGATAAAGTACATCGCTATACTATTGTTAGGATTAATCGCTTGCGAAAAAGATATTGAGCTGGCTATTAATACCCAGGCAGATTTGATGGTGATGTATGCTTTTGTTCATCCCGATAGTACCTTAAATCTGCATTTTAGTAAAAGTCAGAGTATTTTATCGCTCGATAATTATAAGCAGGTTGAGAAAGGACGATTTCGTATTTTTATCAATGATAATTTTCAGGGAACTTATATTCTGCCGTCGGATACTACCTGGAGTAAATGGCCAGAATTTGATTTCAATGCTGGAGACAAGCTTAATATAACAGCCTACGAATTAAATGGAGATACAGTTAAGATCGAATCATATATACCTAATGAAATACCTATTTTAAATTTAGATACCCTAACAATTCGAAGAAATGTCGCTGATGTTGGCAGTAGTTTGATGCTTAAGTCTTTTATGACCTTTCAGGATCCTCAAGGCGAGTCGAATTTTTATCAGCTGTTTGTTGTGCGTGAAGGATTTGGAACGATCGGTGATCAGCCTTACTATACGCGGAAGGTGATTGATTATGAAAAGGATGATGAGGTTTTTACACAAGGGTCGCAAAGTGAAAGTTTATTGCCGGGATTGGATTTTCAGGGTTTGTTTAATGATGAAAAAATTGGAGGTATAAAGTACAAGTTAACATTCGAGATTCCCAAGGATAACATGTTGTTTGATTATTATGAGGAAAAAATAAAGATAACTATCTATTTGTATCATCATACAGCGGATTATTATCAATATTTTCGTTCAATTATCTTATCGGATGGTTACGAAGGATTTTATGATGGCTTGCCCGTATTTGATCCCATTAAAATTCATACCAATGTCGAAAATGGATTGGGACTTGTATCGGGAATGAATTTTGATAGCGATTCATTAGTGTTCTTCAAATAAGAGAATGCCAAGGTTCTGCATAGAGCCTATTTAGCTGACAGAATTTCGTGTAAAATGTCATGTTTAATAGTTCGGCATGTCTTTTGAAGAGAAAGACGAAAATTTGTAGTTTTACAACTTATTTAGAAATATTAATAATTAGATATTATGGCTCTTTTTGAAAAAATGGGAGACCTCAATACTCCACAAAACGAAAATAAGGATATGGGAGAAGTAGAAAAAGTTAAAGTGTTGATTGTAGGTTCGGGACCTGCCGGCTATACAGCGGCTATTTACGCGTCACGTGCAAATCTTAGTCCGGTGATGTACGAAGGGCTTCAACCTGGAGGACAATTAACCACAACTACCGAAGTTGAGAATTTCCCTGGTTATCCGAGTGGTACAACGGGTCCGGAAATGATGGAGGATTTAAAGAAGCAAGCTGTGCGTTTTGGTACTGATGTTCGATTTGGTATGGCTACCTCTGTTGATCTTAGCGAAAGACCTTTTAAAGTAACTGTTGATGGTAATAAAGTTATCGAAACAGAGGCTTTGATTATTGCTACAGGTGCTACAGCTAAGTATCTGGGCTTGCCCGATGAAACTAAATATGCCGGTTCTGGAGTGTCTGCCTGTGCAACATGTGATGGCTTTTTCTATAGAGGAAAAGATGTAGCTGTAGTTGGTGGAGGCGATACAGCTTTGGAAGAAGCCATGTACCTGGCCGGACTATGTAAAAAAGTATATCTGATTGTACGCCGTGATGTATTCCGTGCTTCGAAAGTAATGCAAGACAGAGCGCTTAAAACGCCTAATATCGAGGTGTTATGGAAGCACCAGACTAAAGGATTGTTCGGAGATGGAGTTGTTGAAGGTGCTACATTGGTGAAAAATATGGGTACACCTGAAGAAGAGGAAGTTAAAATTGCCATTGACGGATTCTTTTTGGGTATTGGTCATAAGCCAAATTCTGACATTTTTGCAGATTACATTGAAACCAATGATGTTGGATATATTAAAACAGTTCCGGGAAGTTCCAAAACAAATGTTCCGGGTGTGTTTGCTTGTGGCGATGTGCAGGATGACCAGTACCGTCAGGCTGTAACAGCTGCTGGTTCGGGTTGTATGGCTGCTATTGATGCCGAAAGATTTCTTGCTGAGCAAGAATAAGGGACTTATAAATTAAATAATATTAGAGAGGAGTGATCATTACGGTCATTCCTTTTTTTTGTGAACATTTTGGTACATTTCTGAATGTATTTACTCTAAAAATGTTATGCGTGCACACAAATTGATGATGGATTTTACAGAATTTATCATAGATTTGTATGATGTATTAAGAAGAGTAAATTGATGGACGATATTTTTGGAAAAATAGGTACTAGCCAAACCTTAAGTCAGAAAATTGAACGTAAAATAGAAGAAGCTATTCGGACAAAGCGTTTAATTCCAGGCACTAAGCTGCCTTCTGAAAAGGAGCTATGTGAAAGTTTTGCAGTTAGCCGTACAGCCCTTCGTGAGGCCTTGCGTCGATTAAGTGCCCGAGGCCTTATTGAGATTAAGAAGGGCAGTGGGATGTATGTCTCAGAGTTGAAGATTGAAGATGCTATTAAATCTTTGAATCTTTTCTACGATATGAAATTTGATTCGAGCCTTATTCGACAAATTATTGAGGTGCGACGAATATTTGAGCCTGAAATTGGTCGGATTGCTGCTACTAACCGCTCGGAAGATGATCTGAAAATGCTTCAGACAAATATTTCTGAATTAGAGGAATGTAATCCGGATAATACGCAATTGGAGGTCGACTTAATTAACCGTTTTCATATGAATATGGCTAAGGCGACAGGGAATCCGATCGTTATTATTTCTATGGAGCCTATCTACTCACTGCTGCCGCGCATGCGCAACATGATTTATGCAAATATTGAAGGAGAGAAGGAGTATACTTTACGTTTGCAAAAAGAGATATTAAAAGCAGTTACTGAAAAAAACAGTGACCGTTCTTATCAATATACTGTTGAGTTGCTTGAACGAAACATGGAAGTTTACGATAAGTATTTTAAAGAGATGTATTAGTCTCTCGGGGATTGGAAATAGGAAATTAAAAATGGGCTTTACATTGTTGTGAAGCCCATTTTTACAAGTATTCTGATAATTACTCGTGTTTAGCGCTTTTTGTAAGCGTCAATCGATTTTTTAACCGATCCGTGTTTAAGAAGAAGCAACCTGGATTCTTCATAGTTCAGCTTAATCTCTTCCATAATCATACGGGCACCACGATCCACTAACTTTTTGTTGGTGAGTTGCATGTTCACCATTTTGTTGCCTTTGACACGACCAAGTTTGATCATAATCGTTGTTGTGATCATGTTCAGAATCATTTTCTGGGCTGTGCCGGCTTTTAAACGTGTACTTCCTGTAACAAATTCAGGTCCAACAATGGCTTCTATCGGAAACTCGGTTACTTCAGCTACCTTACTGTTTGGGTTACAGGTAATGCAACCGGTTAATAAACCATTTTTTCGGGCATGCTGAATTCCACCAATAACATAAGGTGTTGTGCCTGAAGCTGCAATTCCTATGACAGTGTCCAATTCGTCAACTTTGTATTCCTGAAGCTCACCCCATGCCTTGTCCGGATCATCCTCGGCTGATTCTACAGCCTGTCGCAAAGCTCTATCTCCTCCGGCAATCAGACCAATCACCATATTATCGGGTACACCAAATGTTGGGGGAAGTTCGGAAGCATCTAAAACCCCAAGGCGTCCGCTGGTACCGGCTCCTAGATAAAACACACGTCCGCCCTGCTCCATACGTTTAACAATGCGAACGACTAATTCTTTTATCTGAGGAAGAGCTTTTTGTACGGCTAAATGTACATTGCCATCTTCCTGATTAATGTTGGTAACCAGTTCTTCCACCGACATTTCTTCAAGGTTGTCGAAGTGGGATGGAGATTCGGTTACGCTTATTTTTTTATTCTTTTTTATAGTCATTATGAATTCTTTATTTCTGCGTGATATGCAACAAGCCCATCCATAGGAGCTTGATCGATTACACCTATCTTAAGATTGTAACTTTTTAGTGCTTTTTCAAGTTGATTTTTAAAATAAAAGGCAATGCTACCAGTGAAGTTAATATTTAGTTCTGTTATATTGTTGTATTGCAGTAGATTTCGTTCTATAAATTCTTTGAATGCAGAAATAACCATATTCTCCAGTTCTGGAATATGGATATGATCAGATAAGAATTTAGTGTAACTCGCCAGGTATCGATTCGGAAAAGCTTGCTTGTAAATATGATCAAGAATTTCAGCCTGATCTGTTTTGTATTTTTCAAAGAATAACTCAATTGTTGATGTAGAAAGCTGTTTTTTCAAAATATCACCAACTAGTTTTTTTCCCAATACAGCACCACTGCCTTCATCGCCAATAATAAATCCAAGTGGCGACACATTATGAGTGACCTGTGTGCCATCGAAATGACACGAATTAGAGCCCGTACCCAGTATACAGGCAATGCCTTCATTTCTTTGGCATAAAGCTCGCGCAGCACCGGTTAAATCACTGTTTATATGAATGGTAGTATTACCAAAATAATCAGCTAGGGCTTGTCTAACGATGGTATTCTTTTCTTCATTGGCACATCCGGCACCGTAGAAATGAATTTCTTGGGGCTCCGAATTATTTAATGTATATTCTTCTTTTAAATTTTGCAGGATTTCAGAAGCCGATTGATAAAAAGGATTGATGCCTTTAGTAATACACTTCTTGGTTGTTTGTGTATCTGAAACCAGACACCACTCCGTTTTTGTCGATCCACTATCTGCGATGAGTATCATATGATTAGAATGTGACATGTATTATAAATGTGTTTTATGGCTTGTATTCAGTTGGAATAATGATTTGTATTATGATGTTTGAATGATGTTTATTGCTGAATACGATGCAAATGTATTAATTTTTTAGTCATAAATCAAGAATAACACGTAAGATGTATGACAAAAATTTGAATCTTGTGAAAATGTTATTATTTTTGAATCGTCAAATTTTGGCTATTAACGATGGAAACAAAGAGCAGTTATAGTAAGCTATTAGGTGTAATTGGTATTATCCTGTTAGGAATTTCAAGTGCATTCGGTCAGGTAAAAATGGCTGATGAGTTATACTTGCCTGCCGACACTGGAGTGCAGGCCTGGCAAGTGCCATTGCATAAATGGGGACATCTGGGCAAGATTAAAATTGATTCCGTTTTGGTAGATAGGGAGCATGAGCTTTTGGAATACTATTTTAATAAACAATTGTCATACTTGCCATGGCGTCAGGATAATTATAAAGGTTTTATTGAGGCACTAAGTTCGATGCCAGATGATACAATGAAACAGTATCGTATTAAGGTTTTTACGGGTAATTATGAATTAAGTGATTTGATTCCTAATTTATATCGGAAATCGGAATTGATTGATTCAAGCCGTATACGAAAACCAAATGCTCATAAGTTTATTAGTAATTTAAGTCAGCCGGCCTTTAAATCGGGCATGATGAAGAATCACATTGCCTTGTGGCATAGTCATGGTTGGTATTACGAGTCTAAATTGGATCGCTGGGAATGGCAGCGTGCCAGACTTTTTGGTTCGGTTGAGGATATTTCTCCAATGCTCTATGTTATACCGTATTTGGTGTCAATGCTCGAAAAGGCAGGAGCAAATGTGTTTATGCCGCGAGAAAGGTGTTTTAACCGGCACGAAGTGATCATTGATAATGATTGGTCATCGGGAAATTCAGAATTTGAACTGACAAAAAAGATGGTTGGAGTTGCTCAGGTAGGTTTTGCTTATAAGGATACTCTTTATCCTGGCGATAATCCTTTTAAATACGGAACATCTTTGCTGATTAAAGAAGCCAATGGAAAAGTGGCGAATTATAAGCCTGATATTCCTCAGGGGGGAGATTATGCTGTTTACATTTCTTACAAGCGTAATTTAAATAATTGCAATAAAGTAAGCTATGTGGTGAACCATAGTGGCGGAGCAACAACTTTCGTGTTAAATCAATCGATGGGTGGCAACACCTGGATTTATCTTGGTACTTTTCAATTTGAAGAAGGAAATAACCATGGTATTGAAGTTTATGGTGAAGGGCAAGTTTCGTTAGATGCAGTTCGTTTAGGTGGTGGAATGGGCAATGTGGCCCGGCGACCTTCTAATGAGTTGATGCCTAATCAATGGTCGTTGAATAATACGGGTGCTAAAAAGAAGGGCTCTGTTTTGGTTAATCCAGATCAGTTCTCATGGAAAATATCACAGCGTCCGCGTTATATGGAAGCGGCGCGTTATTGGTTGCAGTATGCAGGCATGCCTGATACCTTGGTGTTTAGTTTAAATGATGAAAAGAACGATTATAATGACGATTACCAAAGCCGTGGTGAATGGGTTGATTATTTGATGGGCGTTCCCAATGGGCCAACAAAAGACCGTAATGTTGAGGGCTTAGGTTTGCCCATTGATATGGCATTCGCGTTTCATACTGATGCCGGAATAACACCAAATGATTCGGTGATCGGTACGCTGGGCATATACAGCTCTTTGCGCGATAGTGGTTATTTTCCCAACGGTCAATCAAAGCTGGCTAGTCGCGACTTAACAGATGTTATCCAAACGCAAATTGTCAACGATATTCGTGCCTTATATAATGACGATTGGACGCGTCGTGGCATGTGGGATAAGCAATATTCTGAAGCATGGCGACCTAATGTTCCAACAATGTTGTTGGAGTTGTTGTCGCACCAAAATCTGGCCGATATGAAATTTGGCCTTGATCCGCATTTTCGTTTTGATGTTTGTCGGGCCATCTACAAAGGCATGTTAAAATTCCTTGCTTTTCAGGAGGGACGTACCTATGTGGTGCAGCCTTTACCTGTTGATCATTTGGCTTTAACGGAAGCAAAAAGAGGCTACCAGTTAAGCTGGCAGCCGGTAATTGATTCATTAGAAGCCACTGCAGAGCCAACTAAGTATAAAGTATACACACGAATTGGGACGAATGGTTTTGATAACGGTAAGATTGTAGAAGGAACAACTTATCAAATACCTAAAGTTAAGAAAGGACAGATTCTAAGTTTTAAAGTGACGGCTTTAAACGATGGAGGCGAAAGTTTTCCGAGTGAGGTGCTTTCAATTGGAATAGCGCGTCGGAAGGCAGAAAAAGTATTGGTGGTGAATGCATTTGACCGCATTAGTGCACCGGCATTTGTTGATGAAGGTAATTTTGGCGGCGTTGCCTGGTGGGATGATCAGGGAGTGCCTGATAAATATGAGTATGCTTATACCGGAAATCAGTACGATTTTAACCGCCAATCGCCGTGGCTAGATGATGACAGTCCTGGTTGGGGTGCCAGTTATGCTACTGATGAAGGGAAAATCATAAAAGGTAACAACAGGGATAATATCATTATTCATGGACAATCCATATTAAAAGCCGGTTATTCCTTTATCTCAGTGAGTGATGAAGTGTTTGAGTCACTAGCGTTTGATGCATCATCTTACAAAGCTGTTGATATCATATTGGGAGAGGAAAAGACGACAGCATCTTATAACGGGAAAGCACCAAAGTATAAAATTTATACGCCTGCTTTTATGGATAAAGTGAAGCAATTGACATCTAATCAGCAGCATGTGTTTATGAGTGGTGCCTATGTGGGTTCCGATATTAAACTCAATAACGATACGTTGGCCAATGATTTTGCAGCTGATGTGCTTCGATTTAAGTGGCGTACCAATCATGCTGTTAAAAATGGCAATGTTTATGCAACTGATTATGCTGCTCCTGTTTTGAAAGGGCAAATGCAATTTAATACAGAACATAGTCAGGACTACTATACGGTTGAAGCACCTGACGGTATTGAGCCGGTAGGCATTAACGCTATTACCTCTTATCGCTATAAGGAAAACAATGTAAGTGCCGGAACTTTGTATAATGGTGAGTACAAAACTGTGATATTGGGTTTCCCGTTTGAAACAGTAATCAGTGAAAAAGAGCGTGATGAGTTGATGAAACAGATTCTGAAGTTCTTTTATAGAAGTGAATAGATTAAAGAAGATATATTAAAATGTAATTAGTGCTGGCATCTTTATTAATGACTTCGTTTTGAGAATAAGCCATTAGTAAGACCGGGAAGTTGAGAACTTGTTCGAAAATCACCCGGCCGCACTTAGCTTAACTCAAATAAGAAGGAGATTAAGAAAGTAGCCTTGATTTTCTTTGCTTACTTTCTTTCATCAAGGAAAGAAGAGTAAGTCGGGTTTGGGCGAAGCGCCAATGCTAGAAGGGTTAAAAATATAAGACTAAATCAAAATACAATGAGTGAAAAATTGACTTGTATTCTGCCTTATTCAAACAAGGAGGAATTGAAGCCAACAATAGAGGCGTTTCAAGCAGAAAAAGCAACAAGCATAATTGTGGTTGCTAAAGAAGCAATAGAAGTTGAAGGTGCGAAAGTGATTGTAGCCGAAGGAGGATTGGATGCCACACAGACCTGGAAAGCACTTTTAAGTGAAGTGTCTGGTGAGTTTGTGGCAGTGTATACCAAAGCGATGGCTTTGAATATTGGTATGAATGCCTTGGAGCGTATGGCACGTTGTTGTAACGATGCTGGTGCAGGCATGGTTTATGCCGATTACTACGAGCAAAAGGATGGAAAACTATCTGCTCATCCGGTGATTGAATACCAGGAAGGTAGCTTACGCGATGATTTTAACTTTGGTTCGTTGTTGCTATATAAAGCCGAGGCATTGAAAGCTGCCGTTGAGGCAATGGATGCCGACTATAAGCATGCGGCCTTGTACGATTTACGTTTGCGTGTATCGCAGAACCATGAGTTAATGCACTTGCCAGAGCTATTGTACACTGAAGTGGAAATGGATACACGCAAGTCGGGCGAGAAAATGTTTGACTACGTTGACCCACGTAACCGCGACCGTCAGATTGAAATGGAAGTGGCTTGTACGGCTCACCTAAAAGCTGTTGGTGCTTACCTGAAGCCTGAATTTACAAAGATTGAGTTTACGGAGTCTGACTTTCCGGTGGAGGCATCGGTTATTATTCCGGTTCGTAATCGCGAAAAAACAATTGGTGATGCCATCGAATCGGTATTGAAGCAGAAGACGGATTTTGCTTTTAACCTGATTATTGTTGATAACCACTCAACAGATAAAACCTCTGAAATTATCCGTTCATTTAATGATGAGCGTTTGATTCATATTATTCCTGAGCGCAATGATTTGGGCATTGGTGGTTGCTGGAATGCAGCAGTAGCCGATGCACGTTGTGGTAAATTTGCTATTCAGTTGGATAGTGATGATTTATACATCGATGAAACAGTTATCGAGCGTGTTGTGAAGGCTTTTTACGAACAAAATTGTGCCATGGTAGTGGGTAGCTATCAAATGGTGAACTTTAAGCTGGAAGAGATTCCTCCGGGATTAATTGACCACAAAGAGTGGACGCCGGAAAATGGTCGTAACAACGCGTTACGCATTAACGGACTGGGCGCCCCACGTGCATTTTATACACCGGTGTTGCGCGACGTTAAAGTGCCTAATACAAGCTATGGCGAAGATTATGCCCTTGGTTTAAATATCAGCCGTTACTTCCAGATTGGACGTATTTATGACCCATTGTACCTGTGTCGTCGTTGGGACGATAACTCAGATGCATCGTTGGATATTAACAAGATGAATGCGCATAACTTTTACAAGGATAAAATCCGTACCATGGAGTTTAAAGCGCGTAAGCAGTTAGTCAGGAAATAGTCAGAAAGTAGAAGGCTGAAGTGAGCGATGAGAATTTCAGCCATCTACCTTCGCTGCCGCACGAATGCTTTTGTGTGGCATTTATAAAAACACCACGCGAAAGGATTGACTTCGTCGATTTTCAATTCGCGCGGTAGCAGTGAAGAAAGAGAAGAGAGAGGCGAGAATAAAAGCGGTGTTGGTGTTTGAATTACATATTTTGAATCATGTAAATCATCTCATTACTCAAATCTCACTACTCATTTCTTTCTTAAAAGGCTTCTGACTAAGATTTAATAATAGTTAATTGAAACAAGTCAGTATTTGGTATTAGCTACTGTCTACTGACTAACAACTAATAACTAATAATGACCATTTCTCTCAAAACCAAAAAACTAATACAAGGCCAGATTCAAAATTGGAGTCTGGCCACTGCCAATTATGCAGGCTTGCAAAGGGTAAAGAACAAAAGTGTAACGCTGGATGGCGGAGCAGAAGTAAAGGTTCAGTTTAATCCTGAGCGCATGCGTTCTTCGGCCGCTAAGGTCGATGCCAAGTCCATTCAGGAGCGTCCCTGCTTTTTGTGTGAGAAAAATCGCCCGGCAGAGCAGGAAGGGATTGATATTGATGATTATACTATCCTGATTAATCCATTTCCGATTTTCCCCGAGCACCTCACTATTCCCCATCAGGAGCATACCCTGCAGTTGATAGAGCCTTATTTTCCTTCAATGCTAAAATTAGCAAAGGAGCTGAATGAGTTCACGCTGTTTTATAACGGACCAAAGTGTGGCGCTTCGGCACCAGACCATTTTCACTTTCAGGCAGGTGTTAAAGGGTTTATGCCTGTTGAGGAAGATTTTAGGAAGGAGACCTATGCGCAATTAATAGAGGTTCAGGATGATGTGAAAATCTATAACTGGAAGGGCTATCATCGTGGTGTTATCACCTTTGCGGGTGTTAATGCTGAAGCAATAACAAGTCTGTTCAGGAATCTGCACGAACTATTGTGGGCAGAACAAAAAGAGGAAGTGGAGCCAATGCTAAATGTACTGGCTTACTGCGAGAATGATGAATATGTGGTACATGTGTTTCCGCGTATTTTGCACCGTCCGGCCTGTTACTCTGCCGAGGGTGATGAGCAAATTCTGATTAGTCCGGCTTCGGTTGATATGGGAGGTGTATTTATCACGCCCCGTCCCGAAGATTTTGAAAAGATAAGTGCCGAAGATGTGTCTGACATTCTTCATCAGGTGTGTATGGACGAAGAGGACTGTTTGCAGGTATTAAAAAAGCTAATGGCTGTCAGCTGATGGCCGATAGCTAATGAAAATCCCCCTCTCCCTGCGGGTTTCTCCCCTTGGGGAGAATGTGAGCAGGACGATCTTCCCCTTGGGGAAGTGCCTTTTGGCGATGGGGGAATAACAGAGTTGCTAGAGGCTAGAAGCTAGCAGCCAAGAAACTGAGAGATAAACTTTAAATCTATAAGAAGCAATAGCTTCGTTCTATAAGCGAAGCGATCTATTGTCTAACAGCGAAGCGATCTAAATTATGAACTATCCAATTACCCAATATCAGTCCGGCGATTTGTCGCGATTGACGGCTTTTTTAAATGCCAGTTGGCAGTACGATAGCATTACCGAAGTCAATTTGCAAGAAAAGCTGGAAGGTGATCCTTACTGGATGCCGGAGGCTACCTTTGTTTGTAAAGATGGCGAAGAAATCATTGGCTTTATGCAGGGGGTGATGCGCGATATTCGTGGTACGCGCTATGCCTATATTAAGTTGATGGCGGTGGATAAAACTTATCGTCGTCAGGGAGTCGCATCGGCTTTATTTGAAAAGCTTGAGGCTATTTTTAAACAGCATGAAGCTGATGTGGTACGTATTTATGATGTGCCTTTAAACTATTTTATGCCTGGTATTGACCCGCGCTATACCCCGGCTTTGTGTTGGGCCATGCGCAAAGGGTTCGAGCGCTTCGGCGATACGTCCAATCTGTTGGTGGATTTAAACCAGGATTGGGATATGAGTGATAAGGAAGCTGCTTTGAAGGCTGATAACATCGAAGTGCGTCGAGCCAAACCAGGGGATAAGAAGGCCATACTCGATTTTATAAAAGATGAATGGTTGCTTTGGAGTAACGAGGTGGAGATGGCTTTTAAAGACGAACAGCCATCCATGCATATTGCCTTATTAAATGGGGAGGTAAAAGCCTTTTCGGCACACAATGCCAATAACAAAGGTACGGGTTGGTTTGGGCCAATGGGTACGCATCCCGATTTACGCGGCAAAGGCATGGGCGCTATCTTATTAAAGCGTTGCCTGCAAGATATGAAAGAGATGGGCTTATCGCATTCTATCATCCCATGGGTAGGCCCTATCGATTTTTACTCATGGCATAGCAAGGCCGTTGTCGACAGGGTATTCTGGCGATATGAGAAGATATTGAAGTAGAGACACAAGATGGAAGAGGGAAGATGGTGCGAAAATTATAACTATTGAAAAAGTGATGAGAGGTGAGAGGTGAGCCAAGAGTAATCTTCCGACTCCGTGCTTCGGACATCGGACTAAAGAAAATATCATGAAAAAAATACCGCTTATACATGTTGGTATTCAGTTTAAAGAAACCATTGAATTTACCTTAACAGGTTCATATGTAACAAGTGCAGGTATTAATTTAAAAGGAAAGTATAAGGCATTCCGTATTAATGGAGGTCTTGAGTTGAGTGATGGAAAAGAGAAGATAAGTCTTCCGTCAGGGTCTCTTATTGAGCCTGTTGATGCCGATACCTTTTTTACACTGCATGATGTAACAATTGGCATTAATTTCCATTGGGAGCGCGATGAGGACCAGTCGTTTAAAGGTGGTTTAAAGCTTTTGGTTGAAAATGAGAAGATAACAGCGATTAACGTATTACCGGTTGAAGATTATCTGATGAGTGTGATTTCCTCGGAGATGAGTGCCACTTCTTCACTGGAGTTATTGAAGGCACATGCGGTTATTTCGCGTAGCTGGTTGCTGGCACAGATTGAAAAAAATCAGTCGATACAAAAGGCGGATGATGCTTACCAGTCGGTGTTTGAGTCGGATGAGAAGTTTATCAAGTGGTACGACCGTGAAGATCATATCAACTTTGATGTATGTGCCGATGATCATTGCCAGCGTTACCAGGGAATTACACGTTCAACCACTACAGAGGTGGAAGATGCTGTGCGTGCAACCTGGGGTGAGGTATTGATGAATGGCGATGCCATTTGTGATGCGCGTTTTTCAAAGTGCTGTGGTGGTATGGTTGAGAAATTCGAAAATGTGTGGGAACCGGTTAGTCATCCCTATTTACAGGCCTTTGCTGATAATGATAAAAATCCGGAAGGTTTTGATACAGACCTGAAGAATGAAGCTAACGCTGAGAAATGGATGCTGGGAAGTCCGGATGCATTCTGTAATACCGACGATAAAGAAATATTGAGCCAGGTATTGAATGATTACGACCAGGAAACCAATGATTTCTATCGATGGGAAGTGAAATACACCCAGAAGGAAGTGAGTGAGTTGGTGAAAAAACGTACTGGAATTGACTTTGGCTTGATTCAGGATATGGTACCAGTGGAGAGAGGTGATTCAGGTCGTTTGATAGAGTTGAAGATTATTGGCGATAAAAAGACCTTAACAATAGGTAAAGAACTGGAGATTCGTAAAGCCTTATCCGAATCGCACCTGTATAGCTCAGCATTTATTGTTGAAAAATCAGAGGCAAACGGAGAACTTTACTTTGCCTTGAAAGGTGCAGGTTGGGGACATGGTGTTGGTCTTTGTCAGATAGGAGCTGCTGTAATGGGTGCTAAGGGCTACGATTATAATGCTATCTTAATGCATTATTTTCGTGGGGCAGAATTAAAGAGAAAGTATTAAAGACGGAAGACTGAGGATGGAAGACGGAAGAGAATTTATGTGATAGGAGAGCGTAGATGGAGCTTTTTGTTATTCTATCTTAAGAAAAGCAAAAGCGGCTTTTCCCCCTTAGAAAAAGCTACTCTTTATAAGCTTTATTGTAAAATAAAATATTAACAGTATCAATGTGTTATCGCCTAAAATACACCTCTCCTCTATCCTCTCCTTCAGGAGAGGAAGTGTTAAATTTGGAAGAGCTGAACATTAATGAAGAGGCTACTGCCTTTCTAAGTGCAGTCTCCTTCTCCTGAAGGAGAAGGTTGGGATGAGGTGATTTACCTCTGTATAACACGTTAAATACATGAATGTTGAATAATAATATTAGTAAAGAGTAGTTAGAAAAGGGGGAATCAAGATGAAGGTTTGTAATTAATTAAACGAAATAGGGGGATTGAATTTAATTTAGGACTCCTAACTGAAATACGCACTGTGCACAATGCACAAAGCACTATAAAATATGAAACAAAAATCACCTTGGGCCTGGGTGCCCTCATTATATTTTGCCGAAGGCATACCCTATGTTGTGGTAATGACTCTGGCGGTTATCATGTATAAGAAGTTAGAAATATCTAACACCGATATTGCCTTATATACATCGTGGTTGTATCTGCCCTGGGTTATAAAGCCGTTTTGGAGTCCGGTGGTTGATGTGCTTAAGAGCAAGCGCTGGTGGATTGTTACCATGCAATTATTAATTGGTGCCGGATTGGCGGGTATTGCATTTACCATTCCAACTACTTTTTTCTTTCAGTCTACCTTGGCTTTTTTCTGGTTGTTAGCTTTTAGTTCGGCCACCCACGATATTGCTGCCGACGGATTCTACATGTTTGGTATGGATGAGAGCAAGCAGGCTTACTTTATCGGCATTCGTAGTACTTTCTATCGATTAGCCATGATTGCCGGGCAGGGTTTGTTGGTATATCTGGCAGGACAGCTGGAGGAAATGACGCTCTTTGGAAATCAAGAGCCAAGTATTCCTCTCGCCTGGTCATTGACCTTTTATATTATTACGGGTATGTTCCTGGTATTTGCACTCTATCATAAGTTTGCTTTACCACATCCTGAAGAGGATCAGAACAAAGAAGTAAAAAGCCTGAGTGAGGTCATGAGTGACTTTGGTAAAACATTCACCACCTTTTTTACTAAGAAAGATATTTGGTTGATAATGGGATTGTTACTGACTTATCGATTAGGTGAGTCGCAATTGGTTAAGATGGCATCGCCCTTTTTATTAGATAGCCGTGAAGTAGGAGGGCTAGGATTAACAACCAGCCAGGTTGGTATCGTCTATGGTACCATTGGTGTCATTTTCCTTACCATTGGGGGGATTCTTGGTGGTTTGGTAGTTTCGCGTAAGGGGCTTAAATATTGGTTATGGCCCATGGTCTTCGCTATTAACCTGCCAAACCTGGTTTATGTGTACCTGTCTTATGTATTGCCCGAATCATTTGTAATGGTGAGTATTTCGGTGGCCATCGAGCAGTTTGGTTATGGCTTTGGTTTTACGGCCTATATGTTGTATCAAATATATGTTTCTGAAGGAGAGCATAAAACGGCTCACTTTGCATTCTGTACCGGTTTAATGGCATTAGGTATGATGGTGCCAGGAATGATTTCTGGCTGGGTTCAGGAAATGATTGGCTATCAGCATTTCTTTATTTGGGTCATCCTATGTACCATCCCAAGCTTTATTATGGTGAAATTGATTAAGGTGGATCCAACTTTCGGAATTAAAAAGAAATAATCTTCTTCACTATGGGGAGATGAATCTGTTGGGCATTGTATTGTAATAAAGTACAAGCTTGCGCTATTTATGTTTGTGTGTATTAAAAATGAAAAGCCGGTCTAAAGCCGGCTTTTTTCATAGAGGGATTCGACATAAAAGCCGATTTTATAATTGTTTTATCTATTGATAAAGGAAGTACTTTTTTGCTGTGTTCCGAAATTTATTAATATCCTTGTACCAAAGGTCTTCAATGTCTTTTACCAACCAGCGCCTGGTAAATTCCTTACGAATTTTATCGCTTCCACTAACTTTGTCAAACATACTAATTCGCGATTGATCACACATTTCAAACACGTTGTATTCCGGCCAAAGTTTATGTGCTTCTTGCAATACATAAAACTGAATAAGTGATAAAGGCGCTTGTTGATAATCTGTTAAATGTATTTGAACTCCATGCACCAAATTGCCTTTAGAAACACTATAATATGGTTTAAAGTGAACGGGGCGGAATGTTACACCCGTAATGTTGAGTTGGTTCAGGTTGTAAGCCAGGTTGTCGGCATCAATCCATTCGGCAGCAAATAATTGAAACGGCAAAGTGTATCCTACACCAATGCTGTAAACATATAGTTCACCCAGAATGCCGCTGACGGGGTAAAAGTAAGGTGAGTGAGCATGCGGAATATGTGGTGATGAAGGAATCCAGGGTAATCCGGTATCTTCAAATGTCATGGAGCGTTGCCAGCCATTCATCTTAATTATTTCAAGATCACATTGAATGCCATCTTTGAGAAGTTTTTCTCCGTTCAGGAATAAGGCCAGTTCACCAACCGTCAAGCCATGTACATATGGGATTGGAAATTGGCTGACAAATGAGATGAATTCCGGTTCGGTGACCATGCCTTCCATTTTAATTCCTCCCAACGGATTAGGACGATCGAGTACCACCATTTTAATGTTGTTTTCGGCAGCTGCTTCCATCGCCAGGCCTAAGGTGCTGATATAGGTGTATGAGCGAGATCCAATGTCCTGTATGTCATAAACCAAGATATCAATGTTTTTAAGCATTTCTTTGGTTGGTTTCTTGTGTTTGCCATGTAAACTGTAAACTGGTACTTGTGTTTTAGGATCGGTAAAAAAGCCAACTTTATCACCCGCTGAGTAGTCACCTCGTACCCCATGTTCCGGACTATACATAGCTGTCAGCTTTACATCTTCTGCCTCAAAAAGTATGTCAATGCTTGATTTAAGCTCGCTATTAATGCCTGTTGGGTTGGTAATCAGGCCTATGCGTTTGTTCTTTAATGCTTCAAATTGATTGTTTTGTAGCACCTCAATACCGGTTTCTACATGTTGTGCAAAAATTAATACACTTAGCGAAAAGGCTAAACTTAATAACAAGGTTCGTTTCATCCTGTAATTATATTAATTATTAAAAAGAATTTGTTGTCATTTATAAGATTAGTATATTTGTAATATGTAATACAAATATAGTTTGTTTTTCTAATTTACTACCACAAATACCAAGTTATGCAAAACTCGTTAGTAAAATTATTAGGAGTATTTTTCTTCGTATTTCTGTTGTTTGGATGTCAATCAGACGATAAGCCTATTGTTGATTGGAGTGTTCCGGCTTTAATGCTGGAAAATGGGCAGTTGGCAAGGGTTGAAAGTTGGGCTGATTCACTTAAAAACAATTCGGATGTGTATAGTAAAATCTGGATGAAAGCTGATTCATTTGAACAGCTGGCTATGCGCATTGCGCTTGATTTTGAGGTGAGTGAATCGAAAGTGAGGGAGCAGTTGTTGGCAAGAATTGGTGACTATAGCGAAGCTGAGTGGGAATTATGGAAAACGACTGGTTTGTTGGAAGGCAGAGTGTTAAATGGAGAGCGGCGATACTTTAAACGAGCGGCCTCAAATCTGGCCATTCTGACGGGCAAAGGCGACGGTTTGTTGGATGATGCTTTGGATGCTTTCTGTCTGGAACACACAGCTGATGTAATGGCCAAAACTAATACCTGCAAGTACTCTATGGTGCAGCAACATAGTTTTATAATTGATTTTGTTTTAACGATTGATGCTGATGTAGTGCCTGCAGGTGATACAATTTGTTGCTGGTTACCCTTTCCAAAGGAAATACACGGGCGTCAATCAAATGTGAAATTATTGAATGTTGAACCAGGTAACTATCAATTATCCAGTGATACATGCATTCATCGAAGTGTTTATCTGGAGCAAGTGGCTATCGCGAATTCAAAAACAGTGTTTAATCTGAAGTTTAGTTTTGATTCACAGGCAGAGTACGTTAATTTATCGAAGGAGAAAGTATTACCTTATGATAGAGCGAGTTTTGTATTTAAGGAATATACCAAAGAGCAGTTGCCACAAATAAACTTCTCACAGAATATACGGCAGTTGGCTGATAGTATTTGCGGTGAGGAAGTTAATCCGTTTATTCAGGTAAGGGATATCTTCTACTGGATTGATAAAAATATACCTTGGGCCGGAGCTCTTGAATATGGAATTATGCCAGATATTCCACAGTATGTATTAAAAAACAAAAAGGGTGACTGCGGTATGCAAACCCTGTTGTTTATGGCGATGGCCCGCTACAGAGGCATTCCGGTTCGTTGGCAAAGCGGTTGGATGTTGCATCCGGGCGAAGAAAACTTACATGACTGGTGTGAGGTTTATTACCAAGGCATTGGTTGGGTACCGCTGGATATGTCCTTTGGCTTACAAGATTCAAACAATCAGCACTTACGTGAATTTTACATGTCAGGAATTGATGCTTATCGATTAATTATTAATGATGGCATTGGCGGTGAGTTCTATCCTGCTAAGAAATTCCTGCGAAGTGAACCGTGGGACTTTCAGCGTGGAGAGGTAGAGTGGAAAGGAGGTAACTTATACTTTAATCAATGGAATTATAGGCTCGAGGTTAACTATGTTGACCGTAATTGAAAAGTGACTTCGTGATTTAGCTATTATTTATTTGATGATTACAGAACTATTCGTACTTTTGAAAAGTGTAATATGTAATACAACATACGAATATGAGAAAAATATTATCGAAGTTGATAATGCTTATGTTACTGGTTTGTTTTGTAGGATGCTCCATTGCAAAAGATGATTATGAAAGTACTTTGCGGGATGTTGTAAATGAATACTTGCCAGATTCGAGGGTGGATGTGCTTGAAGTTGTGTTTTTCCATAGTTCGGAGGGGCTCACGGTAAAAGGAGAAACTACTTTGCCTGCAGCTAAACAAGAACTGTTAACTCGCCTGGAGGGTTTAAGTTATAAGGTAATTGATAGTCTTAAAATTCTACCGGAGGCAGATATTGATAAAAAATGGGCAATAACAACTCTTAGTCTTGCCAATCTGCGTGATAAGCCAAGGCATTCGGCACAATTGGTATCTCAAACGATTATGGGAACGCCGGTTAAAGTGCTTAAAACGATGGACGGATGGTCGCTGGTGCAATCGCCGGATAATTATATTGCGTGGACTAATAACTCATCTCTGCAGTTTATAGATGATGAAGGCTTTAAGGGATGGCGACAAAGTAATCGGGTTTTAATTACGGAAGATAGTTGGTTGATCGATGAAGATGGTAATCGGGTGAGTGATGTGGTGAAAGGTAGTTTGCTGGAATTAATGAAAAAGAAACAAAAACAAGTCACCCTACTATTGCCAGATGGTAGATATGGAACTATGAATTCTGGAAATGTTAAGGAGTTTATTACTTCTAAAGATCAACAGGACCTGTTGGCTTCAAAGCTGGTTGAAACATCGATAGAGTATTTGGGTTTACCCTATTTATGGGGTGGTACTTCATCTAAGGCTATCGACTGTTCCGGATTTGTAAAGAATATATATTGGATGAATGGCTATGTTTTGGCGCGCGATGCATCGCAACAGATTAAATATGGTCAGTCGGTTGATCTGAAAATTGATTCGCTCAAAACCGGTGATTTATTGTTTTTTGGAAACCGGGAACCAAGAAGGGTGACTCATGTTGCGATGTATATCGGGGATACAGAATTTATACATTCTGCCGGCCGTGTTAAGATTAACAGTCTTGATAGTGCCCGTAATAATTACAGTGGCTATCGATCTAATTCATGGCTTGGTGCGCAGAGATATATTGGGCACGAAGGCGAAAAAGGTATAATCTCACAAGTGCGACACCCATGGTATGTTGTAATCAATTAAGCAAAGTAACTATGTATAGCAGACGAAATTTCTTGAAATCTACTGGAATAATGGCTGGTTCAGCCGTTGTAGGTTCGTCCCTTTTTGGGGCCTGCGAAGGAGCTTCGAAAAAAACGGGAATACAATCATCAAAGATGCAACTAAGCTTTAAGCCATATAATTTACAGTTAAAGCATGCATTCACAATAGCGTCCAATTCTCGAACAACAACACCGGTGATGCTGGTGGAGATAAAATATGAGGAATTCATTGGTTATGGAGAGGCATCGATGCCTCCTTATCTCGGTGAGTCTCATGCGACAGCTGCAAGTTTTTTGTCAAAAATTGATTTGGAAGCCTATTCAAGTCCTTTTCTTATTGAGGATATTCTGGAATATATAGATGCACTGGATGTGGGTAATTACGCTGCCAAAGCCGCGGTTGATATTGCATTGCACGATTTATTAGGCAAATTGGTAGGACAGCCTCTTTTTAGATTATGGGGACTTGATCCATTAAAAACACCGGATACAAGTTTTACCATTGGCATCGATACGCCTGAGGTAGTAAAGAAAAAGGTTGAAGAAGCTAATCCCTACAATATCCTAAAGGTGAAATTGGGCAGGGGGAATGATCAGGAAATTATTACGACCATCCGAAGTGTAACAGATAAGCCATTATGTGTGGATGTTAATCAGGGATGGAAAGATAAACATCAGGCTTTGGAGTTGATACATTGGTTGAAGGAGCAAGGAGTTGTTTTTGTTGAACAACCCATGTCAAAAGCTATAGATGCAATTGAAGATATGGCTTGGTTAACGCAAAATAGTCCGCTTCCAATTGTGGCAGATGAAGCCTTGCAAACGGTGCATGATGTATTGCCATTGAAAGGTGTTTATTCGGGTATCAATATCAAACTAATGAAGTGTGGTGGTCTTAGGGCAGCCAGAAAGATGATAACACTAGCCCGGGCCATGGATATGAAAGTGATGATTGGCTGCATGACTGCTACTTCATGCGCTGTTTCGGCAGCAGCACAGTTATCGCCATTGGTAGATTGGGCCGATTTGGATGGGAATCTTTTGATTTCAAATGATGTGTTTGAAGGAATGAAAGTGATTGATGGCAAAGTCACCTTGAGTGAATATCCGGGAATAGGGATTAATAAATAATAAGTTATCACGAGCGAAAAATAAAGCAGGGAAAGAAAATGAATTATCAAAATATTATCAGGCAATTAATACTAATGGTATTGGTGGCATTATTCGTGCAATGTTCCGGATCACGACATGTTCAAAAAAACAAACCTTCAGTTCCCGATTTGAAAGTGCCCCAGGTACAGCGTGAATTCAGGGCTGCATGGATTGCCACCGTTGCTAATATTAACTGGCCAAGTAAGCCGGGTTTAACAGTTAAGCAACAAAAGGAAGAGGCAATTGCCTTATTGGACTTTCTGAAAGACAATAACTTTAATGCGGTTATTTTTCAGGTTCGCCCTCAATGCGACGCATTATATAATTCGGAAAAGGAACCATGGTCTTATTTTCTCACAGGCGCTCAGGGTGAGAAGCCAGTTCCGTATTACGATCCTTTAGATTTTTGGATTGAAGAAGCTCATAAGCGAGCTTTGGAGTTTCATGCCTGGTTCAATCCGTACCGAGCTCATCATACCAGTGGGGGAGCGGTAAGTGAAAATTCAATTGTTAAAACTCATCCGGAATTAGTAGTTAAGCTCGAAAATGGGTTTTACTGGATGATCCCAACAGAACAGGGAACACAGGACCATTCTTACAATGTAGTGATGGATGTTGTTAAGCGTTATAATGTGGATGGAATTCACTTTGATGATTATTTTTATCCATACCCCTCTTATCACAAGGGAAAAGATTTCCCGGATGATGCCAGTTGGAAGAATTACACTGACAAAGGCGGAAAATTATCACGTGGTGATTGGCGTCGGGATGCTGTTAATCAATTTATGAAGCGAATATATAAGGGCATCAAATCTGAAAAACCACATGTTAAGTTTGGTTTAAGTCCTTTTGGTGTCTGGCGGCCTAATCATCCCGAATCTATCAAGGGGCTTGATCAATATGATGCTCTTTATGCTGATGCCAAGCTATGGCTCAATAAAGGGTGGGTTGATTATTGGACCCCGCAATTGTATTGGCCCGTTAATCAAGTAGCTCAAAGTTTTCCGGTTTTAGTTGGTTGGTGGGAGAGTCAGAACTTTAAACAACGCCACTTTTGGCCGGGTATTAGCCCCAAGGCTAAAGCGGGAAGTACAGAAGCTGATGAGGCCTTTAATCAGGTGATGATTACCCGGGGAATGTTGAGTCAAAGTCCGGGTATTGTTTACTGGAATATTAATTCCTTGCTGAAATCGGAAGAATTAACTCAAACCATTAAAAACGGTCCATTTCAGCAGCCTGCTCTTGTTCCGGCATCACCTTGGTTAGGAAAACAGATTCCTGATAAGCCCATTGTTGAGTTGAGTGAGGTTGAAAATCGGATTGGCGTTAAATGGACTATGAGTGAAAAAGATAAGGTAGCATCATATGTTTTTCATTATAAGTACGGTGAAGTTTGGTACAGTCAGATTCTTGGGCGAAACGAATCTTTAAAGTTGCTGGAAGTATATCGTTTAAAAACAGAACCACTCGAAGAGTTAATGGATAAACAGCAAGTCAACGATATGCTGATCCCATTAAATCAAATAGCTGTGCAATCGGTCAATGTTTTTGGTCAAATGAGCGAAGCGCAGTTGATGGATGTTAAATCATTAAGTGAGAATCAACTGCCATCATTGGATGAATTGAAAGCGCTTATTAAAGAAGAGCAGCTAAAGTTGGCAGCTCAAAAGGAGCGCGAAAGAAAACAAAAAGTTAATCTGGATCTTAAAAGCATTATCGATGAAGGAGATACTGAGGTTGAAGTGTTAATAGGTTCAGTTAAACAAACATTTAGTGTTGACTCTTCAAAGGTTATTAATATTGAACTAAATACTCCCGATACAGTCAAGTTACTTTTTCAGCCCAGAGAAATTGTTTTACCAATTGAGAAAATTACTGAGTCGGAAAGTTTTGTTCTTACCAAAGAGGGGATGATTGAAGATGTGCAAAGTCAGAGTAAATAGGCTGTAAGATTTATTCTGAATTAAAATCAAGCTATGGGAAGGGATAGGATTAATATTTTTATAACTGAATTAGGTAATCATTTGCCCAAAGAGCAAATGTCAGCCAAATATATCGATCGTTTTGCAAAAGGTACTGATGCGGGATTTTATCGTTTGGTGCCTCAACTAGTGGTAATTGTTAATAATGAGTTGCAATTACAGCAGGTACTAAAACTGGCTTATAAGCAAGAGCTGCCTGTTACATTTAAAGCTGGCGGTACCAGTTTATCTGGTCAAACCATTACAGATTCGGTTTTGATTGAAATAGGACCGGAATTTAATCGATTGGAGGTTTTAGGTTCGGGGCGTCAGATTAAAATGCAGCCTGGTGTTCGTGGAGGTTTTGCCAATCAGCAGTTGGCAAAATATGGCTATAAGATAGGCCCCAGTCCGGCATCTATCAATGCGGCTAAAATAGGAGGTATTGTTGCCAATAATGCAAGTGGAGCAAGTTATGGAATTCGTACGAATAGTTATAATACCATTGAAGCGATGCGACTTGTGATGGCTGATGGGACGCTATTGGTTACCGATGAAAAAGCGAGTCGCGAAGCTTTTCGTCAGAGTCACAAAGACCTATTGGCAGACTTGCTTTCAATCAAGACACGCATTAAAAACGGGCAGGCTGTTTTTGATAAAATTAATACGAAATACCAGCTGAAGAATACGACAGGTTACGGTATGAATTCGTTTATTGACTTTGATGATCCCATTGATATCTTAATGCATCTGATGGTTGGATCAGAGGGAACATTGGGTTTTATATCTGAAGTCAAAATGAAGACCATCGAAGATGCTCCTTTTAAAACGTGTTCATTGATGTTTTTGCCCGATATACGTGAAGCGGCTAAATGTATTCTGCCATTGAGAGGTTGCAAAGTAAGTGCTGCTGAATTGATGGATCGTAATGCCTTAAGAGCCGTTGAAAATGTGGATGGCTTGCCTGCTTTATTAAAGGATTTGCCTGATGGAGCAGCAGCCTTATTGATCGAAACATCGGCTCAAAGTACAGGGGCGCTGGATGCCCAGCAGAAAGAAATTCAGGAAAAACTTAATGGTATTCAAACCTTATACCCAATAAAGTTTACCGACAATCCTAAAGATTACAATACATACTGGAAAGTAAGGAAAGGGCTTTTTACTTCGGCTGCTGCCACACGACCAGTTGGCACAACTTGTATTATTGAAGATGTTGCTTTTCCCGGGGAGAAATTGGATGCGGCTTTAACTGATTTGCAAAGGTTATTGGATGAACATCAATACCGGAGTTCAGTTATGTGGGGGCACTTACTGGATGGGAATATTCATTTTCTTATTATGCCCGATTTTGATCAGGATTGGCAAATGGATAACTACAAGAGTTTCATGAATCGTCTGGCCGATTTGGTGGTTAATACATACAACGGAAGTTTAAAGGCTGAGCATGGAACCGGTCGCAATATGGCGCCATTTGTTGAATACGAGTGGGGTGCAGAGGTGTATGACCTAATGAAAGAAGTTAAGAAAGCCATCGATCCTAAAGGGATATTAAATCCTTGTGTGCTTTTAAATGAAGATGCGGAAATATATACCAGAAATATTAAACCTCTGCCGGAAGCTCATCCGATTATTGATAATTGTATCGAGTGTGGGTTTTGCGAAAGCAATTGTCCTTCGCGTCATTTGACTCTAACACCTCGTCAGCGAATTACTGTTTTCAGGGCTCTGAGATCTAAAAATCAGCATGCATCCGATAAGGATTTTAAGTCCATGGTAAAGGCGTTCAATTTTAAGGGTGAAGAAAGCTGTGCTACCGATGGATTATGTGCTTTGAATTGTCCGGTAGGGATTAATACAGGTAAATTAATAAAGGAACTCCGTTTTGACAGTAAGGGAAATCTTGCTGATGTAACAGCTGGCTTTGTTGCTAATCAATATGCCGCATTCAATGGTGTTGCTCGGGGAGCTTTATCCATTGTAGGCGGCATGCAGAAGGTATTACCTGTAAAGCTGATGGAATTAGGTGGGGCATTCGTGCATAAGGTTTCGGGGCGAAATATTCCGTTGTGGAATAAACACATGCCATTGGCGGCGCCAAAGATTGATACCAAATCAACCATTAGATCTGAAAATAAAGTAGTCTATTTTCCTGCCTGTATCAATCGTATGATGGGTAATGACATGGATACGAAGCAGAAGGAAGCTTTGACCGTTGTAACTAAAAAGCTGGTTAATAAAGCTGGTTATGAAATAATATATCCTGAGAACCTGTCCGGCCTTTGTTGTGGAATGTCATTCGACAGCAAAGGCTTTAAAGGACAGGGCATGGACAAGTTAAAGGAGTTGGAAGAGGCGCTTTTAAAGGCAAGTAATAACGGACAATATCCCATCTTGTGCGATATGAGTCCGTGCCTTTTGCGAATGAAGGAATTGATGGATAAAAGCTTAAAACTGTTTGAGCCCATAGAGTTTACTCTTAAGTTTCTGAAAGATCATCTTCGGTTTAAAATGCAAAACGAAACAGTGATGGTACATTCCACCTGTAGTTCAACAAAAATGGGATTGGATGAGGCTTTGTGTGATTTGGCTAAGTTATGTGCTAAGGAAGTTATTAAGCCTGAAAAAACAGGGTGTTGTGGTTGGGCCGGTGATAAAGGATTTAATTTGCCCGATTTAAATAAATCGGCTTTACGCTACCTGAAGGATGAAGTGCCGGAAAAGGCAGTGGCTGGTTACAGTACAAGTCGTACTTGTGAAATTGGATTATCCTTGCACAGCGGATTAAACTATCAGTCCATATTATATCTGGTTGATAAAGCCACTACTTAAATAAATAATACACGGGAGTTAAATTAATTAGGAAGGAAAAGGTTTTAAAATTCATTCAATCATGCACAAATTCTCGCACATTGTTGTTCGATGGATTGCTTACGTGGTAATACTGTCTGCGCTATTGGCTTGTCAATCAGAAAAGGAAGTCCGATTTGCTTTTTTAACCGATCTGCATGTTGAGCCGGGTAATCCCAACGAGTTGGCTTTACAAAAGGTGATTCATGAAATTAATTCTGATGATTTTGATTTTGTTGTAATTACCGGTGATCTGAGCAACATGGGGTCTGATGCTGAATTGAAATTGCTTAAAGAAAATCTTGATCAAATAAAGGTTCCCACTTATGTGCTACCGGGTAATCATGAAACAAACTGGTCCGAGAGCGGAGGAGCCACTTATCAGACTTTGTTTGGAGATGATCGTTTTTATTTTGAGATGCATAACTATGCTTTTCTTGGGTTTAATACCGGGCCTTATATGAAGATGGGAGATGGGCATGTCAAGCGCGAAGATATTAATTGGTTGAAAAAAGTGCTGTCTGTTGATAATGATCAAATTACAATTTCAATGGCGCATTATCCTCTGACTGAAGGCCTGGATAATTGGTATGAAGTTAGTGAGACCTTAAAAAAACGTAATGTCAAATTGGCTTTGTGCGGCCATGGGCATCGCTTACAGTTGTTGAACTTTAATAATATTACAGGATTGATGGGACGTGCTCTTATAGGGCGTTCGGGTGATGATATTGGCTATAACATCGTTACAATTAAGGGCGATTCAGTTGCTGTAAAAGAGAAGTTATTGGGTAAACCACAAAAAATCTATCGGCGATGGAGTCTCAGTAATACAACTCAAATAGATAGTTTACCTAAGGCTCCAAAGCCAATTGATAATAATAGTGTGTTATCAGGCGATTTGGTGGTTGAAGAAATATACTCTGATGAAGCTTCGGTTATGGGGGGATTTGCCTTTAAGGAAAATGCATTAACGTGGTTGGCGTCAGATGGGGTTTTGAAAGTTTACAATGCCTTAGATGGCGAATTTATATGGCAAAAGCCATTGGGTAAACCGCAGTATTCCACTCCTGTTCTTTATGATGAAATGGTAATATGTGGCACTTCTCAGGGATTTATTAAGGCATTCGATCTTAATAGTGGAATAGAACGATGGCGCTGTAAAGTTGGATCACCTGTGTTTTCTGAAGGTATTATCGATGGACATGATTTGTACATTGCTGCCGGAAAATCGGGATTTTACCGGATTGATGCACGATCGGGTGAGGTGATTTGGCATTTTAATAAGGTTGGTGGATTTGTGCAAGCCAAACCATGCATTATTTCCAGTGAAATTATATTTGGGGCATGGGACAGACACCTGTATTGCCTGGATAAATCGACCGGGCATTTAAAATGGAAGTGGAGTAATGGGCATAAGGCAATATTGTATTCGCCGGGTAATGTAATTCCTGTAGTAGCAAATGAGTGTGTTTTTATTGTAGCTCCTGATCGATATTATACAGTGCTGGATTTGCATGATGGATCTGTCCTGTATCGTAGCAATGAGCATAAAGTTCGGGAGTCGATAGGTGTGTCAACTAATATGCAATTGGTGTTTACAAAGTTAATGAGCGATTCCATTGTTGCATTTCCTACGCAGAATATCGAAGATGGCAGTACCTGGGCTACAAACGTTGGATTTGGTTATGATCATAACCCTTGTGCTTTAATTGAATCGGATGGTATAGTTTATGGAGGTACCAAAAATGGTGAGTTGTTTGCTGTAGAGATTAAAAGCCAGAATTTGCTTTGGCGATATAAAATTTCCAATTCTGCTATCAATAAAATAGAGTGTCAGAATTATTTACTTGTTTGTACCATGGATGGTAAGTTTATGAGGGTTCGGATATAAACTTACCACATCCAGGTTTAGCGAGTAACTTCAATATACTTATTTATTATTTTTATATAGCTATAATACAGTCAATTGTAGTATTGTATCATTTGTTTTAAAAATAATGTGTATGACATGTTATAAAACAGGTTTAAATTATCTTAAAGCCTTATTAGTAATGCTTATAGGTTGATGTATTTGTATGATGTATAAATATAAAGTTTGATTATTGAAATAAAATAGTTAAAATTGCATTTAATGAATGATGTATGATGTAATTCTAAAATGATTTGTAAACTAAAAGATAATAAGTCAAATCTAAATCAGTAATTAATGAAAAAAAGATGGAAAGATCTGGCAAGACGAAGCTCAAGGTTATCTGCTAGAGCTTTATTTTGTTTTAGTTTGTTTGGGCTGGTAAACCAGGTGGCACTGGCCGAAACAGAAATGGTAACATCAAATGTTGATGTTGCGCAACAAAATCAAAAAATCCGGGGTAAAGTAACCGATGATGCGGGTGATCCGTTACCAGGAGTTAATATTGTGATTAAAGGTACTACAACTGGGGTAATTACGAACTTTGATGGTGAGTATAGTATGGAAGCTCCTATCGGTTCAACGATTGTATATTCCTTTATTGGATTTAAAACAGAAGAGAGAATTGTTAGCACTGCAGAGGTAATCCACGTTGTGCTGACGGATGATTCCATGGGTATTGATGAAGTAGTGGTTACTGCTATGGGGGTTGTCGCTGAAAAGAAGAATCTGAACTTTGCAGTGCAATCGGTAGATGCTCAAAAAATTACCAATGATAAACAGAATAACTTTGTTAATTCATTGCAAGGTCGGGTGGCCGGAGTCGAAGTGTCTGCAGCAGGTGGTTCGCCCAATGCTGCCTCTCAGATTTTAATTCGGGGAGCATCTTCTATTGATCCGAGTATGAATAATGAGCCGATTTTTATCCTCAATGGCATGCATGTGGCAGGTGGTGCGGCTAAAGCAGCTGAGATAAACCCTGAGGATATCGAAAATGTTACCATATTGAAGGGTGCTGCAGCCGCTGCATTATATGGTTCGGAGGCTGCTAATGGTGCCATTATGATTACCACTAAATCAGGTAAGGCTGGTGCAATGCAGGTTACGCTGAGCTCAACGCTTCAGCTGGAAAGTGTGGCTAATTTACCTGAATTGCAGGACTCGTATTTGCGAGGTGGTTTGGGTGTGTATCGTGAAGAATCCAAAGGAGGATGGGGGCCGCTTAAGCCTGTAGGAACGAAGACATATGATAATGTAGATAACTTTTTGCAAACAGGTGTTATGCAGAAATATGACCTGTCGATGTCAGGTGGTAGTGAGAAGTTTAATACCTACGCTTCGGTGAGTTATTTGGATCATGAAGGAGTTATGCCTAATGATTACCTGAAACGTTTAACATTTTTAGTAAAGTCTGAATACAATATACGTGAGAACCTTTCGGTTGATGTAATGGCTAATATCACCAATAAGGAATCGCGCGGAGGTTCAAGTATGGGTAGTGTTTATTCGTGGCCCATTGACGATGATATGAGTCATTATAAAACGCCTGAAGGTGATATTCGTTGGTTGTATGTGAATTCAAATAATAAATACAATTCTCCGTTAAATCCCAATTGGTCGCGTCACGAAGATGAAAGCGAAGGCAATAGTTATCGTACCCTGGTGCAGGGTGCTGTGAAGTGGGAGCCAATTGAAGATTTGAATTTGACAGGTCGTGTTAGTTATGACTTAACAAACTCCGACAGTGAATATGTGCAAACGCCGCGATGGGCTGATCCGGAAGGAGAAACAGCTGCCGAAGATTTGCCTTATTTGGGTTATATGTCTTTATATGAGGGGAAAAGTGAAGTGATTAATTTTGGCGCTCTGGCCAGATATACCAAAAATATCACTTCCGATATTAAAATTGAGGCCTTAACAGGTATCGATTTTAAGCGTAGTATAGGTAATTCCCAAACTTCCAGAGGTTATGACTTTATTGTTCCTGGCTTGTATAGTTTTAACAATTTATCGGTGAAAAATCCGAATGATATATTTGTAGGATATTCGCAAAAGGAGCTGGTAGGTATTTTTGGAGAGCTCAAGTTTGATTATAAGGGAATTGCTCATGTGGGAGCAACTCTACGAAATGATAACTCTTCTACATTGGCGGATGATAAAGACTCGTATCATTACCCTTCTTTTAGTGGGGGCTTAATACTGACCGAGTTATTGAATGTAGATTCTCCATTGATTAGCTTTGGAAAGATACGTGGTAACTGGGCAAGAGTAGGTAAGGATACAAATGCTTATAAGCAACATAACTACATGAAAAACTGGATTCAGCATCCTGATGGAGGGTATGGAGTGGATCCGGTTAGTAGTGGTAACCGATACCTGGATCCGGAGTTTACTGATTCATGGGAGATTGGTGTAGACATGCGTTTGTTTAATGATAAAACACGAATTGATGTGGCTTATTATTCAACATTCGTTGACGGGCAAATTGTGACGGTGCGTGTACCTGTAACAACCGGTAATGTCTTGCAAACCCGTAATGAGGGAGATATTTCAAATAAGGGTATTGAGGTAACCTTGAATCAAAAAATAATCTCTAGTGCTGATTTAAAATGGGATTTGACAGCCAACTTTGCTCACAATGAAGGAACTGTTGGTGATTTGCCTGGTGATGTGAAAGAAATTTATCATTATGCCGGTCAGATTGGAACCATGCGTCCTGCATCCATTGAAAATGGTCCGGTGTTTGGTCTAACCGGAAAGGATTATCAGAGAGCTGAAGATGGTCAGGTAATCGTCAGAGAAGATGGAACTCCTGTGGTTAGTGGATCGAGTACTACTGTTTTGGGTAATAGGGAGGCTGATTTTACTATTGGAATTGAAAATTCATGGAAATATAAAAACTTAGGTTTATCTGTATTGGTTGATATTCGTAAAGGTGGTGATGTTTATAATGGTACTTTGCAAAACTTGATGTCAAATGGAATGGCAGCCAACCTGGAGGATTATCGGAACAGGGAAATAATTGTTGAAGGAGTGGTTGAACAGGCAGATGGTACTTATGTGCCCAATACAACACCGGTTATTTTTGATCAATTGTTTTATAGTAACTATTTCGCACCAGCACAATCTAATTTTGTTGAAGATGGTTCGTTTGTGCGCCTGTCAACGGTTGCGCTTTCCTATAATTTGAGTTCGTTATCAAAGCAAATCGGAATAGAAGGGCTTAAGGTGTCAGTAACTGGCCGTAATCTATTCTTATGGTCCAATTATTCAGGTTCCGATCCTGTTATCAATCATACGGGTAATTCACGAGGTGCCGGTACATATGGAGTTGACTATTTGCGTATTCCTAGTACACGCTCTGTGTCCTTTAACATTACTGCTAACTTTTAAGAAGGAAGATCATGAAGTATTTAAAATATATCGTTTTTGTATTAGCAGGATTAGTAATTTTTACTTCTTGTGATGACTTTATTGGCGATAACATCGATCCCAATCGCCCAATAGATGTGAGTGTTGACTTGTTGATGCCTCCGGTTCTGTTTTATGGTGCGCTTGAAAACTATGATCATAGCGAATATGGAATGTATTTAAGTCAGTGCTTAACTACTGGAGGAAGAAGTCAAACTGGTGCGCGCGCCTACCAAAGTGGATGGGAATTTTTGGGGATGAACCGTCATCCCATGTGGCGTCGTCATTTCTTTGATGTTGGTTCTAACGTAAATACCATCCTAAGATATTTGGAAGATGGAGGTAATGAGAATTACGAAGCGGTTGCCCGAACCATGCGTTTGTTATCGAATCAGCAAACGACCGATGCATTTGGTGATATGCCCAGAAGTACGGCTTACACTGAAAATCCCATTTACGATACGCAGGAAGATATTTATAAATGGATGCTTGAAGAAGCCGATGCATTAATTGAGTTGTATGATTCTCCTGAAGTAATTAAAGAGACAAATATGGTGATGGATCAAGGCATTGATCGTATTTATGCCGGAGATATGACCAAATGGAAGCAGTTTGTGTATGGTATTAAAGCGCGTATTCTTTTACGCCAGTTACCTAATCAAAATACAGATGCGGCCACCATTCAAAAAATAATTGAAACGGCTGAATTGGCATTAAATGGTTGGGCTGATCCCAATTATAAATTTGATGGTGGTTCTGCTGTTGAACAAAACTGTTTTTGGGGGCGCACAAACCGTGGCGTTAATGGCTGGGAAAGTCGTACTAATAACTTGTTAAGTGCAATTCCAACCAAGTATTTTATGGAAGATGTCTTAGCTTATGATCCTGCTGCAGAAACAGCTAAAGATCCTAGGTTGCCATTTTTAATGAAAGCAAGGGGCGACGAGAAAGGTGCTGGGGTTGATACAACATACCGATACCTGGAAAGTAACAGTGGAATGCCGGCCACACATCAGTCAGCCTGGTATCCGTTATTGTACGATAAAGTGTTAACAACTGATACATCAGCTATTTGTCTATTAACTCGAGCAGAGCTTAATTTTATTATTGCTGAGGCAGCTTATTGGGGAGGTGATAAAGCCAAGGCAGTAGAGCAAATGAAAGAAGGGATTCGTTACCACATGAATCGTTTAGGGGTTCCGGCTGAAGAAATTGAAGCCTACCTGATTAACCCAGATGTGGTGCCGGGCTCGGCAAATGTTACCTTAGCCGATGTTATGCGCGAAAAATACATTGCTATGTATTTGCAGCCTGAGCAGTGGACTGATTTGCGTCGTTATGGGTATAGTAATGATGAAAACAATATCCAATATAATGGGGAAGTGGTTTATCATGGATTACGACGACCACATAATTTGTATGAGGCTTAGAGACTGTTTAAATTTAGAAAAATAACAAATTAAAACATTGGCTATCAGTTTAATAAGTGGATAAAATTTACTATCTTAATAGTTTCCAAGCAGTTAAGATTGAATGAAACACTATCCAACCTGTCTCACCGATAGC
>JAOARW010000089.1 GCA_025210475.1 Carboxylicivirga sp. | reverse complement strand
TGGCAATTCAATCGTGGTGAATCAGAATGTGATAATTGATGATGTGACCGATCCGCTTACGCCAACATTGGAAGATGTAACGGGCGAATGCGAAGCAACGGCAGTGGCACCAACTACAACCGATGCTTGTGCAGGAACGATCACAGGTACCACAACTGATCCTTTGACTTATACCACTCAAGGTACACATGTGGTAGCCTGGACTTTTGACGATGGAAATGGTAATTCAATCGTGGTGAATCAGAATGTGATAATTGATGATGTGACCGTTCCTGTTGTATTGACCCAAAATCCTAGTGTTATGCTTGATGTTAATGGTTCTGCAAGTATTACTACAGAAGATATTGATAATGGCTCATCCGATAATTGTGGTATAGCCTCGCTTCAGTTGGATAAAACTGATTTTAATATTACGAATTTGGGCACAAATACTGTTAATTTAACAGTTAATGATGTGAATGGTAATACAGCCTCGGGTTCGGCAATTGTTACGATCGTTGATCATCCGCCAGTGATCACCGAAAGTCAAGAATTTTCACTTTCGGAAGATGCGGAAAATGGAGCCACAATTGGAACAGTTGTAGCCACGGATGTTGTGGTGGGTTCTACATTTGGCGATTGGACGATTGTCTCTGGTAATGGTGATGATATCTTTGAAATAGGTAATTCATCTGGTGAGATAAGTGTTAAGTCTAATGCTAATTTAGACTATGAAACAACAAATAGTTATACATTAACTCTGACTGTGAGAGATGGTGTGAGTGCATCAGACCCGGAGACTATAACTATAGCAATTGTTAATGTTAACGAGAAACCTACGGCTTCGGCTGGACAAGGTCAGGACGTATCAGCTAATACATTGGTTCAGCTTGATGGTACAGGTTCAACAGATCCTGAAGGAACAACGTTAATGTATCAATGGACAGCGCCATCTGGTATTGTTTTATCTGATAACACAGCCGCTCAACCTACCTTCACAGCGCCTGATGTAGCTAGTGAATCTACATTTGTGTTTAGGCTTGTTGTTAGTGATGGAGAGCTTTCTTCAGAAGAGAGTGAGGTAGCAGTTACAGTACAAATAGCAACAGATATAGACTCTAATATTAAAAGCAATTCTAAGATTAAAGTTTATCCTAATCCATCATCTGGTAATTTCACACTTCAATTGGGTGAAGTATCTGTTGAAGGGGTTGTTGTAACTATTTGTGATAAACAAGGTAGAGAAGTTCATAATCAAAAGTATTATGAAGAAACAATACCAATGAATATCCCATTAAAACCTGGCCTGTATATTCTTAAGGTGAATTCGGAAGGCAAATTAAAAACAACAAAAATTGTAATTAAATAGGTAGAATAAACTAAAGAGGCCGTCTGGAGTAGTTCAGGCGGCCTCTTTGCGTTAATATCATTCAATACAAACAATTAGCAGATAGGCTTAGTCTCTTCACTAATAAACTCTGTATTTAGAAGTTTCATCGCATTCTACGCTAAGGTGCTTTACCTGACTAAAAGTAACATTAGAATGCAGTGTTGCTATTAGTTTTAAGTTATCGATTGGATTATCAATTCTTACTTTGGCTTTCTCGCATTTCAGATGGAGTTTCTGGATTTGCGAGTTATAGAAATATGCTTTTGAATCTTGGCTAATGTCAAGATTGAGGTATTTTAAATTGGTTTTATTATTAATGTCAAGTCTGCTGTTATTATTACTGACAACAGATAAACTTTCTTGATTTAAACTTATGCTAATGTTGCCTCCTTGATTATAGATGGTTTTTAGTGGTTTGTTGACGTAAACAGAATAACTCCAGTTACGATCATTTTGCTTATGTGGCACTAAAACAAGGGTGTCGCCTTTTAGCACAAAGGGAAAGGTGTATGTTGAATCCTTGTAATGCTTTAAGCTAATTTTGTTTTGATCGCCATAATGGATGTTTACTTGAGCGTCCTTAGTGATTTTTATTGCTTTTATCTCAGTAAAAGTTTTATCTACTGATTCTAAAGAGCCCAGAAATTTTTCATTTTCAACGGTAATCAATAACGAGAGCAGGCTCAGAATAAAAACCGACAGAAATGCGATTAAGATAATCTTACTAGTTTTCATCTTCATTCTCTTTTAGTTGATTAAACAATGGCTCTAATTCGGTTCTTGTAATTCGCAGTAATCTAACCTGTTGAATAAAAGCCGGAAGAATGTCTTTTGTAAATTCTTCTTTACGTATATCCCGAATGGTTTCGGGTGCATTATCGGTAACAAAGTACCCGATGCCTCTTCGATTTTCCACGATGTTGCTATGTTGAAGTTCTAAAAAAGTTCTCATAATGGTATTTTGGTTTACGCCCAATTGCGCTGCCAGTTGTCTGACAGAAGGGACTTTATCGCCCGGTGAATAGTCGCCCGACAAAATACGCTCGCATATGTTGTCGGCAATCTGCTGAAAAATGCCTTTATTGTTCTTAAACTCCATCATGTTAATTCTTTTTCTTTCACTTTAAAAAAGGCATAGGCCCAAGTGGTGGTTAGTAAAACTAATTCAAGTCCTATTAGGAAGTTCAATGCAGTTTCTTTGTTTTCAATTTTGGCAACCCATGGCATTTTACCGGTTTTGAATGTATCAGCTACTTCGATGATGACATAGAAATAAAGGATGACAACTGCCGCTGTGATGCCCAATGTTACCAAGGTTTTTATTAATGGTTTTTGTTTAAATACAGTGGCTCCGGCAAACAAAATGGATTGACTGATTAGCACCATCAAAACAATAACTGTAATCATTGCCATGGCACGATCACTTTCTAAATGCTCCATTAGTTTAATTGGACTTAATGCAGCAATGGAGCGACCAGGGGCATACCAAAGTGCCAGTTCAGCTGCCAGGTGAGCACTGATGTAAAATATTATTGGTAAGATAACCCAGGGAAGTAGGAGTCGGATAATCAGATTGAGTGTGAATTTCTCGGTTAGGGAGCAGGGGATTAGCAGGTAATCAAATGTTTTCTCTTTGCTTCTGAAAGCCGGGAAAGCATATCCGGCAAAAGGAAGAGCTACTCCCAGATTGAGCATAAAGAAAAATGGAATCCATTCAACAGCACGTATGTGACTGTATTTGTAGGTGAAACTCATCAGGATTAATGTGTAGACAATAAATATGGACAATATGGCCAATGCCGTATTTTTACCCGATAGTTGGTATTGTTGCCTGATCAGCTTGCCAAATCTTTTGATGTTAAACGTATTATTCATGATTAAGGTCTTTCTTAGTTTAGTTTTACGCCTTCGTTAATGGCATTAAATAATAGTTCGATATCCACTTCAGATGTTGTGCCATTGGCCGGAGTGATCACTTTATAGCCCATTGGGTTAAGTTCGTTGTAAAGTAGATTTTCGGGCAGGTGACTAACAATTTTAAAGTCAAACTTCTCCGATAGATTAAGGATGGTCTCGTTAAATATTACGCGCCCCTCGTCAATTAGTAATAGTTTGTCAATCAATGTTTCTACATCTTTTACCTGATGTGTTGATATAATAACTGTCTGATCATCTTCGAGGGCACCGGCCACCATTTGACGGAAGGTTACCTTCGAGGGGATGTCTAAGCCATTGGTAGGTTCGTCAAGCACAATAAGCTGGCATTTGGTGGCCAACGCAAAGGCAATGCGAAACTTCTTTTTCTGGCCATGACTCATTTTTGATAATACCTTGTTTTCATCTAGTTCAAACTGTTTGATCAAGTCAAGAAACAAAGCTCGATCGAACCTTGGATAGAATGATGCGTGGCCATCCACGTATCGGTGCATTTTAACCGATGGCATAATAAACTCTTCAGGAACAAAGCAAATTTGTTCGAGCAGGGCAGGCGATCGTCCGATGGATGAATGACCGTTGACTGTTATTTCACCTTTTTGGGGTGATAGCAATCCTGCCAGGAGTTGCAATAAGGTGGTTTTGCCGGCACCATTCTTCCCCAGCAAACCAATGATTTGTCCAGCTCCTTCGTGCAGCGAGAGATCATTGAAGAGTAGGGGTTGTTTTTTATAAGCAAAACTTAGGTTTTTGATAGTAATCATTTGGGATTGTTTTACTGTTATAGAGAAATAGTACACTACAAATGTAAAGAGCATTTTTAGAATTCCAAATTTTTTTTCAAACATTTTTAAGGATTGATTGTGAGGAGTTAATGAAAATACCCCTTCAAGTTGAGCTTTATTCTACAGTTCTTTTTTCACTTATGTTGCGTTAAAAAATATCATGTACGTAAGTACTATGCCTCTATTTTAGCACTTGCCAATGTGTAAGATATTCGAAAGAATGTAAGGTTCACTCTAATTTAGGATTGGTATAAGAAAAGGGGCTGTTGTTTTGATGCGAAGATCTTTTATATCTTGCTTATTAGAAAGATCAATCTTTTGGAATTGTTATCAGGCCTAATTTTGAATTTACATTTAGTCGTATATTTGGAATTTCAGTCGCTCCCCAATTGATCTGGAATAAGCGTCACGCTTATTATGGTATTGGGGGGGGTTATATGTTAGGAGTTTTGAGAGTTAAGAAATGAAAAACAAAAAGTTTTCACTTATCAAACGATTCAATAGTTTTGGATATGCCTTCAATGGCTTAAAGGTTTTGTTGTTGGAAGAGCATAATTCGAGAGTCCATCTGGTAGCAGCAATTTTGGCTGTATTAGCCGGATTTTACTACGAAATATCCAATGCGGAATGGCTTTTTATTATAGTTGCCATTGGAAGTGTATTGGCGGCAGAGTTATTTAATTCAGCCATCGAGAATTTAGCCGATAAGGTGTGCAAGGAAACCAATCCGATCATTAAAAAGGTAAAAGATTTGGCTGCGGCGGGCGTGTTGATTGTATCCATTATGGCCTTTGTTATTGGGCTGATCATTTTTATCCCCAAGCTTTAAGCTCCAGACAAAAAAGGGAGATAACTAAAAAGTCATCTCCCAAGGGTTGCTAACCCGATAATTAATCAATTACCGGTTATTCTTAGTCTTGTTTCGAAGCACGTTTACGTTCGTGCTCCAGCAATAATATTTTTCTTAAGCGAATAGCACTTGGAGTTACCTCTACGTACTCGTCACCCTGAATGTATTCCAAAGCTTCTTCGAGGCTAAAGATAATAGGAGGGGCCAGCTTCACTTTGTCATCGGCTCCTGAAGAGCGCATGTTACTTAGCTTCTTCGTTTTGGTAATGTTCAAAGTTAAATCGCCTTCGCGGTTGTTTTCTCCTACAACCTGTCCCATGTAAACATCTTCCTGTGGTGAAACGAAGAATTTACCACGATCCTGAAGTTTATCAAGTGCATAAGCAATGGCAGTACCCGATTCCAAAACAATTAATGAACCATTAATTCGTTTTTCAATCTGACCTTTCCAAGGCTGGAACTCAATAAAGCGGTGAGCCATAATGGCCTCGCCTTGTGTTGCGGTTAGCAGGTTGCTACGCAAACCAATGATGCCTCGTGATGGAATTTGGAAATCAAGATGCACACGATCGCCTTTTTTCTCCATCGAAGTTAGCTCTCCTTTGCGTTGAGTCACCATTTCAATGGCTTTACCAGAGTGTTCTTCCGGTAAATCAATGGTTAAATCTTCGACTGGCTCCAGTTTTTCACCCAGCTCTTCTTTGATGATTACGCGTGGCTGACCAACCTGTAATTCATAACCTTCACGGCGCATGGTTTCAATCAATACTGATAAATGCAGCACCCCTCGGCCATATACATTCCATGAGTCGGCCGAATCAGTTTCTTCTACCCGTAAAGCCAGGTTTTTCTCCAGCTCTTTGTCCAGGCGATCTTTAATATGACGTGATGTAACATACTTACCATCTTTACCAAAGAAAGGCGAGTTGTTAATGGTAAATAACATACTCATCGTTGGTTCGTCGATGGCAATAGGTTCCAGTGGTTCCGGATTTTCAAGGTCGGCAATGGTATCACCAATATCAAAACCTTCAACACCAACTAAAGCGCAAAGCTCACCACAAGTCACATGATCAACTTTGGTACGACCCAGACCGTCAAAAACGTTCAATTCTTTAATGCGGGTGCGTGTAATGCTGCCATCGCGTTTAACAAGGCTCACATCCTGGTTAACGGATAATTCACCTCGGTGCAAGCGACCAATAGCGATACGTCCCAGGTATTTGCTGTGATCCAATGAAGTAATCTGCAGCTGAGGTGTTCCTTTATTGTATTCAGGAGCAGGGATGTGTTCAAGGATGGCATCTAAAACCGAGTCAATGTTATCAGTTTTCTTTTTCCAATCTGTACTCATCCAGTTTTCTTTGGCCGAACCATAAACCGAAGGGAAATCCAACTGATCTTCGGTGGCATCCAATGAGAACATCAGGTCAAAAACATCTTCGTGTACTTCTTCCGGACGGCAATTGGGTTTATCGACCTTATTGATAACTACAATCGGCTTCAGTCCAAGAGATATAGCTTTTTGCAACACGAAACGCGTTTGTGGCATCGGCCCTTCAAAAGCATCAACCAATAACAATACGCCATCGGCCATGTTTAAAACACGTTCTACTTCGCCTCCGAAATCGGAGTGACCAGGGGTGTCAATGATGTTAATTTTTACACCCTTCCACATTACCGACACATTTTTTGACAGGATGGTGATGCCTCGCTCACGCTCCAGGTCATTGTTGTCCATAATTAGTTCACCAACTTCCTGGTGCTCTTTAAACAGCTTTCCGGCCATTAACATCTTGTCAACCAGTGTGGTTTTACCGTGGTCAACGTGCGCGATGATGGCGACGTTTCTAATCTCTTGCATAGCTAAAATCCAAATGAGCCGCAAAGGTACTGCTAATTTTTGGGATACAGCACACTACCATATTAAAAAAGACATTAAGGTTTTATATAATGGCCTTGATACAATGGTCTTTTGCATATCTTTGGCGTCATCTAGTTTTTTAAGAAATACCAATTATGAAGCATAGTTTTTTAATAGCCGCACCATCTAGTAATTCTGGTAAAACAATTGTTACATTGGGTCTTATTAAAGCTTTACGAAATAAAAACTTTAAGATCCAGCCCTTCAAATGCGGACCCGATTATATCGATCCATTGCATCATAGCGAGATTGCCGGAACAAAATCTTACAATTTAGATGTTTGGATGTCGAATGAAGAGCATATTCAGTCCGTTTACAATCAAAAAATGCAAATGGCCGATGTTGGCATTGTGGAAGGGGTAATGGGCTTGTTTGATGGGGCTAAACGCGATAAAGGCAGTTCGGCAGAAATAGGTAAAATTCTTGACCTGCCAGTAATCTTGGTGGTTAACGCAGCGGCCACAGCTTACTCGGTGGCGCCTTTGTTGTATGGGTTTAAAAACTTCGATAAAGATGTAAAGGTTAAGGGTGTGATTTTTAACCGCGTATCCGGGGAGTCTCATTATCAATTTTTGAAAGAAGCAGCAGATGATGCCGGAGTGGTATCGTTGGGTTATGTGCCAAAGAATGCAGAATTGACTTTGGAGTCGCGTCATCTGGGATTGTCATTAACCGATAATCATCAAATGATAAAAGCCGTTGATGTGGCAGCCGAACTAATTGCCAAACATATTGATTTAGATTTGCTGCTAAAGAATTCGGAGGCACCTGTTAAGCAATCCAAATCTGAAAGCAATGAACACGTTTCAGGCAATTTGAAGTTTGCAGTAGCCAACGATGCGGCGTTTAATTTTATGTATCCGGCCAATATCGATCGATTAAAAGAAATAGGAGAGGTAACCTATTTTAGTCCATTAAATGATAGTTTTTTACCTGTGTGCGATGTTTTGTGGTTCCCTGGGGGATATCCCGAGTTGTTTGCAAAAGAATTAGCTGAAAATTCGGAGATGCTAGCAGCCATCAGACAGTTTGAAAAGTCGGGTGGTAAAATTGTGGCAGAATGTGGCGGCATGATGTATCTGGGTAAATCAGTTGAATTAAAAGATGGATCAAAGCATAATATGCTAAATGTTTTCGACTATTCAACATCCTTGGTTGATATGAAGCTTAAGCTAGGTTATCGGTCTGTGGAGGTTGACGGTGTGCAATATAAGGGACACGAATTTCATTATTCAGGATTGAGTAAAGGGTGCACTCGGCAAGCCAGCTACAAAGTGCTTTCGGCGCGAAGCAAAGAAGTGGATATGCCTATTTACAAAACCCCAAACTGCTGGTCATCTTATTTTCATGTCTACCTGGGGCAAAGCGATAAGATGAAAGAATTTTTAAAACAGATGGAGTTGAAATTGTAATGGGTTTATAAATTTAGTTGTCAGATATAAAGGGAGTTGAGGATTCCTCTTTAATCCAATCTTTAATATTGGTGGCATTTTTTGTGGTGACCTCATAATCCCAAATGTATTCAATTTTAAAACCTGTCCATTGTTGTAATTTACTTATTGCATAGTTATTATCGTTGAATGAAAACAGATCGACGAGGTGGTCACCTCCCTTATTCATTAAAGTAAGTGCATCCCTGTATGGAGCATTATTATACATTGCAGCAGTCCAGGGATCTTTACTGCCGTAAAGATGAACGATGTTGTCGCCACTTTCATCAAGCCACTTTACCACATCCAGTATCGGTTGGGGATCAAAATCCAAGGATTTGTTCCTTGGTGTTTTGTAATATTTTAGTAAGTCTGATAACTGTTCATATTCGGCATAAATCGGATATCCTAATTGTGTTTTAACTTGATAAGAATATGGTTTGTACTTTGTAACATCCTTGGTAGAATAATTGTCGAGGAAATAGGTAGTCGAAAGAAATTCGAAAATATCATGTGCACTATCTTCAATGGTTGGTGCATTTAATATAGGAGAATTGTTGCTTGCCCAATAGGATTTATATTGCCAATATGTAAATGGATAACTAAGAGCTATTCCTTCAATAACTTTATCCGATTCGCGATCCATCTCCAGATTATTATTGCGATACCAATCTTCTAATAAAGGCGTCAGGTCGTCGCGTTTAATAAGAAGAAGACGCTGAAAGTTAAGCATCTTATCATATTCTGTCGGAGTATGAATGTTTTTAATGAATTCGTAGAAGCGATCGTCAGCTTCTTGAAGAGTTAAGGGAGCAACAAAGGATAATGTTCCGTCAATATCGTTGGGAAAGAAATACTTATGGTAGGTACATGTATGACCTCCCTTGCTATAGCCCATGCTAATCCATTTGCTATTATAAGTTTTCTTAAAAGTTTTAACGACCTGATGTAAATCGTTGGCTGCTTGTTCTATGTTTAAGTATTTGGGGTCGAGGTTTTCAAAATCCTTACCTTCATTGCCATAATAACGATGGTCAACGGCGAGTATATTTGGTTTTCCGGTAGATTTATTGTTGGAAAAAGTGTATCTGGTTAAGTTGTAATGACGAATGTAACTTCTACCATAACCACTCGGCATAAAAATAACTGGTAAATTATAATTTCGATGAAGGAGAGAGCCATTCTGAATAAAGTAAGGACCATTGGGATTATTATGATCGAGAGGTTGTTTGAATTTAAACTTGATCAGTTGTTCTCCGTTTTCTAAATCTTCACTGCTTACGATTTCGATGTTTTGTGCACTCTCAAGAATATCAAGTATTGAAGGAGTAACTTCATCTTTTTCACAAGATATTAAAGCCATCGGAATAAAAATTAATAGGAAGAAGGATTTTCTCAATTTCATAATTTTTGGTTTGGTTATTAGAAAATTACGACTTCTTTCATAACAAAAAATATGCCCGTATTATTGTCTTGGATGTAAATATTTAAAATTTTATAAGAATGATGTGTAAGGATTTGTATAAGGCTTCGACTAAACCATCAAATCTTAAAACACATCATATGAAAAAGACAATTTTAACAATCGCTTTTACATTAGTTATTACGCTAACATTAACCGCACAAAAATCATTTTACGATATACCAGTCAAAACACTCGAGGGCAAAACTTTTACCTTAAATGAATTAAAAGGACATAAAGTAATGGTTGTGAATACGGCCAGTAAGTGTTCATTTACTGAGCAATATGAAATGTTGGAGGTGTTGTATCAAAAGTATAAAGAGGATGGTTTGGTAATTCTTGCTTTCCCATCTAATAGCTTTGGGGAAACCGAATTTGAAGACACTAAAGAGATTCGCACATTTTGTACCAATAAATATGAAATCACATTTCCGATAATGGAAATGGCCACAATTACCGAAGGTAAAAAGCATCCCGTTTATGAATGGTTAACAGCCAAAGCACTAAATGGTAAGATGGATAGTTCAGTGGAATGGAATTTTCAGAAATATTTGATTAATGAAGACGGGGAACTTGAGAAAGTAATTTCATCGGGTACGAAACCATATGATAAGGAAGTAATTTCGTGGATTAAGGGTTAGGTATAAATGTAAATCCATAGTTTCGGTGCCGGCGATTAAGAAGCCGGCATTTTTTATGAATTGGTTTTATATAAAAAATGTACCGGACGTAAATAAATGAACATAAATTGTAAACGAATGAAACGACCATGCAAATTCAATTATTCAATTTACATACAGGAGAATGATTGAATTTATTTGGGAGTTCCATCTGACAAATGAAAATAAATTAAACAGATGAAAAACAAAATTTTATCAACTACATTTCTAATATTAGTGAGCATTACTTTATCTGCTCAAAGCTCGTTTTATGATCTTTCTGTTAAGACATTGGAAGGGGAAAATTATGAGTTAAAAGATTTGAAAGGGCATAAGGTGATGATTATAAACACTGCCAGTAAATGCAAATATACTGGTCAGTATGAGATGCTTGAAGTGCTTTATAAAAAATACAAAGAAGCAGGATTGATTATATTAGCTTTTCCTTCAAAAAGTTTTGGACAGCAGGAATTTGAGCAAAACAAAGAGATACGCACTTTTTGTACTTCCAAGTATGAGATTACCTTTCCAATTATGGAAAAGGTAAGTATTACAAACGATAATAAGCACCCGGTTTATGAGTGGCTCACCAGTAAAGATCGGAACGGTGTAATGGATAGTAGAGTAGAGTGGAACTTTCAAAAGTATCTGATTAATGAAGACGGAGAATTGGAAAAGGTAATACCTTCTGGCACTAAACCTTATGACAGAGAAGTGATTTCGTGGATTGAAGGTTAGATAATACTCTATAACGACAGTTTTGATGCCGGCAATAAAGAAGCCGGCATTTTTTTATGGCAGGTACTCAAAATCAATCTTTTTCATGGACTTAAAAAGATTGATTCGCGCTTTGGGATTGATCTCAGTCATCTGTTCAACTATTTCCCTTGCTTTCTGGCGTATGGTATGATCTTCATAAGGGCACTCTTTTTTCAGGCTTTCGAAGTTCATTAGTCGAGCGTACTCCTTCATTTCAGCATTGGTTAATAGAATTAAAGGACGTATTACTTCAAGTTTTGCATCAAACATATTTAGTTTGGCCGGAATGGAAGAAATATTGGCATGTTGCGCCATGTTCATCACCAATGTTTCAACAGCATCGTCAAGATGATGACCAAAAGCCAGTTTTTTAATCCCCAGTGAATGTGTTAGTTGAAATAGTTCTTTTCGACGGTTGCGCGAACAGGCAAAACAAGGCTTCTTTTTGCCGGCTGTCTCCAGGTTTGCGCGGGTTGTAACAAGGTGCAAAGTAACATCTAACTCATCGCAAAACTTCTGCAGCCACTCTATATCTATCTGATAGGGTACATCTTCGGTGATAATATGTGCCGCATGCAAATGGTAATGAACCGGCATCCCTTTTCTTCGACTTGATAATATTTCCAATAAAGCCAGGCTGTCTTTACCTCCTGAAACAGCCACCATGACAGTGTCGTCGGCGCCGATCATTTCATACTGATTGATGGCTTTACCTGCTGTTTGCCTGACCTTTTGAACAAATGCCTGTTCCTTTTTATTGAATCGTTGCTGCATGGCACAAAGATAAGATTCATATATCAATAAAATAAGTTGAGATTATATAGTAGAATTTGATCTTCATATAATTGTTTATGATATTTGATATATGACAGAACATTCTGAGAAAACATTAACCAACAAAACCTATCTTCTTCAAAAGTTTCCGGGTAAGGGCGGATGGACTTATGCTGAGATTCCCGAGATAAAACCCGATAAGCATGCCTGGTTTAACTGGATTAAAGTGCATGGCTTTATCGATAATTATGAAATTAAACATGCACGTTTAATGCCAATGGGAAATGGGCAAATGATGCTGCCCGTAAAAGCTGCCATTCGAAAAGCAATTGGCAAAGATGCCGGCGATCATGTACACATTAAACTATTTCCGGATAATTTACCGGTGACAATACCACAGGAATTAATCGATTGTTTTGAACTGGAGGATCAACGCTTGTTGAAGGCATTTAATCAGGAAACCAGTAACCAACAACAAGAAATTATTAGCTGGATTTACGAGGCCAAAAAAGAAGAAACCAAAGCCAAACGCATCATTAAGATGATGGATTATCTAAAGGATAAATATTTAAAATAGCTACTATGAAACTGGAATTAATTAAAGGCGACATTACAAAATGTCATACCGATGCAATTGTTAATGCAGCTAATTCAGGATTACTTGGTGGTGGAGGAGTGGATGGTGCCATTCATCGGGCTGGAGGATCGGCCATATTAGAGGAATGTATAGTTATTCGCGATCGTCAGGGGGGTTGTCCAGCAGGAGAGGCGGTGATTACCAATGCTGGAAATTTACCTGCTAAAAGAGTAATCCATACAGTTGGACCTGTTTGGAAAGGGGGCCAACAGAATGAGAAGGAAAAGCTTCATAGTTGTTATATCAATTCGTTGCAATTGGCCGAAGCCTATGAGCTGGAGTCAATAGCTTTTCCGAATATCAGTACCGGTGTTTATGGTTATCCCAAAGCTCAAGCAGCCAAAACCGCATTTAATGCTGTTAAAAGTTATAAAAGCAGTACTCTTCGAAAAGTGGTGTTTGTTTGTTTCGATGAGGAAAACTATCAGCTTTATAAGCGTTTGATATAAATTGATGTGCATTAACCCGAGATCAGGTACGATTGTCATTAAAAAAATATACCATCTCTTTTTAACCTTTTCGCTTTTAATGCATCCTTAAAGAAAAGAATCTAAGATTTGAATCGATCAATTAACCTGACAGAGCAACTTGTGCAACAATGCAAGCATGGAAATGAGCGGGCTCGTCTGGCTTTGTTTCAGCAATTTGTTCGTCCCATGTACAATGTGGCTTTTCGCATGCTCGGTAATCAGTATGATGCCGAAGATGTTGTGCAGGACAGTTTTGTAAAGGTTTTTAGAAAGATCAATTCCTTAAATGATACCAAAGCTTTTGCATCCTGGTTAAAGCAGATTGTGGTTAACGAGGCCATCAGCCATATTCGTAAACAGAAGAAAATGAAGTTTGCGCCCGAAACGGTGGATGTAATTCCGGATGTAGAAGAGCCAGATACTGATATTGAACTGCCGATGGAGCAGATTATGAAAGCGGTTATGGAACTGCCACATGGGGCTCGGGTAGTTTTTACCTTGAGAGCCATCGAAGGCTATCGTTTCAATGAAATAGCCCGAATAAGCGGGCAGACCGAGAATAATTGCAAAGTGCAATATCATCGGGCCAAAAAACTATTGAATAGTAAACTTAAATCGATGCTTTATGCCTGACAGATGGGAAGATTATTTTGATAGAAACAAGGCTGAGATGGACCGTTTCGAGCCTGATGAAGAGCGCATTTGGCAAACTATTGATAAAGAATTGAATCGACCGTCAGTCAATTGGAAAAAGCACTTATTCAAAGTGGCCTTGGTGGCTGCCATTGTGCTTGTGGCCGGAGTTATTACGCGCCATGAATTGATGATGCGTGAGCAGCTTAGCAGCTTGGCTGCTATTAATGAAGAATTGGCTGAGAAGGAGTTGCAATACATCAATCAGGTTAAAGTGAAATGGGATGAGTTAAGATCGATGCCTTCAAACGATATAGAACTGGATTTGATGTTAATGGGGGAGTTGGAGCTGTTGGATACTATTTATACCAAGGGACTTAATGATTTAAAACAGCATGGTTATAACGAGCGCGCCATTTTAATTATGCTGGATACATATGAAAAACGGCTTCGGATTATTGAAAGACTGATTAATGAAAAACGTAAAAAGCAAAGAGATGAAAATAAATCGGAACATGTCAGGATATAAGCATCTGTTATTAATTAGCATTTTTGTTTTAAGCACTGTTTGCACTTGGGCGCAGGATGTGTCGAGTACACTGATAAAAAAAGAAATAAAGGTTGGAGCATCGTCTGGTGTTGAACTGAATTTATATGATTTGTCGGCGGTCGTTAAGCCATCGTCAGGCAACGAGGTAAGGATTGAGCTGGAGTATATAGCCGATGGTAAGGAGGAAGAGCTCACTAAGCTAAAATCACTTTTGGAATCTTCAGTATTAAGAACTTCCGGCGGCAGTAATGCGATTGTGGACCTGACTTTTCAAAAATATTTTGACCTTGAAATTATGGGCATGAAATGGAAAAAAGTGACCATAAAATCAGACAAAAAACAAAAAGTAAATCTTAAGGAATTTAAAATAAAAAGATGCGAAATATGGATTCCTGAAAAAATTAATGTTGACTTAAATGCAAAGTATTCGAAATTAGATGTGACCAATAATATTAGCGGAGTATTAAATCTGAGTTTATACGATACTAAATCCAATTTCAAAGAACTCGCGGGCGATGTAATGGGCGATCTTAAATACTCACAATTGACCTTGGCTTCGGCCGGAAAAATAAACTTAAACCTTTATGAGTGCGAATTAACCACTAAAGATTCGGAATCGTTATCCTTGAATGCCAAATATTCGCAAATTAGAAATGAAAAAACTTCAAGCATTGACTTAAATATGTACGAAGGTAGTTTTAGTTGTCAAAGCGCCGAGGATGTTAGTGTTGAGTCTAAATATGCAGAATTAAATTTGGGTGCCATCAAAAAACTTGACCTTAAAGCCTATGAGGGATCTTGTGTGTTTGAAAATGCCGGTAACGTACATTTATCTGCCAAATACCTGGGATTGGAAGCGCAAAAAGTAGGTGCCTTGCAATTATATGAGGCATACGAGAATGAAATCAAAATACGCGAGATCAAAAGTTTGACATCGAAGGATGGAAAATACAACGAATTCACGATCGGAAAGCTTGAGCAATCGTTAGTTCATTCGGGCTACGAAGATGAAATAGATATAGAAAGCTTATCGGCTCAATTCCAAAAAATCGAAATAGCAGGAAAATACAACGAGGTAAATCTGCGAATGACAAACCCCCAAACATATTTGCTATCTGGAAAACTTCAGTATCCTGATCTGAAGATTCCCGAAGAAAAATACCGAATCAGGGAGAAGATAATGGACGATAGCAATTTGGAATTCAATTACGAATATGGCAATGTAAATGCTACATCTCCGAAGATATCTGTTAGTGGCTACGAAATAGCTTTACGATTGGAGCATTAATTGACTAAAAGTTGGTTTAAAACGCAACTGTTTGTCTGTTTAAACGTCTGAAAGAAAGAACCGAAATTTACAAAGGATATGAATAAGTGTTTTTTCTTTCTGACTTTTGCTGCCTTTTTGTTTACATCGGCATGTGATGATAATGAGATGAGCAAAGAAGAATATGAAGCGTGGTTGGAAAAGACCCATGCTGAACTGCTTACTATATCAGAAAGTGTTACATGCACAAATAGTGATGAATGGGATTTTATGCCTATTGGGAGAGGCGTGTGTGGAGGACCGGCTCACTATTTACCTTACCACGAAAGTGTTAATACAATCCTATTTCAGAAAAAAGTTGCAGCGTATGATAAAGCTTCTGAAACTTATCGTAGAAAGTGGTTTAATGGAATTATCTGCTGCCAAATGTATATGCCACCTCCAACTGGTGTGAAATGTGAAGAGGGGAAAGCGGTATTGGTCTACAACAATGGGTGCGACGATACGGCCATAATCTGGCCTCATGGTTATGAAACGGCCAATGACGCAGACCTTATGATAGAAACGATTAGTGTCGATGGCGATTGCTTGAATGTTGAATATCAATCCAGTGGCTGTGACGGATCTACCTGGTATTTACAGTTAATTGATTCCGGGGTAGTGGCCGAATCCGATCCGGTGCAACGATACCTGAAATTTAATTTTGTTAATAATGAAGCATGTGATGCACTTATCAATAAACAGCGAAGCTTTAATTTAAGTGCTTTGAAGCAGGATGGCCTGGCAGTGATCTTACACATAGAAGGTTGGGATGAAGCGGTGCTGTATGAATAGATTTTTGTGTTGCTTATTTGGGTTCGTCGGTCAATGGATTATTGCATTTAATCAAATAGATTTCATCAACTCTGGACATATTCGTAAATAGGATGGTAAATTTATTATCGCAATAAATACCCTGACTTTATACTTATGAAGCTCTTGATTAAGAAAATCTTTTATAAAATTCCGTTTGAATATCGTTTATCATCGATATACCTGGTAATTGGTGTATTGTGGATTCTTTTCTCCGATCAAATTGCTTTGATTGTTGCAGAAGATGAGGAAACGCTGAACCAGCTTCAACATTATAAAGGATGGTTCTATGTGGTAGTCACAGCAGTTTGCCTGTTTATCTTTAGCAAAATTCATATACGGCGATTGCGTAAAGCCAAGAGTGTGGCCAAAGAAAATGAGAAGCTCAAAACGGCCTTTATTGAAAATATATCTCATGAACTGCGCACGCCCATGAATGCCATTGTGGGTTTTACCGAGATAGCGCAAACTGAAGACACCGGTTCTAAAGAGATGAAGCAATACCTGAGTATTATACTTCAAAGCTCAAAACAATTGTTATCCATAGTGAATGATGTAATGGATACTTCCTTACTCGAATCGGGCAATAGTTTTGTGCATAATGAAGAGTTTGAGCTAAACGAAATGATTAATGGGGTGCATGATTATTTTTCGCCACTAATGAAAGAAGATGTGTTGCTGAAAGCGCGCATTGAAATTCCTGCTTTATCTATTTATACCGATCGTGAAAAACTAACCCGGGTATTTCACAACCTGGTAAATAATGCCATTAAATTCACTCATAAAGGACAAATTGAGTTTGGCTATGAAATTGAAAAAGAAGACATCCTGTTTTTCGTAAAAGATACCGGCATTGGCATTCGCTCAGAATTACATCAATCCATATTTGAGCGTTTTAAGCAAGCGCATATTGAATTGTCCAACCGAAGTGGAGGTACTGGTTTGGGGCTTTCCATCTGCAGAGAGATATTGACACTGTTGGGCGGTAAAATATGGCTGGAGTCGGAAACCGGAAAAGGCGCTAACTTTTATTTTAGCATGCCGATAGAAAGCATTAGGGCCTGATAAACTATTTCACCCGGTGGTTAACTTCCAGGTTATCACCTTTCAGATGATAGCCAATTACTTTGCCGTCGCTATTGTAGTACTTTTGCATCTTAACCGATTCTTTCGATAAGAAGTTCATCACCTTTACACCGCCTTCAACAATGGCCAGTGACAAACCGGGCGTTTCGCCTTCTTCTTCAATTTGTCGGTAAATATTGGCCAGCTCCTGACGCAGTAAGTTGTTATTCATGTATTGTGGCATCATCACATTAAGACCGTGTTCATAGGCATTAATAGGTCGATTATTATCAATTTCAATGAAATCGATAGATGCCATAAATTGCATTTCCTCGCTCTTTTTTTCAATCTTTTCCTTGGATGATGTCTCTTGTTTTACTTCCATAGGATTTTTCGATAGTTTTAGTAAGCTGTCTTTTGAAGGAGGTGTTTCGCCCGGCAATACTTTTTCCAGTATTTTATTTTCGGCTGTTAATGGTTTATTTTCTTCAGTCTTCAATTCTTTCTCAACAACCAATTCTGTTTGTGCCACATCAGATTGGCTGGTAAATAGCCAAAGCGAAGCAAGTAATGCCAAGATGGAGATTGCTGCAATACTTCGGTTCAGGGCGTATTGCTTAAAGAATGGTATTAGGCGTGATCGCCGCACCGCAGCTTTATTATTGAACTGGATCGATTGATCTGCCTTTAGGCTTGTTTTTTGATAAAGTTGAACTAATTCGTTACGCTTGTTCGCATCGGGTTCGCTTAAAATTAATTCAGCCTGCTCTTCAGCTGTTAAACCTTCCTCACATTGTTTGATGGCAAGGTAATCTTTTACAGGTAGTTCGTATAAATCGGCGTTATGCTTATGTAATTGTTCTTTATCATTGAAGGTGTGATTTCCCGGATTGAGGCTGATATCAAGGCTTATGTCCAGATCGGCCTTTAAATCAGGATGCTTGTCCAGGAAGGCAAGCAGTTCTTGCCTGTCATCGCCGGAAATGGTTCCTTCGATGAAGTCAAGTAAAAATGCTTCGTAATTGTCCCTGTTAATCATCATCAAACCAGTATTTCGATTTTACCAATGTATTCCTTCAAATATTTCCGTGCCCTGAAGATATAAACTTTCACCTGTGATTCCGAAAGGCCCGTGATATCACTTATTTCTTTATAAGAATAACCTTCGTAATCGCGCATCATAACAACCATTCGTTGAGTTTCAGGAAGGCGATCAACAGCCTGATGCAATACTTCATTTAAATCGCTGTAGCCATCGTTGTGCGAATGTTTTTTAAAATCAACTTCATCCCATTGGGCTTGTTTTTTTTCACGTCGGGTCAGGTCGATGAGCGTGTGGTAGGCAGCCGAAAAAAGATAGCTTTTAACCTTCGAAAAACTGACCTCCGTATGCTTCTTCCATAATTTCTCATAGGTATCCTGAATGATGTCTTTCGCTTTATCTTCGTCCTTAATATTCTTAAGAATAAAGCGGTAGACGCCATCTGAATGTTGATTTACGGCTTGGTTAAATTCTTCTACAGTCATATTATCGTCTCAAAGACATGGATAGGACGCACACCTGGTGAAATATGTTACAGCAATTTTCTCAAAAAATAATTTGTTTGAAGAACTTACCATTGTTTAATCTTAAACTGTCGGTACCCATAAAAAGGAATGTCGCTTACCATAAACGTATCGACACGCGATAGGGCGGGACCTTTACGACATTCAGTCATAAAATGATGGATGTTTTCGCATTCGCCTTCGGCATCAATTTCAACTTTGCCATCCGGCAGGTTTTGTACATAGCCCGAAATGTTATGTGTTCGTGCTCCATTCGCCACAAAATATCTGAATCCAACACCCTGAACCCTGCCATCAACAATTATTCTCACCCGCTTCATATCTGTCCTTTTGAGTCATCATTTATAATCTATATTCATTTGTCAGATGGGACTTCTGAATAAATTTAATCAGCCACTTGCATGTATATTTTGGATAATCAAATACGCATGGTCGTTTCATTTATTAAAAATAGGAAAGTATCGTTGAGAAGGAAAGTGTATCTTTGCAAAATATTTCGTGATCAGCTACAAAAAATGTCCATACAAAATCCAATAATTGCTTTACCGGACTAATTAAAGACACAATGGAATTACTTCAAACCAGTTATTTTGCCCTGTTTGTTATTATATGCCTGGGCTTTATCATCGGAAATGTTAAGATTAAAGGTGTTTCACTCGATATTTCAGCCATTATTTTTGTGGCTTTGGTTTTTGGTCATTTTGGAGTGGTGATGCCCAGTATACTAGAAAAAATTGGACTGATCCTGTTCATTTATACCATTGGTGTTCAGGCGGGGCCCGGCTTTTTCGATTCCTTCCAGAAAAACGGACGTAGTTTAGCCTTGCTGGCAACTGTTGTGATTATCTCCGGATCGGTGATGGCATTTGTATTGTACAAAGTATTTGGCATTGATATGCCCATTATCACGGGTTTGTTAACCGGTGCACTAACATCAACGCCTGGGTTGGCAGCGGCTATTGAAACCACTAATTCTCCTTTGGTGTCAATCGGCTATGGGGTAGCTTACCCATTTGGTGTAATAGGTGTAATTCTTTTCGCTAAGTTTTATCCAAAGATTATTCGTGCTGACATTAAAAAGGCAGAGCGCGATTATGAAAAAAGTTCAGAATCCGGCTTTCCTGAGATTATGCATCGCAATCTGGTTGTTGAGAATGAAAATATTATTGGTAAAACCATTGGTCATTTGCGCGTAAGGTCGATGACCCAGGCTGTTATTTCCAGGGTGATGCACGATGGTCATTCAACTACACCCAATAATAAAACTGTTTTGGGAAAAGGTGATTTGGTACGAGCTGTGGGCACCAAGGATGCTTTAGAAAAAATTACCTTATTGATTGGTTCTGAAACCACCCAACAAATACCTTTGGATAAAGGCTATGAAGTACAATCCATTTTGGTGACCAATACCGAAGCAGTCAATAAAGCTTTAAGTGTGTTTAACCTGTGGACAAACTATCAGGCCACGGTCACACGAATTCGTCGAAGCGGCATCGATATCACACCAACACCTTCAAGTAAGTTGCAAATGGGAGATAAGGTGATGGTGGCTTGTAGTCGCGAAAACATGAAGCAAGTGATTCGTATTTTTGGTAATAATGATAAAAAGCTTTCAGATACGGACTTTTTCCCGGTAGCAGCAGGAATTGTTTTAGGCGTGTTATTTGGCAAGATGTCCTTATCTTTTGGAGGATCCTTCTCATTCAGCCTTGGATTAACCGGTGGGGTTTTGGCTGTATCGATGATATTGGCGCGCATTGGCCGCACCGGTCCGGTTATCTGGAGTATGTCGGGGGCCGCCAACCAATTACTGCGTCAGTTAGGTTTAATGTTGTTCCTGGCATCGGTAGGAACGAAGGCTGGCGCAACGCTGGTGGATACTTACCAGGATTATGGGGCTCAGCTATTTGTTATTGGGGGTATACTAACCCTTTTTCCGATGATAATGGCCGTGGCAGCAGCTTATTTTATGAAATCTTTAAATATCCTGACTTTACTAGGTACAATAACCGGTTCGATGACCAGTACACCTGGATTGGCAGCGGTTGACAGCATGACCGATAGCAATGCGGCCGCAATTGCCTACGCGACGGTTTATCCGGTGGCAATGGTACTATTGGTTATTTGTGTACAGATTTTAGGGATTGTGTGAATGAAATAGGTTTGATCAAAACACTTAAATTTTTGTTGTACATTAGTTAGGGAAAGTATTCACTTTTAATAGCTAATATAATGATCAAACCTAAATTTACAGCCTTTGTGATGGGCTTATGCCTTTGTTTAGGCGTGTCAGCTCAAAATCCTACCAGTTCGAAAGGAACGGTTCAGCGAACATACAAAGTTGAAGAGCCTGCAAAAAAACAAACCTCAAAGACAGGACCGCGTATTGAATTGACGCCCATTTACGGTTATTCTTTAAATGGAAGCGTTAATATGTATCGAGCCAAGTTTAAGATGGAGAATGCGGCTAATTTTGGGGGTATTGTATCCCTTGAGATAATGCCGGGAACATTGGGTGAGTTTTCTTACACAAGATCAAAAACAACGGCCAATTATCACGATTTTGTTTCGGGTGATAAAACTAATTACGACATGGCCATTGATTATTTTCAATTGGGAATGGTTAAGGAACTAAAAAAGGGACAAGTGGTGCCCTTTGGATTGGCTTCTTTGGGAATTACCTGGTTTAACATGACCACGCATGGTGTGTCGGATCATGTTTCTTTCTCAGCTGCTTTAGGAGGAGGTTTGAAGTTTTTCTTCAGCGATCGTATCGGAATTCGTATGCAGGGAAGGTTGCTGCTGCCGATGTATTTTTCTGGTGGCGGACTTTTCTTAGGTATTGGTCCGGGAGGTCCGAGCAGTGGAGCTAGCATCAGTACTGGTGTACTAGCCGTTCAAGGTGACTTTTCTGGAGGATTGATATTCCGGTTTTAATAGAAGACAAAAAAAGCCGTGTTGATCGCACGGCTTTTATATTATCAGAAGTTCTCGTCTTATCTTTTGTGTAAACCACATTCTTTTGTGTCAGGGTTTTCCCACCACCAGCGGCCGGCTCTTACATCTTCACCTTCCATAATGGCACGTGTACATGGCTGACAACCAATACTTGGGTAGTCTTTGTCGTGCAATGTGTTATAAGGAATACCTTTTTCTTTAATGTAGTCCCAAACTTGTTCTTCACTCCAGTCGGCCAATGGATTAATCTTGATCATATTGTTGTTGGCATCCCATTCCACTTTATCAATGTCTGTTCGGGTAACCGACTGAGCTGCACGAAGACCACAAATCCATACATCTAAGCCTTTAAATGCTCTCTGTAAAGGTTCAATCTTACGGTTGAAGCAACATTCTTTACGATTTTCAACACTTTCGAAAAACAGGTTGATACCTTTTTCATTCACCATCTTCTGTACTTTCTTCTTTTTAGGGAAGTAAACCTCAAGATTTTTCTTGTACTTGCGCGATGTTCGGTCGATCAGATCATAGGTTTCCGGGAAAAGACGACCAGTATCGAGGGTGAATACTTTTGTATCAGCATTGATGTTAACCACCATTTCAGTCAATACCTGATCTTCGGCACCTAAACTGGATGCCAAACCAATTTTATCACCAAACCGTTCGATAAAATAACTTAATATTTCTTGAGCTGATGAGTCGGCAAACTGCTCATTCAGCTTTTTAATTTCTTCTGCTTGCATGCTTTTATTTTTTTGACAAAGATAGTAATTAGAGTCTATAAGAAAACCTGAGGCGTGTTTTTAGAAGGCCATGTTTTGATGCTTCATCCACATTTTAAACCACTTCAGTATTGACTTGTAATTGCAATGACAATTGATGTTTTCTGTTCCGTTTAAAACGGATACACAGGGGAGGGGAAAACACAAATAAAGGCAACCAATGTGCTTTGGTCGCCTTGTATCTTATCAAAGTTGTTTTTCTATCCGAAACAAACGCCCATGCTTCGTCCCTGATCAATTAAGTAATGATCGGGATTGACCAGGCGCAATTTACCGCCAACTTCACTCAGGGGAACAGATGTGATAACATCATTTTTTAGCGATACCATTGTACCAAATTCACCTCGAGAAATCAATTCGGCTGCATAAGCTCCATAACGGGTGGCTAAAATACGGTCTTGCGGACTTGGTGTACCACCCCGCTGGATGTATCCAAGAATGGTTTCGCGTGTTTCCATTCCTGTCATTTTCTGAATCTTTTTACCAATATAGCTGGCTGCAGATTTTTTCTTGGGCTTTTCGATGCCTTCGGCCACAACGACAATGGAGTAGGGTTTACCCACTTTATTTCGTTCCATCAGGTAATCGCATACATTATCCAGGTCATAATCCAGTTCGGGTAATAAAATAACATCGCCACCACCGGCAATGCCCGAATGTAATGTAATCCAGCCGGCATGGTGCCCCATCAGCTCAATAACCATTACCCGCTTGTGCGAGTTGGCTGTGGTATGCAGGCGGTCGATGGCCTCAGTAGCAATATCAACGGCCGAATCAAAACCAAAAGTTACATCAGTACCATAAACGTCATTGTCGATTGTTTTGGGAATACCAACAACGTTCAGGCCTTCTTTGGAAAGAAGGTTGGCTGTTTTTTGGGTGCCATTACCGCCAATACAAACCAAAGCATCCAAACCCAGCTTGTCGTAGTTTTCTTTTATTATTTGTGGTTTATTTTCTGTTTCTCCGTCTTCCGCTTTAAAAGGCTTAAATCGGGAAGTTCCTAAAATGGTTCCTCCAACGGTAATAATGCCCGAAAGAGCTTTTTCTTCCATGGCTGTTGCTTCCATGTTCATCAGGCCGCTAAAGCCATTGGCAATACCCACTACTTCCATGCCATATTTAACGATGGCCGTTTTTCCTACACCTCTGATAGCAGCATTAATACCAGGACAGTCGCCGCCGGCCGATAAAATCCCAATTCGTTTTTTCCCTGTTCCCATTTTAAATCTTTTTTAGTGTCTGACGATTTTTACAGAATCTGATGTAATCAGTTATAAGCTCTTAAAATACTGCTTTTCTCCTAAATATCCTCAATGCAAAAACGGATGTTTTTATTATTCATGAAATACCAGCAGGGGTATATCGGTGTGAAACAGTATTTTGCGGGTTATGCTAGGGTGTAATATTTTTGAAATCATGTTGCGTTTATGTCGGGTCATGGCAATAAGATCGATGTTGTTACTTTTTATAAATAAATCCAGTTCTGAAATAAAATCATCGCCGGTAATAAAGCTAAAGTCGATGGAGTAATTACGATAGGTCTGTCGGCAATAATAGCGCATTTCCTCCTGCCTTTTTTTATCCCACTTATCGGGGTGTGAAGCCTTAAAACGAACGGCAAATATTTTGGTTTGGAAAGGTGTTATCAGTCGAATGAGTTTATGAATGGATCGGTAATCGCAATCGCTGAAATCTGTTACAAACAGAATGTTGCTGATGCGCTCGGTATCTACCATGCAATTTGCTGGAACGGCCAAAACCGGAACATTAGCATTTTTAACCACATCGCTGGTAACACTGCCCAACAGTTCTTTAATGGTTTCGCCTTTGCTGCGGGTTCCCATAACGATGGCATCCGGTTCCTCTTTAACACTCATACTGATTAAAACATCTTCCGGATAGCCCTCTTCCTGACGGGTTAATAAAGTGATGTTCTTCTTCTGTTGGGTGTTAAACTCACTTTCCAATTTATCCTTGAAGTCATTCAAAGCATCTTGCTTATTATCCTGATATGAATTTGTATCACCCAGTGGAGCCTGGCAATTAACCAGTGTTAAAACTGTGGGTATCTTTTGCCCAAGTTTTAGAGCATAATAAGCTGCATTGATTGAATGTTCAGAGAAATTTATAGGAACAAATAAGCGTACCATTGTAACCTGTTTTTTGATGTGCCTAACCAAGTTACAAAAAAAAGGTGGGGGAATGAAACAAAAAAAGCCAGCTATCAAGCTGGCTTTTGATCAGTATATGAGATTATTAGATAATCAACATGGCATCGCCGTAGGTACCAAAGCGGTATTTTTCCTTCACAGCAATCTCGTAAGCTTCCATCACATAGTCGTAACCACCAAAAGCAGCAACCATCATCATCAGTGTTGATAATGGCAAGTGGAAGTTGGTAATCATGGCATTGGCCACCTGGAATTCGTAAGGAGGGAAGATGAATTTATTGGTCCACCCTTCAAAAGGTTTTACATGCCCGTATGTTGATACCGAACTTTCAAGTGTTCGCATAACAGTTGTACCAACCGCACAAACACGTTTTTTGCGATCTTTACCCTGGTTGATGATTTTCGTTGCATCTTCGGTAATGAAAATTTGTTCCGAATCCATCTTGTGCTTGGTTAAGTCTTCCACGTCAACCTGGCGGAAGTTACCCAATCCAACATGTAAAGTGATTTCAGAGAAATCAACACCTCTGATCTCTAAGCGCTTCATCAATTCGCGGCTGAAGTGCATACCTGCTGTTGGGGCAGCTACGGCACCTTCGTGCTTGGCATAGATGGTTTGGTAGCGCTCGCGGTCTTCAGGAACTACCTCGCGGTCAATGATTTTTGGAAGTGGCGTTTCGCCCATTCCGTAAAGCGTCTCTTTAAACTCTTCGTATGAGCCATCGTATAAAAAACGCAAAGTACGACCACGAGAAGTTGTGTTGTCGATAACTTCAGCAACTAAGTTATCGTCATCGCCAAAATATAATTTGTTACCAATACGGATTTTACGGGCAGGATCAACCAAAACATCCCATAAGCGCTGTTCGCGGTTTAATTCGCGAAGCAAGAATACTTCGATTTCAGCTCCTGTTTTTTCTTTGTTACCATAAAGTCGTGCCGGAAATACTTTTGTGTTATTAAACACCATAACATCCTGATCATCGAAATAATTGATCACATCTTTAAAAATTTTGTGCTCAATTTCTTTCGTTTGCCTGTTCAGTACCATTAAGCGCGACTCATCGCGGTTGTCTGTTGGGTGCAATGCAATTAGCTCTTCCGGTAGTTTATACTTAAACTTTGATAACTTCATATATAATTCGTTTTACTAATTTCTATTATCAAGTAAATACAAAGAAAATCACCTTACTGCAGAGTAAGATGATAAACTCTTAGTACTGCCTTATTCTTCACAGAATTTTCGTTGAAACAGGCGTACCTTATACGTGGCAATTTCTATTTTGTTGCAAAAGTAGCAAGATTTTTTTCAAAATCCACAATTGATAAGGATTCAGATAGTTGATAAGGTCCAATTCGTGTTCTAATCAGCCCGGTTAAGTGACCGCCTGATTCCAACTCGTAGCCCAAGTCGCGGGCTAAAGAGCGAATGTAGGTGCCTTTGCTGCAGGACACATCTAATTTTAAATTTTGGCCTTCCCACTCCAGTAAATTTAATTCGCTGATGGTAATTTTTCGGGCTTTTAACTCCACTTCTTTACCCTGACGTGCCAATTCGTATAGTTTACGGCCTTTAACTTTTAGCGCTGAAAACATAGGCGGTACCTGTTCGATCTCCCCCCTGAACGAATCAATCGTATTATGAATGGCTTCCTGTGTAATGTGTTCAAAAGGAAACGTTTTGTCAACTTCAGTTTCCAGATCGAAAGAAGGTGTTGTTGCACCCAATCGTACATCGGCAATGTATTGCTTATCCATTCCCAGAAACTGGTCGATTTGTTTGGTAGCTCTGCCCGTACAAACAATAACAAGTCCTGTGGCTAAAGGATCAAGCGTTCCGGCATGACCAACCTTAATTTTTTTGATGCCCAAATAGCGTTTGAGCGATAGGCGAATTTTATTCACAATGTCAAAAGAAGTCCATTCCAAAGGCTTGTTAATTAACAATACCTGTCCTTCACGAAATCGTTCCTCACTGTATTCAATGTTCATTGCTGCTTGTCTGTTATTAGATTATCTGCTTAAAAAAATAATTGATGCACGATGGCGATTAAACCAATGATGGCACAGTAAACTGAAAAATAAGTTAGTTTGCTGTTACGCACCAGTTTGATCATCCAGGTACAGGCTAGCATCCCTGTAATAAAGGCTGCAATAAAGCCGACGATGATTGGCATAACAGCAACGTCGGTGGTTGTGAAATCGCTCGAAAGCAGATCTTTTGCCATTTTACCCAAAATAAGCGGCACAACCATCAGAAAGGAGAATCGTGTGGCCCGAGTTCGGTCTATTCCCAATAGAACAGAGGTAGAAATGGTGGCGCCTGAGCGCGATATACCTGGTAAAATGGCAATGGCTTGCGACACACCAATCACGATGGCATGGAAATAGGAAACGCCTTTTTCAGTTGTTTTGGCTTTATCGGCTAAAAACAAAAGTGCAGATGTAAGCAATAGCATGACGCCAACCAATAGAATTTGGCTATTGAATAATGCTTCGATCTGATCATTGAAAACCACACCAACAAACGCTGCTGGCAGCATTGATAAAACTATTTTCAAAGAGAAAATGGTTTGTTCGTTCCACCTAAATTGGAACAAACCGTGCAGAATCTCTAATATTTCTTTTCGGAAAATAACGATGGTGCTGATGGCAGTTGCACCATGCAGCATAACTGTCATAAACATGCTTTCTTTGGCCATGGCATTGTCGCCAAATATCGCTTTTGCAATTTCAAGGTGTCCACTGCTGCTTACAGGCAAAAACTCCGTTAGTCCTTGGATTATTCCAAGAACCAATGCTTCAAAAATTCCCATATTGTACGATGATTATTATTCGGTTTTCGGTTTTTTCATAATGGCGTAGATTTCAAACATGAAACCAAATAACACCACGATTGGAGCCAATGTAATTCGACGGAAACTAAAAATTTCTTCGTTGAAAACCGTTGGGTCGTCACTGCGACCGCCAATCATTAATACAAAACCGAGTATGATAATGGCAAAACCAATGGCCAGTAATATGTAATTTTCTTTTGCCAGGGCAAACTGAAATTTATTGTCGTCTTGTTTTTTTGACATGCTTAATTGTTTTTATAACAGGTGTCGTTTTTTTAAAAGTAAAGATCGTCGGTGCGCAAATTAAGGTATTTGTTTACGGCGAAAAAGGTAGATATATAAGTGATGAATATCCCCAGGATTATCACGATTCCAAATAGTATTAATATCAGGTCCATGTTGTTAAATCCAACAACGCCGGCCAATTCATGACTGGTCAGGTAGATAAAACCGGCCAGTAAGGTGATTGCTATTACGGCGCCAACAAAACCGTGTAAAATACTTCCCCAAAGTATGGGACGCCGGATGAAACCTTTTGTTGCGCCTACCAACTGCATTGTTCTGATAATAAATCGCTTGGAATAGACCGATAAGCGAATGGTGTTATTAATCAGTGTGATGGCGATAAGCAGCAACATCAGCGAAAACAATCCCAGATATATTGCGATGGGGCGCACATTTTGATGAACCAGGTGAATAAGGTTCTTTTGGTAAATGATTTCTTTTACCTGCGGAAATTCCATGATGACTTCTTCCACTTTCACCAGGCTATCCGGATTGGCATATTGGGCAAATAATTTTACATCAATGGAAGATAGTAAAGGGTTGTAGCCCAGGAACTCCACAAAATCTTCGCCTAATTCTTCCTTTAACTCATCGGCAGCACGGTCTTTATCAATGTATTCGGTTTGTTTGATAAAAGGAGAGGTGCTTAAAAGTTTTTCCAGACGTTTAACTTCAGCTTCACGAGCATTGTCTTTAATCATAATCGTAAATCCAATGTTCTCCTTCACATAATTGGAAAGGCGTTGAGCATTGAGCACCACCAATCCGATGACTCCAAGAAGGAAAAGAACCAAAGAAATACTAATGGTTGTGGTAACGTAAGAGCTTTTGAGTTTACGACCGTATGATATTTGATTTTTACTTGCCATTTTTCTGAATTAGTGCAAAAATATAAAATGCCTTTGGATGAGCGGAAAAAGATGGCAATTAATCTTTGAATTAACAAAAATTAACCACCAGATTAATAGAAATACCAATAAGCTTCATTCATTTTTTTGAAATTATCTTATAATTTCAGCATTTATTTGATATTTCATCCCAGTATTGGCTATGAGCTACAGAATAGTTAAAATAACATCGTATTACAAAGACTTTCTTTCGTATTACTATCAAAGGTTTCCCGAGCTTGATAAGTTAAATTATAAAGAGCAGCATCAACATTTAATGACTCAACGATTTGCCTGGTCTGATGCCTATGCGCGTGCTTTTACAAATCTACATTACGATGCTCATGAAATTGTAGCCAACGCTATTCCATTACAAAAGCAATGGGCGAATGAAAATGGAGTGAGGTTTGAGGATGAAAAAAGCCTGTTGATTGAGCAACTCAAAGTGTTAAAGCCAGAGATTGTTTGGTTACAGGATAGTTATAGTTTTAACGGTGATTTTATTAAGGCTTTAAAAGGCTGGGTGCCAAGTGTCAAGCTGGTAATGGGAAATTGCTGTTCTCCAATTTCTACACATTATACCGAAGGTTTTAAAGTTTTTGACCTGATAACTGTATGCGCACCTTATTTCAAGGATTTGATGGAAGAAAGAGGTCTGGGTACTTCTGTTTTTGTGCCGCATGCCTTTGATGAACGAATCTTAGATGAGATAAAAGGTGAACAGGAAAAGCATGACTTTTTGTTTACAGGCTCATTGATTCTGGATCAATTCTTTCATAAAGAGCGGATTGCATTTTTAGAACAATTGGTGAACGACAAGGTCGATCTTAACTTGTTGATTAACCTGAATGACAACTCTTCAAAATCAATGGCGATCCGACAGTTGGCATTTATTCTTTCGCGTTCGCTTGATAAAACGGGATTGGGATTTATCAACCAAAAGGTTAACGGGTTGAATAAAGTCAGCAAGCTGGAGTATTTTCCAAGATCATCCAAAGTTAGCAAGAGCCTGAAGCGCTTGATTAAAGAACCGGTGTTTGGCATCGAGATGTTTACAGAAATGGCGAACTCCAATGTTACCTTTAACATCCATGGCGATATCGCTAAGAACTTTGCTGCCAATATGCGACTATACGAGGCAACAGGCGCCGGTAGTTGTTTGCTAACAGACTGGAAACCTGATTTAGAAAATTATTTTGCAGATGACGAAGTGGTGGCCTATAAGAGTATTGCCGAGGCAAAGGAAAAGTTATCCTGGTTATTAAATCATCCCGAAGAGATGAAATTAATTGCTGCAAAAGGTCAGAAACGTACCCTTAAAGATCATAATTTTAAAAACAGGGCAGCCATAATAGACGAGGCCATTAAAAAGAAAATGAATAAGCTTTAAAGCATCAGTTATCAAGTCGCTTTAATAGCTCTTTACCGGTCATAGAAACGGGTTTTTGAGAAGAAATGGACTTTAGCTGGTTTTTATAATAATCAAGAATTCCAGGATTTTGAATTTCATCAAAGTTGCAGTTGTGCCAAAGCATTACTAACAAGCCACCAAACTTCTTACTTTCAGTTATTAGTTTATTGAACGATTGAAACATGTCATCGTAATTTAATGAACGATAACCCAAAAGAGTGGCATCCATCACCGTTAATGGAAACTCCCAGATGTTCATCATCTTTTGTGCCTGATGATCGAAGGGTTTAAAAGGATAACAATAGGAGTTCCGATAACCCTCGTGCTCGGCAAATCCAAGGCTGGTATCATATTTCAGACCAGTTGCCTCCTGTATTTTTAAGGTATCGGGATAGTGTACTTTTAAGCAGTGCTGTCGGGTTCCCACTACTTCTTCATTTGAGACAGTGGCCAGGCGCTGAAATGCTTTTTGCATAGCTTTAGTAGCGGTTGCAGTTTTGATTGAACCATGCAGGCCAATTTCGCATCCATCGTTTTGTAGTGTTTGAATGAGCTTATTAATACGTTCCTCTTCGAGGTGGTATTTGGCATCGTGCGGCGATTTATCCCGATTTAAAAAGTACCAGACGGAATTAATACCTAAGGACCTTTCAAGCTTACGCAATTCCTCAAAATTCCACCAGGGATTTTTCTTAAATCCCGGAAAAAGGGTAGGCGTAATGGCATCGAGCAATACCTTTAATTGAGTGCGTTTATTGATCGATGACTTTTTTAAACCAAGCAGTTGCAATAGCTTGAGTACCGTTTCGCGCCAATGGTAAAAATCTATCCGATCAACATCGTGCGTTAGCATAAAACCAAACGAATCAAACAATCGGATGTTTTTTAATTCTTTGTTGTGCTTATGGGCAAAGTTGGTTAAGGCCTCTGCGATGATGGATATGTAATAATTAACAATTGGTTTATCGGTGATTTTTAGCTCGTATTGAATGGAATGTTGATGCGGATAGCGGCCCATAAAATCCTGATGAGGCGAGTTGAATTCCTGATATCCACTAAGTAGGTAGAAAATGGCTTTTAGTATATCGTGATGAAAAACCAGGCTATCCTGATCGATATGATAAAAGCACTCTTCGCTGGAAAGAGGATAGAGAACGGGCAGCTTATCTTCCGCATGGGTAATGAATCGTGTTTTATCAATTGGCCGATCCGAGGCCCGAAAAACAATTTTGTTGGCACTGGTATCATCAGAATAGGCGATCCATGACTTTATCTCGCTTAAATCGATGTGTTGTTCAATGTGAAACCAAACATAGGCTAGCTGGGCTTTATTTAATCGATCTGTCATTTTATTACACGAATTTATTTCTTTAAGCTTTTGATGTTCTCTCTGATTTGGCCAATGTTCTTCCATTTTTCAATGGCTTGTCGGATGCGCATTTTTTCCACTTCTTCAAATATCCCAATATTCCAGATTAGAAGCATCCAAACACCAACAATTCCCAATTTAATAAATGCCTCAACAATCCACATCAATTCTACATTAAGATAAATGTAACTTCCAAGAACGATGGTGACGGCCAGAATCTTTAGATAGGACAATACATTTAATACTTCATTTTCAATTCTTCTTACGGCCTGCCATATCAATATAACAGCAATAACTTGCACGATCAGTGTGCTGATAGCTGCTCCAAGACTGCCCCAAACAGGTACCATAAGAATATTGAGACCCACATTGACCAAGCCAGCACAAATGGATATTAAGGAGATTACCTTTGTTTTTTTGTACTTGGATAATGGCAGGGTTAGCATGGCGCGCATGCCACCAAAAATTAGGCCCAGGGTTAATACCGGAATTAGTTGAATGGAATCCAGATAATCGGCATTGTTAAGGGTGAGCACCAGTACCACATCTTCGATAAAAAGAACCAGTCCCAGACTGATTAAAGATAAGGTTAAAATGAGATAGATAATGATTCGTGAAAAGAGCCGTTTATTATCTGCATCGTCCATGCCTTTGAAGTAAACATGGGTATAAGAGTTCATAAAGGCACTCACAACAACCAACTGCACAATATTGGAAATCTTAAAGGCCATGGTGTAGTTACCCACATGCTTTAAGGTGCCAAAGAAGTTGATAATAAGTTTGTCACTCAATGAAAGGATCAGGTTTACCATGTTGGAAAGTGCCAAAGGCAAACCAAAGCTCATCATCTCCGTCAGGATATCCTTTCGGAATCGCCATTCGATGTTTTGGCGAATGTAAGGCAGCAACATTACCAATAGAACGGAGTAGGAGAGAAGGAATGCCAAAAAGATGCCAAGCACCTCAAGCTTTAGTACAGGCAGAAACAGCGCCACACCTAAAACAAACAAAACCACATGTAATACTTGGTAATTGGTATGCTTCAGTGCTTTGTGCTGAATGCGCATAAGCAGTAAAAGCATATCAACAATGAGGCGGATAAAAGTACTTAGGATAAAAATGCTTTTTAGCTCAAAGCTAATCGGCGTTTGAAATACATGCTGCGCCAAAAGGTGAAAAACACTGAATAAAATACCGGCTGATAGCAAGTTAACAAGTCCGTAGGTGCATAAGGTTGTAAAGAAAATTTGCTTCTGGTGATCCTTATGCTCTGAGTCCCAATACCAGCGCATAAGAGCACTTTTTAAACCAAGGGCAGTGCTCGCCTGGATTACCTGAAAAACCACTTCGAAGAGGGCAAATAAACCAAAGAGCTCTGCCGAAAGCGACGAGGTGTAAAGCGGCAATAATATAACCCCGGAGAACTTGCCGATAAAATTAGACAGGCTGTATAATAATGTGTTTTTGGCTGTGGCCCTTACTTTTTCAAACATTTACTGATAGCGTTTTATAAACTTGGATAAAAGCTGTTTAAAGATTTTTCGTACCCCAAAGGTATCCAATACCGCGGCAATAAAAATCTCGATTTTTTGGAAAAGCAGCAAGCCGCGGATATAGCCTTTAAATATCAATTGGTTAACAAGCTTGTTGGTTGATAGAACGGGGCGTTTTGAATACTTGCGGTTTTGTTGATAATGCCGGCGATAATCCTTGTATGAAACTTTGAGGGGTTCACATATGGCCTGATTGGTTTGAATAAAGTCTGAAATCCTTTCTTTCTTAAGGAAGGACACAGCTTCACCATTCTTATCGATCTGGCAATAAATAAGTTCATCTTCCGATTCGCTGTTCCAAATGTATATCAGTCCTGTGTAACAGTGCGCGGGATAAGGCTTCAGAAAGGTTTTGTAATACTGCTGATGAGGCAATGAGAAGTTTCCTAAACTGTATACAATAGGAGTTTGCCCTTTTATTTGAGCCCCCTGGTAGCAATGCGCATGCGATCCAATAATCAATTGGTAGGAATCGCCTAATTGCTCTGCATAATATTTTGAAGCAGGCTCTGGCAACAATTCAAATTCCTGATTCCAGTGTAAGAATAAAAAGTTATGGCTATCCTCCGGCGTGGTTTCATAATCCTTTAGTGGCCAGGGTGCTGCTCCGGCCTTCTTTTTGCCAGCAAAGTGTTTTTTTTGAAAGTAATCCTGCATACCACCATAAAAACGATAGCTTTTGTTCTTGTGCTCGATGCATAAAGGTTGAAGGCTTTCGGCGCGGTTTCTGCCTGCTCCAAAATAACCAATCTGATTCTGCTTGAGTACTTCAAGTGTATTGATTAAACCTTCTTCACCAAAATCCATCAGGTGATTATTGGCCAATGAAACGCCTTTTATATTAAGATCGTGAAGTATTTGGCACGAATCACTTAATTGATGCAAGCCCATGCCTTTTGTTGCACGGTAGGATTTTTTTATAAACGGGGCCTCAAGGTTGGCAATATTAAAATCATTTTGCAGTAGTAAATCTCGCAATCGATCGTCGACTGTTAAATTGTTACTTAAGATGGTATCGCCAATAAAGCCAATCTTCATTTGTTTTTTATTTAAGTTGTCACTAATCAGATGGACTTTGTTGATTGATTAAAGTCAATATGGAATTGCGAAAGAGCATAATAAAACCGCGAGTTTGTTTTGAAGAAATCCCGATTAAACCATTGTTTATCAAGCATAATATTTGGTAGATTCTTCGATTCGATAAATTCATCCCAGTTGATGGTTTCATCAAAAACAAAGAAGTTATCGATTAAGTTGAAGTAATGCGATAATTTGGTCATGTACTCTTTTACCAGACCACTCGCTTTGGGTATGATGGCTTCACCGTTGATTGGGATCTTCGATAAGGCAGTTTGGTTATTCAGGATATGCCTGGCAGAGGCATGTCGATACAGTTCGGTGTTTCGAAGAAATGCAAAGGGCAAATTGGTAAAAAAGTCCATTAGCTCGTAATCGAAATAAGGAAGAACAACCAGTGGCAATTGTTCGTGTTGCTCACTTATTACCGATCGAATGATGTAACGGCGCTGACGTTCTTCCAGATCCCAACGAATAAAGGCATTAATTAAACCATCGCTGTCATCGAGTGTCGACATTAACGAATCCATTATTTGCTCCTTGTATTCGGTATCGTTCTGGTAAAGGTGTTTACACAAAGGGGTGCTTTTGAAAAAGACAATGTAGCGGGCCACATCTTCTTTGCTTTTCCACAATTTCATTTTCGACTTTAAATGGCTGCCCGCCATAAAATCACCGGAATGTCCGGGGATAAAAGCTGCTATCTCAGTTTTAAATTTGCCTGGATACCAAAGGTCTTTCTCACCAAAGTAGGCAGTGGTGATTCTAAAACTATGCGGAGCCTCATTGATTAACTGCCTGTAGCCTGCATGATTAATGTTGAGAATATAATGGCCCAACGAGTTGGATAAACAACGACTCACTTTTAAGGCCGTTTCTATTTCAATGTTATCAAGACCACAGCCAAAGGTTAAATTTGACTGGGTAAGCCCATGGGTTTCGGCCGATGCCGCCAGTAAGCGACTATCTAAACCTGCCGAAAGGGGGATGTAACAATTGGAGCCAATGGATTTAATACCGTCGAAAAGTATTTTTGAACGTTCCTGCCACAGTTGGGCAAATGCTTTGGACGATTGTTTAAAATCGGCCTTGCCAAAGGATAAACGATACTGCCAGTAACTTTCCTCAGTTATTGTTGGCTCTTGATCACGAACCTGAATGCGCGCGACATGATGAGGTTTAAATTCGCGAATGCCCTTTATCAAAGTCTTATCACCCAAAACATGTCCCAAACCAATAAATTCAACCAAAGCTTTTGAATCGTAGCTTGAATCCGAATTCAATAGCTTTCTGTGGTCATCCGAAACAATGATGGCATTAGAATTTTGAGTGTAAAAGAGGGGGTAAGTTCCCCAGCGATCCTGGATAACAAACAATTCCTTCTTTTGCTTATCGACAACAATTATTTGAAAACAACCACTAAGATCTTTCACCCGATGGCTTAGAAATTGCTCCGACCAATTTTTCCTGACAAAGTCTTGTATTTGCTCTCGCTGATAAAAATGGTTTTCACAGATAAAATAACCAACTGCTTTAATAATTAGATGATTGGCGTCATCCGTGTCAGTGATTATTTGGTTGTTTTGAAATTGAATGGTCATCTCTAGAAAATGTGATTAGTATCCAAGTGGCAAATATAAGGCTTGTTTATAATCTTAACCCATTGGCTCAATATAATTGAATGTCTGCATAGGGCGATTACCTCCATTAAAACTCAAGCATAGTTTTGTGTTCGATGTGTCAGAATTAGCTGGAAAGTATATTTAGCTTTCGTTTAATAATGGTGATGAGCGAATGGAATTTGACTTTAAAATATGAGCCTGTGGAATGCTCCCAATTCAGCCGACAATCCTTGCAAGTGGGATCGTCGCAAAAATAAAAGGAGGCATCTTCAATTAGTTTTTTTAGTTCTACTTCCAGAGTGCCTTTCATGCTTGTTATTGCAGCATCAGCATTACCAATTTTCACCCATTTAAGGCAGCCAGCGCTTTCGTATAAAGGAAGAAAGTTAGAGAAACCACGTGAACAGCCGCCATTCCAGTTCACCACAAAGGTTTTTACCTCACCACTTGCAGTTCTGTAGTTTAAACCCATGTTTGAAGGCTTCTTAATAAATCCCATCTTTTCAACGGCTAAATGTGTTGTGCCAACGCCTATTGCTTTTCTGCCAATGGAAATGTTAATGGCATCCAGTTCAACCAGCCTGCTAAAAACATCGTAAGCTCCGCTCTCAGGGGTATGCTTATCCATCAGGTCGTGGGCCAATTTGCCAATGGCGCAAAAACGTTGAATGGGATGTTTGCTTCGCACACTATGTGGGTGTTGTATCATTGCATTGGCCAAGGCTCCGGCATAGGAGGGGGAGATTTCGGTACTGATGACCTGAGCATGCTTCGTGTTAAGAGGCAGGGGGTAGCATGTTACGAATGCATCGACCACAATAGTGCCTTGCGGGCCAACTGTTTCGAGCAATGCATGCAGCAAGGTAGCTGCACCTCCATCGATTTGTCCGATGGCTTTTAGTGATGCTTTTACATGTAACAATGCTCCTTTGGGAATGCCCGCACGTTCCAGGTCCTTAATTAAAACCTCTTTTGATATGTGATGAGATTTGTTCAATCGCTAGTCTTCTACAAATTATTTATTGTCGGATAAATGATATTTCTTCGGCTAAATCAGATACAGCAAAAACTTTGTAACCATTCTGATTCATCAGTTTAATCAAGTTTTTTGTTTTCGCATTGCCATTGGGAATTAAGCGATGATGAACCTCAATCAATATTTGGTTGATTTTAATATCAGAATCAAGTATATCTGGCATAACATCATACTCCGAACCTTCGATGTCCATTTTTAAAACATCAATGGTATGGTGGTTGTGGGCACGGGCCATATCGATAAAACGTTTAATTTTTACCTCGATGGCCTGACTCTTGTCAGTAACATCATTGTGACTTAAACTTCCTGAAACATGTTGCTCGTTTTTGGGCAAATAAAAAGTGCTTGTTCCGGTTTCAACACCAATGCCAACGGGCTCAAAAATAAAGTTGTTATTGCTAACATTGTTTTTAACCCATTCAATCGATTTGGGAGTTGGATCAAATCCATACACCTTGCAGCCAAAAGTATCGATGATGGCCTGATCGAAACTAATGTCTTCGCCTATGCCAATGGAGTAGACAATGGAATTCTCGTTAATTGAATGTGGGTGCAGATAAAAACCGCCATTTTTAGAGCCCATCCACCGATGTTCCTTTTTCGTTGATATTTTAATGTAAGGTGATTTACCTCTTATTATTCTATAGAATTGGATCAGGTTTTTTGTCAGCATATTAAACTCGCAATAAATAGGTTTATGGCAAAAATAAGTATTAAGGATTAAAAACTTCCTCTCTGTGTATTTAGAATTATTATTAAGAAGTCCAGTATAACTCGGCACAGTATTTGCTTGTCAACAAACCGAATTTTACACCCAAATTATGAAAAGACCTAGCTCAAACCGATTAGTCAATCTGATTAAATCACCAGATTTTCCGCAGATTGTTTTATTGTATCAACTTGTGGTGCTGATAATAATAACATTAATACTAATATTCTAACAACCCCCTTAACCAAAAGATGCTGCCTCTGTCGTTAAACTTTCCATTCATAGATTCCCCATGACAGGGGCAGTGTTTTTAATTTTTCTACAAAATTCTGTCGGATTGCATCCAGGCCTGAACGTATTTTATTTCTGGATAGCTGTATTTATAATCCAGATGTTGACGAATTTCAGAGAGGTTAGCATCTTTACATTCCTTGATACCAGTTTTAATGACTTCACGGGTTTCACAATCCACAAAATCGTTGAGGCTCAATAAATCTTCCTGAATGCATCGGGCAATATGCGATTCAATGGTTGTTTTAACCAAGCCTCGTTCGCTGGCAATAGTACTTAAATCATTGCCTTGTTTATAAAGGGCACAAGTCACCAGGTGGGTGGCCACTTTGGGCGGTTTTGCTACTTTTTCTTTTTTTGCTTTCTTTTTCCTTGTTTTTTCCTGCGGCTGGCTGTCCAGTTCCGGTTTGGTGATATCTTCCTTATTTACATCCAAACCTTTTTGAGCCGATTCCAGCAGTGTTTTTGCCTTCAGCATGTTTTGCAATATCGCATAATATTGAGCGGCCAAATCACGAAGCTCATTCAGATATTGTTTAACAGCTTTTAGGGTACTTACTTCTTCGATATGTGCCAGAATAACTTTGTGCCTTTCGCTGATTAAAGGCTGAAAATACTGAATGGCTTTGTCAATACGTTCGATCAGATGATCGACATAGTTATCGCCACCAGTGGTAACAATACGGTTAACTTGTCCCCGGAAACTGTTGGCAACATTTTGCAAGGGTTCAGTGTCTTTCAGTAAATGTTCGGCCCAACTTTTATATTGTTGTTTTTTCGATCGCTTTTCGCTTTTGGTATACGACCTTAAGTGTTGATGCAAGGCAATGACCAGATCATTAAAGTCGAAAGCTTTTAATACAAACTGATTAAAATAGTTTTGCGATTCGGTTTTCAGGATGGGCTGCAATTCATCGCTGGTCATTTTTTTCTTAACAAAGCTCCGGAGCGATTCATCGGCAGCGATGCCTTGTTGTGGGATGGGGGTTTTAAGTATCAAACCGTTGAGAGAGGTAAGGCGCGAGAGTGCCACATAAACTTGTCCGGCAGCAAAAGCTTGCCCCACATCAATTATGGCTTTCTCAAAAGTTAAGCCCTGGCTTTTATGCACGGTAATGGCCCAGGCCAGTTTGATGGGATATTGTTTAAATTCACCCACCACATTTTCTTCTACTTCGTTGGTCTCTTTGTTAAGGGTATATTTCTTGTTTTCCCAGGTATAAGGCTCCACCGTTACCGCCTCGCTGCCGTCGCTAAAACTCACTTTTATTTCTTCTTTATTGATATGAGAAATGGTGCCAATTTTACCATTAAAATAGCGCTGTTGACCCGAGAAATCGTTTTTAATAAACATCACCTGGGCCCCTTTCTTAAATTGCATGCTTTCTTGTAAGGGGTATTGATGCGCTTTAAAATCACCTTTAATCTCCGACTCAAAGGCGTAAATCTTACCATCCAATTCGGCGAGGCATTCTTTGTTTTTACTATCGGCAATGGCGTTGTGGGTGGTCAACTGGATATACCCATCGTTGTTATGCTGATTAAAATCGGGTTGGTAGTATTGGTTTAAAAGATCAATATCAGTTGTTGAAACCTGATTGTCGCGGAAGTGATTTAACAAATCGATAAACTTCTGATCCGATTGACGGTAAACTTTCTCCAATTCGATGTGTACCGGTTGCTGATGATGTAATACCTGTGCATCGAAAAAATAGGGGCTTTTGTAGTAAGGGCTTAGGTAGTTCCATTCTTCCTGCTTGGTAACCGGAGGTAACTGAAGCATATCACCAATAAATAAAACCTGAAGTCCGCCAAATGGTGTATTATAATCGCGGCGCACATGACGGCATATAACATCAATGGCATCCAGCAAATCAGCACGTAGCATACTTACCTCGTCAATCACCAACAACTCCATATTACGGATCAGGTTGCGTTTGACCGTATGCATTTGAATGTTTTTAATTAAAGTACGCGGCGTATTAATGTGCGCCAGTGTTTGCATGCGGTTTGGGTCAATGCCGTTATTGTCTGGAATAAAAGCCCCAAATGGCAATTGAAACAAGGAGTGGAGTGTAACACCGCCGGCATTAATCGCGGCGATACCAGTTGGTGCTGCCACCACCATGTTTTTGTGTGTATGCTCTTTTATCCGGTGTAGTAAAGTGGTTTTACCGGTTCCTGCTTTACCGGTAAGGAAAACACTTCGGTTGGTAGTGTTAATGTATTTAGAAACAAGTGATTGTAAAGAATCGGCCTGTGTACTCATTTTATTAAGCTTAATGATGCGGCAAGATACGGGAAAAATGGACTAGGAGCAAAGGACGTGGAGATGTTCGATATAGGATTGATGATATATGATTTATGAATACAAGCTAAAGCATGCAATGAAGGATGAGGTTTTAAAATTCGTTTCCAATTGTTAGTCAATTCACCAATTCAACGATTGAGCAATTCGACAATTCATCAGTTTTTTTCTTTTTAATACCTTTGCCCAAAACAAATGAACATGACGAAGTTGGAGACCTATAAAGCATTGCGGGACGAAATTGATCAATCAACTATAAAACTGTGGGACGAACATGAAAACAATATGGCCTGTAAAAAAGGCTGTGATAAATGTTGTTTGAATTTTGATGTATTTCCGATTGAGTTTGATTACATCAAGAAGCAAGTTGAAAAAGAATATCCAGATGTTTTAAAGCAAGATAAACCAGAAGAAGCGGGCGAGAAGTGCTTTTTTCTGAAAGACCATCAATGTACGATATACAAAGCGCGACCGATTATCTGCCGCACGCATGGTTTTCCATTGCTATATATGAATGAAGCAGGTGATCAATGGGAGTTGTCGCATTGCGAACTGAACTTTACCAATGTGGATGAAGACTATTTCCACGAAGACAATTGCTACATGCAGGATACCTTCAACAGCCGTCTTTTTATGATGAATAAAGAGTACATAAAAACGGCTCATCCGGATAAAGGGGAGTTTGATTTAATTCCTTTGGTGGAATTAGTAAAGTAGTTGATATCATAAAAAAAACAGGAGATTGTAATTGCAACCTCCTGTTAATAAATATTAGTTCATTAAATATCCTTCTTTTTATGATTATCCTTTTGTGTTGCTAATGAAACAAAAATTAGCGTTAGCAATGCCAAGGTGAATGAGATGATGGCCGGGTTGTCAAGCTGATGAAGGGCATCATCAGGATTAAGACCATAACGGGTCCACATCATTGGGGATGTGAGGATTAACCCGATGGCAGCCACAATACCCACAAGAATTGAGGAGGCAATACCTTTAGCAGTTGTTTTTTTCCAGAATAAAAGCATCAGAATCGATGGTAGGTTGGCAGATGCAGCCACAGCAAAGGCCCAGCCAACCAAAAATGACACATTCATCCCTTTAAAGGCAATACCCAGGATGATGGCAATGATACCCACTACAAATGCCGATATTTTACCAGCCAGAACTTTCTTGGTTTCACTCAGGTTCTTCTTCATGTAAACATCGATGATGTCGTGGGCAATAGCACCAGTCGAAGCAATAATAAGTCCACTCACCGTTCCTAGAATAGTTGCAAAGGCTATGGCCGAAATAATGGAGAATAATCCAACACCAAAGGCCTTGGCCAATAGGGGTGCCGACATGTTACTACTTTCCACATCTAACACACCGTTGATGGCAGCTCCCAAGCCCATAAACATGGTGAGTATGTAAAAAATTCCGATGGAAGCAATGGCAACTATGGTCGACTTTCGGGCATCGCGCTGGCTGGGCACTGTATAGTAGCGTATTAAAATATGTGGCAGGGCCGATGTGCCCAGAAACAAGGCGATCATCAAGGATATAAAATTCAGTTTGGATATAGGGGGGGCATCTTTCCCAATTTTAAACCTTAATCCAGGTTTCATTATATCACTGCCCGAGGTAATGTTCTGATACCAGACCGTCACTTTATTTTTTCCATCGGAAAATTTTAGCTGTGAGAAGCGTACGATTTCGCTTTGCTCGATGGTTGATAAGAACTTAAAGGGACCCAGCGGGCCGGTTTGTTCAACCGCTTTGCCATCAACAATAATTTTACTCATATGGCCCACCTGGTAAAACTTACCATTTTCGGCAGGTTCACCGTTGTAGAGTTTTTCGCCTTTGTGCAAGTTGGTTGTTGAAAGCATTTCCTGAAGCACCGGTTGCTCTCCATTGTTGATCAGTTTAAACCAGCGATTAATGCCGTTTTTTTGTAATTTGACCAAGGTGTGCTTATTAACTTCAAGTTGCGAAACCACAGTGTAGTCACCTGCACTAATAACCGTATTGTTTTGCATGCCCGGTGATATGGAAATAAAGTGGTGGTAGGACTGGTGCTCCGTTTCAGGATGTAGTTTCAGGCCATTGTTAAAAATATAAACAGATAAAACGGTTGAAAAGATAATTAACAAAGCCCCTTTGATAAACTGCACATAGGTGGTTGAGGTCATACCGGCAGTGGCCACGATAAAAATAACGATAGCACCAACAATGATAACGCCCCAATGGTGTTCGAGTCCCAGCAGAGGTTTCACCAAAGCCCCGGCGCCAACCATTTGCGGAATCAGGTAGAACATGGAAACGATTAAGGTGCTGATGGCCGCCGTTAGCTGAATGGCTTTGGAGTCGAAACGGGCATCCAGGGCATCGGTAAAAGTATATTTCCCCAGCCGCTTGAGTGGTTCGGCCACCAAAAACAGAGCTACAATCCAACCGGCCAGATAACCAATGGAGTAGAGGAAGCCATCGTATCCCGAAAAGGCAATCATGCCACAGATACCGAGAAAAGATGCGGCTGACAGGTAATCACCGGCAAAAGCAATACCATTGACGCCCCAGTGTATAGTACCACCGGCTGCAAAGAATCCCGAAGCCGATTTTGTTTTTCTGGCAAAATAGAAGGACAATGCCAGCACAACAATCACAAATAGTACAAAGATGATGATTGCGGTAATGGAAGGAGTATATATCATTTCTCTGCCTCCTTATTCATTTTGTTTTCGTAATTGGTGCAGATGCCATTGTAAATTAGGCCGAGGATGATGGCAAAGATGATGAGGCCAAAACCATAGACGACAGCCAGGTTTTGCCCGGCAACAATGATTTTGCCCATTAATTCGTAATTGACTACGCCTACAACTACAAAGCCGGCATATACGATTGAATACACAATAAACAGGATAACTCCGAGCTTCGATTTCTTTTTCGATGCATGATCGACGCCAAGTTTGGCAGCAGGTCCGTGTTCCATAAAGCTTCAGTTTATTAGTTAGTATTGGTTGTGATTATACCACAATGGGTGATTTTGTATCTGTATAATCGTCAGAAAGGGAGGAGGATAGGATAGAAAAAAGTTATGAAAGAAAGCTTAGAATAGAAACACTTACGTAAGATTATTTCCTAAATGATTAGAGCTTTGTGAAAATCTTAGATTTTAATTGGGAATCATCCCGTTATTGATCCTTATTGTCAATTTGTTTTCATAGCTGATCACAACTTAAACCTCAGCTGCAAACCAAGTCGAGGTTCATTGCTGCCCGGTGTTGAAATAATTCCCGGAGCCATTTGCATACTTAAATCATCGGAAATGTCGAAATTGAAGAAATGAGCATCAACAGCAGCATCAACAATTTGCAGGGTATAAAGCAGTGTCATGCCAATGTAACTGAGTTCGCGGTAACGACGGTAATATTGTTTTTTACTTTTTAACGCTTCTTCAAATGAGTTACTATAGTTTTTTCGGACGTATTCTTCTGTTTGGTTGGGGGGGATAAACTCAAGATAGCTTTTGTTATGAGGGTCTTGTATGATCCAGTCGCGGTAGGCAGAGCGGTATTTTCTATATAACTTCGAATTAAAATGTATGGCATAAGCCAGGGCACCGGCACCGGCATAAATAATCGGAATCTTAAAGTACTTCTTATTGTAGGCCTGACCCAATCCGGGTAGTATGGCAGAGTAGAAAGTTGCTTTGTGGGGCGAGTGTGGTTTTTCTTCTTTTAATTGGCCAAGGCTTGTTATGGTAATAGCCAGCAGAAGGATAATTGTTAAGGAGCTTTGTTTCATCAGGTAGTAAGGTTGTTGTATAACCTATGACAAGGATGAAACAGAGCACACCTATTTAATTTATGTTAATGATATTAAAGAGATATAAATCTATCGATTTGAAACCTTTTAGTTTGAAACTTCCTGTTTTTTACAATATTTCTCCAAATACATTTGAGCATAGCCTTCTCCTAATTCAATGGCTTTTTCCCAACTCTTACAGGCTTCCTTACTTCTTTTTAACTGGTAGAGAGCAATGCCCCGGTTGGTATAAATACTGCCTTTTGTTTTATTAAAACTAAGGGCTGTATCAAAATCATTAAGAGCATTCTCAAACTGGCTTAAACTCAGGTAGCAGGTACCTCGACTGGCATAATAATCATAAAAAGCAGGAAAGTCCATGCCATTTATGTTACCCAGCCGGATGGCTTCATCCAATTGGGCAATCGCATTTTTGTATTCCTTATTTTTCTGAAGACATTTGCCATAGTAATATAAAATTTCATCATCGTCAGAAAAGATAAGTTGAGCTTTCTGAAGGTATTGGGCAGCCAGTTGAGTTTTTTCTTCGAACAGGCAAATCTTACATAGCAGGAGGTAAGGATCCCGAATGGTGGAATCCGCCTCAATCGCCCGTTCCAGATTATCGATTGCCTCAACATAGGCTTGTCTGTTCACCTGGTCCAATGCTTTGTTATATAAATCTATGGCGATGTTGCTATTGTCAACCAGATCAATTTGAGCACTGAGTACTTTTGAAAGACAACATAGAATTAGGGTTAGTTTTAGTGATTTCATTAAGTCAGTTAAGTTTTTTGGATGTTAAATATAACTTTTATTTAACGCTGATTTGTTATCAAATGGCCTTAAATCTTGTATGATTTTGCCAGCTCATTAAGCATCTCAGCCTGATTATTTAATTCTTCGATGGTACTTGTTAATTCTTCGCTGCTGGCTGCAATGGATTGAATGCCTGTATTCATGTTGTTGGATGCTTCTGTTACCTGGTGTACACCCGAAGCTTGTTCCTGGGTATTGTTAACAACACTGTAAATATTCTCCTGAAGATTATTAAGCAAACTGCTGATGCTTTTTACAATTTCATTGGCGGCAATACTGCTTTCTTTACTTTGTGTAGCCATCTCAACAATTTCGCTATTAACCAAAGAAGTATTGTCGCTTAACTTTTGTACTTCGGCGGCAACCACCGCAAAGCCTTTGCCATGTTCGCCAGCCCTGGCTGCTTCTACTGATGCATTGAGTGCCAGAATTCTAATTTGTCTGGCTATTTCGTTTATTAAATTAACTCTTTCGGCAATCTCAACTTGCATCCTTGTGGCAATGTTGGCACCTTTTTCCAGATCTTTCATTTTAGAATTGATTATGGAAGTATCCTGTTTTATCTGGTTACTTTGTTGGGCCGTTTGCTGGATTGAAGCATTCATTTCTTCCATGTTGCATGAAATTTCTTCCGTAACACTGGCCTGTTCGTTGGTGGTTGATGACATGTTTTCGCCACTGGCTTGTAATTGCTGACAGGCAGTACTAACATTTTCTGAACTGCTAAGAATTTCTTCCAATGAATTTTTAAGATTGGCATTCATTTTTTTAAAAGCACCTGCCAGTTCATTAATCTCATCGTTTGTTTTAATGTTAATATCATGGGTGAGATCGCCGGCACTGATTTTAAGTGCAATGTCTTTTAAATCGATAAGCGGTCGAGTGTATTTGTTCGTCATTTTCTGCAAGGTAGTTACACCAATTACCGAAGCAATAATGATGAGGATAAAAATGATAATTCCCGTGTTTATCAGGTTTTTAAAAACTTCATAAAAATGAACTTTGCTTTGTATTTGGTAGTATGCCTGATCGGGATTAACAACTAATTGGAGGGCATGTGCACCATATGGATGTTCATACCAGTTATCCTCAATGCCTTCTCGAAGTTTTTGTAGGCGTAATTCGGCATCTTGCGAATCATCGTGGAGATTTTTACCAATTAACTCAGCTTTTGTGTGCGTGATGTATTGTCCATCATTATTTAAGATGGCAATGGAACCGGCACCGTCGCAAACCTTTAGTTGATCGATATAATCCAGAATTGTTTGCATGCTGATATCACAGGTTACCACTCCAATAAATTCATTGGCTTTATTGTGGATAGGTGTTGAAATAGTGCACATTTCAATTTCCTTGTCATCAACCATGTATTTGTAAGGTTCGGTCACAAAGCATTTGTTGGTTTCTTTAGGAATCAGGTAATAATCCTCAGTGGCATATCCTACAATAGCTTCGTAATTGTTGGCTGTTATGTAAGGAATAAATCGCCCGGTTGAGTCATGAAATACTGAGTTAACAAATCTTTTATCTTCTCCATCATAGGCATTGGGTTCAAAAATTAGGCCTAAACCAATGGCATCATTTTGTTGTTTGAGTTCATTCTTGAGCCAGATAATCACCTGATCTCGTTCTAGTTTATGATTGGTATTGATATCGTACTCAAGTCGTGTAGAAATTGTTTTAGTTAAATTAATATGTTTGCTGTAGAAATTCTCAACTTGCTTTTGAGCAAGTCTCAGATGCTGCTGCCCGATCGTTTGGTTGTTGTTGTAGGCATCTACAGTGTAATTGTAAAGGATGCTTCCGCATAGTAGTGTGCCAAAAATAATGAATAGGGTTGAGGCAACTGCAGTGAATTTCTTGCCTAAGGTTTTCTTCTTCATAGTATACATAGTAAAATGGACTGTTCTATACTATGGGCAAATAAAAAAGTTATGAAAGTTAACATTTATTAACATGACATTTGTCAATTACGCTAAATTGATAGCTGTCGTCATCTAACTTTTTATCCTTGTGATAAATGGAGCTACACGGAATAACTCAAGTAGAATCTGGTTAAGTGGAAAAAAGAGAAACACAATTGTTTTTTAAGAGTAGATCTAGTGCCAAGTCAAGCGTGCTCTAACGTGCCAGGTCATATTCATTTTTGCTTATTCTCATTAGTTAAAATCTCACGTAATATAAGGCTATGCTTACTTTTTCTAATATCGAAAAATTCAAAAAGCAACGGCGACTTACATGTTAGTTCACACATGGCATAACATTAGAGTATTATATGGTTTTAGAACCTACTTTCTTTAATAAATATTAAACCCAGAATGACCCCGATAATAATCTTTGCCTGCCAGAAAGGAATGGCTATGCCTGCAATGGCAACAATTATAATGGCTTTAATGAGGCGGCTGCTTCTTTTCTCGGCTTTTGTTTTAAACTGAACCAGCTTTAACTGACGACTCTCCATATCCAATAGAAACACGCCATTGTTTTCCACCACATAATCGTATTCCAACAATTGCCGGCGTGTATTTCGGTATTGGGCACTGGTGGCACTATGGCCGCTTTTAACTTCTACAATGTATTTCTTACCCCCTTTTTTAACGATGTAATCGGGTTGTATGTCAACTTCCAGCACTTTCCCATCCACCATGTAACGGTGGGTATAGGTACTTTGATAATCAACAATGGAATACCCTTTACTCTTTAAAAAGCTTCTGGCCTGCAACTCCAATTTATCGGCACGTTCAAAGCGTTTCTTTATTTTTAGCTCATCAAAATAGGCCTTCAGCTTATACCTGGCTATCACAATGATTAAGAAAATAATAATGATAACTAACAAAAGAACGGTTACATGATTTTGGTTGGTATAGTCGAAGTCTGGCATGGTATCTCTTATGATTCACCACAAAAATAAGAACACTTCTGGTAATTTCAGCCAAAGAATAAAAAGGATTGAGGGCAGATAAAATGCCAATTAAATGCTGGTTCATCTCAGAAATAGGAATGGATGAAATGAACATGTAAATTTTAATCATAAATATTACACACAGGGTAATGATTAAAATTTCTTGAGAGTTCCATGTGACAACTGAAAGAAAATTTAAACACATGAATTAAAGCAACAAATTGGAATGAAAAATCACTTTTATTATACAGGATTCTTACATCTCTTTTACTAACTTTAAACAAAATCATTTTACCTACACACTATGTTCAGACACCTTTTTCTTTCTAAGCGGTCGAATGTGTGCAATTTAACACGCATAAATACGCTGATCGCTACATGTTTAATGTTAACTGTTTTGCTTTTAAATGCCTGTAAGAGTAAAACAGGAGAATCCAAACAGGAGGTTACTTTTAATAAGAAAGTAACTGCATTTACCTCCGGCGTGATCTCTAATGAGGCCAGCATTCAGGTTCAGTTTGCTGATAAAGTTCCAGGCGTAACAGGCGGTCAGGAAGCAGATCAGAATTTATTATCACTTTCGCCTTCCATTAAAGGGCAATTAAAGTGGTTCGATACACACACGCTTGAGTTTATTCCTGATGAGCGCATGCCATCGGGGGTGCAGTACGAGGTGAAAGTTCAGCTACCGGAATTGTTTACTGATGAGAAGGAGCCATTTGCTTTTAGCTTTAGTACCATCGATCAGAATTTTAGGATTGTACCATTGGGATTGGAGCCCGATCAAAACAACGACCTGAAGCTGAATACCTATCGGGGACGAATTGTGTTGGCTGACCATGCCGACAATAGTGATGTAGAAGAAATGCTTAAGGCATCGCAAGGTGGTAACGCACTGGAACTGGAGTGGGAGCACCAAAGCAGCGAAAAGCAGCACACCTTTGTGGTGAAAGGTGTTCAAAGAGCCGAAAATAGTAGTGTTTTGCTAATGGAGTTTAGTGGTAAATCCATTGGTGTTGATAAAACAGAACGTGAAGAGGTGGAAGTTCCCTCATTGAATAACTTTAAGGTTACAGATACTCGTGTGGTGATGCAGCCGGAGCAATATGTTTTGGTGGTGTTTTCCGACCCCTTGGATGAACAGCAGAATATCAATGGATTGATTAGCATCAGTGGCGCATCGAGGTTAAAATACGTAATTGAGCATAACCGTGTGAAGGTATATCCATCCATTCGTTTGTCTGGCTCGCATAAAGTAATCATCTCCGAAGGCATCAGAAATGTGTTGGGATATACGCACAAGGCTGAAGAGACCTACGATATGGTATTCGAAACACCTAAGCCCAATGTTCAGCTAATAGGTAAAGGAACTATTTTACCAACCTCCAGTGGCTTAACTTTTCCTTTTAAAGCTGTTAGTGTCAAAAGTGTTCAAGTTCGAATCATCAAGATATTTGAGAATAATGTTGCTCACTTTTTGCAGGTTAACCGACTGCAGGGACAAAATCAATTACGGAGAGCGGGACGATTAATACATAAAAGCATAATTCGGCTGGATAACGACCGCTCATTGGATTTAACGCAGTGGAACACTTTTTCACTGAATCTGGCTGATTTGATAAAACCAGAGCCGGGAGCCATTTACCGTGTTGAATTGAAGATCAGAAAGAAAGACAGTATTTACCCATGTGGCGAAGAAGAGGCCAACGAGGCCGTTGCCGAAGAGGAAGGCATCACGGAGGCAGACATGGCTTATTGGGATCAGCCAAGTGAATACTACAGTTCTTATTGGGATGGTTACGAAGGTTATTACGATTGGAGAGAGCAGGATAACCCTTGTGCCGACATGTATTATCGCAATAAATTAGTTAGTCGCAATATTCTGGCTTCCGATATTGGTATGATAGCCAAGCAAGGATCAGATAAAGAGGTTTTGGTGGCCATCACCGATCTGCGGTCTACACAGCCCTTGTCTGGTGTTGAAGTGGAGATTTTTAATTACCAGAATCAGTTGGCCGGAAAGGCGCGAACCGATGCCCAGGGAATGGTTCGTATTCCGGTTTCGCAAAAACCTTTCTTGTTAATCGTGAAAAATGATAAACAACGCGGCTATATGCGTTTGGATGATGGCAGTTCTTTGTCGCTTAGTCGTTTTGATGTACGTGGCCAGGTGGTGCAAAAAGGCATGAAAGGATTTATTTATGGCGAGCGAGGAGTATGGCGACCGGGTGATACTTTGTTTGTCTCCTTTATGCTGGAGAACAGTGGCGAGGCTCTGCCCGAAAATCACCCTTTGGTTTTCGAATGGATTAATCCTCATGGTCAAACCATCAACCGCCAGGTGCAGCAATTAAGCAATCAGCGTTTGTATGTATTTAAAACAAGCACGGCTACTGATGCGCCAACCGGCATGTGGCGCGCCAGGGTAAGAGTTGGCGGTACTTCCTTCGAAAAAGGCATGCGTGTTGAAACTGTCAAGCCCAATCGTCTGAAGATAAAGCTTGACTTTGATACAGAAATGTTAAGTCCTGGTGAGCAGGCACAAAGTACCATGACGGTTAACTGGTTGCACGGCGCCATCGCCCGTAACCTGAAAGCAGATGTAAAAGTGACGCTTAACCAAAGTAGAACAAAGTTTAAAAAATATAACGAATTTCATTTTGACGACCCTTCACGTCGCTTCGATTCAGAGGAGAGCACCATTTTTGAAGGGCGGTTGGATGAGAATGGTCAGGCAACAGTGAATGCCTCCATTGATGTACACGAGGCCGCCCCCGGCATGTTAAAGGCTTCGTTTATGACCCGTGTGTTTGAAGAGGGAGGCGATTTTAGTGTGGATCGCTTTAGTAAGCCTTATGCGCCATATCCGGTATTTGTCGGGGTTAAGGCACCAAAAGGTGATAAGCGCGGTATGTTACTGACCGATACCATTCAAACTGTTCAGGTGGTAACCGTATCGCCTGAGGGAGAACCAATGACCGTTCGTAATTTATCCTATTACATCTACAAAGTTAGCTGGCGCTGGTGGTGGGAATCGTCAGCCGATGATTTGGCCAGTTATGTGGGCACGCGTCATCAGAATTTAGTAGCCAGTGGTAAAGTACATACCTCCAATGGCGAAGGACAATTTAATTTTGAAGTAAAATATCCAGAGTGGGGCCGTTACCTCATTCGGGTGGTTGACGATAAAAATGGGCATGCTACCGGTCAAACGGTTTACATCGATTGGCCGGGATGGGCAGGTGCCAGCCGGGGGGATAACCCTTCTGCAGCTACCATGCTCGCTTTTAGTGCCGATAAAAAGAAATACGAAGTAGGCGAGCAGGCAACCATCAGTTTCCCGGCCTCGGGCGAAGGCAGGGCTTTGGTCAGCATTGAAAATGGCAACAGCGTTTTAAAAAGCTGGTGGGTGGAACCAAAGAAAGGTGAGAACCAGTTCAGCTTCGAAGTAACACCAGATATGACGCCGAATGCCTATGTGCATTTAACCCTGCTGCAGCCACATGCTCAAACCATTAATAACCTGCCCATTCGCATGTATGGGGTGATTCCTTTAGTTGCAGAAGATCCTAAAAGTCATATTTATCCTGAGATTAAGATGCCGGATGAATTGCGACCAGAGAAAGAAGTCAGCATTCAGGTGAGTGAGCGTAATGGTCGTCCGATGACTTACACACTGGCCATTGTTGAAGATGGTTTATTGGATTTAACACGTTTCAAAACACCTGCGCCCTGGCATCATTTCTACGCCCGCGAAGCATTGGGGGTTAAAACCTGGGACATCTTTGATGAGGTGATTGGGGCTTATGGCGGAAAGATTGAGCAGATATTCAGCATTGGTGGTGATGGCGAAATGGGCGGCAAGAAAGGTGGCAATAAAGCCAACCGCTTTAAGCCGATGGTGAAATTCTTTGGTCCTTTCCAACTGGATAAAGGAGATTCAGAAACCCATACTTTCAGGATGCCACGTTATGTGGGATCGGTACGAACCATGGTGGTGGCTTCATCGGATAAAGCTTATGGAGAAGTTGAAAAAACAACACCGGTGCGAAATCCATTAATGGTGTTGGCTACCTTACCACGAGTACTAGGGCCAAATGAAACGGTTGATTTGCCGGTGACGGTTTTCGCCATGAAAGAAGGCATCAAAGATGTAACTGTCAAGGTTGAAGCCAGTGACAAATTTTCGTTGGAGGGCAATGAGCAGCAACAGCTGATTTTTACACAAACCGGAGAGCAGGTAGCGACTTTTAAACTTAAGGTCAACCCGAAGATGGGTTTTGCTAAGGTAAAAGTGATCGCCTCATCGGGTGGAGAAAAAGCCGTTGATGAAATTGAAATCGAAGTGCGTAATCCCAATCCACCATTAACGACTATTGAAAGTGCTGTTGTGGAGGCCGGGCAGTCACTGGACATGCCTTATCAATTGGCGGGAATGGCTGGAACCAATAAGGCTACACTGGAAGTTTCGGCTTTACCACCATTGGATTTTGGTCGACGCTTAAAATACCTATTGCGTTATCCGCATGGCTGTGTTGAGCAAACCACTTCTGCAGCTTTTCCTCAATTGTTTTTGGCCGATGTGATACAGAATGGAGAAGTAACAGCTGCTAAAACCACGGAAAATGTGAAGGCGGCTATCAAAAGACTGGCCGGTTTTATTCGTTCCGACGGCGGATTAAGCTATTGGCCGGGGAGCAGCTCCTCAACCGATTGGGGAACGACTTATGCCGGACATTTTATGTTGGAGGCCGAAAAGAAAGGATTTAGTCTGCCTGTTGGATTCAAAAATAAGTGGATCAAATATCAACGCAGTAAAGCGCGTCAGTGGCGACGTAAGAGTTCCTATTACGGGTATGATCTGGCGCAGGCCTATCGTTTGTATACCCTGGCCCTGGCAGGTGAGCCCGAACTAAGTGCCATGAATCGAATGCGTAATCAAACCGGGTTATCCAACCAGGCCATCTGGCGATTGGCAGCTGCCTATGCTTTGGCTGGTCACAACCAGGTGGCTGACGAACTGATTAACACCACAACCATGAGTGTTATCAACCAACGTGGACATTCCTATACTTATGGTTCGGAAGAAAGAGATATGGCCATGATTATGGAAACCCTGATTCTGATGAATCGTAAAGCCGATGCGGCTGAGGTGTTACAAAAGTTATCTAAACCACTGTCGAGCCAGCGTTGGATGAGTACTCAAACAACAGCCTATTGTTTATTGGCCATCTCCAAATATGTAGGTGATACCGGCGTTGCTGAGGAGTTTAAGTTTGAATGGGATAATGGTGGAGATCTTAATAAAGTAGTTTCTCAATTGCCACTTTATCAGGCGAAGTTAAATATTGATAAGCTTCAATCATCCATTCGTGTTAAAAATACCTCAAAAGGAATGCTGTATGCACGTTTGATAATGGAAGGTATACCTGAGAAGGGAGATGCTACAGTTAAAGCTTCGAACCTGCAAATAAATGTGGAATACCAAACATTAAAAGGAGGGGCTTTGGATGTTTCAAAACTGGAGCAGGGAAGCGATTTTAGAGCCATTGTAACGGTTAAAAATCCGGGTAATTTTGGCGATGTTGAGAATTTGGCTTTAACGCAGATATTCCCTTCTGGTTGGGAGATACGTAATACACGTATGGAAAATACGCAATCGGCTCATGAGCTGAGCGTTCCTGATTATAGAGATATTCGCGATGATCGTGTTTATTCATATTTTGATTTGGGAAGAGGCAAGCATAAGAAATTTGTGGTACTTCTGAATGCCACCTATACCGGCCGATATTATCTGCCTTCAACCAGTTGCGAGGCCATGTACGACAATGCGGTATCGGCGCGTCAGCCTGGTAAATGGGTTGAAGTTGTTAAGTCGGGTATGTAACGAAGAATTTTGATCACATAAGCAAAGTCATCTGCAACGATAAGTGGATGACTTTGTTTCGTTATAGACTTTAGTCAAATAAATACGATCGTTTATCATTCAAATCACATCATTTGTCAACTCAATCTAACCTTTTGCATATCTATGTTCGATAACTGCTATTTTTAAAGAATAAATAAACCTTTTTTGTAATTATGGGTCTTATTAATGGGCTTTTAGGACACGCAGGCGAAACGCCAATTGAAAAGCTACAGGAAGAGTTTCAGCCACTTCTGGTTGAAGGAGAAGTGTTGGAAAAGGCTTTCAAGGTGATTCGCGATAGCTGGGTGTTTACAAATAAGCGATTAATCCTGGTTGATAAACAGGGATTAACAGGTAAAAAGGTCGATTACCAGAGTATTCCGTATAAATCCATTGTCCGTTTCAGCAAAGAGAGTACCGGTCTTTTTGATTTAGATGCAGAATTAAAAATATGGTTGTCGGACATGAGCGATCCCATTGTTAAAGAGTTCAGTAAGAAGGCTAATGTAAATGACGTATATCAACTTTTAAGCAAATATATCTTACAATAAAATTAACCACTAACCATAAAAAGAGAAATGTCCAGGCGCAGAAAGACCCATGAAAGCAGTTATGTTGATAATGCCAGAGAACGGTTTATGATGACGACTTACATGAGCAAGTTAAAAGATATAGCATTGTTTCTGTTCGTTACTGTGGTATTGACATGGCTTATTTTGGGTGTTTTTTAACAAAAGTTATACCCTGTGGGAGCAGGCTTTGTTGATTATGTATTAGTTTTGTGGCGAAAGCAACATGAAACACATGATACAAAGGTTGATTCTGCATATTCTGGATTGGTTTTACAAGTTCTTTAAATCCTACCTGCCAAGGCAAACATTTAATTATGCAGCTTGCGGGGGCGCCAATACGGCATTCGATATTTTCCTTTACTTTATCTGTTATAATTTCATCCTGCAAAAGCAAGTTGTACATTTAGGTTTTGTCGCTATTAGTGCTCACATTGCAGCTTTTGTTTTCGTATTTCCGGTGACTTTCTCCACGGGTTTTCTTTTATCAAAGTACATCACTTTCACCGACTCGAACCTTCGTGGTCGTGTTCAGCTGTTTCGTTATGGGATTACTGTTATGGGTGCGATTTTTCTGAATTATTTTTTATTAAAGCTTTTTGTTGAGGTGGCTGGTCTGTATCCGACTTTCTCGAAGATTCTAACAACCATTGTGGTGGTGGCCTATAGCTACGTCTGTCAGAAATACTTTACTTTTAAAATAAAGATCCACGAATCACAGGCAGAATAAGTTGTTAAGATTAATTAACGATTTTTTTCTTCATATCATTAAACTTTCCGCTAGCCTTAATGTTTTCATGGAAAAGCAAAACAAACCATGGAGAACAACATTAACTTACCCCGCAACAATAAGAAACGAATTGTTATTATTGGAGCCGGTTTTGCTGGCCTTAAACTAGCCAGAAAGCTTAGTGGCTCACCTTACCAGGTAGTGGTGATTGATAAGCAAAATTTTCACCAGTTCCAGCCTTTATTTTACCAGGTGGCAGCATCGGGCATCGAACCTAGTTCCATCTCTTTTCCGGTGCGTAAAATCTTTCAAACGCACAGTAACCTGCACTTTCGTAATACGGAATTACTTTCGGTCGATACCGATCATCAGTATGTTATAACAGGGGCAGGAGAGATTCATTACGATTATTTGGTGTTGGCCAATGGTGTTAATACGAACTATTTTGGATCGGATAAACTGGAGAAAAACAGTTTGCCAATGAAAAGTACGGCAGAAGCCATTAATCTGCGAAACCGCATCTTGTCCTCGTTTGAAAAGGCGAATTTAACCGAAGATCCTAAGGAGCAGGCCAAATTGATGTCGGTGGTGATTGTTGGTGGCGGACCAACGGGGGTAGAATTGGCTGGCGCCATTGCCGAGATGCGCCGTTATGTACTTCCCAAAGATTACCCCGAGTTGGATTTTAGTAAGATGAAAATCTGCCTGTATGAAGCAGCGCCTCGTGTTTTAAATGGCATGTCGGATAATGCCGGACAGAAAGCTTTGCAATACCTGGCTAAACTTGGTGTTGAGGTGCATTTGAATATGCGTATCGAGGATTATGATGATGACAAAGTGAGTTTATCTGATGGTCAATCCCTATATGCCCGAAACCTTATCTGGACGGCCGGTGTGAGCGGACAACAAACCAAAGGATTGGCTACCGAACTATATGTACGTGGTAATCGTCTGGCTGTTGATCAATACAACCATGTTATCGGATTTGAAAATGTTTTTGCCATTGGTGATGCTTGTTTTATGGAAGGAGATGAAAGCTATCCCAATGGTCATCCGCAGGTGGCACAGGTAGCCATACAGCAAGCCTTAAACCTGGCACGAAACCTTAAGGCCAACAATACCTGGAAAGCCTTCCGATATACCGATAAAGGCAGTTTGGCCACCATCGGTCGAAACATGGCTGTGGCCGATTTGCCGGCATTTAAGTTCTCCGGTGTTTTTGCCTGGTTCTTATGGTTGTTTGTGCATCTAATGGCCATTGTCGGCGTTAAAAACCGCTTTTTCGTCTTTGTTAATTGGGCACAGAGTTATTTCTCACGCGATCAGTCATTGCGCATCCTTATTTCGCCTTATCGAAAAAAATAGAATGGAAGGAATCAATGTAGATTTATACTCGGATTATCAAGGTGATGATTCGGGTTTAATTGTTGTAAAAAGCCTGATGAAAACAGTTAGTTATTAACGACGAAAGTTACCCAGATTGGTTGAAATGCTGAAATGGTTGGATGAACCCGCCAAATGGTAGCGAGCCGAACCGTAGGCAAAATGGAATTTATAAACACGGAAGCCAAAGCCCCATGAATAGCCTGTTGTCGACATCTTTTCGCTGACGCCTAATTCCTTGCGGCGACGATGGTTATAGCCAATGGCCACATATAAATTATCTGAAGGAACTAACTCGATGCCTAAAACCATGTGTCGCATTAACTGATCAAAACCATTACCGCTATTGCCGGCTCCGTCAACAACCTCGTCATTGCCATCCTTAACCTGGTATTTTAAATCCCAATCGAATAAATCCTGAGCAGTGAGTGAAAAGCGAAATGGTGCGTGAGCCAGCTTTTTACTAACTCCAATTTGCAAATCAGTGGGGAGCGACTCGTAAGTATCATTGTATGCAGTAATCTGTGAACCTACATTCTTCAAGGTTATACCTGCCGAAAACAGATTATCGGATGAATGATAAAGAACACCAATGTCAGCCGCTAAGCCAAAGGAATTGTATTGTTCCAGATTGGAGATGATTGGTTTTAATGATATTCCGGCCCTTAATTTGGGCGATAATTCTTTGGAATAACTCAGATTAATGGCATATTCAGCAGCCGAAAAGGTGCCGTTGATATTACCGTCCACATCAGCCCGATCGAAAGTTCCATAATTGATGGAATGGATGCTTAATCCAAAGGTGCCAAATTGGTCAATATGGTGTGCGTAACCCGCAAATGTCATTTTAATATCTGCCACATAAGGCACATAGTTGAATGTAAGCGACTGATTCAGATCGGATGAGAGATTGGCCGGGTTGTGAAAAACCAGACTGACGTCATCGATATTCATTCCCACCTGGTTGCCTCCCAAAGCCCCAACCCGAGCCGAATTGGTAAGGTTCAGAAAGTCATAGGTGTTGCTGCCCGCCTGCTGAGCGCGTATGCCAGCATCAAATATCAGCATGATAAAAATGAGTAGTATGACAGTTTTTCTCTTCATCGTAAGTACTAAAACGCTAAAAATATTAAAATAGTGTACGATCACCAATCATTTATCGAATATGGGCTTCAGACCTTCAACCACATCGAAGGCAGCCGGACAAATGAATGTGTTTTTGTAGGTTAATACGGTAATTTGGTAAAAACGTTTTCGATCGGTATGGGGATATTCCCGACAGGCCTTCGGACGCGCTTCGTAAACCATGCAATAATTATCGGGCATCAAAAAGGGGCAGGGGGTTTCCCGAAACACATAATCGCCATCATCATCCAGCAATAAATATTGCTCAATGACTTCTTTGGGTTTCATACGCAGATGATTGGCAATGCGATCAATGTCGCGATCAAGCACAATGGGACTAATGGATTTACAACAATTGGCGCATTCCAGGCAATCGGTATATTCAAAAACCTGGTTGTGCAGGTATTGAGCTTCATCGTCCAGATTGCGGGGACGTTTTTTCTTAAGCTTGGCTAAAAAAGCCTTATTTTCTTTTGCTTTGTTTCGTGCTTCCTGATCCAGTTTCTCTCTATCAAACACCACGTCGTCGAACTTTTATTTGTGAAACAAACACGCCACTGATAACAATGGCAATTCCAATCATCATCTGCAATGATAAAACATCGCCCAAGACCCGCCAGGCTATAATGGCCGTAAAGACGGGAATCATATTAACAAAAACATTGGCTTTGGTAATGCCAATTTTCCGCATACCATAGGTAAAAAAGATAAAAGCCAGCGACGATGCCACAACGGCTAATGCCACAACGGCATAAATGGCATCGCTTGTAAAAGGCTTATGTCCCAGCTTGGGTATATCGTAGATGATAAATAGCGGCAGAAAGTAGATTAGGCCAATGGCATTTTGATAGGTGATAATGCTCACCGAATTATAATGTGATGGTACTTTTTTCAAAACCACTGAATATCCCAGAGCGGCAAATACAGCCAGGAAAACGAGTAAAATGCCTTTCAGTGGTGCGGCCAGGGAGAAATCTTCTTTGAAGATGATCAGTAAAACGCCAACAAACGAAACTAAAATACCCAATATGTTGGCCCAGCTAATTCGGCTTTTAAAAAACAATTTATCGGTGATAGGAGCAAATAAAGGAATGGTTGATACAATTACAGCACCTACTGTTGATGAAACTAATTCGAGTCCGAAGCTTTCGCCCATGAAATATAAGAAAGGCTCAAAAAAAGCCAGGAGAATAAACCATTTCAGATCGGCCAGACGCATCTTTACCAATTGCCCCAGCAGCTTTAAAATAATGGCCAGCAATCCCGCGCTGATGATTAATCGCATCACCACAATAGTTAGCGGATCAAAGGAGACAAAAGCCTGCTTAATCCAGACGAAGGAAAAGGCCCAGCATATCATTGATAACACCAGACTGCCCAGTACTTTAATGCGCTCTGACATAGTTTTTAATTTAATGGCGCAAAGATAGAAAAAAGCCGTTAGCTACGGTCTTTTTATGGAGAAACGGTGATTTGGTATTTAGCTAATAAACCAATTAATTGATCTTTCGAGAATTTGGCTTTAGTAATCTTGTTTCTTTCCGGATCGATGGTGAAATTATAGCATGTCGAAAGATCCAGTTTCGTCAGGTTACTTTGGTCAAACAAGGCATGACTGAAATCGCAATTAGTAAACAGACCTTTACTCAGGTCGCATTCGCTAAAATCTACTTCGTGCAAAGGGCAATTGCTAAAGCTTGATCCTTTTAAGTTGCGTTGATAAAAAGAGGCCAACCGCAACTGGCACGTATCGAAATGTGCCGTAAAGAAATGGGAATGACACTCGTTGAACTGCAGTCCCAGCAGTTTACAGTCTTTAAACCGAACATCTCTGAATATAGTGTTGGCGATATTGACATTGCTCAGATCGCAGTTAACAAACTGACATTCGGTGAACTGAAAATCGAACAAAGAAATTTCGGTAAAGGAACAGTTGGTAAACAGGCAATTATCATATTCGCCTTTGCTTAGTTCGTCTTCGCCAAAGTCAACATTATTGTAATCCTCTTCTTCGAAATAGGGTTTAATCATTTTCGTTTCTTTTGCTGAGCAATATAACAAAAAAGCAGAACCTCTATTGAAGTTCTGCTTTTGTATAGGATTGTTTATTGATCTACTTTAAAAACATATCTGAAAATTCCTGCTCGAAGAAGAATTCAGAATTGCCAAATGCAGGCTTTAAATCATCCATCCATTTTGCTTTCTCGTCGTATTGAGCGAAGAATGGACGAGCTACCCAGTTGCTTTCGCGACCTTGGATAAACTCAAGGCAGAAGGCTTTTTCGCCTTTTACTTCGGTAACACCAACAATACGCACTTTACCAGGTGTACATGACATACTTGGTCCGCGAACCGTACGACAGATACCGCTTACTTTCTGGTAAGCCTGTTGGAAAATTTGCCAGGCATCAACCAAAGATACACCAAAGTATTTCTGAGCACCCGTATCGCGGGCAATAAACATGTAGTAAGGAATTAAACCTAAACTAACCTGCTTTTGCCACATGGTTGACCAGATTTCTGGCTTGGCATTGATGTTATTTAATAATGGCGACTGCGTGCGAATTTGAGCACCGGTTGCCTTAATCTTTTTAATGGCTTGTTGTACCGCTTCTGTTTCTAATTCGCGGTAGTGGTTGAAGTGAGCCATAAATGCAAGTGTGATACCTGCGTCAGTCACTTTTTTGAATGCACCCAATACTTCTTCGGCATCGCTGTCAGTTAAGTAACGGTATGGCCAAAATCCTAAAGTTTTTGATCCGATACGGATATTCTTTAGGTGAGGTATGTTGGCTTCAACTAATGCTGTTAAATAGCTGTCCAGCATTTTTCCTTTCATTACCATTGGGTCACCACCGGTAATTAATAGGTCAGTAATCTCGGGATGTTGCTTCAGGTATTCGATGACGTAATCAATTTCCTTCATGGCGAATTTCATTTCGTCCATGTTGGTAAACTGAGGCCAACGGAAGCAGAAAGTACAGTAGGCATGACAAGTTTGTCCCTGTGCCGGGAAGAAAAGCATGGTTTCGTTGTACTTGTGCTGAACACCGGTAAGCTTAACGCCATTCAATTCAGGAACATTGTATTCCATTTGTCCGGCAGGGTGGGGGTTGAGCTTTTCACGGATCTTATTAGCTTCTTCCTTTATGCTTGCTTTATCGGCACCACTTCTTAAAACTTCGGCCATGTGGTTGAAATCTTCTTCTTCAAGCATGCCTTTCTGAGGGAAGTTAAGAATAAAGATCGGATCTTCTTTGTAGTTATCCCAATCTATCAATTCATCAACAACATAACTGTTAGTTTTAAACGGCAATACCGTTCCAACCACTTCAATGTTGAAAATGTCTTCCTCTGTAAGCCTTGCTATTTGTGGAATTTGTCGATAATTGTGCAGCGCATAAATTTTATACTTCATAAGCATTCTCCTTTTTATTGATTCGGCAAATTTTGTGCGAAATCATTTGATTACTATCTAAAACCGGTCATTTTTGAGAGTTGCTAACCTCCATTCCCACAGCAACATGACCGAAAGTTTCAGAATGATCGTCATTACAAATGACGTGCCGCAAAAGTAAGAATTAAATATGACAATTCAAAATTCTGCAACTTTCAGATAATAATCGGGCGAAAGCCTAATAATATCAGGCATTTGAAGCAATTTAGAGGAAAAGAACTGTTAAAGCGCTTTCAATATTAAGGATTTTTAACGAATGAGCTCATTTCGATTAATATCCAGCTTCAAAAATATAAACAGTAACATGGTAAATCCCCATAGCGATGAGCCTCCATAACTAAAGAAGGGCAGAGGAATACCAATGACCGGTGCCAGGCCAATGGTCATGCCAATGTTAATGGCAAAGTGAAAGAAAAAAATGGCGGCAACACCATAGCCATAAACCCGCGAAAAAGTAGAATGTTGTTTCTCGGCCAAATAAATTAATCGTATCAATAAGGCTAAAAATAAGATGACTACAAGTGATGAACCAAAAAAGCCCCATTCTTCGCCAACCGTGCAATAGATAAAGTCGGTGCTTTGCTCCGGTACAAAGTCAAATTTTGTTTGTGTTCCCTGCAAATAACCTTTTCCGGTTAGTCCCCCCGAGCCAATGGCTATCTTTGATTGATTCACATTCCACCCGGCGCCAGTGGGATCTTCTTTCAGGTTGAGTAATACCTCAATTCGGTTACGTTGGTAATTTGAAAGTATATTTTGGAAAAAATAATCGGCAGAAAGCGTAAGAATAAAAGCACTCCAAAGAATTAGCATGTAGGTTGGAACAAACTTGTTGATGCGTTTTTTTAAAGTGGTGTAAATCATGATTGCGCTGAACACAAGTATTCCGGGTAATAAAACAAAAGCCATTTCAAAATGCTGACCTGTTAAACGATTGGCAAGTAAGGCGAGCAAAATTGTTCCGGCGCCAAAAAGAATGGCACGGTACAACTCCTTTCGCGCTCCTTTATAATACAGGATGGCAACAATAAAAAATGCGATTAGTCCCATTATGGTTGGAATGGGAACCAAAAGTGTAAAAACAGAAACGATCACGGCCACCAAACCAAAGCCCAGTACATAACCAGTTAATCCCTCGCGGTAAAATACCAGAATAAAAACACTATATACCAAGGCAGAGCCGGTATCATTCTGCAGTAAAATTAAAAGCATAGGGAATGCCACTACAGCTGCTGCTTTCAATATATCAGAGAACTTATTAAAACTAAAGCCATATCGACTTAATGCTCTGGCAACAGCCAGATTAGTAGCCATCTTTGACAACTCGGCAGGCTGAAAGCGGATTGGACCAATCTCAAACCAGGATTTAGCTCCGTTTATTTCTTTACCAAACAGCAAAACAACCACCAGTAACAGAAGTGTGAGGCCATAAAAAATATAAGCAAATTCAACGTAGAACTTACTGTCTGTTATAAGGATGGCTCCCACAAAGAGCAGCGAAAAGCCGATCCAAACCAATTGTTTAAAATACTCCTTATCTGTATCGAAGAAGACCGGATTTTCAGGATTAAAATTCGCAGCATAAATGTTTAACCAGCCAATAATGACCAGTAAACTGTATAAACCTACGGTGATCCAGTCGACGCTTTTATTGTAGTTTCTGTTCGGCATTGATTAAGTCTCCTTCTAACATTAGTTTTTCAAGCCATTCACGATTCTTTGAAATATTGCCTTTTAAATATTTCTCCACCATTAAGCTGGCTATTGGAGCCGCCCAGGTAGATCCAAATCCACCGTTTTCAACATATACAGCTATGGCAATTTGTGGATCATCTTTTGGTGCAAAGGCAATAAATATGGAGTGATCTTCTCCATGTGGGTTTTGCGCAGTACCGGTTTTTCCACAAATACTCACATCCGGTATTTGCGCTTTACGAGCTGTACTACCGGCGCCACCCCATACGGCCAGTTCCATTCCATTCACCACCGGTGCAAAATGTTGCAAGTCAATTCCGGTTTCGTGAATCTCGGTAAAACGATCGTCAATGTTTGTTTCTTCAATGTCTTTAATGATGTGAGGGGTTAAAAAATGACCCCGGTTGGCCAGCATTGCAGCCATGTTTGCCATCTGTAAAGGCGTGGTAAGTATTTCTCCCTGTCCGATGGATAAAGAGATAACAGTTAGTGAATTCCAGCTTTTCTTATAAACCTTATCGAACCAATCAGCATTGGGAATAAAACCTCTGTATTCATTATAAAAATCAGCACCAAGTTTATAGCCAAAGCCAAACTTTACAGCGTAATCCTTCCAAACGTTAAAGCTTTCTTGTATGTTTTCGTATTTCGGGTTATCCAGTATGTTTCTGAATTCGTAGCAGTAATAGGCGTTACAAGAATGTTGAATGGATTGCGATAGGTTTAAGGGAGAATCGTGCGGGTGACAACCAACGGATAGCGCCCGTGTGTGGTAGCCCATAAAGCATTCATGCGTTGTGTAAGGCTTTAAAGTTCCTTCTTGCAAACCAATGAGTGCATTAATGGTTTTAAAGGTCGATCCCGGAGGGTACGACGACTGGATGGCCCTGTTAAATAGTGGTTTCAGTGAATCGCTGGCTAAAACTGGATAGTTGGCCGAACGATCGCGGCCAATCAATAAGGAAGGATCGTAATTTGGAGCCGATACCAGGCTTAATATTTCCCCGGTTGACGGCTCAATGGCAACAATACTGCCCACCTTATTTCTCATGAGTTGCTCGCCATATTGTTGTAATTCAATATCGAGGGATAAGGCAATACTTTTTCCGGAGATTGCTGCCGTATCATGGCGTCCTTCCCGGTAAGCACCTTTCTCGCGGCCATGCACATCAACCATCATGTATTTTACACCCTTTTTGCCACGAAGAATGTTTTCATAGGTTCGTTCAATACCACTGATACCAACGTAATCGCCCTGCGTGTAATACTTATCTTTTTTGAGTTTTTCTTCTCCAATTTCACCAACATACCCCAAAACGTGCGCTGCTAATAGGTATTCGTATTTTCGAAGGGTACGTCCTTGCACGAAGAAGCCTTTAAATTTGTAGAGCTTCTCCTGGAAGCTGCCATATTTCTCGGCCGATAACTGTTTCAGGAAAACAGAGGGTTTGTAGGTGGTTATTTTACCGCTGGCAAGGTTTTTACGCATTTCAACAAAACGCTCACGGAGGTCTTCAATGCTTAAGTCCAGCGATTGGCAAAAATCAATAGAGTCGAAGGCAACAATATCGCGAGGCACTACCATTACGTCGTATACTGCCTGATTGGATACCAGCAGTTTCCCATTCCGGTCGTAAACCAAGCCACGCGAAGGGTATTGTGTTACCATCCTTCGGGTATTACTTACTGCCGAAATACTGTAAGAAGTATCATACACTTGCAGTATAAAAAGTTTGCCAATGAAGATCAAACCCAATCCAACCATGATGGCGGCTATCAGTAATGTACGGTTGTTAATGCCTCCCACGATTTACCTCCCTTGTTTTTTACCCTGACTAAATAGTTGAGCTACCAATATAAGTATCATGCTGAATACGGTGCTGATCAAAATTCTTAAAAAGGTAGAGAAGAAATGTGTTACCGAAAAAACTTCGATAAAAAACAAGAATACATGATGAGCAAAGGTCAAAATGATGGCGTAGCGCAGAAACCAGGCAATGCCATAATAGCCCATTGTGGGAATTGTACCCGGCTGATATTCTTCTCGCGGTGCGTTCAATCGCAGCACATAGGGCCGAAGAAAACTCATAAAAACTGTTGCCGAAGCATGCATGCCGGGAGTATTACTAAAAATATCAATTACCATGCCCGAAGAAAAACCAAGCAGTAACAATAGCCAGCCAGGTGTTTCAAAAGGAAGTGTGATAATAAACAGAATATATAAGTAGGGATTGACAAAGCCACTCAGTTGTATGTTGTTAAGCACCAATACTTGTATCAGTGTAAAAAAAATAAAATTAAACAGGTAGCGTGGCAGGTAATTAATCATTTTCCGTCTCCTTTTCCAGGTTAATTTGTTCGTTTCGCGTGGTATGACCAATAACTTCAACAAAGGCCAGGTTCTTAAAATCAACCGATAGCTTTACCCGGATGCGATAGAAGCTGGCACCTTTTTCTAATTCAACATTTTCAACATTCCCCAATAAAATACCCTCTGGAAAGATGGATGAATAGCCACTGCTAACCACTTTATCACCAACTCTTACATTGGCATGTCGTGGAATATCCAAAAGGTAAACATGCTGATAGGAGGCGCCGTCCCATTCCAATGAACCAAAAAAGTCAGATGCTTCCAGCTTGGCCGAAATCTTTAGTCGTGTGTTTATGATCGAAATAACGGTTGAATAATGATCCGAAACATTTTTAACAATGCCCACGGCGCCTTTGTTGGAAATGACACCCATTTCCGGCTCAATGCCATTCAGACGTCCTTTGTTGAGTGTTACGTAGTTAAATCGGCGGTTGGTTGAATTGTTTATGACGCGGGCGCTGCGATAAATGTACTCTTGCTTACTAATCGTATCATTTACCAAGTTGAAGTAATCTTTAGAGGCACTGAACGATTCGGGTAAGCGGCTACGCAGATAAGCGTTTTCACGCGCCAGATCTTCGTTGATTTCCTTTAGCATCAGGTACTCGGTACCGGTATTGTAGCGCTTGTAGATGCCACCCGTTAATCGGTTCGATGATGAAAGAAATGTGGATCGCTGATAGGCGTTGTAATTAAGGACAAGCAAAAGAGAAACTGCTTCAATAATCAGAAAAAGTATGACAAAGTGGTATTTGACAATAAAGCGAATAAAGTTCCTCATTACATTGGCTCCTGTAGTTTTTGTTTTACTGATAAATGTTCTCGACTCCGCTTAATGACTTTCTAAACAGTCTATCGGGCGGAGTCGAGAAGAAAAATATAATAGCAGGCGCAGGCCTGTTATGGAATCAAATATGGTAATATGCGGTGACGATTCTTAAGCGCAATACCGGTTCCGCGAGCCACTGCGTGCAATGGATCTTCAGCAATGTGGAACGGAATATTAATCTTGTCCGATAAGCGTTTATCCAATCCTCGTAATAAAGCACCACCACCAGCTAAGAAAATACCATTCTTAACAATGTCGCTGTAAAGCTCAGGAGGTGTTTGTTCCAGGGCTGATAATACCGCCGTTTCAATCTTAGAGATTGATTTTTCCAGACAGTGTGAAATCTCCTGGTACGAAACCGGCACTTCAATTGGTAAAGCCGTCATCTGGTTTGGACCCTGAACAATAAAATCCTGTGGTGGCTCTTCCAGCTCTGGTAAAGCCGAACCTACCTGAATTTTAATTTCTTCAGCCGTGCGTTCACCAACTTTAATGTTGTGCTGACGACGCATGTACTCCATAATGTCGGCCGTTAAATCATCACCGGCAATGCGAATGGATTTATTCGTTACAATACCGCCCAGCGAAATAACAGCAATCTCGGTAGTACCACCACCGATGTCAACCACCATGTTACCTTCCGGTGCTTCAACATCTAAACCGATACCCAGGGCTGCTGCCATTGGTTCATAAATCATCAGCACTTCGCGACCACCGGCATGTTCCGATGAGTCACGAACCGCACGAATCTCTACTTCAGTACTTCCCGATGGAATACAAACCACCATGGATAGGGAAGGGGCAAAGAGGCGGGGCTTCTGATTAATCATCTTAATCATGCCACGTATCATTTGCTCGGCCGCGTTAAAGTCGGCAATTACACCATCGCGCAACGGACGGATGGTATAAATGTTATCGTGGGTTTTACCATGCATCTGGCGGGCCTTTTCACCAATGGCTTCCAGCTTGTCGGTCTTGCGGTTCAGCGCTACGATGGATGGTTCGTCAACAACAATTTTATCGTTGTGGATAATAATGGTGTTGGCTGTACCAAGGTCGATGGCTATTTCTTGCGATAAGAACGAAAATAGTCCCATTCAACTATATATTTTAATGTTTAAAATGACGTTTTCCTGTGAATAACATGGCCATGCCAAATTCGTTGCAGGCCTCAATAACTTCGTCGTCACGGATGCTACCACCCGGCTCAACAATGTATTTCACACCATATTCGTTAGCCGCTTCAATGCTGTCGCGGAATGGGAAAAAGGCATCGGAGATAACCACCGAGTTGGCGATATCAACACCTTCTTTCATGTTAAAACGTGGCATGGTTAACTGGCGCATACTGTCCAGACGGTTGGGCTGCCCCATACCTGCTCCGGTTAGCCAGAATGATCCATCGGCTTGCTCAGTTACCACAGCAATGGCATTACTCTTAAGGTGCTTACAAGCGGTGATACCAAATTTGGCCAATTCCATTTTAGTGGCATCAAATTGTTTATCAGTTACATTTTTAAAGTCTGAATCAACACCCTCGTCTTCATCCTGAACCAATATAGCACCACTTACTGAGCGGATCAGTTTTTCGCCGGTAATTTCATTTTTGATTGGTGTTTCCAACAGACGAAGATTTTTCTTCTTGCCAAATACTTCCAATGCTTCCGGTGTATAAGCCGGTGCGATGATAATCTCAACAAATCGCTTGGCAAACCACTCGGCAATCTCTCCGGTTACAGTATCGGTAAAGCAAATAATGCCACCAAATGCTGAAATAGGATCGCCTGCCCAGGCTAATTCCAACGATTTCATGATGTCGTTGGTAACTGCCAATCCACATGGGTTAAGGTGTTTTACAACTGAAACGGCTTGTTTACCTTCAATATGAGTTACTGAATGGTAGGCATCGCTGGCTGCTTTCCAGGCTGCATCAGCATCCAGCATATTGTTGTACGAAAGCGCTTTGCCTTGCAATACATTGGCATTGGCCAATGAAGCACCTTCTTTAACGTTGTTGTATTTGTAGATGGTTGCTTTTTGGTGAGGATTCTCGCCGTAGCGTAATACATCGCCATTGTTCAGGCTGATGCGCTCCATGTCTTCTTTGTCTTTGTTGAAGAAATTGGAAATGGCTGAATCGTAATGCGAAGAAACACCAAAAGCGGCCGCTGCAAATTTCATTCGATCTTCAAGAGATGATTCACCATTTTGCTCTTTCAAAATAGCCAATAAATCGGCGTATTGATCTTTAGAAGGAACGATGATCACATCTTTGTAGTTTTTGGCTGCTCCACGAATCAATGAAATACCACCGATATCAATCTTCTCGATAATATCCTGAAGGGGAGCTCCCGAAGCAACTGTTGCTTCAAACGGGTATAAATCAACAATCACAAGGTCAATTTCAGGAATCTCGTATTGAGCCAACTGCTCCAGATCACCTTCGTTGTCGCGGCGAGCCAGAATTCCACCTAATACTTTTGGGTGCAATGTTTTAACACGCCCACCAAGGATAGATGGATAGCTGGTGAGATCTTCAACGCGCTCACATGGCACGTCTAAACCTTCAATAAAAGCCTGTGTTCCACCAGTCGAATAGATGGTAACACCCTGCTCGTGCAATGTTTTAATAATTTCATCCAGACCGTCCTTGTGAAAGACGGAAACCAATGCCGATTTTACCTTTTTTAAAGTATTCATTTATATCCGTTTAGTTCTTTCACGCAAAAATAAGAAAATAAGCAATGGTAACAAGGTGCAAAGGGCAATTAATTAGAACGATTTTAGATTGATTAATGTAGCGAATGGAATCAAAGAATTTTAGAGCAAAAGAAGTGCTTGAAAATGGCGTGCTAATCTCTGTTCGAAGACTAAAAAATAAGATGGATTGTATAAGCTCTTGGTTGAATAATCAGGAGGTCTGATTCAATTCGGTAAAACAAGGGTTGAAACCACTTAATAGTATTGATTTTAAAGCATAATATCTATATGACCATGTGATTATCAGCTTAATTTATGATAAAAATAAGTTAATCAGATGAAAAACTTTTGTACATTTATAGCAAATAAGTCTTGCTATCGATGGCTAATTTTAAGGGATGTATTAGCTATTTGTTAACAAACAGGTGAGATTGAGTTGGGATATATTATAATGTTATGTTAGTAAAAAAGCAAACTACTGGATTTAAGTCCATAGAAGCTGACTTGCAAACAGGTGATCTTGTATTGATGGAAGGCATCCATCTTAGCAGTCGGTGCATTGAAGTACTCGAAGACAGTACATTCTCTCATGTTGGTATTATTGTCCGATCGGATGATATCGGATTGAACCTAGGAACAAACAAACTCTTATTGTGGGAATCGGATACGCCAACACCCGTTAATGATGTAATAAAGGGCATCTCTAAAGCCGGGCCAATGTTGGTTGATTTCAGAGAACGATTAAGATACAATTTTACCCACGGTGAAGATTCAAAATGCTCTATTCGTCACCTTTATACAGAGCGCGATTCAGACTTCAAAGAGACATTTAAAAACCTGATACCTAAAGTTCACGACGCTGTTTTTCCTGATACCTGGCATGAGTTTTTAAACCCAACAATGGGACGGGTCTTTAACAAGGAAACAAGTTTGGATACACTTTTTTGCAGTGAGCTGGCGGCCTTCACTTATATGCAATTGGGTTTACTGACCGATATTCATCCGGTTAACAGTTATATGCCGGTTGATTTCTCCGAAAAACTATCGATAAGCTTATTAAAAAGGGCCTGGTTAGGAAATGAAATAAGCATCACCTTAGATATTTTGTAGGATGAATAATGCCGTTGACACTAAGAAGCTAAAGGCCGATTTTAATGATTATCTGCGGGTAATCCTAATGAAGAATCTTACGCCAATTGTAAGTGTTGGTATATTGGTTTTGTGCTATTACTTATACAGTGATTGGTTTGTCAGGAAGTGTACGCTGGCAGCAGCCTGGCGTCTGGCACCAATCATTATGCTGACCGTTATACTTAGTGTTCATCTGGTTTCAAAAGACAAGTATTATTCGCTCAAAAAAAATCTATACGTAATTAATTACCTGGTGCTTCAACTGATGATGTTTTGCATTTGCCTGATTCATTTGAAAGGAGAAGCACTTGCGCCAAGTGTAACCGGTGTTATACTTATTATTTTCCTTATATCGCTGGATAACAAACAAAACCGGCCAACAACCCTAATGATTTACTTTTTACCCATAAGTATATTCAGTATTTTCCTGTTTACCATCGGCAAGCCAAGCAGTAAAGAATTCTTTGTAATTTTTGATGTGTATCCGATTATCTTTATAGGATACCTGGTCAATCGTGTTCAGTATAAATTACGTTTTAAATTATTTCGGTCCAATTACCTTTTAAAACTCGAACAAGACAAAACCCAGGCTTTATATTCCGAAACGTTAAGTATCAACAGTGAACTTAAAAATCAGACGCACGAAGCCATCGTTATCAAAGAAGAAATTCAGCAGAAAAATGAGGCCTTAAAAAAAAGTAATGCCACTAAGGATCGCTTTTTGGGCATTATTGCACACGATCTAAAAAATCCCATCAGTACCATTTGGGGACTCTCTGACTTATTAATGCTTGGCGATGAATTGGATAAAGCCGATAGAAATCAATGCATCCGGGGCATCAATGATTGTGTTAAACATACGCATGATTTACTCGAAAACCTGCTTGAATGGGCATGTGCACAAACAAAGAGTATGAGCTTTCAGCCCGAGTGGCTCAATGCCTTCAGTTCAGTAGAAAGAGAGCTGAAAGTATTGCAGCAAACGGCCGACAAAAAAAGAATTTGTATTCAAAACAATATTGATAGCAAACTAAAAGTGTTTGGCGATCAAAAAATGTTTGATACTATTATCCGCAATTTGGTATCCAATGCCATCAAATATACATATGCGGGAGGTACCATTAAAATTGATGCTAGAATCAAGTTGCAGGATGATCAGTCAGTAACTCAGATAATTGTTAGCGACGATGGGGTAGGTATGTCGAAAGAGGTGGTTGAGGACCTATTTAAAATTACCCGGAACAAGTCAACCAAGGGTACCGACAATGAAGAAGGTACAGGATTGGGCTTGTTACTGATTAAAGAATTTGTGGATAAGCACCAGGGAAATATCTCGGTGGAAAGCACTTTGGATAAGGGAAGTTCATTTATTATTGAGTTGCCGGTAAAATAAAAGGTCAACTATTTTCTTCGGATTTTTAACTTAAAATCATCCATCTATTGTAATACGGTTAATTTAATAGAACGTTTATATTTAGCCTGCGACATAGATATTTATCATGTTAGAGTCTGAGCTTATTCTTATATTTGAGAAAATCTATGATAAGCGTAAATACTTAGGCATGAAAATTCTACAACGAATAAAGCAAATAGGTCCGGGTATTCTTGTGACGGCGGCTTTTATTGGTCCGGGAACCATTACCACCTGCAGCATTACCGGCGCCAGCTTTGGCTATACCTTGTTGTGGGGATTGCTGTTTAGTATTATTGCAACCATCTTACTGCAAGAAATGAGCGTTCGCCTGGGACTGATTGGAAAAATGGGATTGGGAGAGGCCCTGCGGCAACAATTTAAAAATCCATTATTAAAATATATCTCAGCCGGATTGGTACTGTCGGCCATATTGGTTGGCAATGCCGCTTACGAAACGGGCAATATACTGGGGGCTTCTTTGGGCATGATCGACCTGACCGGCATTGAGGGTGTTCAGTTGGGTGAGCTGTCTATAGGAATTTGGGGACCCATTATCGGATTACTTGCATTTATACTCCTCGAAATGGGCTCTTATAAACGCATCGAGAAGATGATTATCGGCCTGGTGTTATTAATGAGTTTTGCTTTTATCACAACGGCTATTATGGTGGGGCCCGCCATAATGGATGTAATTAAAGGAGCCTTTGTACCATCACTCCCCGAAGGATCATTCTACCTCCTGATGGGCTTAATCGGTACAACAGTGGTGCCCTACAATCTTTTTCTGCACGCTTCCAGTGTGCGCGAAAAATGGAACAGTGCAAGTGATCTTAAGGTGGCTCGAACCGATTTGTTTTTCTCGGTAGTGTTGGGTGGATTTATATCCATGTCCATTGTCATAACAGCTGCTGCTTCCTTCTACCAAAGTAGTATTGAAATTAATGGAGCAGGCGATTTGGCGGCTCAACTCAAGCCTTTGTTGGGAAATTGGGCAGGGGTGTTTATGGGCATCGGCTTATTTGCCGCAGGTATTTCATCGGCCATAACAGCACCTTTGGCCGCCGCCTATGCCACAGCTGGTATCTTGGGTTATGCACCCGATTTAAAATCGAAACGTTTTAAGTGGATCTGGCGCATCATCTTATTAATCGGCATCGTATTCTCGGCCATCGGTTACAGTCCCATTAAAGCCATTGTATTTGCACAGTTTGCCAATGGTTTGTTATTACCATTTATTGCCGTCTTTTTATTGATTGTGATGAACAACAAAAATATATTGCAAGGGTATGCTAATAATAAGCTGCAAAATACATTGGCTGTGATTGTTGTAATGATTGCGCTGGGGCTTGGTATTAAAAGTATAACGCATTTATTTGGACTATTATGATGCGGGTAGATATAAACTGCGATTTGGGCGAAGGCATTGGCAAAGATGAGGCAGTGATGCCTTATATTAGCTCGGCCAACATTGCCTGTGGTTATCATGCGGGTGATCTTTCAACAATGGATCGCACCCTTCAGATGGCCATAAAAAACAATGTATCCGTGGGTGCTCATCCGGGCTTTAATGATCGAGACAACTTTGGTCGCGTGCCCCAAAAGCTTTCCAATTTGGAGATTGAGCAGCTGGTAAGAGAACAGGTTGAGATACTTCAGGATCGGGCGACCAGGGCCGGAGCTCAATTAAGCCATGTAAAACCGCATGGTGCCTTATACAATATGGCAGCAGCAGATGAAACCATTGCGCTGGCAATTGCACGCGGCATCCGTTCTGTTAATCCGGCTTTGTTATTTTACGGATTGGCCAACTCACCCATGATAAAAGCAGCTAATGAAGTGGGCTTAATAGCCGTTAGTGAAGTGTTTGCCGATCGGGCGTATACCCGGGATGGTTGTCTGGTGCCACGTAATCAGGAGGGAGCAGTCATTCATGATGCCCAACTTTGTCAACAACGGGTACTCGACATGGTGTTAAATCAAAGAGTTAAAAGCATAGATGGGCAAACGATAAGTATTCAGGCCGATACCATTTGTATTCATGGCGATAATCCCGAAGCAGTGGCTTTGGCCAAAGGCATTTACACAACATTGATTAATAACGATATTGAGCTTGTGTCACCTTTAAGCGCCGCCTTATGATGCAAATCTTTCCATTGGGCGATGCGGCTTTCCAGGTGAAGTTTGGCGATGTTATTTCGCCGGAGATATTGCTGCGCATCAGAGCTTATATGGAGCTGGTAGAAAAAGCCGGGCTACCGGGAATTACGGAGTTGGTGCCTTCATATACCGACCTGATAATTCATTACCAGCCACTGGAAACAGAATATGGAACACTGATTCGTGAACTGAAGAAACTGCACAGAACCATTAAAATTAACGAGACGAGTGCTGCAAAAACAGTTCGCATTCCGGTTTTATATGGCGGTTCATTTGGTAAGGATTTACCACAGGTTAGCCAATATGCTGGCATGAGTGAGCAGCAGGTGATTGACATGCATTGCCAGACCAGCTACCTGGTATATATGTTGGGCTTTACACCCGGATTTTGTTACCTGGGAGGGATGAATAATGCCATCAGTACACCACGCAAGGAGATTCCCGAAACTAAGATTTTGGCCGGTTCGGTGGGTATAGCCGGGGAGCAAACTGGTATTTACCCCATTGAAAGTCCCGGGGGCTGGCAGATAATTGGTCGCACCCCCTTGCGCTTATTTGATCCTCAAAAGGCGCATCCTTTTTTGTTGGAGGCCGGTAATTTATTGGAGTTTTACCCCATCGATAAGAGCGAATATTCACGTTTAAATGAGCATCACGATGGGTAAAATCAAAATTCTTAATCCCGGATTATTATCTACCATACAAGATATGGGGCGTGTGGGCTATCAGCAATTTGGAATGCCTGTTTCCGGAGCCATGGATAGCAATGCCTTGCAGGTGGCCAATGTCTTGGTGGGTAATGCCGCAACAGAAGCCTGTATCGAAGCAACTTTTCTGGGACCGGAGATCGAGTTTCTGGCTGATGCGGAATTTGCTGTGGCCGGTGCCGTGGCAGATGTATTTCTGAACGAGCAAGCTGTTGATGCTTATCATAATCATCGTGTTAGGCAGGGAGATATTCTAAAGTTTGGTCCCGTAAAGGAAGGCTGTCGTTTGTACATAGCTGTTGGGGGAGGTATTGATGTGCCTAAGGTAATGGGTAGTAAATCTACCTATTTGCGAGGGCAACTGGGAGGCTACAAAGGAAGGGCCTTGCAGCAGGGTGACGAAATACAAATAGGCGTTAGTGAGGCCTTTCAGAAACGACAGTTGAACCGGGAAGCATTGGTTTTTCCTAAAAAGCATAATCACATACGCGTTATTGCAGCCATCGAAAATGTGGCTTTTACCATGAAAGGATTAAAAGCTTTTTTGAACGAAACATATACTGTAAGCAGCCAGAGCGATCGCATGGGTTATCGCTTAAATGGGCCTCGAATTGATCATGTGGCCGGAGCGGATATACTTTCGGCAGGCATTGCCAACGGAACCATACAGGTGCCGGCCCATGGCGAACCCATCATTATGCTGGCCGACCGCCAAACCGTTGGAGGTTATACCAAAATCGCCAATGTTATTAGTGCCGACCTACCACTACTCGGGCAACTAAAAGCGGGTGATAAGATTCGTTTTGTGGAGGTACGCCTCGATGAAGCACACCGACTATTGCAAGAACAAAACCAACAAATCATAAGTGCAGTAAGCGTTATTTTACCGAAAAATAAGGCATAGAGTTTTAGTAGAGAAGAGTTATTTTGAGGGTCGAATTTTTGCAAATTGATAACAAAGTGTGATCTTTTAATATCGTACCACCTCATCCCAGCCTTCTCCTCATAGGAGAACGAGTAGAGAATACTTCAAGTGCAGATAAAAGAATAAGAATATCAGTCTTGGTTGTTTTTGCATTTTCACTCTTGGGGAGAGGATTGAGGAGAGGTGATTAAAACAGAACGAAATATTTTTGCGAATTGATAACAAGGTGTGATCATATAATATCGTGCCACCTCATCCCAACCTTCTCCTCGCAGGAGAAGGAGTAGAGAATACTTCCAGTGCAGATAAAAAAATAACAGAATAGCAGTCTTGGTTGTTTTTGCACTTCATCTCATTGAGGAGAATTGATTGATTCGAATGTAAATATGTAATTGGCGAAACATTAGACTAATGATCTTTGAGTTAATTGTTTATCTTTAAATAAAACTATGCCTATGACACAGGAAAACTATGATAATCTTTTCTATGGGGCATCTGCTGAAATAAGGCAAAGAGCAAAGCTTTTAAGAAAAAATGTAACCGAAACAGAAAAGAAACTTTGGAATAAACTCCGCAATCGACAGCTTTCAGGGCTTAAGTTTAGACGTCAGCATCCGATTAATATTTTTATAGCTGATTTTTATTGTCATGAGAAAAAAATAGTAATTGAGGTAGATGGTGATATACATAAATATCAAAAAGAATACGATGAAGGACGGACCGCCGAATTAAATGATTTAGGCATAAAAGTTTTAAGGTTTACCAATGATGAAGTATGCAGCAATATCAGGAAAGTTTGTGATAAGATTAATGAAGAGTGTTTAAAACGCTGAAGATAAAGAGGAGCTTACCGTGCCACCTCATCCCAACCTTCTCCTCACAGGAGAAGGAGTTGAGATTACTTCAAGTTCAGATAAAAAATAACAGAATAGTAGTCTATCTTGTTTTCACCCTTCCTCTCCTTGAGGAGAGGTGTCTAATACAGAACGAAATATTTTTGCGAATTGATAACAAGGTGTGATCTTATAATATCGTACCACCTCATCCCAGCCTTCTCCTCATAGGAGAAGGAGTAGAGAATACTTAAAGTCCGGATAAAAGAATTAGAATAGCAGTCCATCTTGTTTTCACCCTTCCTCTTTTCGAGGAGAGGATTGAGGAGAGGTATCTATTACAGAATAAAATCTTCCTCTGACATTGATTGAAAATAGTGAGTCGAAGGAACTATGTGCCACCTCATCCCAGCCTTCTCCTCACGGGAGAAGGAGTCGAGATTTCTTTAAGTGCAGATAAAAGATCAGAATATTAGTTTTGGTTGTTTTTGCATTTCCTCTCCTTGAGGAGAGGATTGAGGAGAGGTGTAACTCCACCTTTGTAAACCACCGCATATTTATTATTTTAGTCATCTATGAAATACAAACTTAAACTTCCGCAGCCCTTAACAGTCGATCAGCTACAAGCAGAAATAAACAATGGCTATCGTTTTGTGGCTTTTCAATATTGTTTTTCGCCCATTTTTGCGACTTACTACCCCTTTTCGCCAGCTTACCTTCTTAAGAGCAGGGAAGAGGCCAGCCGATACATTAATAAATACAACTGGATATCGGCCATATTTGGCTGGTGGGGCATTCCTTACGGACCACAGACAACCATTCGCTGCATGCGCTTTAACCTCAAAGGTGGCTTGGATGTAACGCAGGACATAATGAAAAACATTACCGACCAAGACCTGCAAAACAATTGTGTGCAGCTGGAAGAAACTACCATGCTGTACCGCAAACCCGACCGCAGCGACCTGAAAACCATAGGCAAGCTACTGCGCAACTACAGCGGCGATAGCAATTTAAAGGAATGTTACGCCGGCTGGTCTTTAATTGAGGATTACTGCTTTTGTGTGGGCATTAAAGCCGACAATGACTTTGAAAAGTACGCCGAAGCCTTTGAACAACACCTGCGAAAAAAATTCTTTAAACATGTGCAAATACAGCTGATTGACTTAAACAACGAAGCCGAAGCCATTCAGCTTTTGCGCAAACAAGGGGTGCCAGTGCTGGCATCATGATTAATGCTTTTTAATAAAGTATCGATGCTACCAGCATTGGCCATTGCTTGGGTGTAACTTAATGTTTCAAACTCATACCATAAATGGGAGTTGAGGCCAAAGGCTGTGAAATGATGAAACGAAAAGCGAGGGATACCCCATTTATCAGGATCAAACCAAGTGTCTTCAATTAAATTCTGTTGAATTAAATTTTCTACAAAATCAATACTCAGCTTATTTGGATTTCTATAAACGATACTGGCAAAGTCCTTATAATTACCTTCATCACGATACAAATAATCAAATTGAATGTTTTGCATTTTTACTGACAAAACTAGGTATATAAAGGAGCGTGGTCAACGGACTATGAGTCACATCAGGAAAAACACATGTTACTTATAATACAGCAAAACCAATTGATTTTAAATACTCAAAAGTATCATCATAAAACTCAGGTAGCCTTGTTGGATCTTCTTTATCACCTTGTGGAACAACAATAACCATTCCTTGTCGTGCTCTTGTTAATAGCACACGATAAGCATTTCTTAAATATAATTGGCGTTCTTTCTTTTTGATGTTTTGCCATTTGTTTCCTTTAAACGATTTATACTGCCAACCATCATGGGTGTATCTAAAATCACCATCCCATGCTATACACGCCCAATCTAATTCTAAACCTTGTACATGAAATTCAGTTGCAACATCTTCAAGATAATATGATGAACGAACATCATCTTTTCCTTTCAAGAACCAATTGACAGGATCAATAGCCGATTTGACATCAATCGCGTATGGCTTTAATCGCTGAGCTTGCGATGAAACTACGATTCCATATCTTTGTGTTCCACGGGCTTTTGTTTTCAACCATGTTTTTGCTTTTGAGAAATCGCGTGTAAGTACAATTGGATATTTGTCTTTTAGTTCTGCTAAAGTTTTTTTGGCAGAATCTTTATCAAAGTCTAATATCTTTTTAACTAACAGTGAAACGTTTTCAGCACGAAATGAGCGCATCGAAACAGAGAGATGGAGTGAATCTGAATGAAAAACATTTTTACGTGATTCGATCTTTTGTAATATCTTCTCGGTGTTATATTCGCTATCTGTCAATTGGGTCGACATGTGAATTTTCCAATCTGGGAAAGAGCGTTCGAGGGCAGAAATCCATTCAGATATACCTGCTTCACCAGTATTTATTTCTTGACCTCCTCCCACAAGACAAACAACGACTGCCCAATCAGGATGACGATCTAAGCAAGAAATCAAAAACTCAGGCTCTGATTTATTGAAATCTGGAACACCCTTTTTCTGTTTCATAAAACTGGTTGTTTGTTCTTTTGTCCATGCTCTTTGGGCTTCGTCGAATAATGTTACATGTTCAATGGGAGGGGCTTTATCTCTTAAACCCTCATCCCTAAAGTGATGTACATTTTGAATAAATGTTTGTACCTCACTTCTCGCTACTTTTTTTGTTAATTTTTCCCCTTTAGCTTTTGCCCTACTTACTTTATCAATTGCCAAAGCTTCCTGTAAAACTTTTACTAATGGGCCATTGCCAGACAGGAATACACTATATAATTCACTTTCTTTATCAAAATGTGAGGTGGCAATATTAAGACCTACCAAAGTTTTGCCAGCTCCAGGAACACCTGTAACAAAACATATAGACTTTTCTGAATTGTTCCTCGACTGCTGGATTACCTTGGTTATTTCATCTGTGGTTTTGCTAAGGTTTATAGCTAAGGCGTCGTTTCTTGAAATATCCTTTACTGTATGGTTATTGTATAGTGCTGTTGCTGCTTCTATAATTGTTGGCGTTGGTTGGTATCGGCCATTTTCCCATTCTTGTTTGTTAATTGCATCTTGTCCATCAAGAAATAATAAGGTGTATGAAATAATTTCACCTAAGCCCTTATCGTTTGTCTTCACAGGATCATAAAGATTATCATCTTGCTTAGAAGAAGAAATACTCATCACAGCATCTTTCGCTTTGGTGGCCAACAAAATTGGGACAATAGTCTTGTTATGACTTGTTTCATGAAAGTTTTTCAAGTCTAAGGCATAATCCCAAACCTGATCAATTGCATGCGAAGCATATTCTCTATCACCAACTTTAAACTCAACTACAAATAGGATGGATTTGATAATTAATAGTACATCAATTCTTTTGCCCATTCGCGGGATTGCATATTCGAAGTAGATTGAACCTGAATAATCTTTTAAAACCTCTTGTAAGTATTCAATTTGAAATTTCCATGCATCTTTTTGAGTTTGTTCTGTTGCAAACTCATTCTTATCAGCTAATATACCAAGTATTTCATTTGTTGATGAAGTAAGGAAGGTCTTGATTTCGTCGGAGTAGTAGGCTCGGTTCATTTGTGATGTTTTGATAAGCAACAGCCAAATGTATCATAATGTTATAACACTTTAGTCAAAATCAATAAAATTAACTTTTTCTATACGGCTCATATTAAATGCCCGTGTATGTTTATTGTGTACATCCATGGCCTGGTGCTATTGCATGTTAAAAGTACTTAAATCTTTCCGGTTCAATTAATTGACCTGACAAAAATCATCAGTTTACTATAAGGTTATTTAATATTTTTATTGAGCATTAACCCCAATATAAAAGCCTTATGAGGAAGAAAACATTGCTGCTTGAATGTCAGAAGCAGATTCAACGCATTAAATTAAAGGACATTTGTTACCTCCATTATCAGGATGGTATTATTAGTTTTTACATGGTTGACAATCGGCGATTGCTCCATTGTAATACGCTTAAAGGCCTTGAAAACAAGCTGACTAATAACTTTGTGCGCATCAGCCGTAACATCATTATCAACCTCAATTACTTGTCGGCTTACTTTAAATCGAGCCACAAAGTAACCTTGGTTACGGGTAAAGAATTTACCGTTTCGCGCCGAAATGTGGCACACTTTACGAGTACGCTAACGTTAGATCGCTAACCGTTTATCTCCGGATTGCTACCTCTTATCCGAATCCATCTGTCGCTTATTTAAAATCTATAACCATAGTTAATCAACTGTTTGCTTATCGCTTAACTTGCGTATGGCTATAAAAAGATGAACCAATAAGTAAAGCCCGGTCATGCAATAGTATGTCATTAAACAAGCAATAAGGATTAACATCAAAACCGATAACTATCGGTTGAGAAAAAGATAACTATCGGTTTGCAAACGGATAACTATCGGTTTAGGAAAAGATAACTATCGGTTTTTTACTAACCAATTTAACAAATAAGTTATGGCAATTAAGTACAAGGTAATTCAAAGAGGACAACCCGGAGTAGCGGGTGGTGGCGAACAGAAGTTTTATGCTTCGGCCAACGTAACCGGCAAGCAATCGCTTGAAGATTTAACCGAATTGATTGAGCTGACAAGCACCGTGAGTGGTGCTGATATCAGAGCAGTTCTGTATTCGATGGTAAAAGTTATGCAGAAGTCGCTGTCGAACGGTCAGTTGGTTGAATTGGGCGAATTGGGTTCCTTGCGCGTCAGTCTTAGTAGCAATGGCGAAGAAACCGAGGAAGATGTCACCTCCAATAGCATCAAGAGTGCCAAGGTGGTGTTCAGGCCGGGCAAAGACATCCAAAAACTAATGAAGACCCTTAAATTCGAGAAAAAGGCTGAGTAATACCTTAGATTCTCATGGATCGCATCTTTATTTGCAAGCAGTTAATAAAGATGTGATCCCTACCAATCACGAAAAAATAAGCCTATCAAACCATCCTTTTTTCACTCTTCCTCTCCTTGAGAGATGACGAGTAGAGGTGATTAATACAGAATAAAATCTTCCTCTGACATTGATTGAAAATAGTGAGTCGAAGGAGCTACGTGCCACCTCATCCCAGCCTTCTCCTCATAGGAGAAGGAGTAGTGATTTCTTCAAGTTCAGATGAAAGAATTAGAAAAGCAGTCCATCTTGTTTTCACCCTTCCTCTCTTTGAGGAAAGGACCCAGGAGAGGTGATTAATTTAAATACGATCCCTTTTTACAACAATTAAAACCTTAAACCATACAAAAAAATGGCAGATTTCAAGAAAGCATTTCAACTTACCATGCAGAACGAAGGCGGCTTTGTTCTGCATAAGGTGGAGCACGACTCAGGAGGCTGGACTTTTGCCGGCATTGCCGAGCGCTATAATCCCAACTGGCCGGGCTGGCGACTGGTGAAAGCTGGTATGGAGAATGATCCGCAGGTGACACAGATGGTGATGGATTTATACAAAGAAAAATACTGGGACAAAGCACGTTTAGATGATGTTGAGAGTGATTTAGTGGCTTATAATATTTTTGATTTTGGCGTTAATGCCGGTTTGCGTACCTCGGTAAAAATTACACAGCGTATTGTTGATGTCACAGCCGATGGGGGATTGGGGCCCATCACTCTCGGAGCCATTAATACGCATGATGAACAGGCCTTTGTGCAGGCCTTTATTATAGCCAAGGTGGCTCGTTATAATGCTATTGTAGCGCGTAACAGAACACAAGTAAAATTTCTACACGGATGGCTCAACCGGGCCTTTAAAACATTGTCGCTATGAGCTTACCCATCGGAAAAATTGTGGATGGTGTGGTTAATACCATCGACGAGCTGCATACTTCCAAAGAGGAAGAAATGAAGATTGATCTTGAAATCAGAAAAATAGCGCATGGCGAAAATCTGGGTCAGATCGAAATAAATAAGATAGAAGCGGGTCATAAGTCGGTGTTTGTGGCAGGTTGGCGCCCTTTTATTGGTTGGGTATGTGGGGTGGCCTTATTATATAATTTTATTCTGAGAGATTTATTGGTGTATGGCATTTTTTTATGCAAAACCAATGCTCCAGCCCCTCCGGCTTTACAGATGGAGCATTTAATGACTGTAGTAATTGGCATGTTAGGCCTGGGCGTTGCCCGCACCTATGAAAAAACAAAAGGTGTTAACTCCAATTCTTTAAAAACAAAAAAGGGTAAGGACATTTTAGGAGGCATTTTTAAACGAAAGAACCGCTTATAAGGATCGTATCTCTATTTACAAACTGTCAATAAAGATGCGATCCCTACCAACTACGATTAAAGAAATAAACCTATCAAACCATTTTGTTTTCACCATTCCTCTCCTTGAGGAGAGGATCGAGGAGAGGTGTCTATTACAGAATAAAATCTTTCTTTGCGTTTAATTAAAAAGTATGAATCGAAAAAGTATCTAAGGTACCACCTCATCCCAACCTTCTCCTCGTAGGAGAAGGAGTGAAGATTGTCTCAACAGCAGATAAAATATACTGGATACAGTCCGACTTTTTTTCATACTTCCTCTCCTTGAGGAGAGGATCGAGGAGAGGTGAGTAAAACAGAATAAAATCGTTCTATGACATTAATTGAAAAGAGTGAGTCGAAAAAAAATATCTAAGATACCACCTCATCCCAGCTTTCTCCTCAAAGGAGAAGGAGTAGAGATTTCTTCAAGTTTAGATAAAAGAATAAGAATGGCAGTCCATCTTGTTTTCGCTCTTCCTCTCCTTGAGGAGAGGATCGAGGAGAGGTGTTTAATTAGAAGCTGTAAATAAGCTTATTGATAGGCGAATAGTGAGTAATTATACACGACTATAATTATATTTAAAAATGTATGGTTTTAAAAATATTCTTTGTACCACCTCATCCCAACCTTCTCCTCGTAGGAGAAGGAGTAGAGATTTCTTCAAGTTCAGATTAAAGAATAAGAATAGCAGTCCATCTTGTTTTCACCCTTCCTCTCCTCAAGGTGAGGATCGAGGAGAGGAGTTTAATTAGAAGCTGTAAATAAGCTTATAGATATGCGAATAGTGAGTAATCATACACGACTATAATTGTATTTAAAAATGTATGTTTAAAAAATATAATTTGTATCACCTCATCCCAACTTTCACTCATAGGAGAAGGAGTAGTGATTTCTTCAAGTTCAGATTAAAGAATTAGAATAGCGGTCCATCTTGTTTTCACCCTTCCTCTCCTTGAGGAGAGGACAGAGGAGAGGTGTCTATTACAGAATAAAATCTTTCTTTGCGTTTAATTAAAAAGTATGAATCGAAAAATTATCTAAGGTCTCACCTCATCCTAACCTTCTCCTCGTAGGAGAAGGAGTAGAGATTTCTTCAAGTTTAGATAAAAGAATCAGAATAGCAGTCCATCTTGTTTTCACTCTTCCTCTTCTCCAGTAAAGAACTGCGGAGAGGTGTTTAAATAAAAGATGCCAATAAACTTGCTATCCGCAACACCCACTATAATATCAATAATTGACCTTAATCTCCTTAAGGAGCAATCCGAATAAAGGTCTAAACGTCCAATATCTCCATTGCATCATATACCAAGCAAGCTGAACGATCTATCAGTTAATCAGTGGTTAAATAACTTTTTAACAGTCTTTTTCTAATCATCATCCGAACATGAGTCGTGTTTTATTATACGCATGCTTACTAGCTTTGTAATACCAAATGAATAACAAAATGATTGATAAAGCATTTTGTTTATTTCATGGGTTGATGCCGAAACAGAATCACAGATTGATTTTATGTCAATCGTTTTGATTCCTAATCGGTATAATTGGCAAATAATGCCGGATAATTCATCTCAGAAAGGTGAAGAAACGAAGTAAAGATTAATGGAGAAACAAAATAAAGCGATGAATAAGTTACAATGCGGTTTACTGATTTGGCTGGTGGCATTACTGCCCATTCAGGCACAAACATCACTGAACAATAAAGATTATTGGCAACAGAACGACCGGGGCGAAGTAAGTTGGGGCGAAGAGTATTTAGCTATAAAGGATGCTTACCTCTCGCTGAAAGAACAAGAGTCGGGGGCTTTTGAAGTGACTTTTGAGGCACAGGCCGCTGAAGGTGAAGTGCAAATCTGGTCGGGTTTTGGTTTTCAGAACCGCGATAACCGTTATGCCCTTGGCTTACGGGGTGGCAATAATAATGATTTGTATTTATGCCGTTATCAGGACGATGCTAAAAACAAGATGCTGGCACTTCAGCCATTGGATTTTACCCCGAAAACGAAAGAGTGGTATTCCATAAAGGTGGTGTATGCCGATGGGCTGATACAGGTTTACCTGAATCAGGAAGATCAGCCTCGCTTAGTGGTCGAAGATAAAGCACCTCTGGCTGATGGAAGCCTTGTTGTTGGTGGTGGATGGCTCAAAACCAAATACCGCCATATCTCTATAAAATACCTTAGCACTAAGGAGCTGGCTCAATATAAAGGCAAGCAGGCTCAGCAAATCAATGTGCTGACTGCTGAGCAGAAGGAAACCAGGCGTAAAAAGCAACGATCAGCCTACCGGGCACAAAAGGTGAAGCAACTAAAAAAAGGCCGTACCAGTGTGTCGCTGGCTGGCAGTTGGCTGTTTATGCCCGAGCAGGAGGTACGGGGTTATAAACCTTTTGACGAAACTCTGGATGATCAGTCGTGGCACGTGATGGAAGTACCTCAGTTCTGGAATACCGCCGGTAACTGGCTGCATCTGCAGGATTCGGGTCTGCCGCATCGGGGAAGTGGTATTTCCGATAATTACCGCGAAAAAGAATATGCCCGCACAGGTGCTTATACTTTTGATGCTGAAAATACCACAGCGGCCTGGTACCGTCATCATCTGCAATTACCCAAAGTATTGGGCAATAAACGTTACATCCTGCATTTCGATGCCGTGTCGAAGGTGGCCGATGTATATGTTAACGGGCAGCACGCCGGCAGTCACATTGGTATGTTTGGTGCCTTTGATGTGGATATTTCGCATTTGGTAAAGCCCGGCAAGAATGTGGTGGCCGTGAATGTTAAAGTGCGTCAGTACGAAAAGGCTGATGATGCAGCCGACTATGTAACAACGGCCGTATCGGTACACATTAATAACGATATGCTGAATTCCCTGCCTCATGGCATGTTTAAAAATACCGAGGGTGGCATCTGGCAACCCGTTTCATTGGAAATTATCAACCCCGTTTCCATCAGCGATGTGTTTGCCAATACCAGCAGTGAAGGGGGAACTTTTGAAGTGACGGTTAATAACAGCCACGAAGCCACACAAACCATACAGGCAAAGATAAAAGTGACCAATAAGGCCAATGGTCAATTATTGTTTGAAACCGAAAAGTCCATTGATGCAACGGCAAAAACAGAGACTTTGTTAAGCATTGATAAAAGTAATTTAAAGCCTCAGTTGTGGGCGCCTCATCAACCCAATATGTACCGTTGCGAAACCACATTGTTGCAAAACGGCAAAGTGGTAGATCGTCACAGCATGGACATTGGTTTCCGCACCATCGAAGTAAAAAGTGGACAGTTTTACCTGAATGGAAAACCTTACTGGTTGGGAGGGGCGAATCATCCGCCGTGTGGTATTGCTCCCAACGATCTGGCACTGGCCAATAAGTTTTATGGTTTTATGCACAGCAACAACCAACTGGTAACGCGCTCGCATGGATGTCCGTTTACAAGTGCCTGGATGCAGGCCTCCGATGCACAGGGCGTTGGTGTTAGCTACGAAGGGCCTTTTCCCTGGTTTATGATTGGTAAGATGCAGTCGCCCGAGCTGATTCAAATCTGGCGCGATGAAACACTGGCCCTGGTGAAGAAGTACCGTAACCATCCTTCGTTGTTGATCTGGACCATTAATAACGAGATGTATTTCACGATGTTCTACCACAATGATCCGCCGGAGGTGCGACTGGCCAAGTGGCAGATACTGTCCGATCTGATTAAAGAGGTACGTCGTTTATCGCCCAATACTTTAATCTCGGCCGATTCTGGTTACAGCCGGGTTGAAGGGGATTATCAAAAAAATCTGGCTGCTCATGATATTGACGATGGCGACATAGACGACCGCCACATATATACCAACTGGTACAACCGCGATTTCTTTCAGATGTATAATGGGGAATGGGCTAAGCGCATCTACTGGTCACCGGGTGCGAATCCCGAACGAGCTTTCTTTAGCCAGGAAGCATCCACCGGTTATACCAATAACGACGATGGGCATTTCAACCGCAAGTACATGTTTAATAATTATGTGCCGCAATCGTGGGTGGGCGATTGGGCTTCCGAAGATCATGATCCGGCCTATACGTTTATGCGTCGCGATTTTATGACCAAGGAGCTGATTGAAACCATTTGTCGTACCAGTCCCGAAACAGCCGGACTGCAGCTATTTGCCAACGTTACCTGGTTTCGCAATGTGTATGATGCCGATCGCATTGAACCTTATCCGGTAAATGCTGCTGTTAAAAAAGGCTATCAGCCCGTGTTGGTGAGTGCCGAGTTATTTGGCAGAAGCTTTTATGCCGGAAGCGAAGTGCCTCTTCGCCTATGCATCGTTAACAACAGTTATGAAGGTGATGCACTGCCATCGGCACAATTAAAATGGAAAGTGGTAGAAGGGCAGCAAGTCCTGGCATCAGGTCAGATGAAAGCACCCGAAGTGGCGCATCATCAGCGCGAGTGGATAAATGCCAGTTTACAAATGCCGGTAAGCATAGCAAGCGGACGAAGTAAGTGTCGATTAGTTTTATCGCTCGAAAGCCAAGGTAAAGTAATATCGGAAAATGATTATAACATAACAGTGGCCGATAAAAACTGGCTCGATGTTGAGTCGCTAAAGGATAAAAATATTGGTGTGTTTGATATTACCGGCAAAACTTGCGAGTTGCTGGATTATGTGGGCATCAAATATTATAAGCTGACTGATTTGACCGAAATACGCTTGCGACAATTTGATGCATTGATTGTTGCCAACCTGGACGCCGATAACGAAGTGCCTTATAACTGGGAAGATGTTAGAAAAGTCATGCGCAACGGTACCAATGTGCTGTTGGTTCATCCGGGCAAACATATGCAATGGCTGATGTACGATCGCATCGAATCCATTTATGAACGTACCGGGCGGGTAGTGAATATGCACATTCCCGAGCATCCGGCTTTTGATGAACTGGAGCCAATGGACCTCGCGTGGTGGCAGCCCGAAGAAGGTGAACTACCAAGAGCCTGTAAGCGTTCCTATCGCCTGAAGAAAAAAGACAGCACCCTTGATTTATGTACCTACCTGCGTCCGCATACCGGACTGGGCGGCAACCGTATTGAAACTTATCGCGAGATGAGTGGTATTCCGTTGCTACAGGTTACAGAAGGAGAGGGCACACTTATTGCATCAGAAATGGAACTTAACCAGGGCACCAAAGATCCCATTGCCGCTAAGTTAATGGTGAACCTTATTAAATACCTGGTTAAGAAATAAAATATTGGGTTTAGATTGTTAGTATTACCAATTTCGGCTTGGATTTAGCGTTAAATTGTTGTGAATTTTTTGAGCTAAGGCAAGGCAAAAAATTGAGTCAGACCTTTTACGGCGACATTTTTAAGGCAGCATTAGTTTAAAAGAACAATAGAATAACGCTGACTTCGAGGTGATATTGGTATCAATCGCACTTTCATAGTTTAGGGACTTATGGAGGTGCGATTTTTTTCTTAGGATCGCATCTTTGTATATATACTGCTAATAAAGGTGCGAATCCTATTTTCAAACTTCTAATAGTACTCGGGAAAATTGGTGCAACATAGCGATTATCAATTCTTTAATGCTTCGTCCGGTTATAGAGATTTTGTATAAGGTTTTATGTTGATATAATTGGTCTAGAAAAGATGTTAAGAATTTGAATTCCGCAAACCAACAAATCAAGTCTTAACAATATAACAATACATCAATACTTGCCATTAGGTAATTATATACCTAATTTGCATTCATCTAATAGTGAAACAACCAAACCGTGAATAACAGTATTTTTATTGATATAGGTCATCAACTTCGTAAAGTTGATTTGGAACAGGTTATACACCTGTATTATGTCGATGGTGCCACAACCATTGAAATGAGCCATGACACGAAAGTTGTATGTTGCACCACGCTTAAAGAGCTATTTCAGCACCTGCCTCATTACTTTCTTCGAATTAATCGAAATGTAATTATTAATGTAAAATACATAACAGCCTATTATAAGCTGAGTCAATCGGTTAGTATGTCAAATGGCAGGAACTTTATTGTTACCCGTCGCAATGTTACACAACTCGTATCGCAAATGAAAAGTCAGTTTACTTTGGTTAAATAAGGTCGGTTGTATAAAAGCTTGTCAAAAAGTATCACATATTTCCCACTTCTCTCCATTCTGAATTCAATTGAAACTTACTGTTTGTATGTATTTTAAGTTCTGAATACCACAGCTATATCAGGTTTTGAAATATGAACAGGTAGTTACATCGTGTAATACTGATTACTAGGCATTAATTATTCCAATTACCACTTATCCTGAAAAATCGACCACTTAACCACAAAAATAAACCAGACTTTGGCATCTTTTTATATTGCAGGATAAATTGGGATATCATTAATCAGGCCCAGTAGTTATTATGCAATATGTTTCAAGTACATCGTAAACGTCACCTGGCAGATGCAGATCAATTGAAGGTTACTAAAGATTATTAAGAAAAAATGACGCCGACATCAATATGCGATGATGGATGGTTGAGGCTACACTATAGCAATGTTTGCTTTTAATGATTGAATGCAATTGTTGGAGGCTTTGGAGGTAAGAAGTTAATAATAGTTTAAAATATATAGAATAGCATATAGCTAAGGTTCGATATTTAACATCTATTATAGACATTAAAAAAATAAAATCATAATTCAATGAGGCAATTATTAATAGTGATTGGGTTTTTTATTCTGTTTGGTTTTTATTATGAGATATTGGCGCAGGAAATGTCAAACCTTCAAATAGTAAAAGCAAATAAAGATAGCACACTAATAGAAACATATGAAGCAGGTAGTTCTAAAATTGATAGATGGCATAATGTGCATGAAACCAGAGTGCTTGATCTTACCTTACGTCAGGGTAATACAAGGCTTGAAATAAATATTGACGAGCTGAAAGACATTTATTTATGCTTTTACAATGTATCTATATATGCGGAAGAGAAAGGCAATGAAGATGAAGGCTCCATTGGTCAAAAGGAAAATAGACCAAAATTGGATCCTGTTAAGATTAATTCCATCTTAAGAATTAAGGAAGGCATAGTTAGTCACCAAATGGACTTTTTTAATTTACTTAAAAAGAAAGAAGCAAATCTTGTAAAAAAAGATAGTGTTTCAATTATTGTAAATCTAGAGTGGCTATTACAACAAATGTTAGGTCTTGATGAAGACAAAAAAGAAACGAAAATAGTGTATCCAATCATACCTAATGATGAAGTTGATCCGCGTAAACAATTGTATGCTTTTATTTATGCTTCAAAGGGTATCCAAATTAATTGTAAGTCAGGAAGGAAGGTTCAGTTCAAACTTATTATTAAAGATGAACTTGATACTAAGGCTGATGAGCCGGAAATGATAAATAATGAATTAAAAGATGATGATATTGATCCACGACAATACATGACCATTTATGAAAAGAAAAGCAAAAGAGATAGTGCCGTACTTATCTGGCATATGAAACAAAAAGCCGATTATTCAGGATTCTTGCCGCAACAAGAACATTATGTAATTGGAGACAATAGTATACTTGAAATACATTTTGACAAAAAGGGGTTAGCTAACAATATAAATTTCAGAGGATCTATTAGCTTGAAGGCTATTTATGGTTCGAAAGAAATACCAGTGCGACCTTATTTTGTAATTGGACAAGAACGAGAATCATTTGGTGTAAGTTCCATACCGATTAAAGAATTAGCTGACAATTATCTTCGTCTAGTGATCGCAGCCTCAAAAGTTGCCAGTGTATATAGTGGTAATGTTTCTCAATATCTTGAAGAGATAGGAATGAAGAATGCGAGTAACAAGAAAAGGCCGGATGATGATCTTTTAAATGATTTATTGATTTATTTGAGGGAAGCAAAAGGAAATCTTAATGTATTGTTAAACCAATTAAAGAAATCGAATACTCTTGATAGTGTTCAGCATTTAAATTATTATCGTTTAGAGAGTGTGTCTTCCTCTTTTTTTAGATACATTTCCTCACCTTATTTATATCAATCTATACGTTATGAACACCCTGTTACGATTCAAAGCTTGATTGATACACTTAATACTATAAAGCTTGATGAAAAAAGCTTGCGTCCTAATGCATTAACTAATTATAAAAGAAGTTTGGAACCCTTGCAAGATAATGAAGTAGAAGAAATATTCACTTCAAATAAAGAGACCAAGAAAAAGGCATATCTGGAACTGTTAAAGGCTTTGGATCGATTCAAACGTTATTCTGAATATTTTAAAAAAACAGATAAAGATACTCAAGATGCATTTTTTTCTATAGCTAATATAACTCGGATTGACTTTAATATGATTGAATCTAAGGTTAGTAATAAATTAAATAAAATTAACTCACAATTTGGTGATTGGGATAAAGTGGAAGAGAAAGTAGATTCAAACAATCCAGAGATTTACAATTTAATTAATGATTTTCATCAAGTGTATTTATATGTTAAGGAATTTAATGTTCATAATCCTAAATTCTCCGATTGGTTAGATGAAAGGGGGTATAATAATGCTTTTTTGAATAAGAATTTAATAGATTCTATTAAAACCAATGTTGATTATCTAAAAAGATATAATAGGGAGTTGTATGATCAATATAAAAGGATGTATACATATATGAAAGAATCTACTGAAGAAAAAGTTTTTTTTGCAAATCTAATCGAAAAACAGGATTATCAAAAGAAGGTTGAAAGTCACCAATGGAAGTATTTAGATGATCCAGAATTCTCTTTACTTTTTGATTCGGAGAGTTATTACTACATAAGAGATAATTTAGCACGTTGGGCAGGTAAAAGAATATTTGATAAGCTGGTTTATGCAACTATTGATCTAAAAGATGTTGAAATTAATGATAAGGATGTACTTAAAATTAGTTTGGTTTGGGATCATCTCAATACTTTAAATAATGATGATAATGTGCTGATAGGTCAGGAGTTGACAACTGCGATATTTAAAGTTGATAAAGTAGGATGGCATCTTAAGCCTACTGAAAGTATATTATTTATCAACCAACTACAAACCAATCAGCTACCGGCTGATTATCCAAGAGCAGTTTCTAATTTTAAACCAATGGCGGGAGCGTCTCTTCTTTGGACCTATTACAATGATCACCGTGGACAAACCTGTGAGGGACGTTTTTTAAGGTGGTTAGAATTATCTGCTGGTTTAAACGTGACATTAGTAGACTTTAGTAATACCAAAGATTTGGAAATTGGTTTTGGGCCAATCATTGGATTTTTTAGAAATCAAGTTTTTATAACAGGGGGCTATAATTTGAGCGTTAAAGGATTTAGCCCGTGGTATATGGGTTTGGGTTTCAGCTTTACCAATATCTCAAGCAAACTACAATCAAAAATTAACGAAAATGAAACTAAGTAAACTAATTTTTCTGGGATTAGTGGGTTTCCTTACAGCTTGCGACGATTTGAATTTTAACATTAGCCAACCTGCTTTAATTGAGGCATCCAAAGATACTTTAATTGCCAATGGTGTGGATGTTTTAACACTAAACTTTGATCTTCATGATCGACCTCATGAAGATCAAAAAGTATTTATATCAACCTCTATGGGAAAACTATTTGTGCCTCCGATTATCAATATTGAAAATGAAGGAGTTGATTCAGTTACACTAAAACCAAATAGTCAAGATTTTTCTGTATTTCTGAGATCTGAAATAGAGTTTAGTAGTGATTCAGGTATTATTACGTCCATTATAAATGGTTATTTAACAAGCAGAAAAGAAATTGCATTTAAACCTTCTTGTCCTGAAGAATTGATTGCTTCATTAGATAAGGATTCAATGGCTTTAAATGTGAATCAGGAAAAGATAAATGTTGAAATTGTCACTTTTTGTGAGATAGGTACCGTTTCTGATGATATTCGGATAAATTATTTCATGTCGGACTCCTCAGTGGTTGAAATAAAACCGAAGATACTGCGCACGGCTAATGGCGTAGTAGATTGCGAAGTTATTCCTAAAAAAATAGGAGAGACCAATATTCGCTTTTACTCTGATCAACTAAAGTGTGATAGCATTAGCTCCAATAGAATCCGAATAAAAGTATATGAAGTAGAATAGAATGTGAATTTACCAGATTAGAATATTTATAATGGCAAACTTTGATATAGTGTTTAGAATTGCTAAAGATACATAGATCATTCTTCTAAATAGAAAGGAGCTATTGTTTTAGGATTAGATTCAAATGGTCAAAAGCTAAATGGATATTTTATTGGATTTTCTCCATTAGCTAAATCAATTGTCAATGGTGATGTTATTTTAAAGAAGCCAAGAATATGAAAAAAACTTTTAAACGAATTGCACCTGCCATTGGTATGATTGGGATTATAGTGTCAATTATTGCATTGGTAGTACAAACCAGACAAACCAATTTACTTGCGAAGAAAGAATTCGAGCATGCTCTCATAATTCAAGCAATGGAAATTGAAGACAATAAAGAAAGACTTAATTATTTAAGATTCAATATTAAAATGAAGTGGATTGATGAGGAAAGTTTGTCTATGAGCATTGATTCTATAAGTTATCAGTTAGGATATAATGATGGGAAAAAAGTTGGAATTCAGAGTGGTTTAGCTACAAGGAGCATTAATACAGCGATTGCAAGATTCTATTCGACATACAAAAGATTACCTAAGAATCTTAAGGAATTAAACAATACAATGAGAGTTAGTAAAGCACTAAACCATTTTAATTGGGATATTTATTATCGAATATTATCTAATAGTGATTTTAAATTAATTTATCCTGGAGCGGATGGGTTTATGCATACAAGAGATGATAAAGTATTTAGTTCTAAAGACATTATTCAATAAGTTTTTGATGTTTAAATAATTCATGATATGGATTAAATGCGCTCATGGACTAAGCACCCTCCACAAATCAACGATTCAACACATCAGCAAATTAACATCTGACTCTGTCTTTGCACTAAGCACTTTTTCCCCTATCTTGCTTTCTCAAACAAAACCGCCCCATGATACTGGTCTATAAATTTTTCAGAGAAAGTTTTTTATTTGCCATCAATGCTTTGCGCACCAATAAGCTGCGCACCATCCTAACCCTGTCGGGGGTTACCATTGGTATCTTTTCCATTATTTCGGTTTTTACCTTAATTGATTTTCTGGAGAAGCAGGTGCGCGAGAGCATCGAGTCGCTGGGTAATAATGTGGTGTATATTCAAAAGTGGCCCTGGACACCGCCCGAAGGTGAAAGTGAGTATCCCTGGTGGCGTTATATGAACCGACAGGTGCCATCGCTCGATGATTACCAGCAAATTAAGCGGCGCTCACAAATTGCTGAAGCAACGTCCTATGTGATGTCGTCGCAAAAATTATTGCAGCACGAAGACAATTCTTACGATAATGTGGCGGTGATGGGTGTATCCGATGGTTTTGATGCCATCTGGACATTTGAAATAGCTGATGGGCGTTACTTTTCGCCTTATGAAGCCAATAGTGGAATGGCGGTGGCCATCATAGGGGCCGATATAGCCAATGAACTGTTCGAGGGAAATGATCCGATCGGGAAACGGGTAAAGATGATGGGGCGTAAGCTGATGGTGATTGGTGTTATTCAGCGTCAGGGTTCCGATATTTTTGGCAATAGCCTCGATAAAAACATGATTATACCGGTGAAATATGCACGTACACTTTTCAACCTGCGCAGCGAATCCGTTAATCCCATGATTTTGGTTAAAGCCAAAGAAGGCTATTCATCTGATGATATGGTGGATGAGTTAACAGGCGTGATGCGCGCTATTCGTCGCATAAAACCCAGCGGCGATAATGATTTTGCACTTAACCGCATCAGCCTGATCCAGAAAAATTTTGACAGTCTTTTTGACTTTATCGATTGGGCCGGCTGGTTTATTGGTGGTTTCTCAATATTGGTTGGCGGATTTGGTATTGCTAACATTATGTTTGTCTCGGTTAAAGAGCGCACGCGCATCATTGGTATTCAAAAAGCCTTAGGTGCCAAACGTAAGTTTATCCGTATGCAGTTTCTCATCGAAAGCACCGTATTGTCATTATTAGGTGGTTTGGCAGGACTCCTTATTATTTTTGGCATTGCTCTCGCCATTGCACTTATCGCCGAAACTGAAATGGCACTAACCCTGTTAAATGTTCTTAAGGGAATTGGTATTTCTACGGTAATTGGAATTGTCTCGGGTTACATACCGGCCTGGAAAGCCTCGAAAATGGATCCGGTGGAAGCGATTAATTCGTTGTGAACCAATCATCATGATAATTACCGAACTATTGTCTCCCAATTCTTTCAGCCATATTATTAAAACAATATGCCCCGATCTTTTTTAAATCAATAGGTCTGGAATCTTATGTCTATTGTCTAACATCTAAAAGTTATATATTATGAACCTACTATTAATATCCAATTCAACAATGTCCGGGGAGGCCTACCTCGATTATCCAAAACATGATATTGCTGATTTTCTTGGAAAGGAAAAAGTGAAGTGCTTGTTTATTCCTTATGCCGGAGTAACGGTTTCGTTTGATGATTACGAAGCAAAAGTAAAAAATCGTTTCAACGAAGTGGGGCACGATGTTGTATCCATTCATCATTTTGATGATCCGGTTAAAGCTGTTGAAGAGGCAGAAGCCATTGTTGTTGGAGGCGGTAGCACCTGGCAATTATTACGCATGATTCATGATAATAAATTAAGTGAGCCCATCTGTAAGAAGGTGTTGGCAGGAGTTAAGTACATTGGATGGAGTGCTGGTTCTAACCTGGCTTGCCCAACCATAAAAACAACTAACGATATGCCAATCATCGATCCGCTTGGATTTGATGCTTTAAACCTTATTCCATACCAGATTAATCCGCATTACCTGGATGCCAATCCGGAGGGCCATGGTGGCGAAACACGTGAAGAACGCATTTTGGAGTTTCTTGAGGTGAATAAATCGACAACTGTTGTTGGTTTGCGCGAGGGTTGCATGTTCTTGTATATCGATGGAAATATTAATTACAAAGGAAAACTTCCATTGCGTGTGTTTCAACATGGTAAAGCACCATACGAAGTTCAGCCCAATGAAGACTTTAGTTTTCTGATGGTGTAATTAAATGTTAATAATTCTTGAATAATAGTAAAACTATCATTATTCAAAGGGTAACTTAATTACTGGCATAGCTTTTGCCTCTCAAGGGGCTGATAATGATAAATCATAAAGCTATGAAGGACTTTTTAAAAACTTACAAAAATGATATTCCAGCCGGCTTGGTCGTCTACCTGGTGGCCTTGCCGCTGTGTTTGGGAATTGCCTTAGCATCGGGCGCACCCTTATTTTCAGGAGTCATCTCCGGAATTATTGGAGGAATAGTCATCGGCTTTTTATCCGATTCCAGACTAAGCGTTAGTGGTCCGGCTGCCGGATTAACCGTTATAGTATTTTCGGCCATAGCTACCCTTGGATCTTTCGAAGCATTTTTATTAAGTGTATTTATTTCGGGTGTTATTCAATTAGTATTGGGGTATGCACGGGCTGGTGTTATCGGCCACTTTTTTCCCTCCTCGGTCATCACCGGAATGTTAACAGCCATTGGTTTGAGCATTATACTCAAGCAGATTCCACATGCGTTTGGTTACGATCTCGAAGGAATTGATACAGCAGCCTTTAACGATAAATATGGTAATAACACATTCTCAGAACTTTATTACATGCTGGGAGCTATTTTGCCGGGAGCTGTTATTATTAGTGTATTGTCGATGGGGGTATTGCTGTTATGGGATACCAAAACAATTAAGAATAATACTTTTCTAAAGTTAATCCCTGGTCCATTACTGGTGGTTGTGTTGGGCGTTGTTCTTAACGAAGTTTTTAAATCAACTGTACCTTCGTTGGCATTGGGAGCCACTCATTTGGTTTCCTTACCCGAAATGAATGGATTTAGTTCATTGATTAGTGAGTTGCGTTTTCCGGATTTAAGTGCTATTGGCAATTCTGATATATGGGTGGTTGCCTTTACCATTGCCATTGTTGGTAGTTTAGAATCGCTATTAAGTTTGGATGCGACTGATAAGCTCGATCCGGCCAAGCGAATAGCTAGTCCTAACCAGGAACTTAAAGCTCAGGGATGGGGAAACATGCTGGCTGGTTTGGTAGGTGGTTTGCCCATGACAGCTGTAATAGTGCGTAGTTCAGCCAATGTTAATTCAGGTGGTAAAGGTAAATTCTCGGCAGTATTTCATGGCCTGTTATTATTATTAAGTGTTTTGTTCTTCGCGCCTTACCTTAATTATATTCCATTGTCGGCCCTGGCTGCGGTATTAATTCATGTAGGATTGAAGTTGAACAAAGTCTCAATTTATAAAGAGGCCATTAAAAGGGGAGCAGATCAGTACATCCCGTTTTTTACCACTATTATCGTCATTCTTCTAACAGATCTGTTGAAGGGCATTACTTTTGGTATTGTAGTGGGTTTTATTTTCGTACTGAAAACCAATTTCCGTTCTGGCATCATCTTGTCAAATGTTGGTAATAATTACATGATTCAGATTTCGCGTAATCTGTATTTCTTTAATAAAGCCCAATTGAGAAGAACCTTGCAGCACCTGCCGGCAAACATCAACCTGCTGATTGATGGTACTGGTGTAGACTTTATCGACAACGATATTCAGGCCACGTTCAAAGATTTTTGCGATACGGCTGATCGAAACAATATTAAAGTAACCATCAAAAAGAGCGATACAGCCGCAATTCCGATGTTCAGGAATGCAGTAGCTTAATCCGGGCATTGATAAAATCATCTTAGTATTAATTTCCAGACAACTATTATTATGAAATCATACGACCAGTTATTTTTAGCCAATAGAGCATGGGTACAAACCATTAAAAGTGTTGACAAAGATTATTTCAAAAACTTATCCTTAGGGCAGTCGCCCCGCTATTTTTGGGTTGGATGTGCCGATAGTCGAATGTCGCCAACCGTTATAACCCGCAGTACTTTAGGTGAGTTTTTTGTGCATCGTAACGTGGCAAATCTTGTAAATGAAAAGGATGAGAACTTTATGGCTTCATTACGCTATGCAGTTGATTATTTAAAGGTGAAGCACATTGTTGTAGCTGGTCATTACAGTTGTGGTGGTGTGAAAGCGGCATACGATAATTTGCAGGATCCTTACCTGACCAACTGGGTAGGTGATATCAGACATACTTTGGAAACCAACCGAAGTGAAATAGATCAAATGACTGATGAGAATGATAAATTGAATCGATTAACAGAGTTAAGCATCATCAGGCAGGTTGATAAACTTGCTACCATGGATATTATAAAGGAGGCGTGGTCAAAAGGTCAACGGTTGTTCATCCACGGATGGGTATTTAATATATCTACTGGTGAGTTGAATTCTATTAAAGAGATAAACCCGGATGAATTGATCGGTGAGTAAGCATCTGGATTGAACCCTTTTTTTTCTAACACTACTGAAGCTTAAATACATTGTTTATTATGGCAAAAAACAAAACCAAACCAACATCAGGCGATGCACACGCATTTATAGCCAATGTTGAAAATAAGCAACGAAGAGAAGATGCCAAGGTAGTTCTCGAGCTAATGCAAACCGTGACAGGAAAAGAGCCGGTAATGTGGGGTGAATCAATAATTGGTTTTGGTAACTATACTTATAAATATGCCAGTGGAAGGGTGGGGGATTGGTTTATTGTGGGGTTTTCTCCGCGAAAACAAAGCTTAACAATTTACCTGATGTATGGCTTTAATAAGGTTCAACACCTGTTGGATAAATTGGGGAAGCATAAAACCGGAAAAGGTTGTTTGTATATAAATAAACTAAAGGATGTGGATATGGAGGTGTTCAGGGATCTGATTACAACAACTGTGCACGCTCATAAAAACGAAGAAAAATGAATTACACTTTGAAAAGATTATATAATAACCAAGACGAACACTATGACCTTGCCTGGGAGTTGTATGTAGATGCTTTTCCATCTGATGAGCGGCGTGATGATATGGCACAGATGTCTATAATGCAAAAGAGCAATTACCATTTTGAGGTAGTATTAATTGATGAACACTTTGCTGGTATTCTTATGTGGTGGCTCTTTGATGGAATTGTATATGTCGAGCATTTTGCCATTGCATCCAGTCAAAGGGGGAGAGGAATAGGGCATGGGCTCATTCGTTCTTTTATTAAAAGACAACAAGCGGAAAGACTCATTCTTGAAGTTGAACCGCCAGTTAATGAGAATAATAGGAGACGGATAAGGTTTTATGAAAGCTTAGGGTTTTACTTGAATGCTTATGAGTATTATCAGCATCCAATGAGACCAGGTGGGATGTCAGTACCTTTAAAATTAATGAGTTATCCTGCAGCAATGGATGAGGTAGATGTTGATGTTTTCAAAAATCAGTTTCAAATCAATTGCCTTAATTAAGGATTTACTCCATTTATACATTAACGCTGATCGTGTTTAATCCCGCTGAAGGATGCCTTCGATCAGCGTTGGAGGAGTAATGTGAATTTTTTTCGCGCCTCAACCCGCACCAAATCAATCGCTAAGTCCTCATACTTACAATTATCTTTCAAAAAACATCAAATAAGATTTGGAGATGCGGAAAAAACACCGTTATTTTGCACCCGCTTTTGAGAACGATGGTTCACATGAAAGGCACAGC
>JAOARW010000088.1 GCA_025210475.1 Carboxylicivirga sp. | reverse complement strand
TAAAACCTTGACTTTGCTAATGGCTTCCTTCAGATTTGGAGTCACCCCCAACACCCTTGCCAATTGCTAGTTCTTCCTGTCAACTTGGCGAACCCAAGAACGTTTCATCTTGGTAGCATATTACCATGCCCGACATACAAGAAAAGCTGCCTCCGTTTATGAAGACAGCCTTATTCAAAATTAGTTAGTTTATGATCTAATCTTTTAACCCACCAATAAATCACTCATTATATCAGTGAATAAGATTATCATAAAATATCAGGTAATTTTTATTTCTTCTGCTCACCAACAATTGCCTGATATTCTTTTAATAACTCATCTACTATACCTGGCTCCTTTGCAGAAAGGTTTTCTTTCTGGCCGGGATCGTTCTGTATATTATATAATTGGATCTCACTGTCAAACCCGGTTTCATTTTTAACTCCCCATGGAACCATTTTGGAACCTTTATATGGAGGAATCAATACCCAATTACCTTTTCGATAAGCTGTGCGATGACCAAGTCCTTCGATCACCAACTCTCCTCTTCCTTCAGCATTTTTGTCGGTCAAAGCATTTAGCAAATTCTTACTGTCATTTTGTGGTAATGGTTGATTGGTTAATTGAGCAAAGGATGAAAATAGGTCCACCTGGCTGATCAATGCCTCAGATACGCCAGCTTTGACCTGTCCTTTCCACATACAAAGAAATGGCACCCTGGTTCCGGCTTCGAACAAACTGTATTTACCGCCTCTCAACTGACCTCCTGGCCTGTGATCTCCAATCAATTCATGTGATTGATCTTCGTAACCATCATCCAATACAGGCCCATTATCACTTGTAAAAACAATCAAGGTATTTTCCATCAATCCTTCAGCTTCCAGTGTATTAAGCAATTCTCCCACACACCAGTCGGCCTCAGCGATGGCATCACCGCGAGGTCCCATACCCGTTGTACCGGCAAAACGACTGTGAGGCACGCGTGGCACATGAGGCTGGTGCAAAGCATAGTACAAAAAGAAAGGTTTGTCTTTCTGCTCTTTGATGTATTTCTGAGAGTGCTGGAGAAAACGATCCGCCATGTCTTCATCGATCCATTGGGCCGATTTTCCACCCTTTTGAAAGCCAATGCGCGAAACGCCATTATTAATGCTACCATCATGACCGTGGCTGTACATTACTTTCAATAATTCTGGATTCTCACGACCAGTCGGCTCTCCTTCAAAATTCTTGCGATAATTAACAAACAATGAATCGTTTAAATCTAAATTTTCAACATAGCCATCTTCAACATATACATTTGGTACACGATCGTTGGTGGCTGCCATAATGTATGAATAATCGAAGCCAACGTCATTGGGATTTTGTGGTATATAAGTGTTCCAGTTAACGTTGCCACCTCCCAAACCAAGGTGCCATTTGCCAATAACAGCAGTTGCATAACCCGCTTTTTGTAACATTTTAGGCAGAGTTACTGAAGATGTATCAATTAACAAGGGGGCATCGCCTGCCAATACCTGCGCTTTCTTGTTACGCCAGGGGTAATCGCCTGTAAGCAGCGAATAACGGCTGGGCGTGCAAGTTGCCGAAGTAGCATATCCATTGGTAAATCGTATACCTTCGTTGGCAATTCGATCGATGTTGGGTGTTTGAAGGGTTCCTTGTCCATAAGCACTCACATCGCCATACCCCAGATCGTCAGCCATGATTACAATAATATTGGGTAAGCGCTGTTTGTTAAGATTTGATTGACAGCTGGCTAATAGAAATGCAATAACTATAAAAGCAATATTTTTTTTCATGTGTTTAAATTTTCTTTCAGTTGTCACATGGAACTCTCAAGAAATTTTAATCATTACCCTGCGTGTAATATTTATGATTAAAATTTACATGTTCGTTTCATCAGTATTTAGTTTAGTTTACCAACAGCTCTTTTCTCCTTCTCCAATTGTTTATCGAATGTTGTCATTAATTGCATCAATTTTTCTGCTTCCTGAGGCATTTGCTTCGCCAAATCATATTTTTCGCTAATATCCTCTTCCACATTAAATAATTGATACTTCTCTTTGTCTTTATGAAGCTTTAGAGCACCTAGGCGCACACCTTCCAGTTTTCCGGCTTTATTGTAATAGAAAAATGGTTTTGCCTCCAACTCCTTATAAGGATTAGTTAATAATTCCGAAACATCGCGACCATCAATTTTATTTGCCGGTAAAGAAGCATTGGTCAAGTTAGCCAATGTAGGTAAAATATCCATGTTAGTGATAAACTGGGTACAAACACCACTATTCGAAATTCCATCGGGCCACCAGGCTATTAAAGGCACGCGCATGCCACCTTCCCAGGTTGTATTTTTGCTTCCTCGCAATGGTCCTGCAGAACCGCCTTCGGTTTTATAAACCGTCCAAGGGCCATTATCTGATGAAAACAAAACCAAGGTGTTATCCAGCTTATATTTCTTAAGGGTTTCCAGAATCTGCCCAACACTCCAATCAATCTCTTCGACGGTGTCGCCATATTTACCACGCAAGCTGGTGTTTTCAAATTCCTCTGAGGAATAGACGGGCACATGTGGCATTGGATGAGTCAGATACAAAAAGAAAGGCTGCTTTTTATTATCCGAAATAAAGTCTATCGCCTTCTGTGTTAAACGCTTTGTCAGCTGCGACTGATCCGGATCTAATTCAATGGTATCGAGTTGCGAAATCACAGGCAGTTGATAAGGATAATTCTTATTTCCCAATATGGCTTGCTCCTTAGTGCTCATATCATTGCTAAAGGGCATACCAAAAAACTGATCGAAGCCATGATTGGGGGGCAGGAACTTCTCCTGATGTCCTAAATGCCACTTTCCAATGCAGGCTGTTGTATAACCTTTTTGCTTCAATAATTCAGCAATAGTTACTTCCGATTCGCTTAAACCCGTGGTGCTATTACCACGCAAAACTCCTTTATGCAAACCTACCCTTTTAGGGTATGATCCGGTTAGTAAAGCAGCTCGCGAAGGCGTACATAAACAGGCTGCCACATTAAATTGGGTAAACTTAATCCCTTCGTTTGCCATTCGATCCAAATGGGGTGTTTGAATGGTAGGATTACCATAACAGTTTAGGTCACCATATCCCAAATCATCGGTATAAATGATTATAACATTGGGATTTGATTTATCTTTTTTTGCATTAATACTTATGCTTACTAACAAGAAGCTGATAAGTAAAATGTGTATTCGTTTCATGTGTTTCAATTTTCTTTCAATTGCCACATGGAACTCTCGATGAATCTTAATCATTCTCTACTTGTATTTTAGAATGAAAAATTCATGTTCGTTTCATGTGTTTACAGATTTCTTATAATTGTCATTGGCAGTTCATCTAATCAAAATAAAATACCTGATTAAATGCTACCGCGGTTGATCGAGTTGATAATCTTCATCATACAACTCCAATTGTTTTATGCGCCATTGTGCTCCTTCCAAAAAGACAGGGTGTGGCTGAATAATATCCCATTGTCCTAGCTTCTTTAATAACTGAAGCCCCAGCTCCCTGTTATCCAGGAAACAATTATTCTGTTCCGAAGGATCATCTTTCAGGTTATACAATAGTGGTAAGCGATCGGGTAAACGTATTAATTTCCAATCGCCCTGACGAATAGCTGCACTAATTGTAAAACGCCAATGCAGTTCTCTATCCATCTTTTCTGATTTATTTGTAAACAACGGCATCAGATTCCGACCTGTAAATTTATCAAGATTCGCTTCCTTATTCGCCAATGCTATAAAGGTTGGTGCCAAATCCAATGAACTGACTACCAGGTTTTCGTTGATAGCCGATCCCAGTTGTGGATGGTAAAAAATAAAAGGAACCCGAATTCCGCCTTCCAGTAAAATGCCCTTTTGCCCATTATAAGGAGCGTTAATCGATGCATTTGAGTTACATGGTCCACCATTATCGCTTAAAAAGACAACAACCGTATTTTCGGCCTCACCACTTTCTTCAATCGCTTTCATTATCCGGCCTACATTCACGTCGAGACAATGAACCATGGCCGCATAGGTTCGTCGGTTTTTATCTTTTATGTGCTGATACAATTTTAAATCCGATTCTTTTGCCTGCAAAGGGGCATGTGGAGCATTAAATGAAGCCAGCAAAAAATACGGTTGTTTATTATTCCGATGAATGAAATTGATACACTCACTGGCAATATCATCTGTGATATAACTTATCGGTTCGGGTGTTTTATAATTGCTTTCAACCGGTTTGAGGTAGCCTTGACCTCCTTCTTCACTTCGAAAATAATTATGGCCACCGTTCAAAAATCCCCACCAACTATCGAATCCTCTTTTCACCGGATGAAAATGTGCTTCATCACCCAAATGCCATTTTCCAACCAATCCGGTCGTATAACCTAATTCGTTTAGATGGGTAGCAATTGTTTTTTGCGAGAGAGGTAAACCCAAATAATCAGGATCAAATCCTGGTTGATTGCCACCAATATTGTTATCAAAACCGAAGGATACCTGGTTTATACCGGTTAATAATCCGGCACGTGAAGGACTACAAACAGCACTGCTTACATAGCCATTCGTGAACAATACACCTTTATCGGCCAGCGCATCAATATGTGGGGTTTTAATTTGTTTACTTCCCGTGCATCCTAAATCACCATATCCTAAATCATCGGCCAGAATGATAACAAAGTTAGGCTGTTTTTCCTTTCTATTTTCGGCATGCAGTGAACAGAAAACACTAGCTAAAAACATCAGGCTATGTACTAATAGTTGTTTCGATTTCATTGTAATCTGATTTAATTTATCTATTAGAGATGACGTTAAAACAAGAAAAATCCCCAGTAAAAAATAAAAAACTGCGAACCCATAAAGATCCGCAGTTTAAATTATTTTGCTTTAGTTGAAAACATTAGAGCTGCCGATCTAGTAAGTTAACCATTCAGCAGGAACCAGCATTTTTTCACCCGTAGGTGTTTCAACATGTAATTTCAGACCATGTCCTCCTGTTCCCTGGAAAAACACTACACGGATAGGATAAGTTGCTGCATTTAAAGCCACATTTGCTTTTTTAGCCTTCATCCCGTGAGGACCATCATTATCTATTAACAACTTATTGTTAAAATACAATTGTGAACCATCATCCGATGATAAGCTTAGCTTATACAAACCCTTTTCAGGAACTGTGATAAATCCATCCAAAACCAATCCATAGTTAAACTCAGGAACCGAAGCTGGTAATGTTACACTCTGGGTTTTTACAGCTTTACCTTTTTGATCAAGTACTTGCGCACATTTCTTAAATTTACCGCTAACTAAAGTACCACTCAGGCCTTTTGATTTGCCAGGCTTAAGATCACTCTCAATGTACTCTAATTTAATCGCTTTTACTTCCAACACATTACTTTTCTTGCCTTCTTCATTTATCGCGATGGCCTTGATAATACCTTCCTGATTAATTTTAATAGCACCCGTATACTCAGTAGATTGAGCTGTTGGTTCGCTACCATCCATGGTATAATAAAGTTTTGTACCAATGGCATTGTTATTAATCTCCAAGCTGCCTTCATCGATAAATTCAACTTTTTGAACGGAAGGAGATGGCATAATCACCTTATTGAAATAATTAACACCAATCTCATCAAATCGCTTAAATTGACGATTCAAACGCTTAGCAAAACTATCCCAATCTTTATTTTCCAATTCCGTCCAGCCTACTTCAGCTAAAGCTGTTGCACGAGGATAAGCCATGTATTCAACATGATCACTATTGGGCATGTACTCGGTCCAGATATTACCCTGTACACCTAAAATGTATTTCTTCTCTTCGGCACTTAACTCATCCGGAGTTGGGTTATAGTTATAACAATCGCTGGTTGTTGTATAGCCTCCAATTGCCAATGGCTCATCAGCAGGATTATTCTGATAATGGTCAAGGTAACAAGAGTGTCCTGGTGTCATAATTACATTGTGGTGCTGCTTGGCCGCTTCGATACCACCTTTTTCGCCACGCCACGACATAACAGTTGCATTGGGTGCTAATCCACCTTCCAAAATCTCGTCCCAGCCAATAATGCTGCGACCTTTTGATTCAAGGTACTTCTCCATGCGGGTGATGAAATAGCTTTGTAACTCATGCTCATCATGTAATCCTTCGGCTTTGATACGCTTCTGACACTTCGGACATTTCTTCCATTCGCCTTTTGGACATTCGTCGCCACCAATGTGAATATACTTGGATGGGAATAATTCAATCACTTCATCCATTACACCTTCAAGGAAAGCAAATACATCCTCGTTACCGGCACAATATACATCAGGGAAAACGCCCCAACGTGTAGCAGCTTCGTATGGTCCGCCGGTACATCCTAAATGAGGATAAGCCGATAAAGCACCTAATGAGTGACCTGGTAATTCGATTTCAGGAATAATGGTTACAAAACGTTCCTGAGCATATTTCACTACTTCTTTAATTTCTTCCTGGGTATAGTAACCACCGTATTCTTTTCCATCAAACTCATTGCTGCGACCGCCATGACCAACGATGGTTTCTTTACGCTTGCTACCTATTTCAGTAAGTAAAGGATATTTCTTAATCTCAATACGCCATCCCTGATCTTCCGTTAAATGCCAATGGAACACATTCATTTTGTGCATGGCCAATAAGTCAATAAACTTCTTCAGAAATGAAACCGGGAAGAAATGACGACCTACATCCAAATGTAATCCACGGTATGAAAAACGTGGTGCATCGTTGATGGTACCAACAGGAATATTCCAATCCATCGTTTGTAAACTTTGGCTCTCAAGTGCAGTTGGTAACAACTGTCTTAGGGTTTGCACGCCATAATACAAGCCAACCGTTGAATTACTTTTAATAACAATGTCGTTCGCTTTAATTGCACAAGAATAAGCACCTTCCGTTTTAGTCTGATAATTATTGTCTAAAACAAGCTGAATGAAATTAGAAGTAGCGGATTCTACAGCTTCTGTTGTAAATCCTGTGCTCTTGTTAATCCAACGATTCCATTCTGCAATAATGTAATCAGTTTCTTCATTGCCATTTTCAACTGTGAAAACAGTTTTCGCATCCAAAGAAAAATGCCCGCTTCCGGGGATAATTTCATTGGGTTGAGGAATAACCGCAAAATCATCTACCGTGTTGAGCTTTTTCTGACAGCTCATTAAGCTGACGACCGCCATTACTACCAACAGTAGTTTTTTAGTCACTTTTTGAATCATGTTTAATTTAATTAAATAGTCAATTGTAATAATTAAGGTATTTATCTCTTCGATCGGCTAAGGTATAATTTTTTTCAAGTAATTATCCACCAATTAAAAGTAGAAAGGTTTTTAATAGCAAATCCGAATTATGGGATTTTTCATTATCTAACATTATGCTTATTTTCTTAATGGCTGAAGCCACATGATAATCAACCGTTTTTACTTTAATATTTAATAATTCTCCGATTTCCTTATATTTTAATCCTTGAACTTTTGCCAAGGAGAAAACCATTTTTGTTTGTGTTGGTAAACAATCGATGGCCCTATGAATCTTGTCCAATATCTCCTGATCCAGAAGATCATTCTCAACACTTTCAACAGGTTCGAAATGGTAATCCTGCAAGTCCTCCAGCGCTATCAAGCGTTTATTTTTAGCCCTAATAAAGGAAATGGAATGATTCCGCACCGCTGTATACAAATAGCTTTTAAGATTGATAATCGCCCCAAAATTTTGACGGTTATTCCATAACTTCAGAAACACGTCACTTACAACTTCTTCAGCACCTTGAGTATCGCTTAATATCCCTTTCGAAAACAAAAACAGATCATCTGAATATTTTTCAACCATCCGGGCAAATTCCAGTTGATTTCCTTCAATGATTGAATCAATATTAAATTCACCGATAGTTGTTTTTTGCTGCATGTTGAATTAAAGTCTACTTTTTTATTAAAAACATTAAGTTCTTTCCAATATCACTATTATCAAAATATCCATTAAACAGTTCTTCCCCAACACCAATTGCACTTACTGGTACATCATTGGCACTATGGGCAAACGTTGTCCAGTCAATACCAGCTTTTTCAGCAAAAATATGACAAGTTGTTACGGTTATTGGATCTCGATACCCATAAAGCGCGCGGTAATGATCATCATGCGACTCTTGTTTTACCTCAGAAAACATACTTGATATAAAAGCATCTTTTAGCCTTTTTAAATCATAATCTGTAAAAGCCAGATTCTTGTTTGCCTCACCTAAACCGAAATGCTTTGTTATAAGCTGCAATACATCCTCAAATTTATAGTTGTCTTTATGCTCCTCTTTATAAGCTTGAATAATCTTCTTGAATTCATTATAGGAAACATTCTGATGTTGCAGTAAAGTAAAATCAGATGCCATACCACTGGTTGTAGAGCCCATTGACAAGCCACCCGTTTCGTGATCAGCACAAACAATTATTAAGGTTTCCTTTGGGTGTTTCTTATAAAAATCAAAAGCGACCTCCACAGCTTTTTCAAGCTCAAGAACCTCCTTTATTGTTGTTGCGGCATCATTGGCATGACATGACCAATCAATTTTACCGCCCTCAACCATCATAAAAAAGCCCTTTTTATTGTCCAATACCTCGATGCCTTTTTGAGTTAAATCAGCTAAGGAAATGTATTCATTGTAACGCCCCTGATCAATGCCATAGGCGATTGATTTGGCATGTGCCAGCTGTGGTGCTGAAACAATTAACTTGTCATCTCCCTTTTTCAAATTATGAAAACCATCGTAAGTATTTATGATTGAATACCCACGTTGTTTAGCGACATCTAATGAGTTGGGTTGACCTCCTTTTACTTTCTTATCGCTACCCAAACCACCCATGTTCCTATCGATATTCTTCTCGTCTTTTTTATCGTTACCTTCCGGGCGTTTAAATCCTCCTCCTGCAAAATAGTTAAAGCCGCTCTTGCTCAGGTCGAGACTAATCTCATAGTATTTACTTCGGGAAGTTTGATGCGCATAAAAACTAGCCGGCGTGGCATTATCCAATGAAACAGATGTCACAATGCCAACTTTCATTCCATGCTGTTGCGACAATTCAGATACATTCAACAGCGGTTTGGTTTTTGAAGCATCCACACCGATGCTGTTGACACTGGTTTTTTCGCCGGTTGCCAAAGCGGTACCTCCAGCTGCCGAAGCGGTAATTACCCGGTTGGTTGCATGTGTTGTGTAATAACCATGATAGGGAAATTCACTCCAGTTGAGTTTGGGTTCTTTTCTATCAGTTGCCTTTAAATACCTTTCGGTTAGGCTAATTTGAGAAAAGCCCATACCATCACCAATAAAGCAGAATACATACTTTGGTTTGGCACCTTCGTACTCGCTTCTTTTTACTGATTGAGCAGCTGATTGCGTTATCAACACAATCAGCATGCTTATAATTATAGAATATGTCTTCATTGAATCTACTTATTCTCTATTAAATACATCAGATTTTTAGCCACATCGGTATTGTCAAAAAATCCGGAAAACAACTCTGCTCTTGGCCCAATCGCTCTTACAGGAACTGGGTCAGCTGTATGGGAATAAGTCGTCCAACCAATGCCTGCCTTTTCGTTAATCAGGCGAATAGCAGTAACTGTAAATGGATCGTAACGACCATAATCTTCATAAAAATGCTCTTCGTATACTTCTTCGCCGGCAGCTTTACCTTCCATGCTTTTTACGAAGGCCTCCTTTAAACGGTCAATATCGTAAGCAGTCAATGCCAATTTCTTTGACTCATCACCCAAGCCAAAGTACTTCTTTAACATGGCCAAACCATCCTCAAAATTATAATTGCTTGCATTGTCTTCTTTATACTTCTTAACCAAGTTTGTGAATCCTTCATAAGAAATTTTCTGATGTTGCAATAAAGCCAAATCCGACTCATACTTCTTTTGAATATCGCCTAAGCCAATTCCGCCGGTTTCATGGTCAGCTCCTACAATAATCAACGTTTCATCAGGGTGCTCTTTGTAAAAGTCTAAAGCCTTTTGTACGGCCATATCCAACTGCAGCACTTCCTGAATGGTTGTTGCAACATCGTTGGCATGACACGACCAATCGATTTTACCACCTTCAATCATCATGAAGAAACCTTTTTTATTATCCAGTAATTCAATGCCTTTCTGGGTAAAATCAGCTAACGAAACCGTTGGTTGTGCACTACAATCAATCGCATACGGGATGGACTTACCACCTGCTAACTCTGGAGAAATGGCAATTACCTTCTTGTCACCCTTTTTAAGGGCAGCAAAATCCTCTGCTGTATTAACGATGCGATAACCACGTGACTTAGCTATTTCCATTGAATTAGCTTGTTTATGTTCCAGGTTTTCTTTATCGCCCATACCCATATTAGCCATGGTATTTTTATCGTCGATTTTACCATCTCCTTCAGGATGCTTAAAGCCTCCGCCTCCGAAGTAATTAAATCCACTTGCACTTAAATCAACACTAATTGGATAATACATATTTCGTGAGGCCTGGTGTGCATAAAAAGCTGCCGGAGTAGCATGATCAAGCGATACTGAAGTAACAATACCAACCTTCATTTTATGCTCTTTAGCCAACTCCGGTATGTTTTTCAAGGCCTTTGTCTTTGCACTATCCACTCCAATACTATTGATACTCGTCTTTTGTCCGCAGGCTAAAGCTGTACCTGCCGCTGCAGAACCTGTAATAAAACGATTAGCAGCATAAGTGGTATAAATTCCATGATAAGGGAACTTGCTAAAACTTAGAAGTGAAGCACCATTTTCCCCTTTTACAGCACTCAAATACGATTCTGCGGCATTAATTTGTGTAATGCCCATACCATCACCAATAAAAAAGAAAATGTACTTCGGCTTTGGTCCATTGTAATCCTCTCTACTAATGGTTTGTGCCGATAATTGTGAAAAAACAATCATCAACAAGCACACAACCATATTCCATTTTAGTTTCATCATAATTATATCTCTTTCTGTTTTTTGTTTGTCAATCAACCCATTCTTAATAATGAAGTTGTTTAAAGTCATATCGAAAACCTGCGAGTAACATCTTGATTTCATTGGCTTCTGCTAATTTTTATTCCGTAGCTATGGCTATGCAATTAAAAATTGAGCCTTGCCACTGATAATCAATACATCACTCTCCAAATTCCCCTACAACTTTAAACAACTTCAATAAGAACTATTTCTTCTGAACATCTTTCAAGAATTTCAATTGTTCCCAGTATTCTGGTCCATCATTCTTTTGAGAAGTTCCTGCAGTACTTCTTCCTTCAAGAATTATTGTCTTCAATTCTGCTCTGAATTCCTCTACCATTTCAGAATGCTTGTCTTGAAGATTACTTTCCTCCGCAATATCCGATTTCAGATTGTACAACTGTACCTTTGGTAGCGTAGCAATTAACTCTTTGTCCTGTGAAGGATGAGGGAAAGACCATCCGCCTGAGCCAGGGCAGAAACAAGCTTTCCAATCACCTTTTCGGTAGGCGAATTCGCCATTACCTGAATGCATCACCATGCTCTCTCGTTTCGGATAAGTCGATTCCAATCCTAAAGAATGCATCATGCTGTACGAATCTTCACCTTCGGTATCATCCAGTTTTATTTGAAATAAATCGGCTAAAGTTGCGTAGAAGTCAGTGGTACATGTCATATCAGCACTGGTTCCGCTTTTAACTTTTGCAGGCCAACTTACAAAGAACGGAACGCGGTGTCCGCCTTCAAAAACATCGGCTTTATGTCCTCTGAAAACATAACTTGGATCGTGACCTTTTTCGGCTAAATGCTTATAATTCGCTTCGGGCGAACAGCCGTTATCACTGGTAAACACAATCATGGTATTGTCTTCAATGCCTTTTTCTTTCAGTGTTTGCGTCACCTGTCCTACAACCCAATCAACCATCAGCACAAAATCGGCATAGGGGCTGTCTAAACCACTTTTACCTTTAAATTCATCCGTTGGTAAAATAGGCGTATGTGGCGCTGACAGTGGGAAATACAAAAAGAATGGCTTCTCATCATTTGCCTTTTCGGCGATGTATTTGGTAGCTCTTTGGGTCATTTCCGTTAATACTTCCTCATGCTTGAAATCATCAGAGCAAATACCGTCTCTCCACCAACCGTATTTCACCTTGCGATGTCCGGTTATTTCCTTTGTAGGAACCATCGTCGGTCTGTCATTTTCAACCCACACATATGGAGGCATATCCAATGAACCACAAAATCCGTAGAAATAATCAAATCCACAGCTATTCGGTCCATTACCAATTGGCTTCGAATAATCCACCTTGTCATCGCCGGCTTCTACGTTATTCCATTCCCAACCCAAGTGCCACTTTCCGATACATGCGGTTTGGTAATCTTGTTTTTTCAACAAATCAGCAACTGTTGAACGCTCTGGTAAAATAATTCCTTTTTGGAAACCTGTTAATGCACCGCGCTTTAAAGTTGATCGCCAATTGTATCTACCCGTTAAAATTCCATAGCGCGTAGGTGTACATACAGCTGCATTGGTATGGGCATCGGTAAATACCACCGACTGTCCAGCCAAAGCATCCAGGCTGGGCGTTTGAATCTTGCTATCTTTATTTAAGCAAGAAACATCTCCATAACCCAAGTCATCCGCCAGAATATAGATAATATTCGGTTTTTTACTTTCCTCCTTAGCACTAATACATGCTACAAATGCCAAAGCAAAGCACAGCAATACTGCACCTTGCCTTATATTTTTAATTAAACTTATCTTCATCCTTAGCTTTTTTAATTTTCCAGTTGATCAATTTTCAGAATATAGCACCCCATTCTTTCATCGCCATAAACATTGGTTTTTGATGGAGCAAAGAAATAGCTTGGTTGATTGTTTTGCATCAACACCTTAGGCCTTTCAAATTTGGATTCATAAGGCGGATGAATGTAATTGGCTATTTCTGAATCATATTCTTTATAATGCTGTTTTACCGGTCTCCAACCTATGCTTACTTTATCATGACTAAAAGATACGCCATCAGTACTTTCCCAAAGCACACCGCCTGTAACAAGTCCTGACACATCATGATTATTGTCACAGGTTAGAAGGTAGTGCTTGTTCTTATAGGAGAATGAAGTCGCATCTTCGATGTAACAATTATTTTCCATTAAAGGCTTCTCTGAAATCGTGTAAGGGCCTTCAATTTTATCGGAAGAAGCATAGGTATAAACCGATACAATGCTCCCGTCTTCTAATAGTTTGGTAACCTTGTAGTAAGCAATAATTTTATCACCTACAATCGTTATCGATGGATTATCAGATCCCTTCATTCGAAAATCGTAAGTCCAATGATTAGGTTCAGAAGGCACATCTATAATTAAGCCATCTTTACCGGCTTTAACCCAAGGCCCGTTCAGGCTTTTGCTGTATAATAATCCAATTCTCTGATTGGCAGGAAAAGGTGGTTTATTGTAATCTGTATTAGCAATATAGATTAAAGCATAATAATCACCGATCTTCTTGATTTCGGGATTATGCGGCGCATAACGATCCCATGCTCCTTCAATACCTGAACCGGTAGCTACTGTTTCAAGGTATTTGTATTCTCCTTCGGGGTGATCGGCCACATAGTGAGCAATTTCACATGTTTTGTACCAGGCCGGACGAATTTTTATTTCTTTCCATCGAGCTGCAAACACATGAATTTTTCCATCAGGTCCCTCGATCGGACTTGCCCCCCAGATGGTATAATCCGGATCAGAAACCATGGCACCAGTCCATTTCATTTTAACGGCCATTTCAGAATATCCAATTATAGCCGTACTATCCAACTTCTCGCTGGTGTAATTTAAAAAGCTGCTTTTTGCTTCTTTATTACACTGGCATGCTACTAATGTACCAAGTACCATGCACGTTATTACAAACCTCATTCTTTTCATTTTTCTAATCATTTACCAGGCCTTTATTTCCCGACTTTTGACCCAAAGGCATTGCCCCATCTATCACGACGCATCAATACCTATAAATCCCCAGTCACTTGATGATTTTTTTTAAACCTGAATATTTGTTATCTGTTTTTTGCGATCAATTACCCATTACCACCAAGGCACCATCTTAACTTCTCCAATAGAAATACCTTTCTCTTTCAGCACCTTTATGTGCTTATCAAGTTGTTCAAAAAAGACTTCATCTTCCACCTGCTTTCTTTTGTGCCATGCCAATTCAGCCAATGGCAATAATCGTGGGAAGATCATCCGTTCAAAATTTTGCATCGCATCGAAGCGCACCTGGCCTCCACTATCCAATCTTCCATGCTCACCCCACACACAAGCCTGTATTCCCCTGATTTGATCTACATACTTCTCGGGCACATATTGAAGAGGCTCATACTGATACACATCATTGGCGGACCTGCGTTCATTGGTAATATCGAAATACACATTGTTAATGGGCGACATCACCATTTCATTTCCATTTTCTAAGGCTTCGGTGATTAACTCCTCATCATGATTATGTCCATTCCAAAACATTACTGTTGTGGATGGATTAATTCCACCTTGCATAATCTCGTTCCAGCCAATCATTTGGCGTCCTTTGGAAATAATGTGCTTTTCCATGCGTTTGATAAAGTAGCTTTGCAGTTTCTTCTCATCATCCAAGCCCTCTTCCTGCATTCGTTTCTGGCAGTGAGCACACTTTTGCCAGCCATGTTTATAAGCCTCATCGCCACCTATGTGGATATATTTCGATGGAAAAAGCTCCATTAGCTCATCAAAAACGCCCTGTAATACTTCGAAGGTTTCTTCTTTACCAATGCATACCTCGCGGTTGGCATCCCATTGATATTGGGCCCTGTCCTTTGTTCGCCAGTTATAGTCCCAACCAAACAAGCCAATATGGGGATCGGGCAATGTATCTTTACTGGTGCATCGCAGTTCGGGAAAAGCCACTAAAAAAGCTGCTGCATGAGCCGGCATATCAACCTCAGGAACTACATCGATGTATAAGCTTTTGGCATATTCCAAAATGCGTTTGATGTGTTTGTGCTTGTAATACATGCCATGACCCTGACCATTGCCATGACCCAGCCATTTGCTCCCTATAACCGAATAAGGACCACCGTAAGAACCGCGCTCGGCCAACTCAGGATATTTTTTAATCTCAACTCTCCAGGCCTGATCGTCAGTTAAATGTAAATGCAACACGTTTAACTTGTAATAAGCCATCATGCGCATAATTTTCTTAATCTGCTCAACCGGATAATAAGTACGGGCTACATCGAGGTGCAAGCCCCGCCATTCAAATCCTGGCTGATCTTCTATCACTTGGCAAGGAATGGTTTCATCTTCTGATAAGTCGACCAATTGCATTAATGACTGAATTCCGTAAAAAACACCTCTTTCATCGGCCCCCTCAATTAGGATGTTTTTTTTGGTGATGGCCAATTTGTAAGCTCCACTTTGTCCTAGTTCCTTATTCACTTCTAGTTGTGCCCCATAAGGTAATTCCGGACGAACCAATGATTTATTTAATGAATCGGCCAACAAAAATGCTAATCGTTTTACTTCGGCATTTAAGGTGTCGGCCGATACTCCACTTAAGCGTTTAAGGTTAAATGTTCCTTTTTGATTTTCAACCTTAAGTGGTGTGGGAATGATGCTGCTGTTTGAATTTTGTGCGCCTAATTGAAGGCCTATCAGGCAACTCAGAATTAATATTGTTAATGCTTTCATCAGATATTTATTTATCTACCGTTTTTTAATGCCAGTCTGCAATAGCAGGTTCATGGCAGAAGAACAATTACTTATTAAACAGGTACCAAATAAGCCAAGAGACTAAAAATAGGTTCGGTCGATGTAAATCAACAACACCGACCGAACACCCTTGCGGGAAACTAACACACAAAACAGGAAATTAGCTTATTAAATACCTTTTGTATCTATATTATTTCTCTAACAGTAAAGACATGTTGATTTCAAACTCAGGCAATTGATAAATGACATGCTCTCCTTCTGTTTTTATTGGTTCAAGTACCACCATATCATTGGTAATAACTTTTAACTTGCGCTTATTAACAAATGATTTATTCAACTTAAGTATTTGGTTTTTTATCGTTGGAAATTCTGATATTACCGGATACTTTATTGTTGAAGCACGACGAGCCTGTGGACAATGAATTAAATGAATCACATTCTTATCATTCTTTTTCATGACCGAAACTTCCAGATTAACTTTTCCTTCAACTTCTACCAAACGATCTGATTCAGGCACCACCATCTCAAACATATCATTCAGAATGCGCGCCATTTCTTCATTGCCATCTTTAGCATATTGGTGAAATAAAGGTGCCGGCGAGAAAATTACCTTTCCTTTGCCAATTTCTCGTAAGGTTATACCAGCATATTCACTCCTTTCATCCATGGCAGGACTCTGACGATGCGACATATTATGATTGGTACCGTGATTCATTTGCCACACCATTGGTGTGATGGTTTGCGTTCCCTCCAGTGCTTGACAAGTCACAAATTTTTCTTTTACGAACACATCCATCTTAATTGCGCTCTTTAAAACACCTGAACGGTTAGCTATGTAAGCCGATTCTGCTTCCTTTTCAGAAATACGAACTCCTGCCAATTCAGCAACTTTTTCGGTAGGATTACCGCAGATGATGACATTTCCGCCATTGTTTATGTAATCTTTAAGCTTAACCACATAGTCATCCTCAACCCTTGAGGCATCCATGATAAACAAAGCCTTGTATTTGGAAATGTCCTGTTTTTCATCCAGCACATTATAATGCCATGAGTTATCTGTTATGGCCGGTATCAGGCTTACTTTTCGTCGCAAGACCGCCACATATGGCTCAAATTCGTAACCCTGCACATAAGGCTCCAATTTCTTGCCCATTTCCATGGCTGGTTTCATTCGTGCATAAACAGCGGGCTCTAGCCGTCCGTTAGGATGCAATTGGTCACCGATAGTGATTCCACAACCATTTGCATAAGCCAAAGCGGTTTCGTATTGAAACATCGCCTCAGTTGTTACTGTGCCAAAATCGCCCCACATGTTCCAGAAACCAATGGTCATACCCACAAGCGGAGTCGAACCATGCGCGTATCGAGCCAGATAAGACCATCTGTAAAGTGACTGGCCATGCTCCCAGGCCTCAATTTCCATTATATCCTGCTTGGCCAATACATCACGGTCCTTATCAAACTGATGATTGTAGGCGGATGGAAGATTTGGATTAATGCTTTTAATGAGGTCGATGGTTTGTGTAACAAATGAATCGTAACCGGGAAAATCGAACCAGAAACCATCAATGTTATAATTTTCAATTACCTCACGAATCATTGGCCAGGTATAATCCTTCACATAAGATTTATCAGGATTTGCATCCACATCCATAAATTTACCCCAATCCTGATTTGGTCCTTCTTCTGTACTGGCCCATAATTCATCCACCTGAATGGAAAAATAAATCAGCACTTTAATACCCCGTTTGTGACAAGCATCTATCTGTGCCTGCATCAGATCGAAATCTAATCCGGGATGACGTGTACCAATTTTTGTATCGTAATAGGCATAACCATGATGGCCTTTAGCAAATATAGTCACGGAGTTTAAGCCATTATCAGCTAAAGTTGAAGCAAACTCATCGGCATCCCACTTGCTTCCAATGTTCTCTACAAAACCTCCGGTATGAAAATCGAGATGAATCTTGCGACTAACATCTTTATCCCATCCGGGTTTGATAATCGAATTTTGTTTTACCCTTTTGTTTTTCTTTGGCTTAACAGTTTTTTGCTGAAGCTGATTAAGCGTAATCTCTTTTAATACCGGTACTTTAGAATGTACCTTTGGCGAAGTAAATCGAAGGTAATGTTCCCCTGCTGTAAGATCTGTTTTATTAAGTTTGTTTAGGGCCTGATTAATGCTACCCAACACCTCACCATCGATCGATACCTGCATCACATCTGTTTCGGCCACGTCGGCTTTCACTGTAAATGAAAATTCTCCAGACTGACCAACATGGATCCGATATTCGATTAAACCCGGCACGTGTTGCGCTTTAGGCTTTTTAGTGCTTGTTAAGGCACCGTCTTTTATAACAACATTACTGCGCCAATATTCTCGTAGATCGAGAGTTGTAGTTTTATCTTTTATGTATTGCGTTCTTCCTTTAATATCTGGCAGGTATTTTTTTTCTGCCATTACATTAATGCACAGCAACACAAGAAGGAGTAGAATAGGATTTATTTTCATGTGTTTATAATTTACTTTCATTTGTCACATGGAACTCTCAAGTAAATTTTATCATCCTCCTGTGTGAAAATTTGGATAATCAAATTTACATGGTCGTTTCATCATTTAAAATTTATATAGCTCCATTAATCCATCGATGACATTTAACCTGCTGATGGTATTAAAACCAGATATGTTAGTTACGCTGATCATGCATTGAATGCATCTTTATTTGTTCTAAAAAGCAATCTTTTAAAAGGATGCGACCTATAAATACCAAACTCAAAGCCGCATCCTCAAAAAAAAAAAATCAAACCTAATGAACTTTAAAAGCAATTGCTTTCAAAATAGCTTGTTCGAAACCGGTTCCGAATTTTCGGAAACAGGTTTCATGTAACCTCATTAGAGATTCAATATCTCTTTGTTAACCAGCAAACATTATTCACTTATAACATCCAACTCTCCAATGGATACACGTGTACCTCCTTCAACCTCTGATTTGGCTACAAAACGAATGTAACGGGCATTGGTCTTATTAAAGGTTTTCACCTGTAAAATCGGGTTGTGCTTAATATTCGAAAATTCACCCTCTGATTGTTTCGTCCAGTTACGCTTATTATTACTGGTATAAAATGCATAAGTAGAAACCAACTCTAGACCATTACCAACTTGCTTTGGCAGGTAAGTAAAACCACTAATCGATTTCTTCTCACCCATATCAATTGTAACGGTTAATGGTAACTCACTTTTCTTTCCACTCTTCCACACTGAACGTGGATTACCATCGATCATTTTAACAGCCTGACTTAAATCGCCATCGCTAACCGATAGTACTTTCCAACCACTCTTTATTTTTGCGCATTTTAATTCCTCAATCCTACTGCTCTTCTTCTCTATGGCATGATAGGCAATTGCCTTAATTTCACCAGCCTGCGTAAACTCAAATGGAGCCGAGTAAACATTACTTTTTAAACCAGGTTCGCTACCATCGGTTGTGTAATAAATCTCCTCGCCTTCGCCGGCTGTCATTTCAACCATACCTTCACCAGAACGCTTTAATTCGGGAGCTCGAACAAATACAGGTGCATTATATACCTCAACATTTGAGATCAAAGGACATGCACGTGCATCTTCAATATTAATACGTAAAGCAGTAGCCGTAACCTGTGGTGTACGTAAAATCCGTTTGTAACCAATGGTTGTTTCATTGGCAATGCTTTGCCACTTTCCATCCACTTGCGCTTCAATATTGAATCTACGAACGCGCTGGCCTAATTTCACATACTCTTGCAGTAATACCCGGTTTAATGCAGTTGGCTCATTAAACTCGAAAGTCATTGAACCTGCTGTTACATTATCATCCGTTGCCCAATAAGTTTCTTTATCGCCATCAATGGCTTTCGAGGCTGCATATTTGCGACTTCCTCCACGCTGTGTATCAGCCGATGCCTTTGCTGTGTGTAGCAGTTCTGTTTTGAAATCTTCACGCAAAATTGAAACCATCTCGTTTAAACGGGCTTCATCATTTTCGTGAATCAAACCACGGCGGTCAACCGGGAAGTTCAATAATAAGTTGGCATTACGTCCAACGGTGTGGTAATAGATATCTACCATCGTTTCGATCGAACGTACCTCTTCATCTTCCACAGCATGGTAAAACCATCCCGGACGAATTGACACATCAGCTTCTCCCGGAACCCAACGCTCACCATCTTCGTGACCAGTCATATTTTCTTTGTAATGTACTTTTCCGGCCAAACGGTCTTTTTGACGGTAGGTACTCCAATTGGTCTTTTTTGCATAACCCGACTCGTTACCAATCCAACGGGCTTCTGCCGGGCCAACACCCCAGGTTAAGGTATTTGGCGACCACTCATAAATTAGTTTGTAGGTTTCATCCCAATCGTAATACTCTAAGGTATTGATATCTCTTCGCTCGTTAGCACCACCATAGTAACCTGTACCACCATTTGCACCATCGAACCACATTTCGAAAACATCACCGTAGTTCGTTAATAATTCGTGAAGTTGATTACGGAAATAGGTAACATATTCATCACGACCATATTCAGGATGGTTTCTATCCCACGGCGAAAGATAAAGACCGAACTTCAAACCATATTCTTTGCAGGCCTCTGAAAGTTCTCTGACTACATCCCCTTTTCCATCTTTCCAAGGTGACTGCTCAACCGAATGATCGGTATATTTGGATGGCCATAAACAAAACCCATCGTGGTGCTTCGCAGTAAGGATGATACCAGTCATACCAGCATCTTTAACAATGCGCGCCCACTGACGACAATCTAATTCGGTAGGATTAAAAATTTCAGGTGATTCATTTCCGAATCCCCATTCTTTATTTGTAAAAGTATTGGTGGTAAAATGAATGAAGGCATAGAATTCCATTTCCTGCCATTCCAATTGCTTATCACTTGGCGTTGGACCAAAGGCTTTGGGTGGTTCAACACTTGTGCAGCCAAGCATCATTAAACATGCAATACCAAATATTCCAAAAAACTGTTTCATATCTGACTTCTTTTTCACTAATAGATTTTCCTTATCTGACAGTATAATTTACTGCCTGCAATTACGTGCTTTTATACAGAAATTGCTTTCACAAGGGTAGCTCATATCTGCACATATGTCTTTTCATTTGTGAACCACAACCAAAAAGACAGGTACACATACAAGCTGTATTAGTGAATCTTACGAGTTTATTTCATCAATGTATTTTAAAATACATTGATGAAATAAAGCCTCATATAGTCAGATTATTTTTTCTTTGCTTCAAGATCATTTAATGCTTTCGGGTCATCTTTACTCCAGTAATCGATACCTAGTACATCATAACGATCCAATTGCTTTTTCAATACATTATCGCGATAGGAATCCCAAAGCATTTTACCCCCTTTAGCAGGATCGGGAGCCCAACATTTTTCGCTCATCGCAGCCAAACGTGGATAAACTCTTTCTTCGAAATCATCCATTGTTTTGATGCCTTCACTCCAGGTTGCGCAAATAATTCCCTGCGCCAGGTGTCGCTTGCTTTTGTCATAGTCAACCAAATCAAGGAATGGATCCCAGGCATAAATTTCAGCAACAGATATGGCACCTGCCCATCCGGCTCCAGGATCACCTTTTCTGTTCTTCATATCGAAATAGGTATAGTTGGCCGGCGACATAATATAGGGTTGATTTAGCTTCTGCAGTTTTTGATCCATGGTTAATTCCATATGGCTCCACCAATGAATTTTACCATAACGCCACCAATGAATCAGACAATCATCACCCCGGAAGCCTTTTTCAAAAGCGTCGTCCCATAATATAGGTATTGACTTTAACTCCTCTTTAACGAAAGTACTCATGGTATTGGCAAAGGCCGTTATCTCTTCATCTGAGTAAATATCAGTTTTTGATCCCAGATTGACTTCATCAAAACCCAGATGAAATTCATCAGCAGCAAAGAGCTTATGGATTTCACGTAATATATTACTACAAAACTCCTTCCCCTTTTCATCAATTCGAATTACTTTTTTCTCTTCGCGCTTATCATTCTCACTCGCCAGTTCAGGATATGAACGAATTACAGCATGCATATGCCCAGGCATATCCACTTCAGGAAATAACTTAATAAAACGATCATTGGCATAATGAATTATCTCCTTAACTTCCTTTTGTGTCAGGTAATACGATTTACCTTTGCCAACTTCACTTCTATTTCCAATGGAGCCAACGGTGGTTAGTTTAGGATAAACCTTGCTTTCAATTCTCCAGCCATCATCATCGGCAAAATGCAGATGAAGGGTATTCATCTTGTGCATGGCCATGCGATCGATGGTCTCCATTATTTCTTCTTTTGTTCGGAAATGGCGCGAAATATCCATATGCAGACCACGGTATCGTGTAAAATATGGTTCATCTTTAATCTCGACCGACGGAACATTCCATTTAACATTATGAACACTGGATGAAGCATAAATTTCGGGAGGCAAAATCTGTAACAAGGTTTGAACCCCCCAAAACAAACCATTGGCCGATGCTCCCGTTATAGTGACTTTATTTTTACCTGAAACCAGAGTATAAGCTTCTTTGTTATCGTTAAGCTTATTATCTACCTTAAGCACAATTGATTTGGCAGCCTCTTTCTTACCAATTTTAATATCAAATCCGGTAGAAGAATTTATTTTATTTTGAAGATAATGCGCCACTTTCTGAGCATCCTTATTGGCTACAATACGGGTAGATGCATCAATACCAAAGCTAACATCCCTATCTACAATCTTTACCATCCGGGGTTGAGGAACAATCCCTAGTTCCTTATTATCATTGGCTTTACAAAACACGCACAACAATAACAGTAACGGTCCTAAAACTATTCTTTTCATATTAATATTTAATTTTTAAAATATTACAAGCAACGCGCTCACCTCCGGTCGGATGCCATCCTGACGGAGCAAAGAGGTAAGCCGGACGCCCGTCGATCATCAATACTTTAGGACGTTCAAATTTTGCCTGGGCACCATAAACTTTGTTAACTTTAGCCTCATCATAGGCTTTGAAATAAGCCGGCATGCGACGAAATGCCACACTCGCATCGATAAGTGAGTAATGAAATCCGGTTTCACTTTCCCAGAGAACAGCTGCTCCTTTTACACCGGACATTGTTCCATGATTATCATTGGTAATTAAATAATGCCGTCCATTCATTGAGAAACAAGTTGCATCCTCCAGGTAAGAATCGTTATCGGTAATGGTTCCATCCGACATAACATAAGGTCCCTCAATATTTTTTGCTTTGGCATAAGAATACTTGGCTTTGCCCGTATGTCCTTCAATCTCTTCGGTCTTTGCCTTAAAGTAAACCACAATTTCACCATTAATCTCGGTCAGGCATGGATTATCAACACCTAAGCCGGATTTATAGGTCCAATGTGTTGAATCTTGCGAAGCCTCGATAATCATACCGTTATTACCAGCCTTTTTCCATGGTCCGTATAAAGACTTGGAGTAAACCAATCCAATCTTCTGATTGGCAGGATGAACGCCTCGTGAAGGATCATCGTTGGCAATGAAAACAATGGCATAATAATCACCAACTTTCTTAATTTCAGGATTATGAGGTGCAAATTTATCCCAATCGCCATCCACACCAGTTCCTTTCACTGCTACATCAGAAAATGTATAGGGTCCTTCAGGCTGATCAGCCACGTAATGCGCTACTTCACAGGTACGACGCCATCCCGGATCAACATTGAACTCCGGCCAACGGGCAGAAAATACATGCACTTTGCCATCATCACCCATAATAGGCGAACTTCCCCAAACGGTGTAATCCTTATCTTCAATCATCGCTCCTGTCCATTCCAGGTTTAACGACATGTGCGAATATGGCAGCTTAACACCTTCATCCAATTTCTCGTCAGATGCTTTTAAAAATTTCCCTGAATTAATCTGAGCCGGTGCTTTCTTTTTAACTCCATTGCATGCTAATAGCAGTGGAAATAAGATGATACTTAAATAGAATATTTTCATAAAACTGTTTTACTTAGTTTAAAGATTGACCATTAAAGCTAAAAAAAGAGCTCGATACTATTAATACCGAACTCCGTCATCTATTTAAAGATTTATCTCAAAAGTATAAACCGGCAATTCTTTAACCGATTCCATATTTATCTCCAATTGATTGTCGGTAAGCTCATAAGCTATATTTACCGCAACATCAAGACTCTTTATTGATTTGATTTTAGAATAATCCAACTCCTCAATGTCTATCACATATTTATTCTGAACGTCAAAAAAGTGGCAGTACACTTTATTGTCTTTCTGCGTAAAACGCACGCGGTCGTATCCGAAAGTTTTAAACGGTCGTGTACCATAAATTGACTCACCGTTTATCTGCATCCAGTCTCCAATGCCTTTTAATCGCTCAATGGTTAAAGGCGAAAGGGTACCATCAGGCTTTGGTCCAATATCCAAAAGGAAATTACCATTCTTACTAACCACATCAATCATGGTTTCCAATAATTGATCAACAGTTCTGTACTTGTCGGCGCTTTCCTCAGTACGATCGTATCCATAGCTGTGGCACATACCCCCACTACTTTGCCAAATCTGCTCACGGATTTTATTGTTTTTCAGGTAGTCTTTTTCATCTACTCCACATCCTTCAGGATAGTTGTTTCGTGTCCATTTTTTATTGTTCCAGTATACTGGTTTCCCCCATTGTTCCGACATGTTTAAGTAATCGGTAATCATCTCACAATGGTATTTATTCATGTAGCGATCAACAGAAGGTGCCTCTGGATGCTTGCTGTTACAAGGGGCATCGTCGATCCACATAAAATCGGGCTGGTAGGTTTCGCACAACTTTACAAAACGGGCCTTGTAATCCTTCATAAAATCTTCTGACAAGGTAAATGGCCCATACAAATCTGCTGCAACTGGCACTTTTTTTATTTCTTCCAGAATCACCGGAAGTGCTTTACTATCTTCAGCATAATCATTTAAACAATCGGTGTAAAAGGCCCAATGACGCTCGCGGTGATAACTAATCCCGTACTTCATCCCATTTTTACGAACGCTTTGCTCCATTAGGGCGATGAAATCGAAACCAAGGCCCATTCTAACACTGTTCCATTCACTGTAGGGATTATCCCACATACTAAATCCATCGTGGTGCTCGGCAGTAGGAATCACATATTTGGCACCTGCATATTTAAAAAGCTTGTTCCATTCATCAGCATCAAATTTATCGGCCTTAAACATGGGAATAAAATCCTTGTATCCGAATTCACCAAGCTTTCCATAATTTGCTTCATGGTATTTGATAAATGACGGTTTACGGTACATCATGGTTGAATACCATTCGGAGTAATCGCCTCCATCACTCCATCCGGGAACAGAATAGGGTCCCCAATGAATAAAAATCCCAAATTTAGCATCGCGATACCATTCGGGCACAGGGTAGGTTTTTACCGATTCCCAGTTGGCCTCGTATTTCTTTTCCTCTTTTGTTCCATTGCATGATGCACTTAAAAATGCAAGGCCAAGCAAACAAAAGAATAAAACTCTGTTACATTGACTTCTCATAATTAACGATTATTTATAAGGTAAAGAAAGTAAAACTGCTAATCCAACACTTTCACCCACGTCATATAAACTTGTCATTAGGTAATAATCTGCAATAGCACGACGGTTATTGATGATATAAGGTAGTAATAAATCCTGTAATTAAGAATATGAGCTATCACCCCATACAATAGTTGTTCTTTAACTGGAACAACTAATAAAGAATTCTAATTGGATATTCTGAATTCTTTCGGGCTCATTTGGGTTTGCTTTTTAAACAACTTATTGAAATGTTGTGGGTACTCAAAGCCTAGTTGAAATGCAATTTGCCTAATGGAGTCATCAGAGTTAAGCAATAAATATTTAGCTCTATCTATTAACTTCAAGTGAATATGTTCCAGGGTTGATTTCCCCGTTTCCTTTTTTAACAAATCGCTTAAATAACTTGGCGACAGATTAAGTTTATCTGCACAAAAACTAACCGATGGCAATCCGTTATCTGTTAGCAATTCTGAGTTAAAATAATCAATTAAAAGTTTCTCAAATCGGGATATAAAGTCTGAGAATTTATGACTACGGGTAATAAACTGACGATCGTAATAACGAATACAGTAATTTAATAGTAACTCAATGTTTGACAAAATTAGGCGTTGACTATGCCTATCTATGTTCTGTGCAATCTCTTTCTGAATCTGGTTTAATATTTCAAAAAAAGTTACCTTTTCCTGATCTGAAAGGTGTAAAGCCTCATTGACATCGTAGGAGAAAAAGGAATATTCAGGAGAATCTAATCTCAGGTTTGAGCCTAAAAGTAAATCCGGATGAATTAACAATGCAGACCCGTTTTTTTGTTTACCCGACTGCTGAAGTTCTAATTCCAAAGCCTGACCCGGTGCGATAAAAACCAATGTTCCTTCCTGAAAATCATAGTTATTTCGTCCATATTTCCACTGGCATTGGCTATCATTTTTAAATACTACACAATAAAAACCAATTACCAGTTTAGGCAACTCCACTGGTACCTTGTTAACTTTTGCAAAATCAATCACCGAAACCAAAGGGTGTTTCTCTTTTATTCCCAAAAGTTGATGTACCTGAGCAATGGTATTTAAATGCAGTATATCACTCATACAATTCCAGTTTAGAACAAAGTTAAGTATTAATCAGTTTCAATAAAGTATAAAGCCATTAACAATAACTCTTTAGATTAAACAAGCAATACAAAAAGGTGTTCGGTTGTATTAATGAACAGATAACCATTGGGAATTAGAATACTTCATATTAATAGTTACATTTTTCGTCTAGTGAAAACACATTCCCGAACACCCTTTATAACTGATTGATAACAGACTTATACTATTGGTACTAATACTTAATACCAGTAATCGATTCGGATATTTGCCACAATTGTTCTGCTGTTTCCTGATTGTATTGGTGATGCTTTATTTTCACCAGTTTTGGTGGGCCATCCAAACCATATTTGGGACCATAATAATCAAGCGCTTTAACGAAAGGAGCTGTCGCCGCCAGAATCTGCGGACGACTCCCTCGTTCCAGGGGAGAAGCAAGCCATTTAGTTAGTTTACCTCCAATGCCTATGGCTTGCTGACGAGGCGATGCCGATAAACCCGGATGCGCAGAAACTGCAATAGCATCCGCAGCTCTAAGTTCAAAATATTGCTGTAGTTTTAAGGTAAACAACAAATTAGCTAATTTACTATCACCGTATGTTTTTACACGGTGATATGGACGCTGATCCCAATTGAGATCATTAAAATTAAGGTTACCTTGCTTGTAGCCACCACTACTTAGTGTTACAACGCGCGATTGGGGTGTAACAATCAATAAATCAAACAAAAGCCCGGTTAATAGGAAATGCCCTAAATGATTAGTTCCGAAATGCGATTCGTGACCTTCAGCTGTGTATCCTTTCTCTTTTTGATTGACAATTCCGGCATTGTTCATCAGTATATCCAGGCGTTTATATTTTTTAATAAAGGCATTGGCAAAACGATGAACCGATGCAAAATTAGCCAAATCAAGCTGAATCAAATCCAACTTTACTTCATTACCAAGCTGTTTCCTGATCTCACTTATTGCCTGTTCTCCCCTTTCCAAACTCCTGCAGGCAATAACCACTGTTGCATTATTTCGGGCTAATTCAAGGCTTGATTGAAAACCAAGCCCCGTATTACCACCTGTTACAATTGCCACCTTCCCTTCTAAATCAGGTATTAAATGTACATCCCAGTTCTTCATTGTGCTTTCCTTTGCTAAAAATTATTTAATACAAAGGAATGAGCTTCACTTCAAACAGAATTCATCATTTTCGGGAATTAGTAATACATTTTATCGATTAGCCAACTTTGCCATTTTCATTTCAATGGCTGATAGCCATTTTTTACGTTTCTTCTGAGAACAGAATTTCACGTAATTTAAACTTATCCATCTTCTGTTTGGCACCCCTATTTTCCAGAAGGTTCCTAAAAGCATCGCTTTCTTAATGGCATTTGCAAATAATAAGCGATAAGCGAAACCTGGTGTATTCATAGTGGTTATCATGGTTACCCCCTTTAATTCAGTTAATCGATTAATCATACGATTACCTTTTTGGTTATAATCATAGGCAATATCGGGGAAAATTAATTTATCGATAAAACCCTTGGTTAACGCCGGCATTAACTCCCACCAAATTGGAAAAATGAAAACCAGATGTTCGGCTTCCAGTAACCTTTGCTTATACTCCAGAACTTTCTCATCAAGCAGCTCGTTGGCTTGTATTGGGTTTTTATTAGCCATAACAAATGCTTTTAAGTCTTTTGGACGCATTACCGGATCAAATTCATCCTTATCAAGATGTATCACATCCGCATCATGATTACCAATTTCTAAACCTGTTAAAACACTTTTTAAAATGGCATTACAATAACTCCCTTCATAAGGGTGATTGAAAACGATTAATACTTTCATTCTCTGCTTCTTTAAATAAATAATATTGCAAAATTGGAAACAAAGAATGATGACGACGATAACATTTGTTAATAACGCATCAGATTCTATTTCGGATACGACTAAGGGAAACCGAAGTAATGCCCAGATACGAAGCTATATAATGTTGTGGCACTCGTTAAATTATATCTGGTCTGTTCCTGAGTAATTCCTCGTATCGCTCTTGAGGCGTGTCTTTAATACGCGAAAGAAATAATTTCATATACACTCGAAAACGACCAATAACCTTCTCTAAAATGGCATCTTTTAAATCGGGGTAAAGATTTAATAATTGTTCAAAATCATCTTTACTGATTGAAGTTAGGTGAACCGCTTCAAGCGTTTCAATGCTAAAAATACTTGGTTCGCTGTAAAGAAAGCTTTCTATAGAAGAAACCGGTTGACCTTCAAAAAAGAACTGAAAAGTAATATCTTTTCCATCTTTATTGAACCATTGACGAATGCAACCTTTGTTTATAAAGTAAATATTTTTAGAGTACTCTCCCTCCTTGAGTAAGACCGTTTTTGCATCATATTTTTCCTCGGTAAAATACATCTGGATTTTATCCCATTTGCTTTTATCGTGCTGTAATTTTTCTATAAAATTGTCAAACATAATTTCCAAGGCTAATCTTCATCTTCTAATCTGCTATCCTTAATCTTATCCACAATCTCAACATTATCGCAGTTTCTATTGAAATGTTGCATTAAAGTAGACTTTAGTTTTAGGAGCTCATTTATTTTCTTATCAATCTCATTTAATTTGTCGTTTATGAACTGCTCCTGAAAATCTTTATCAAATTGATTATTTTCAATCGTTTCAATTACCGTTTTGCATTCCTTGAGTGATAAGCCAAGCTCTTTCATCGTGAGTATAAATTGAATTCGATCAACATTATCCTCCGAATACTCTTTATAGTTGTTGTATTCATATGGTCTGCTTATTCCACGTAACAATCCCATGGTCTCATATAAACGAATGGTATCTCTTGAAACCCCGGTTTTTTCAGCTAGTACTCCTACCCTCATAATAAAAAATTGAAAAAAGTTGACAAAATGTTTGAGCGTTGACTATAGTCCACGGTTTACCTTTGCAAAGGTATTATAAAATTAAAGCATCAATAAAATGAAAAGACAGATTTTTACGACAGTGTTCCTATTAACTGGTTTATTCCTGCAAGCTCAGAATTTCCAGAACATCGATACCACTAAATCTGAAGTGAAATTTTCAGTTTTAAATATGAAGGTCAAAACGGTTGAAGGTTCTTTTAAAGGTATGAAGGGCGAAATTTTGTTCGATATAAACGATTTGAGCCATTCATTTATGAAAGTATGTCTTTCAGCGAAATCGATTGATACCGGCAATAATAAAAGAGACAAACATCTGCGCTCTGATGATTTTTTTAATGTAGAGAAATATCCGGTTATATGCTTTGAATCTCAAAAGATAGAAAAGCATAAGAATGCCTACAAAGTAACGGGATTGCTAAACTTACATGGCATCTCCAAACGAGTTGAAATCCCATTCTCACATAAGGATGACACCTTTTCCGGAACTTTTACAATTAATCGTAAAGATTTTGACCTTGGAGGGAATGGAACTTTTATGGTGGCCGACGAAATCGCGATAAACATCATTTGTAAAACAAAGTAATTAGGATGGGCACCTATTACAGCTTAAAAGTCAGATAATGAACAAATCAATATTAATTACCGGCGGAACTGATGGAATTGGTGCCGCTACAGCTAGTGAGTTTGCCAAACAAAATTATTCGGTCCATATTTTAGGATCATCGAATGCGAAAGGAGAGCATATGTTAGAACAATTGCAACAATGCAATCCGAACGGAAAGCACTTATTTTATGCCGTTGATTTGTCTACAAAAGATGGCGTAAACAACTTTATTACCAGCTACCTAAAAGAACATAAAACATTGGATGTATTAGTTTTAAATGCAGGAGTGCATCCCCAAAAAAATTCTTTATCGAAAGACAATATTGATTTAACTTTTTCAATTGGTTACATATCCAGATATCTATTAGCCCTTAGGTTAAACAAATTATTAGCTGCCTCGCCAATTGGCAAAGTGCTTCATGTCAATGGTTCTGTAATCGGGAAAATCCATTATAAACAATTGTCTCAACCAAAATACAACAAGATGATTAGTGTTTGGCAAAATTCAGTTGGCTCAGCATTGTTATGTTGTCACTGGCATTCATTTAGCAATACAAAGGTCGATCATATTCATTGGAATCCTGGCATTGTTAATACCAACACTGTGAAATCGCAAAGCAAAATCGTTCAATTGCTTTCAAAAGCTCTTGGAATGATCGAAGCAGAACAGGCTGGTGAGGCTATTACCAAGGTAATTATTAGCAATGAAAACAAGTCGATCGGAGCCAGCTTTTTCGTAAAAGGGAAAAAGAAGAAAAAACCTAAAATACATGCTGACAAATCCTTATTTGATGAGTTGATTAACTTTTCAGAGGAATTTACGCGGGTGAAAATTAATACGTATGATGATGACCTTTAAGAGGAGTTTATAACGTTTGGATACTATTAATCTTTGAGAATAATAGTATCCAAACACTTTCTAAACTGAAGATCATATTCGCATTTCATGGCCTGTCGCACCATTACCATAACACTAATTAAACGCTCAATTAAGCGAATTTTTCTTTATAAAGTCCGCAGGTGTTAAACCAAGCTTTTTCTTAAATACCCGACTAAAATACTGGGGATATTCGAATCCAAGTTGGTAAGCAACTTCACTCACCGTCAATTTATCGTTGATGAGTTTGTTTTTTGCTAAATCTAAAATATACAGATGAATGTGATCGATGGCATTACGTCCCGTTTCATTTTTAATTAAATCGCTTAGGTATTTGGGTGAGAGAAACAGTTTATTGGCCAAATAAGCCACTGTTGGCAAGCCATTTTTTAACTGATGCCCTTGATTAAAATAATCGTATAAATGGCGTTTAAAGTTTGAAACATAATCACTGTCGAACGTGGCACGCGTGATAAATTGCCTGTTATAAAACCGTGTACAATAATTTAGAATTAACTCAATATAGGAAACAACTAATGTATGGCTCGAGGCATCAATATTTTCTTTTAACTCATCTTCGATGCGTTGAACCATATCGTTGATAATGCCTTTCTCTTTATCCGATAGGTGCAGTGATTCATTTAAATCATAAGAAAAGAAGCTGTAGGTGCCAATTCGTTTACCCAAATCAAAACGATGAAGAAAGTCAGGATGTATAAAAAGTCCCCACCCCTCCAGCTCCAAATATTGGGAGTGAGCTTCGATGGTCATGCTTTGACCGGGTGCCAGCAGCATCAAAGTACCTTCCTGAAAATCATATTTCTTACGACCATACTTCATTTCGCCAGGCAACTGACTTTTCAAAATCACGGCATACATATCGATCGTAATCTTTTCGGAACGACCACTATAATGATCTTCCGTTTTTGAAAAATCAATGATGCTAACCAAGGGGTGCATTGGCCCCTCTAACCCCAACAATTGGTGAAGCTGGTAAATGGTTTCAATATTAATAACAGAGCGCATATTATAAAATAATCCTTTCTAATTTAATTATTTCTATTCAGTCAATTACCAATCGTATTGATTGATAACAGCTTTATTTAGCTTGCCACCATCATGAATTACTTTGGTAAAAGAGCTCCCGACAACATATTCGATAAGGCATTATCAGACAGAATCTTACTGAGAAACTTTACAATCTTTGCATCTTTACCAATTGTGGTTCTCAATTTACGTGTTCCAGTAGCGCATTTATAAATGACATCAGCCACATCTTGTGGATTACCCAATCCGAATGGTTTTGGTGGATTGGCTAAAACTGATTGAAGATTGCTTTTAATCCGCTCGCGGTACTTATTTAAATCTTCCTTTTTGTTACCCTCATTAAAGGTGTGTGCCCCTCCAAAATTAGTAGCAAAGGAACCTGGCGAAACCGTACGTACCTGAATGTTGAACTTCTTCAGCTCATGGCTCAAGCTTTCACTCAGCCCTTCAACCGCAAATTTCGAGGCCGAATACAACGACAACATTGGCATTCCAACCAATCCGCCAATGGATGTAATATTAATAATTACACCGGATTTTTGTCGGCGCATCACCGGCAGAACTTCCTGTATAGTATTAATAACACCAAATAAATTAGTATTAAACTGATTATCTATTTCTTTCTGACTGGCTTCTTCCAAAAGGCCAAAAGCGCCATATCCGGCATTGTTTACTAAAGCATCAATACGACCAAATGCCTTCATGCCTTTCGCAACAGCTTCTTTAATCGAGTTTTTATCTGTCACATCCAAATGTAAAAGCAATACATTTTTTAGTTGTTGCAATTCCTTTTCCTTATCAGGTGAGCGCATTGTAGCAATCACATTCCATCCTTCACTTTGAAATTTTTTAACGGCCAGTTTGCCAAAACCAGATGATGTTCCCGTTATTAAAACAGTCTTCTTCATTTCTTTAAATATTTGTAATGATTGACACTGCAAACATAGTTGGAAACTCAAAGGAGATGATAAACCATTTTCCTGATGCTTGTATACAAATTCCTGATAATGAAAAAAAGGACAAACCAACATACATTGATTTGTCCTTTAAATAATAATTAGAACTATATTGTTACTTCACGATCGGCACCAGGTAAAAACTAAACTGATACTTCTTGTCATGTAAACGGTACTTTTCATGCGTGCGTGCACCCCATGTATTATCACCACCAACACCCATGTGTTTATGGTCGATATTCAGGGATACTAGCTTCCTTGGTTTAATATCAGTAGTATGTATATTTACCACATCCGACTGATCATCCTGACTATGAATATTTAAAGGATTCTTCCACTCGTAATCCTGATCCAAGTTATGATGAACGTTAAATTCAAACAATCCATCGCTTTCAACCAATAAACCATTGCCCTTTTCATTGCTTAGCTTCATCCAACGAACATCAGCTTTATGACCATTTTCCTGCGGACGCACGTATGGCACATACTGATCAGCTACACTTGACTGATACACATCAACAAAAGCAGCCGTTTTACGATCGACATAATTCTCCTGAGGTCCACGGCCATAAAATTCCAGCATATTGTAGGCTTCAGGTAAAATCATATTCACACCAAAGCGAGGCAATTCTGGCAGCTCCTCTTTTAGCTTCTCAAAATCCACATCCACCTTTACTGTACCCGAAGAATGGATGGTATAACGAATCGCATATTTGGCCACTTGCTCTTTCTTATCCACCGGAACTTCATATTCGAAGGCAACCAAGGCCGTTGTTTCATTTAACTTTTCAGCTTTTATACCATTCAACTTGGCTTTAATATGCGCCTGACGCCACATATCTGTGCGCGTATGTAAGCGCGAACCCAAACCATTATCGGTAAATGGGCGCCATAGATTTAAAACCGGACCTTGCATCATTAATTCCTGATCTTTTAACTTATACGAGATAATCTGTCCGGTATAAAGGTCAAATTGAATGGATAAATCCTTTGCACTAACAAAACAGGCATCTTTTGTTTGATTCACCTTCACCACTTCTGTTGAAGTATTTACAGCAAATGGTGATGGTTTGGCTTCACCAATCTGCTCTGTAGCCAGTAAAGTGCCTTTCGGAACAATGGTTAAATCGCGGTTATTATGCGCATAGAAATGAACGAAATATTCCTCATCTCCTGTGGCATTGAATTTAAAAGGTACCTTCACCACTTTCTTTTGGTGTGGCTTAACGGATAGTTTAAAGCTGCCTTTCTTAACGACTTTTCCATTTGACTTTACCTCCCAGCTAAAATCAAAGGCCGAAAGGTTGGTAAAATCATACTTATTCTTTACCTCAAACAAACCTTTGTTCCAGTTCACCGCCTTGAAGCCGATGTACTGGTAAACCTTCTTCATTTCGATGGTGGCCGGTTTAATGCTTCTATCAGGAAACACCACTCCATTCAGGCAGAAAGGTCCGTCGGTTGGAGTACCCAGCGGGCCATAATCACTTCCGTATGCCCAAAAACTCTCACCTTTGGCATTGGTCTTTTTTAAGCCCTGATCAACCCAATCCCAGATAAATCCACCTTGAAGGATGTCGTATTTCTCAATGATATCCCAATAATCCTGAAAATTACCAAGGCTGTTACCCATGGCATGTGCATATTCACACTGAATCATCGGACGCTTAAAATTTTTCTTGGCATATTCTTCCATTCCCGATGGCGAACGGTACATTGGTGCTGCAATGTCGGTATTCCAGGTATCCGTTTTATTTTCTTCACCACGGTAGCCCGCACCGGTTCGTTCATATTGTACCATACGTGTCTTATCGCGCTCTTTTACCCACTTATAGGTTTCGAAAAAATTGTAACCATTACCACCTTCATTACCCAATGACCAAAACACAACAGACGCATGGTTTTTATCGCGCTCCACCATACGGATGGTACGATCCAGATGAGCATCCAGCCAGGTACTGTCTTTTGCCAAAGATTTATCGCCATATCCCATACCATGCGATTCCACGTTGGCCTCGTCGCATACATACAAACCATACTGGTCGCATAATTCGTAGAAGCGTTCCGGTTGCGGATAGTGCGAAGTACGCACAGCATTGATATTGTGCAGTTTCATCAGCTCAATATCTTTAAGCATGGTTGCTTCATCAATGACATGCCCCATCACATCGTGGTGTTCGTGCAGGTTCACACCTTTAATATAAACCGGCACCCCATTGATGCAAAACTGTTTGTTAATGACTTCAACCGCACGAAAACCTACTTTAGATGATACTGCTTGTAAAGTAGTCCCTTGTGCATCTTTCAAGCTTAAAACCAACTGATATAAATTTGGTGTTTCAGCACTCCAGGTTTTAACCCCTTTTATTTGTTTTGCAATGTTAACTACAGCCTGACCTTTAAATTCTATAGTTTTCTGTACAATCACCTTCGAACCATCCGTCAACTTAGCCTCTAAAGTGCAACCATCGGCATTTGCCAACTTTACATTAATACCAAAATCTCCATCGCGGTACTTGTTACTTAAACCCGACTTTACTTCATAATCGGCAATATGCGCCTTAGTGCGGGCATAAACATAAACGTCGCGTGTGATCCCACTTAAACGCCAAAAATCCTGACACTCCAGATAACTACCATCGCTCCAGCGATACACTTCTACGGCCACATCGTTTTTACCAGCTTTCAGGTATTTGGTCACATCAAATTCAGCAGGTGTTTTACTTCCTTGTGAATAACCTACTTTCTCACCATTAACCCACACGTATAATGCTGATGACACGGCACCAAAGTGAAGTACAACCTGCTTTCCATTCCAGTTAGCCGGTAAATTGAAAGTCTTCTTATACGATCCAACCTCGTTATGACGCGATGGCACATGCGGTGGATTTGGACGCTTCATTTCTGTGTATTGGATTTCAGGACGTGGGTCGGCAAATTCGTAAAAAGTATTGGTATAAATCGGATAACCGTATCCCTCCATTTGCCAGTTGGATGGCACTTTAATGTTGTCCCATTCACTAACATTGTATGCAGTTTTATAGAAATCTACCGGCCGCTCCGAAGGATTATCTGCCCAATGAAATTTCCAATCACCGTTTAAGCTTAAAAAATTTGCCGATTGTTCCTTTTTACCAGTCTTAGCCAACTGTTCAGTCTCAAATGGGAAAAAGGTAGCACGTGGTGCCAGCCTGTTTCGCTGCAAAACATCAAGATTGTTCCAGTCGGGCTTTGTTTGTTGCTGAGCCAGCACTAACTGGCTCATAACAAACAGTAATATAAAAACGTTACTTAGTCTATTTTTCATTATTTAGTATTCTTAAAAGTAAATACCTTCATGCCATTGGCATCAGCACTCATTGTGCTAAAATCAGCTTTCTGCACATTCGCCTGATACTGAACATTAACAGCATTGGCCGAAGAAGCATACACTTTTGCCTCTACCAAAGCACCATCTTTCCATTCCATATCAACTGTATAACCTCCTCGGGCCTTTAAACCACTTATCTTTCCATTCTTCCAGGCTGTTGGTAAAGCAGGTAATAATTCAATGACACCGGCATGCGATTGTAATAACATCTCGGCCATTCCGGCGGTTCCTCCCATATTTCCATCTAATTGGAAAGGAGGATGCGAACATAACAAGTTACTATACGTACCACTTCCTTTCGTCATGGTTTCACCCTGGAATGCCGTTGGCATCAATAATTCGTGTAACATTTTGTAAGCATGATCACCATCGCGTAAACGTGCCCAAAACGCAATTTTCCAAGCGCGCGACCAGCCAGTTCCACCATCTCCGCGAGCGATTAAACTTACTTTTGCAGCCTCGGCCAACTCCGGTGTTTTTAAAACCGAAATCTGGTTACCCGGGAACAAGGCAAACAAATGCGAAACGTGACGGTGTTTATTCTCCGGATCATCCACATCTTCTTTCCACTCCTGCAATTGCCCCCATTTACCAATCATTGGCGGACAAATATTATCGCGAACGACCTTGGCTTTTTGCGTAAAATCATCATCGATCCCAAGAACTTCAGCCGCGCTTACACAATTGTTTAAAATATCCCATGCTATCTGGTGATCCATTGCCGCTCCGGTAGAAATACCACCATGCTCCGGTGAATAGGAAGGACACGATACCAGGTAACCTTTTTCATCTTTAATCAGGTAATCGATCCAAAACTTAGCTGCTTCCTTCATCAAAGGATAAGCCTGTTGTTTCAGATACTCTTCGTCCTGGGTAAAAGCATAATGTTCCCAGGCATGCTGGCATAACCAGGCAGCACCGCCAGGGAAAAACCCCCATGGGAAACCCCATCCCGGAGCTGTAAAACCATAGGCATTATTCATGGTATTAACAATCCATCCATCCGCATTGAAATGTTCTTTAGCAGATACTTTACCTGGCTCAACCAATGTTTCCATGTAATCAAACAAAGGCGTATGACATTCGGATAAGTTAGCCACTTCAGCAGGCCAATAAAGCATTTGCTGGTTGATGTTCATGTGATAATCACAAGCCCAGGGTGGGTTTGTTGAATTATTCCATTTGCCTTGCAAGGTTAAAGGCATCGAACCCGGACGCGAACCCGAAATCATCAGGTAACGGTTGTATTGAAAATATAGCGCTTCAAAATTTGGATCAAATGTGCCTGCGTAATACTCTTTTTGACGACGATTGGTTGGTATGCTGTCACGCTCTGGCCCATCCAACGTTAAATCAACACGATTAAACAAACTCTTATAATCGGCCACATGCTCTTCATAAATTTGCACTTCACTCATGCCTGCAATAGCGGCCATGGTAGATTTTAGCTGAGCATCGTAATCATTTCCTAAATAATGAGGATATTCATTTTTATAAGCTGTGGCAGCTGTTTGAATCAACACCAATCGTGTTGCATCGGCAATAGTTACTTTACCATCTGCAAAACTCACTTGTCCATCGGTATCAAATTTGAATTTTATCCCATATTCAAGTCCGTTGTCTTTTAAAGCCCCAATAAAAGTGTAGATGTTATTGGAAAAATCATCCAATTGAGTTTTATGAGGTGTTTCATATCGGAATTCATAGCTTTCCGGCTTATCACTCAACAACTCATAAACAAGTACCCGCTTTGGATAAGAAGCATAAAATTTACGCTTATAAGCATTCTTAGCTGTCTTGAATTGAACATGCATTGTAGCAGTTTTCAGATCCAACTCGCGACGGTAATCAGAATATTCGTTAATCCCTTTGGCAACAATATAAACATCACCCATGGTTTGCTGTGCCCCATAGTCACCAAACATTGTTTCACTATCTTCCTGCTTATTAAACTGACCTGTTACTTTATCGTAAGCCAGGCGGTGTGCCTTTTTAAATTCACCTTTTTCGAGCAATTCACGAATCTTAGGGATTTGCAGATGTGCATCCTTTCGATTACCGTAGTTATAATCTTCGTGTGCACGCGGACCACCTGCCCACAGCGATTCTTCAGTAAACTGAATTTGCTCTTCCTGTGGCTGTCCAAAAACCATGGCACCCATATAGGCATTACCCATTGGCAAACCTTCCGTCATCCAATCGGCTGCCGGTGCATCATACCATAGTTTTAATTCTTTTGATTCATCGGATATCGGTTGACAGGCAACCAAAACTGCGATGATCAGTAAATAAAATAAATTTTTCATCTTAGTGGATTTATCTAACAAAAGTCAGGACTGATTAATAGTGTTATTAATCAACCCCAACTTTATTATTTGAATTACAGAATAATATAACCTGCTACAAAACGAATCCGATTACAAAATCATTCGCTTGTTATGAAGGTATTACTTTTTACTTTCGTAAAACTTCTGTAAGATATAAAAAGCTTTCTTTTTATCTCCAGTTTCAGATATTAAGCCTTTACGATTATAACCATCCTGGATGCCTCCCAATGGACGGCGAGGTGAGCGAAAGTCAGTTAATATCCAAGGTGTTGCACCAGCCCATTGTGGAATTTTCGACAACATTTTTACCTGCTCGCGGTAAATAGCTGCCTGAAACTCTTCGGTCCACTGCGTTTTCTCATCACCGTGGAATCCGGCTAAAGCACCACCTCCAAATTCAGAAATAATTACAGGTTTATCGTACATAATTTTCCATTGAATTTTATCACAATCTTCTGGCTTACCTGTGTACCAACCAATGTATTCGTTGAAACTTAATAGGTCAACAAACTCAGCAAAGCGATCGTCAACAATCATGATTTTCTTGTTCGTTTTATCTTTGCGTTTCTCCATAGCCATGCTGATTAAACGCTCACTGTCATTGGCTCTTGTAAAAGACACCAATCGCTTTAAGAATTCGTCGCGCGCTTCGCCCGGAGGTGTTTCATTGGCCATTGACCAAATAATTACACTAGCACGGTTCTTATCGCGAGTCATTACTTCAGCCAATTGGTTTTCGGCATTTTTATACGTTTCTTCATTGTCCCATGCAATGGTCCAGTATACCGGGTTTTCTTCCCATACCAACATGCCCATTTCATCGGCCAGGCGAACCATGTTTTCATTGTGCGGGTAGTGCGCCAAACGAACAAAGTTACAACCCAGTTCTTTAGCCCATCCCAACATGGTACGTGCATCGTCCATGCTGAAAGCGCGGTCGCCACGTACAGGATTCTCTTCGTGAATAGAAATCCCTTTTAGGAATACTTCTTTCCCGTTAAGCAAGATTTTTGATCCTTCAACGGCAATGGTACGGAAACCAATCTTATCACTAATCTTATCGTTACCTGCAATTAACTCAACATTGTAAAGCTTTGGATTCTCGGGACTCCAGTAAGAAACCTTCTTCACCTTAATTGAGGTAGCAACTTTACCCTGGGCATCAATAGCAAATGTTTTGTTAATGCGTAGTTCAGGAATGTTTAAAGTAACCATCTCCCCTGCTTTCAAGCCTTTAGTGGCAATCTCAACACCTATTTCTTTGAGTTGATCTTTTTTCAGCTGAATCTTATAATCAGCAATGTGTTTCTCCGGTAACTCATATACAAAAACATCGCGCGTTAATCCGCCATAGTTAAACCAATCGGTATTTACAGTTGGTACCCCATCGCGATGACGCATGTTGTTAATCACAACAACCAATGAGTTTTCTCCTTCGCGCAATACATCAGTCACATCAAATTCGAATGGAGTAAATCCACCAACATGCTGGCCTAACTTTTTACCATTCAGATATACATGTGTGTGATAATTGGCTCCTTCGAAGCGAACAAATACACGATTACTCTCAGCTTTTTTCTCGTAAGTAAACAATCGACGATACCACATGGAACCTTCGTACCAGTAGTATTTATCGTTTTGCATATTCCACGAGCCCGGAACCATTAAAGTTTCCGCTGTATCGAAATTGTATTCTAATCTATCGGTTTTATCCTTTACTTTGGCATCCATGTAATAAGCCGATCGCGGTGAACGACTCATTTCGTCGAAACGGTCCAGGCGGTAGCTGTAACTTCCATTATCGTATGGATCGACAATTACATTCCACTTACCATTTAACGACATCTTCTCTCTCGACCACGTGTTTTGCTTTAAATCTGTTTGTGCTAAAATTGTTGTTAAAGCAAAGACATGAACTAAAGCAGTCAATAGTACTCTCATCCTTTTCTATTTTTATTTAGTATGTATTAGTTACTCTACAAAGACTTCAGTCTTTTGCTGATCGCGCCATACACCAAGCGGTGTTTTCTTGTTTTTCAAACGATTTTTATAGTGATCCATTAAACGCTCTACATTATGCGTTTCCTGTCCCCAAAAATCCAGAATTACATCATTGGCTTTAAACCCAAATTTCTCAAGCATACTACCTTTAGGCACTTCAACAATAAATACACCTGTTTCATCATGCATACCAGTGGCAGAAACTTCTCCTAAACCAACCAGGTTTTTCACTTTACCCCCCAGCCATTCATGCACCGAATTATCACGCGATGGTTTTGCTCCCGGCTGCAATCCGGCCATATATTCAGGGAATTCAGGTGTTTCGGCCTTGGCCTTTAAAAATGGTGATACCACCCCAAATTTATCCATCTCAAAGTTTTGAAATCCTAAAGCCAAAGCCGGCGAATTGCCTTTAACCCGGTAGTCGACATTAGCCGGATCGATAAATAAAGGATTGGCGATAACAGAACGCTGATCACGATCGAATTCATTCATATTACTTGGTTTTTCTCCAATATCGAATAAGTTCAAGTCAAGGAAAGTTCCCCAATGATCCTTCATGGCAATCGGATAATAGTATGATCCAAAAATATTGCGGCTTACGACATCACCACTGTTCTTTTGCCACACATGTGGATGCAATGAATTGTTTACACAAATGTTATTGTCAACAACCCGGTGGAAACCTTCGCGCAACTTAATTCCATTATTTAAACACAGGTTATTATATACATGATAGTTTGTTGAACCATCATCCAGGTCAATGTCCCAACCATGATCGCAACGCATGCGGTTATTGCGAATAACGGTGGTATGAATGGCGTCTAATAACTCCAGGCCAGGATGTTTGGCAACATTGGCGTCAATTTGCTTACGATTTGGCTGCCAAAAACGATCACGTCCCCATGAGTTAAATGAACCATGGTCGCTGGTTTCCTGTACAGTTTTAAATACATCGTTATACTCAATGACGTGTCCACCCCAGGTTCCGTCGCCAACGTTGATACCTGCGCGGGAGCAATTATAAATACTGTTGTGGCTGACGGTAATATCCATTGCCATGGCTATCTGAACTGCTGCCGTTTGTTTCTCAACGGTACCGATATCATGAATCAGGTTGTCATGTGCCTTACAACTGGCCGGATATTCGTTGGTTTTAGGACCAATTTCCAAATCCAAATCCTCATACTTTGTGTATTCCTTGTAATGAAAATTCGGACTGCGAACAGCATCGGCACTACCAACAAAACAAACACCGCTGGCACCAATGTTAGCCATGTGGCAAGAACTGACTTCAATGTTGCGAGCATAGTTGCTTACAAATACAGCATTACCTCCCAGTTGGTAAAAATTACATTGCGTCACCAAACAGTTTTCAGCTCCATCCATTAAAACCGCACCGCCTCTGTAAATCGCCCAATCACTGCGTAGTAATTGCTCTTTGCTTTCCATAAAGGTGCGTGCAGTGTGTTTAAAGTTCAGATTCTTTAATGTGATATTTTTCACAGGTTTTGCTTCTGAACCTTTCATTGTAATGATCTCAGAAATACCATCTGCTTCGTAGTTCGCTTTTAACTCTGATGACTCAGCCGGATAAAAATAAATGTACTCACCATCAAAATACCATTCGTTGGGTGCATCCAATTCGGCCAGAGTATTTTCAATCATTCTGAATTTTTTATGCAACCCATTCTCCGGGCGGTTATTTTGCCAGCCTCCTTCCAGAGTTGGATTACCTTTTTTATCGACGGCTGAAATCTGATAATGAAAACCACCCCAGCGAGCCGCATGGATTACATGGTAATAAGCACCTTCGAGGCCTTTAAGTTTTTTGAGTCGTTTGGCATCAACAGCATCAGCCGCCCAACCTCCATAAGGCGAAATGGAAGCGTTGTAATTGGGGTAGCGAGCCAGAACTTTTTGCTCACCATTCACATAAAACTGTTCAAAGCGCGAAACATCCTGATTTACTTTTGCCCGATAAATCCCTTTTTTGTATGGTTTCCAATCCAGTTTTAAATTGGTTCCGGCATCCAAAACAACTTCTTCGTCACCATAAGCTTTTATAACTAATGGTAATTTATCCAGTCCTGAATCGCCCGCCTTTAATTCAACCGTCTGATTAAAATAATAAATTCCTTCTCGGAAAATTATTTCCGTATTTCCTTTTTCTCCACTCTGACGATAAAGCTCAACAGCTTTTTGTAAAGTAGCTACCGGGCTCTCTTTGGTACCCTGATTATTATCGCTCCCATTGTTTGAGATAAATAATTGTTGTTGAGCAAAACCCGTTAAGGACAGCCACAACAAACAAAAAATCACTCCAATCGATTTCATAGTTCTGATTTATCAATTCTTATTATTACGTTGTTCTTCTCTATTATTCCTTCAAATAAAGATAACTCCTAAAGTCATCTATCCCCGAGGCAAGCCTGCGGGGTATTTCGGCGACTTTATTTCTTTTATCGCAGAAAACCCAGTTTTCTTTATTAACCCCTCTGACCGATAAATCGGCCATCTCCCCTGAAATTCAGGGAGAAAAAATTGCACCGGAGGCAAACCTCCGGGAATTTATTGATTAAAGTTCCTCCAATATCAATTAGCATCATAGCAATAGGATTTAATATTTTCCCATTCTCTGCTTTTCATTCGCCACATTAAATCCGTTTTAATTTTACTATCCGGCATCGACAGAAAATCCCTGATTAAATATACAGCTTGAATACGGTGCCAGCCCTTTTGTAAAGCAATTTGCCCCCTATACATAATCCTTTTGGAGTTTTGTGAGTTATCCATAACAAGCTGCTGATCTATCCTTAACCAATCCGGATGTCCTTCAAACTCGTAGACTCCTGTTTTTGGCACTTTTAAATAGCCGCTTAAAGTAATCACCCCCTTCTCTCCGCTGTTTAAACAATCACGGGCTTTTGAAGGATCTTTCACCTTAATGCTGTTTTGCCACTGGTAATCCATTACTTCCGTTTCAGTTTTCATTTCAGCTTTTGTCCAACGGCATCTCAAACCAGGTCCTTTAACTCCTTCAGGATTTACAACTTTCAGGGGTGCCATTTTTCTGATATTGATCTTTCTGGAAGTGCTTTTTTTACCTCCTGGCAACTGGCTATAAACCTCAATCATCTCTGACTGGGTGGCTTTGTATTTTCCATTGAAAATCTCTGCCGGCTTACCATTCTGCTTAAGGTACATATTTACATTAGGATCTGAAACTTTAAAACAAAGCTTCTCATTAGATGTAATCACTTCGGTATTAGAAACCCCTTCCGGTAAAGCTATGTGGTAATTAACTCCTTGTTTATCTAAAATCGGATAATGTTGCAATAGCCGTTGTTGAAAACCTTTCCAGTTTTTTTTGTCACTATTCGTCCAGGCTACCTCTGCCAGGGCCTGCATGCGGGGCATTAGCATATAATCAAGATGTGCTTCGGTGTGAATGTGCTCGGTCCACAAGTTGGCTTGTACACCTAAAACCAGCTGCTCTTCTGCTTTACTTAATCGTTCAGGCATAGGTTCACAATCATAAACGGTTTTTAAAGGAATATAACCGCCAATGGCCAATGGCTCAGCTTCGCTATCACCCTGGTATTTATCAAAATACAATTCTTCACGCGGAGTCATGATTGCCGGATTGCCTCCTCGAACAGCAATTTCTCCACACTCTATCCCATGCCACGACATAACAACTGCATCTTTGGCCAAGTAGCCTTGCAGTATCTCATCCCAACCTATCAGCTTTTTATTATGCTCTTTTAGAAAATCAGCAATGCGTTCAACAAAATAGGCCTGCAACTCATACTCATCTTTCAGTTGATTATCCTGAATGCGGCGCTGGCATTTAGAGCACTCTTTCCATCTGCTTTTCGGACACTCATCAGCTCCAATGTGTATGTATTGGCAGGGGAACATGCCCATAACTTCTGTCAACACATCTTCAAGAAAACTAAATGTTTCCTCTTTCCCGGCGCAAAACACATCATCATAAACTCCCCAGGTATTGCCCACTTCAATGTTTTTCTCCTGACAACCTAACTTTGGATAGGCCGCCAAAGCACTTGTACTGTGTCCTGGCAATTCTATTTCGGGAATGACTTCAATATGACGATCGCTTGCATATTGTACCACGTCTATTATTTGCTCATGGGTATAATAGAAAGGGCCGTAAGTGCTTCCATCCGTTTCTGTGCGAACGCTGCCTATCGATGTTAATTCAGGGTATTTCTTTATTTCAATACGCCATCCCTGATCATCGACCAAGTGCCAATGAAAGCGATTCATTTTATAAAAAGCCATCCAATCAAGTATCTCCTTGATTTTATCAACTCCATAAAAGTGCCGACTTACATCCAGATGTAATCCCCGCCATTTAAAGCGAGGATTATCCTTAACACTTATACTTGGAAGATAATTTTTATTAATGCTAAGAAGCTGCTTTAGTGACTGTAAGGCATAAAAATAGCCTGCACCCTTATTCGCGGTGATAAATATACCCTTCTCGTTGATGTCTAGCTTATACTGCTCGTGAGTAAAAGATTCGTCCTTTGATAAATACAGATCAATACCATCTGTTGAATCACCTGATATGTAATTCGATAATAAATCAGAACATTGTTGATTTATACCTTGGGCCAGCTCTTCACTCGCAATAATTTTACTAATTCCTTTGAAACTAATCTGCTCGTGATTGCCACTAATTGAATTGGGTATTGGTATAATCGGACATTCCTTAGCTGGCATAAAGCCAACCCGAATACCTACAATTGTTACCATTACCGCTAACAATGCAAAAATTAAAAAGTGATACTTGTATTTCCCCAACATTTCTGACATATTGTCCCTTTCCCTTCTATTCTTACTTTAATTTTTTGCAACGAATGATGTTGCCCGGAATCAAAATTCCATTCTGCTCTACAACCGACCTGATTTCGTAATCCTTTTTAGGATCTAATTTTTTAAGGTTGCTGTCGAACTTTTGACCTGGTTTGTATTTCTTAAGTGAGGTCATGTCCCAATGATCGTTATAAATTGATTCGTGGAAACCACCATATTCACGATACAGGAATCCAACTTTCAAAGCTTCACCATCCGTTACATTTTCAATAGAACCCGTCATTTGAATGGTGGTTGGACTTGTTCTGACCGGATCAATTGTTATTGCCTTAACAGGATTCATGGCCGGTTCAACATTTTCCAGTTTCACAACAATCGGGTTATCCCAATCATTGGCATTGTAGATGCGCTGTGCTCGTACAACCGATATTTCAAGTCCTTCATTGGTTTGCTTAAGGTGCGAATCCGGCACTATGTATTGGTATTCACATACCAAATCATTCTGGCCGATTACGGAGATCTTAGTATCCTTAGTTGCCTTAACCGATTTGAGTGTGAACTCTTTGCGATCACCGCGTTCCCAATCAACCTTAGTGATATAGGCATAAACTGCCTTATTCTCTTTTGAGCGACTCATCCAAATATTACCTTCATTGGTCACAATCCACGGACGCACATTGTACAATGCTTCCTGATGAACGAAATTCCAGGCAGCTACCTCGCGTAAATTTTCCTCTTCAACAATATCCAGTTCACCATTAGGTTTCGGCCCCACATTTAGTACTAATGCCCCACCTTTACAACGGGTTTCAATTAATATTTCGATCAGACGTGTACCGTGCTTTATTTTCTTATTGGTAGGTTTATAAGCCCACTGATTGTTCATGGTGATGCAAGCTTCCCATGCCTCGTCTCGTGCCAAATCAGAAACAGTTTGCTCCGGTGAATTTAAAGCACCACGAGTGATTAAGATATCTGGTTGTAGCTTCCAACAGATTGTTTTTGCTGGTGGCCAGTAACCACCGTCAAGGAACATGACGTCAATTTTTCCGTAATTGGTTAATAGTTCCCGCAGCTGGTCTTGCATAAAAACATCGTACTCTTTGCGGAAAGGTTTTGCTATTTCCTCACGGTTACGACGTTTAATTAAAGCTCCTTTATTGCGCAGAAATAACCAATCCTCAGGCGAGTAATAGAAACCAACCTTTAAATCCATGGCACGACAGGCATCTACATACTCTTTCACAATATCCTTTTCGTAAGGGGTATTCATAATGTTGAAATCGGTTGTTTTTGTATCCCACATACAAAAACCGCTATGGTGCTTGGTGGTTAATACCATGTATTTAGCGCCGGCCAACTTCGCCAAACGCGCCATTTCCATAGCATCAAAATCCTTTGGATTGAATGTTTTTGGTAATTCGTTGTAATAACGTTCCTGATAATCCTCTGAACTTCCCACAATTGTATGGCTGATAACTGTTCCTAACTGGCTATCCATACTCCAATGCAGAAATAAGCCAAATCCAGCATCTTGCAACCACTCTTCCAGTTCCGGTTTATTCTTATTGTAATCCGATGCCAATGCATCTTTCGAAATCTGCGCTATTCCTTCCCGTGAGAATAGCATCAGGCAGATGATCATGACAATGTATACCTTGTTATTCATGGTAAATTTTCCTTTCCCTTAAATTATATTATTGTAAAAAATGAGTTTTACCTCCTCTTTCGTTTACTATTATGAATAGATACTTTTTCCGACACAGTTCTTTCAGGCGTTCCTTAACCAGCTCTTCGCCCAGTACGCTCTGAAAATAGCCGTTGACCCAACCAAAGGTGACACACTCAATATTTTCTATTTTTATACCTTTAAAACTCACAACTACGGCTCTGTTATAACTTGTCAAAATTTTAATAGTAGTTCGATAAAAAAAATTACTGATGCTTACTTTTATTGAACTACTATCCACGCATGATGCATCTGCTGAGTTTATTTAATCAGCACCTTACTTATGTGATTAAACTCTTCAGATTCTATCTTTAATAAATACGCCCCACTTTTAATGTCAGAAGCATTTAAAGTAATGGGACTCTGCTGTATATCAAATGTTCCAAACTGCTGAACAGTTCTTCCTTGCATGTCCACCAAAGAGATAAACACAGGGGCTTCCAAACCAATTGGCAAATCAATATTTAAATCGTCTGTTACAGGTATCGGATATATTTTTACTTTCTGGTCTGGTTCTTTTTCCAACTCCTTATCTTGTGCTTCTAGCGATAAGCTTTTCAACTGTGCACCTGGAACAGGAATCGCATTAATCACAATTGACTCACTATTAAAAGTGTTATCTCTTAGTTCAATAATGGCGGGCGAAAACTGGTAACTATCACTCCGGGGTTTTAATTTAACAGTAGCTCCCGGTTTAAGCGGAAAGTTAAAACGACCATAGGTCGCGGTGTTTATGGTATCCCCATCGCTATAAATACATTCCCAATCAACATGATCCATCACTTGATCATTGTTAAGAACAGTACCTCTGATCATTTTATAACTATTAATTGTATTGGCTACACCAACCATATTTCCAATAGAGGGGAAATCAACAATTAATCGCCAGGTTTTTTGACCGTTTAGCTTCCAGCACTTTTCAACATAATTTAGCAACCAATCGTAATTATTACAATACGCCGCATCATTTTCCGAGCCGGCGCCATGAAGGTCGTCCTCCAGATAAGTGTTGCAGGTCCAAAATAATTTGGGCGAAGGCGCTTCGTACATGGCGTCATGCGTCTGAATTTGTGAAGGTCGTTGTTGGCCGGTTGGTGTCCCTTCATATACAAAACCCCACCCTAAATCGTGTCCCACTCCATTGGTGGCACAAATACGTTTATTGCTTTCAATCAGTTCCCTAACAGTAGGCACATGCACTCCATCACCTTGATAAAAGTAGGGCAACAATCCGTTTTCACTGAATTCAGCAATTAGATCGTCCTGACTAATTGTTTTTTCTATTTTAAGAAAAATAATTTCGTTCGGGTTATTTTCAAGAAATTGTCGGAGTCGTGAGAATTGCAAGTCACAACTTGTGATACCTAAGGTACCGTTAGTGTATTGTGAATGAAAGATTTTTCTTCTTTTCTTAAGATACAAGAAACCATAGCGCTGGTAATGAACATCAATTTCGAAACAGCGGATGCCGTGTTCCAATTGTTCTTGTATTGTCCAATGTGTGTTAGGCAATGAGTATCCATCATTGGAGGCGTTAAAGCTATTATGAGTAGCCGGGAAGGTAATATCATTAATGGGATAATCCATTAACTCGGGTGTTATCTGAAATGTTTGTGCACTTAGTGGCACATATGATAATAGGACTAAAATTAATAATGTAGAAAATTTCATAATTACTGGGATTGTTATTTTTAAAGGCATTAGGCATGACAGCATAATTCATCACCCTCAAGGGTATAACCCACCCTGTTTCTCCATCCTATTGAGCCATCATCTGTTTTTCAACGAATGGTTTATAACCATTTTATAGCATATTTCTAAAGCCACTTTAACTATTGATTAAAGTGTTTTTGAAAACACGGATCATTAAAAATCGCGCGATGTTAATTTTAAAAGTTTACCGTACCGGAGTACGGTAAACTATCAAATCAATTAAAAACTAATCGAATAAAAATTATAGATAGATCTATTTAGCATCCCACCACACTTTAGAAGCTATATTTTGAGGATACTTCTTATTAGCCAAATCATAATTTTCAGCGTTATAAGCAGCTTCGTTATTAGAATATTCTAATCTGCTTGGCATATTACCTTGTGTATCGCCCTGGAAATAATCACTATTACCAGTAATATCAGGATACTCAGGATATTTTAAGCGTCTGGCTTCGGTCCATAATTCACTACCTGCCAGGAACAAAGATACCCACTTCTGGTATGCAATTTGTTTTAACATGGCTTCTTCATCACCCGTTAAAGTAGCAAAATCTTGTGCCAGGAAAGCAGTTACATCGGCCTCAGCCACACCCCAATATTCTAATGAGGCCTGGATACCTGCGCGATAAGCTGTATTGGCAGCCGTTGCATCTTTTGTTACACCTGTACCAAACACATAGGCTTCTGCTTTCAAAAATTCCGATTCTGAATGCATTAAAATTACATCTTCTAAATCGCGTTTGAATAAATTGTCGGCATTTAATGAACTATAATCATCGTTTTCAGGAAAATCAACTAAAAAGTTTTCTACTCCTTCATACACTCCGCCATTAACTGAAGGAGCTGCCCAAATTGGCAGACGAGGATCATTCGTGCTCTTAAGGTAATCAACCAAAAACTTACTCATTTTCAATCCGGCCTCTTCTCTATATGAAAATAGGGAGTGATTTGGCGTTCCTGTTTCAAAATTAGGAAGCGTTGCCGATTGCTCGTCGTTTGAAATTAAACCACCGGTATGATTAATTGCTTCCCCAGCCTTCGCTGCAGAAGTAGAAGCATCAACATAACGAAGACGCATTGCCAATCTTAATTTTAACGAATTTGCAAATCGAATCCATTTAGCGGCATCACCACCATATACGCGGTCGTCCTCAGGTAACTTAACACCAGCCGAAACTTGTGATGTTAAACTTGCAATCGCTTCATCCAACAATTTAAAACCATCATTGTAAATATATTCCTGAGTATCATACTTAGGGTACTGAATGGTCTTATCTGCTGTTTCAGAATATGGTATATCGCCATGTAAATCTGTTAAACGAGAAAAAAGATACACTTTTGCAATTTTGGTAATGGCCTGTACAACAATCTCTTCAGCATCAGTAGACTCTGCTGTTTGCTCAAGTACATTCACAATTGTCGGGTTAATTTTGTAAACATTATCCCACATATTAACCTTCTGAATAGCGTATAGCTCCGAAAGCCTATAGCTACTGGTATTAAAGCAAAACTGCTGTGAATAAACAGGACCTACTTCTACAGTATACTGACCACTGGATTTTAGTTTTTCGGTAATTGCACCTAATTGATATCGAGGAAGTACATCTTCCGATCCCACTTGAGGCGAGCGTTCATCCAAATTGTACTCTTCAAAGTTTTTTTCACACGATGCGAAAACAACCAGAGAGATTAGTAATAGATATATAATATTTTTTTTCATCTTATTAAATTGTTTGTTGTTGTAAGGTTTAAAATCTAACCGAACAATTAAGATTCATTTCCAGATCACTTAGGATTAGAATTGAAGTCTTACGTTAAACAAATAAGTTCTCATTGATGGAAGAACTCCATTTCTCTCAAGTCCAAGTGAACGAATATCAGTTCCCTTACGATATGCATCAGGGTCTAAGAAATCAGATACATCATTTAAGTAGAATAAGTTTCTACCCGTTACACCTACAGTAACAGACTCCAAACCTGTTCCGTTTAGCCACTGCTTAGGCAAGTTGTAATTGATGTTAACCTCTCTAAGTTTAATATATGTTGCATCTTCAAGAAACTCTTCTGCAGCACCATCTTTACCTCCGCTAAATGCTGGTCTTCCCTGTCTTGCAGCTTCACTCCAGTAACTATATGGGCTAATGTACATTGCGTCATCACCACCATTCACTCCTGAAGTTACAGGATAGCCATCTTCATCCAGCATAATCTGACCGTCATCACCGAATACTCCGAATACCGAGTTATCAACAAATCGATCATATCCACCATAAGATGAGCCAACCCATTTATCACCACCAAAATTTTCGCGTATTCCTTTAGGATCATTATCTAAAGCATAAATCCATCCTTCTCGTCCTGCTAACGTCTCCTTAGAATGTCCGTTTCTGTTCAGGTCTCTTCTACTGTTACTAAATATATCACCTCCGAAACTTCCATCGATTAAGAATGAGAAAGTAAGGTTTTTGTAACGTATGGTATTCTGCATGCTGGCCATAAAGTCAGCTTGGATATTTCCAACTTTCACCTTCGAATCTTCACCATTTCTATTATCAATAAGCGGGTATCCCTGGTCGTTAACCACAACCATACCATTTCGATCTCTTAGGTACCTGTAACCATAAATATCACCATATTTTTCACCTACATAAGCTCTTGCATGAGTTTCATTACTTCTGTGAACTTCAAAATAAGATTCTCCCGGCAGATTTAACTCTTCAAGAACCATTTCATTGGTTGCATAGTTCAGGTTCAAATCCCAGCTTAAATTAGCCTTTCTGATTGGTTTCGCAGATAAAGATAATTCGATACCTGTGTTTGAAATTTCTCCAACATTAGTAAGTAATTCGGTATAACCTGTAGAAACAGCTTGCGGATAATTTGGAATAATTTGATCTTCAGTAGCAGAGTGATACCATGAGAAATCTAATCCGATTCGGTTTTCTAATAATCTTACATCAGCACCAAATTCTAAGGACTTGTTTGTTTCCGGTACAAGGTTTTCATTCCCTACTTTGTTTCTTACACTAGCAGACAAACGACCTTGTTCATCAGCTCCATAGTCGTAGTAGGTATTAATTAAATATGGAGAAATATCATTACCCACCTCGGCATAAGATGCTCTTAACTTGGCATATTGCAGAATATTGGACTTTAATCCATCAAAGGCATCAGTTACTACGAAACCTAAGTTATACGATGGATAAAAGAAGCTATTGTTCTGTGTCGGCATAGTTGAACTCCAATCGTTACGACCTGTAACATCAAAGAATAAATAGTTTTCATACGACAATTGAACACTATAATACAGCGAATTTAAAGCATTCTTTTGTGTATTAGACCAAACATTTTTAGTTTGAGTATTATTCATATTCGTACTGCCAAATGACTGAAAACCTGTCCCAGAAGTGCTAAGATAATGGTTTTCGTTGTATCTGCGGTTACCACCCACATTGGCTGTCACCCCAATTTTATCGATTGTTTTCTGATAGCTTACATAAAAGTCAGTATTAACTTCCAAAAATGAATTTTTCCTTATATTAATACTGCCATTAGGAAGACCTCCCTGTCGGGCACTTATTGTGGTGTAGTTAACTTCATTATTATCCCATCCAATACGGGTAAAAGCAGTCAATTTTCCAAAACCATCGGCATCATCAAGAATATTAAAATTCACTTTACCATAACCAATCGTCCTTTTTTTAACATCATCATTCTGATCTTCGTATATAGTCCAGTATGGATTACTTTTTCCTTTATACCAAGACACTTTATCTCCATCTTCGAAATAACCATCATAAGAACCACCTGAATTACCATAACGATGTGGACGTAACATATCCAATGAAATGCTTCGAGGCATTTTCATAAGCGAAAAGTATGTACTTCTGTCACCACTGGCAGTCGGCCTATTGTGAGTTTCGGTATGCGTATAGGACACTTTACCATCAAAACCAATAAACTCATTGATTTGAGAGTTTACCCTTAAGGAAATATTATAACGATCCAATTCTGATTCAGGCTGAACATCTTCAGCATCTTCATACATCATCGATAAGCTATAATTCACCTTTTCGGTTCCACCTGCAACATTAACGTTATGTACATGCGTTACGGCTGTCTGGAAAAAGTCCTTGTGTTGATCACCGTATGATTTCCATTCGTGAACAGGTTCATCTCTTAACCACCTTCTTTTAACCATTTGACCTTCACCAAACTTAGCACCAAATGATTTCTCTTCTCGTGTATCCGTTTGATAAACGCCATTTTCATCTTGTGAATGAAATTTACCGAACAAACTCGGCTTACCATGACCTGCTCCATATTCATTTTGCAGTTCAGGATAATACATAATCTCAGTGAAACGCAATTGCGAAGAAACCGACACCTTTGCTTTTCCTTCTTTACCTTTTTTAGTGGTAACCATTACCACACCGTTTAAGGCACGAGCACCATAAAGGGCAGCTGCATTGGCACCTTTCAAAACAGAAATAGACTCGATATCTTCAGGGTTCAAATCGGCAATACCACTACCAAAGTCAATATCGTCGCCCCCATTCGGATCAGAAATGGATGAATTAGAAAATGGCACACCATCAACTACGATTAAAGCTCCACTCGATCCAGTCAAAGTTGTTGCTCCCCTTAATACTATTTCAGAAGAACCAGTCATACCACCACCAGTATTTACAACATTAATACCAGCACCTTTACCTTGCAGTGAATTGAACACATTTGAAGTACCAGAGTTGGCAATTTCTTCACCTTTAACTTCACTTACCGAATAACCCAGGGCTTTCTTCTCTCTTTTAATACCTAAAGCAGTAACAACCACTTCATCCATACCAATGGTACTGGACTCAAGTTTTACATTTAGAACAGCCTGCCCGTTATAAGCAACCTTTTGAGTTTCGTAACCAATAAAAGAATAAACAAGAGTAATACCTGATTCTACATTTAATTGGTATTGTCCATCTATGTTGGTGATGGTTCCTGTGGTTGTTCCGTCGACCAGCACGTTAACGCCCGGTATCGGTTCACCAGTTGAAGAGTCTGTTACGACCCCTTTTACCTCTTTGCTCTGTGCATTTGCCAGTATGAGAACAAACAAGCAGCACATTGTTAAAAAGATTTTTTTCATAAAATAAAAATTAGTACTTAATTAATAAAAGCAGTATCAGTGCTATTACCATTATCAGAATGAATTCGATCACTCCCCTTTTGGTAAATAGCTGACTGAATAAATTCGTTAATCGCTTCATTCTTTTTATTACAAAGGAAAATGAACCGCGCCCGAACTGCTTTCATTCAGGTATTAAATACTTTACCTCATGCGTTCAAAATTTTACACTACGTCATCAACTTGTTAAAACATGTCATCAAAACAACAACTAACCAATTGATTATATAACACTTAGTAATTTACTAAAATTTCTTAACGATACTTAATTAATCCTTATCTGTTTGAATGTATTTTGATGGTGAAACACCGTAAAAATTGTTAAAAGACCTGCTAAAATAAGATGGACTGGAGAAGCCAACTTCGTAACTAACCTCCTCGATGGAATATTTTCTGAGGCGCAATAATTCAGCTGCTTTCTTTAATCGAATGGTTCGAATGTACTCAGAAGGTGAAGCATCGGTCAGTGCTTTCATCTTTTTGTGAAAATGTCCACGACTTAAACCCAACTCTTCGGCTACCGATTCGATTGATAGTTCAGTTTCCTGAATGTTTTTATCGATGTATGCATTTAGCTTTGTCAGCAACTTTTTATCGGCTTCGCTCATTTGTAAGTCCTGTGGATCAACTTCCGGAAGCTGACTAAAACGCTTTCGTAGCTGATTTCGTATTTCAATGGTTTTTTCTACCTTCTTTCTTAACAAATCAATGTTAAATGGCTTGGTAATATAACCATCGGCCCCAGATTCAATACCCTCCAACTGATGCTCGTCCGTTGTTTTGGCAGTTAATAAAAGTACCGGTATATGACTGGTTGCCAATTTGGACTTCACCTTTTTACAAAGTTCATTTCCATCCATCTCGGGCATCATAACATCTGAGATAATAAGATCAGGAAAAAATGTATCGACCAACTTAAGTGCTTCAACCCCATTGGCTGCCAGTTTGATTTTATAAGTGCCCTGGAATTCGCTGTTTAAATAGTTCCTAAGATCATCATTATCTTCTGCGATAATGATTTTAGGCTTTTTAGAATGATCAGTTAAATTAGTGTCGTTGGCATTTTCAGAAGCTTCACTCGTTAATTGCCCCCCATCAATATCATCAATATCCTCTATTGGTTTCCCATCAAATTGCTGCCTGGCAGCCGGCCAATTTAAAATAAATTTCGTACCCCATTCAGAAGAACTCTCGACACTGATTGTACCCTTATGAACATCAACCAATTCTTTTACGTAAGATAAGCCTATTCCGCTTCCATAACCTTTATGATCGCCCTGGTAGAATCGATCAAATATGCGTTTCATATTTGATGAACTAATACCTTCGCCATTATCTTTAACCCAAAACTCGACTTCTTCTTCAACTTTTTTACAGCCTAGAATAATTTCAACCTCCGCTTTATTGGAATGTTTAATGGCATTGGAAATCAGATTGTAGAAAATATTTTCGACCAGTAGGTAATCGCCGGCAATAGTCACATTTTGTTCCGCCTCAACCTTAATTGTATAGTTTTGATTGCTGTAAGTTGTGGTTGCAAAGCGTTGAACCATTTCATGCATCAGTTCACTTAAATTTATCTTTTTTACTCTTAATTTAAGCTTACCCAGTTCCAGCTTACGATAATCTAACAGTTGATTGACTAACCTCAATAAACTATCGCAATTACGTTTGATGGTCTGGTAAACATTGTGACGCTCATTCTGTGACAATTTCTCTTCACTATTAATCAGGCTCGAAATAGGGGCAACAATTAAACTCAATGGTGTACGAATATCGTGCGAAATATTAGTAAAGAATTGATCCTTCAACTTTTCCAATTCTTCTTTTCTTTTTACTTCCAGCTCTTTGGTTCTGATCGTATGCTTATAAATCTCACCCTTAACAATATAAGCGCGGAAGAAATAGATTATGCCAACCAACACACTGAAATAAATTAAATTGGCCCACCAGGTATCCCACCAGGGTGGCATCACCTCAATGACCAATTCCTTTGTCTGATTATTCCATAATCCATCGTTGTTAGCTGCCTTCACTTTAAAAACATAGTCGCCAGGTGTAAGGTTAGTGAATGTTGCCCTTCCCAGGTTACCTCCTTCAATCCATTGTTTACTATAACCTTCGAGCAGATAACTGTACTTGTTTTTTGATGGCCAGTTATAATTCAAAGCCGAAAATCCAATGCTAAAGAAACGTTCTTCGTACTTGAACTTGATTTTGTCCCTCGAACTAATATGTTTTCTAGTCTTCGTTCCGGTAAAATCATTTTGAATCTGTCCGTTGATCCATAAATCAGAAAAAACAACTTCGGGTTCCTGTTGGTTGGTTTTAATCTTATCCGGATCAAATAGGGTAATACCATTTAAAGTCAGTAACAGTACCTGTTTATCCGGCAATAAAATAACGCCTTCTGTATTAATATTGTTAGATGATAATCCATCTTCCATTAAAAGCGTTCTGTAATGTGTACTGTCAATACCCAGATTTAAGCCATATGTTGAGGCGACCCATAAGCGTCCGTTCTTATCTTCAACAATACCCTGAATGCGACTGGCTGAAAGCCCATTTTCTTTGCTATATATAGTAAGCTCACCATTTTTCCAATGATTCAGGCCATTCTCGGTACATATCCACATGCCCTTATCCTGATCTTCGTAAACTTGCCGAATGGTGTTATTGCTTAGCGGCTTGGCAATCGTATTAAATGAATTAAAACGTTTTGACTGTTCATCATAGACCATCAAACCTTCTTTGGTGCCTACATATAACTTATTAGTGTTATCGATGTAAATGGTTGTAATGACTGATTCATCCAGTTTAAAATCTTCCAAATCTTCTTTACAACTGTAAAAAGTTTCCTCTTTTGTGTCGAACAAAAATAAACCGCTGCCCAGGGTTCCAATCCAGAAATTACCACTATAGTCTTCCTTTAAAGCCCATACACTATCGTCAACCAGGTTTCCATTCTGACTACTGATTTTTGAATAATGTTTTATCAAAGTAAGGTTCTTATCTAAACATATCAACCCGTCCTGATAAGTACCTCCCCAAATGAATCCATTGTTGTCTCTATATAATTTCTTTACCACCCTTATATTACCCAATGCTATTTTGGTGGTATCGCCCGTGTTGATATTAATTTTCACAAGACCCTCCCCATCTGTTGCCAGCAAAAGATTATCGCGATCAAGTGCTAATGCATCCAGAATACTTAGCTTTCTTTTTAAAGAGGAATGCTCCATTTGACTTAGATGATGGGTAAAGACACTAGAATACTTATCCAGATAACATACACCTGAATTAATCATACCGAACCAAATAGTATTGCGGCTATCTTTGTATACAGATACCAATACGTTGCTTGTAATACCAACTTCATCAGCAATTCGGTACCTGGCCAAAGTATGTTTTTTTGGATCTATATGATACAAACCATCACCATCACTTAAGGCATATACACCAGATTGGTCACTAAATACCTGCAGGATATTATGAGTCACTTCAGTTGGCTTAAACCTTTTAGCTTCTTGCCCATTAAAAAGAATCATGCCGTCGCTTTTGGTAGCCAACCAATAATTATTATTGTCGTCCTGAACCGCATTTCTAATTTCATATTGCTGTAATTGATGAGTAAATAAAGGGGCAATCGAAAAATCATCAACATCAATGGTATAGAGTCCTGAGTTATTGGTTACCAACACTAGCTCATCATCGTTATTCTTAAAAATATGATTAATAACGAAATCCTGATCGACACTGGCAATGTTTAGTTTTCTAAAGCGGTTTTCATCGGTTTGATAATAATATAAACCACCAAACGAACTAACCCAAACTATTCCATTTTTATCAACATAAATATCCAAAATAGAATTACCCCTGCTACCAAAATCCGACAAATTATAACGTTGTACCGAGAAATCCGCCATTGACATTTTGTTTAAGCCATTATCGGTACCAATCCACAGGTTTTGCAAAGAATCTTCTCTCAAGCACTGAATCCAGTTGGTTGTAAGACTTTGCTCATTCCCTATTTCGGAACGAAAAGAACGAATTGAAGTGGCATCGTACAAATGTAATCCCTCACGCGAACCAAACCACATTCTTCCCAAATAATCCTCTGCAATTGCTGTTATTGAACTGTTATCAAATTCGCCATGCCCTATCACTTTATTAAACCGAACACCCTGACCAAAGGAAATTTGACTTACTAAAGTAACAAACAATAAAACAGACCACCTCATGCGTATAGTTTTTACCGGTTCTCACAATATAACACTATTGCATACTCAAACACAAACAACAGAATAAACAGCAGTGTATAAATTTCTTTCCAATTTCAAATATACTCACAGTTTTTATGATTTGAAAAATACAGATCTGATGATGCCAATCATCCAATGCATACAAAATCACTTTTCCAACACCCATCCAATTACCTCACAACACCTTACACAATCAATTTCAATAATCAATGAGGTTTTATCAATTATAAAACTGTTAGTTTATCAATAGAATTATAGTTCCAACATTCTTATTTCTGCCCCAAGTATTGTTTTGGCGATTTACCAAATGTTTTCTTAAATGCCGTGCTAAAATATTTCGGATCGTTGAACCCCACCTTATTGGCAATTTCTGAAATTGTATAAGACTCTTCGCCCAATAGCTCAAGCGCTTTTTGCATTCTGATATGTTTAATAAATTCACCCGCCGACAAATCAGTTATAGCCTTTATTTTTCGATAAAATACAGAATTGCTCATTCCCATCTGCTGGGTAAATTCTGGTACCGAGAATTCAGGATTTTCCAGATTGTCGCTTACCACTTGAGTGGCTTTTTCAATGAATTGTTCATCCAGAGAGTTGGCCATTCTTTTGGGCTCTGCTGAGGGTTCGGTCAAGCTTTTGGAAAAAGCTTGCTTTAACAGCAACCGGGATGATATTAAATTCCTGACTCTCGCCTCCAGATAACTCGGATCAAAAGGCTTGGTAATATAGGCATCGGCGCCTGTTTCAATACCTTCAATTTGCTGATCGGATGAAGATCGTGCTGTTAGTAAGACCACAGGAATATGGCAAATTCGGATATCTTCTTTTACCTTTTGGCAAAACTCCAATCCATCCATTTCCGGCATCATCACATCCGATACAATCAAATCGGGATATTCTTCAACAGCTTTGTCTAATCCTTCTTTGCCGTTTATTGCTGTAATTATGCGATACGAAGTTTGCAATTCTTGTTTAATAAACTGCCTTACATCCTCATTATCTTCAACAATTAAAACTAAAGGTGCTTGTTCATCTGCCAAATCACTCTTATTCTCTTTAATCGTTCCTTTTAGAGATTGCGAAGGTGATTTGCCAACAAATTCTTTAACAGGCCCTTTATCCGACTGATTTATCTTCTGATTATCCAACAAATGCTGATCACCCAATGGCAATGTCACAGTAAATGTACAGCCACTGCTTTCGTTATTAGTCACCTTCACACTGCCCGAATGCATTTCAACAAACGTTTTTACAATGGACAGGCCTAAACCGGTGCCGTTAGCTGCCAGGTCTGAATAATCTTCAACTCGATAAAAACGGGTAAACACATTCCCCAATTGATCCTCGGGAATACCTCTGCCAGTATCTGTTACCTGAATCCTAATTTCATGTTTATGTGCTTCCTTATTTATAGTTAATGAAATCGAGCTTTTATCGGCCGAATATTTAAAGGCATTTGACAACAAATTAAATAGGACTTTCTCAAGTTTATCTTCATCATACCAGAGCAATACTCGATCCGAATCACTTTTAAATTGATAGTTTATCTCCCGCTCATGAGCAATGATACTAAAGCTATCAAACACTTCTCTTGCAAGCGAAATAATATCAGACTCTTCAGCATTCAAAGCCATTTTTCCTTTATCCACCTTCCTAATATCAAGAATCTGATTAACCAGCTTAAGCAGTTTATCCGTGTTTTTGTGCATCAGGTTGTAATAAGTATGTCGATCCTGCTCTTTTAACCCGTCATCTGCCATCAGTTTTTTCAAAGGTCCTGCAATTAAGGTTAAAGGTGTTCTGAACTCATGGGATACGTTGGTAAAAAAGCCAAGCTTCATGCGTTCCATTTTAAGATCATTTTTTAAACTAAGACGCGACACCGTGTATCGATAAAGAGCAAATCCAATGAGGGAAATGACGATAAGATACAAGCCGTAGGCCCAGTTTGTAGCCCAAAAAGGCGGATGTATAGTTATAATAATACCTGATTCTTTTTCCGCATCGGGCATCAAGCTATTTTTGGCTTTTACCCGAAAGGTATATTTACCCGGATTAAGATTAGCATAGGATACTTCCAACTTCGTTTCATCACTCGTGTTCCAGGAATTATCAACACCCTCCATCCGGTACATTAGCTGAATATTAAGATCGGAATGATAAGCTAATGCCGAATATTCAATGGCAATATCATTTTGCTGATAATTTAAGTTCACTGTGCCATTTTCAGCTATTTCTGATTCCAATTTCAACTCATTCTGATCCAACTCATAAACCGATCGGCCCGAAACCTTAAAGTTGGTAAATGTCACTTTCGGAATGAAGACATTATCAATGATGCTATCCGGATGGAATTCAAAACAACCATTATTGATGGTTCCCAGATAAAGTTTACCATCCTCATTCTTGCAGGTGGCATCAATGGTCTTATCCTCATGAACAATACGGCTGTTTTCAATAAAACGATCAAAGGTTTCTGTTAATGGATTAAATCGATAAATACCCCTTTGCGTATAAAGCCAAATATTTGCTGATTCATCACTTAAAACACCACATATGGAATTGTGTGGTAATCCTCTTTCCATGGTGTAACTTGTAAAAACCTCACTTTCTACATCGAACTTATTAAGCCCCCTGGCAGTGCCAAACCAAAGGTTCTCATCCCGATCTGAACAAATAGAGATAACTCCGTTGTTGGATATGCTTGTTGAATCGCCTGAGGCATGGGCATAAAGCTGCATTTTATCTGTTTCCAGGTTATACCTGAACAAACCTTTTTCGGGAAATGAGCACCACAGATTATTATTCTTATCTGGGAAAATAATATCAATCGATTGTGATGCAAAGCCATGAGGATTTTCGATAGAGCAACGATAAGGCTTTAAATATAAATGCTGATTTTGCAAATCAACACTGTCAACTCGTGCCATACCTGCCCCATGTGTCGCAATCCATAAAAAACCCTTGTTATCAATGCTAACATCTGTTATTCGCGTTGTTGGAACAAGCCGGCCTTCATTATCCTTAAAATGATAAAAGCGATCGTAAATGTATGAGTACATAAATACCCCTGTACCATAGGTTCCTATCCACAAATTACCAATACTGTCCTGGCAAAAACAGGTGGTTTCACCAATTAAATCAACTTCTTTAGGACGCTTGTTACTATCTCCCGCCAATAAATCATGGTAACGATAATAGCGTTGCGTTTGACGATTGTATCGATTAAGCCCAATACGAGTGCCAAACCAGATATTCCCATTGTTATCATCATGAATGCCATTAACCCGGATATGATCCAGGCTATTGTCATTATTTATATGGTTAATGTGTTGAATAAAACAACTTTGCCCTAAGGACAACTGGCTTACACCATTACCAAATGTACCTATAAAAATAGCGTTGGACTGATCTGTATATAAACACGATACATTATTATCGCAAATACTGTTGCTATTTTCAGGCTCTGAAGGATAATATTCGATATCAGGTTGCAGTTTATATTTCTCGCTGGTGCGTATTATGGCTAATCCATTGTTGTTTGTTCCAATGAGCAGGTTGCCTTCCCGATCTTCTGTTATCGAAGTAATGTATTTGAAATTACCATACGATTCTTCATTAATCTTAAGTTCAATGGTATTAGGTTGATCGGTTCCTTTATTCCACCAAAGCAACATATTGTTATTGGTACCGGCCCACACTTTACCATTTTTGTCTTCAAACAAACTATTCAGATAAAAAGTAGCTTTTCCTAAAGATTCAATTTGATTATCATGGGGGTTCCAGCTTAAAATCTGATCATCTTCAATAGCCAGAAGAATCGATCCTTCTTTTGAGAAGCAATGACTGGTAATGTCGATGGATTCATTTTTAATCCATTTCTTTAATACTTTATTTCGAGGATGATAAACAGCCCGATAATTCCCATCCTGCTCAAATATTTCTAATTCTCCTATTTCCGATGATGCAATACAATAGAACTGTTGCTTAACCTTAACTACCTTAGCTTCATCGGGCCAATGACCACTAACTGCTATCGGATGAAAACTTCGATACTTTATATTGTATACATAAAGCCCGTCTGAACTGCTTATTAATCGATCGGAACCTGACAATTCGCTAATGGAATGAATATCATTAGCCAGCAGTTCAGCACCCACTTTAATATTATTCCAGCACAATACTGACTTATAACCGTCATAAACAAATAAGCCTTCGTTGGTTCCAAAATACATCAGTCCCTCCTTGTCCTGATAGATGCTATTCACATTGCTTTGCTTGAGTGCAATATTTTCGGTGAGATGCTTAAAAGTATAAGTTCGAAAGCCTGCATAACAAACGGATTTGTTACAAATCAAACCTAACAACACAAAAAATATACAAGCATGTCTCAATATCATCCCGGCTCTTCTTATTACAATGATGAACAAAAATAGCATTCCATTTTAATAGAATGATGCATCTCGGGTAAAATCAACATTGCAGATCAAATTATAGGTACGACAAATGGAACTTTTTAAACGTGTTTCTTAATTTAAGCATCAGTCACAATAATTACCTTCTGCATTGATTTTAAAGGAACTTTTATTTTAAAACGAAATGAAAACAAGCAACTTGAAAGATTATTAAACTTAAATGAAAGATAATTAAACCTCTAAGAACCCACTCGAAAATACCTTTGCTATTGGATGAAACCTACAGGCTAATTTGATTATCCAATTTAAAACAAACGTGAATAATCAAATCTACTTGGGTGTTCCATCTGACATACGGAAATAAATTTGAAGTAATAAAAACTTACTCTTTTTAGAGAATAAACGATTAATATTTATATAAAACTATTATGAATTTTAAGAGACACATTCAGTTATTCATTTTCTTACAACTGTTCTTTATTGCGGCAGTTTGCCATGCGCAAGAAGATTGGGAAAATGAAAAGGTATTTGCCATAAACCGCGAAGTACCCTATACAACTTTTTACACCTACGGGTGCGAATCAGCAGCGATAAAAAACATCCCCTCTGATTCGCCATTTTATCAGTCCTTAAATGGCACATGGAAATTTAATTGGGTTAAAGTGCCAGGAGATCGACCTGCGGATTTCTACAAAGATAATTACGATGTATCGGGCTGGGACAATATTACCGTACCATCCAACTGGGAGCTTAAAGGATACGGCTTACCAATCTATATTAATACGCGTTATGAGTTTGCACCCAAAAATCCGATACCGCCAAATGTACCCGACGATTGGAATCCTGTAGGCTCTTACAAACGCGAATTTTTACTTCCTGACAACTGGGATGGTCGTCAGGTTTTTATTCACTTTGGCGCTGTTAAGTCAGCCATGTACCTTTGGGTTAATGGACAAAAGGTTGGTTACTCGCAAGGTTCAAAAACACCGGCTGAGTTTGATATCACACCTTACGTTAAAAAAGGTAATAATTCAGTTGCCGTTGAAGTATACCGCTTTAGTGATGGTGCTTATTTGGAATGTCAGGACTTTTGGAGATTAAGTGGTATCGAGCGCGATGTATACCTTTATTCAACTCCCAAAGTAAGAATACGCGATTTTTTCTTTAAGAGTAATCTGGATGAGCAATACACCAATGCCAATCCGGTTGTTGACGTGGAATTGTTGGCGCATGATGGTAAATCAGGAAGTTATTCTTTAGAGATGAACCTGTATGGTGGAAAAGAAAAGGTTTGGACGTCATCGAAGAAACTAAAGGTATCGGGCAAAACAAATACTTCATTTACAGGAATGGTAAAACAACCTAAAAAATGGAGCGCCGAAACACCTGATCTTTATACCTTATCATTGATTCTTAAAGATAGCAAAGGCAATGTTATTCAGGCTACATCAAATAAAGTAGGTTTCCGCAAGGTAGAAATTAAAGGCGGACAACTATTGGTTAATGGTAAAGCTGTTTTATTTAAAGGGGTTAACCGTCACGAACACGATGAATTTGAAGGACATGTTGTGGGTCTTCAGTCAATGTTGGATGACATTCGCCTGATGAAAGAGAACAACATTAACGCTGTACGTACCTGCCACTACCCTAATGATCCACTTTGGTATGACTTGTGCGATCAATATGGTCTTTACCTAATTGATGAAGCAAACATCGAGTCTCATGGTATGGGTTATGGTGAAAAAACACTTGGCAAAGCACCAACATGGTTAGACGCTCACATGGATCGAACTGTACGTATGGTCGAACGTGATAAAAACCATGCCAGTGTAATTATCTGGTCATTAGGTAACGAAGCCGGTGATGGACCTAACTTCGAAGCTACTTCCAAATGGATTAAAGGTCGTGATAATTCTCGACCGGTGCATTATGAACGTGCCGGTCAGCGTTCACATACCGATATCGTATGTCCGATGTACATGGGTATTGATGCCATGGTAAAGTATGCATCCAAACCACAGGATCGTCCATTGATACAGTGTGAATATGCACATGCCATGGGTAATAGTGTTGGTAACCTTCAGGATTATTGGGATGCCATTGAAAAATACAAGCATCTGCAAGGTGGCTTTATCTGGGACTGGGTTGATCAGGGCATTGCCGCGTATGATGAAAACGGAAAGAAATACTGGGCTTTCGGCGGCCACCTGGGAGCTGAAAACCATGCCCACGATCAGAACTTCTGTATGAATGGTGTTATAAACGCCGATCGAACTGAACACCCCTCAATTTATGAGGTGAAGAAAGTTTATCAGTTTGTTAAGATCAAACCATCTGATGAGCAATGCTCGAAGGTTAACATTACCAACTTCTACGATTTTATCACCCTGAATAATTTTAAAATTGAATGGGTGGTTAAGGCCAATGGCGAAGAAGTATTAAATGGCGAGTTTTATCCAAGAGATATTGCTCCGGGCCAAACAAAAGCCTATAACCTTGATTTGAATCGAATAAACAAACAGCCAGGCAAAGAGTATTTTGTGCATTTCAATATGGTAACCTTGAACGATCAGCCAATGATACCTGCCGGATATGTACAGGCGACAGAGCAAATAGCACTTCCTGGTGTAGCTGCAAAAGAAATGGCGAATGTAACTATAGGCGCCAAACTTCAATTAAAGCAAACAGCCGATAAAGCAATTATCAAATCCAATGATGTTAATATTGAGTTTGATCTTAAAAAAGGTGAACTAAGCATGTATCAGTATGCTGGTATCAACTATCTGGAAGAAGCACCTGTTCCAAACTTTTGGAAAGCACCAAATGATAATGACCTGGGTTATCGCATGCCTAAGCAATATGGTATTTGGCGCGAAGCAGGGGCTAATAAAGCGCTTAAAAACACAAAAGTTCAAAAACTTTCTGATAATCGCATTCAACTGACATTTGTGTATGACTTAGCTGAACTCGAAAGTCAGTTAACAACAAGCTATACGGTCAACGGGCTTGGTGAAATCGAAGTAGATTATAGCTTTGAAAAAGGTAAAAAGAAACTGCCATTAATCCCACGTGTTGGTATGATGATGACATTGCCTTCTGATTTTGAATACCTCGAGTGGTATGGCCGCGGACCATGGGAAAACTACCCGGATCGTAAAACTGCTGCTTTTGTTGATCATTACAAGAGCACTGTAACCGACCAGTATTATGCCTATGCCAGCCCGCAGGAAACCGGGTATAAAACCGATAACCGATGGATGGTATTAATGGACAAAAAAGGTCATGGTTTAATGGTGGAATGCAATGATTTATTCGGATTTTCGGCCCTTCATTTTACACCTGAGGATTTAAGTCAGGATAACAGGGGTTCGAAGCACATGGCAGAAATGCAGGCTCGAAAAGAAACCATTTTAAATATCGACCATAAGATTATGGGCGTAGGTGGCGACAACTCATGGGGTGCCCGTCCGCATGCTCAATATTCAATCAAGGCCGATGATTATTCATATTCTTTTAAGTTGAAACCATTTGTTTCGAAGGAAGCAATGAAGAACTATTTGGATCGTTAATAATATTAGGTAAATAGCGCAAATCGGGATCAGCAATCAAGAGGTTGCGATCCCGATTTTTTATTGCTTTATTTTATAACATACAAATGACTGCTAGATTAAAGCAATCAATTAGTTTTCATTTAGTTGATTAAGAAACTTATTCACTTTTAAAATCAATTCCTCTTTCTTAATTGGTTTGGAGATAAAGTCATCGCAACCATGCTTTAATGCCTGGTCTCTTTCCAAACTAGTTGAATAGGCGGTTTGGGCAATAATGGGTAATTCAGGCTTTACCGCTTTAATTTCCTGCGTCGCAGTATAACCATTCATTATTGGCATTTTAATATCCATTAATACCAGCTTGATGGAATCATTTTCCAAAGCAATTTTCACGGCCTCTTTACCATTTTTTGCATGATGAAATTTCGTTTTATATTCTTCAATCGCATCTAAAACAGTTTCCAGGTACAGGTAGTTAACCTCCTCATCTTCGGCTATCAGTATATTTACCACGTCATTTTTATCTTTTATAGGTAAATCTTTATTTACCTCTTGTTCATCTACTTCTTCATGTTTCGTAAAAGGAATATGCGCATAAAAAGTAGCACCTTTACCTTTAGAAGATTCAACCGTTAAATATCCTCCTAACAACTCGGTATTTTCTTTGGCGATGGATAAACCCAGCCCTAAACCTCCATAGATCTGGGCCGTGGTGGTGCTTTCCTGCGAAAAGCGTTCAAATATCTTGGCCTGCTTTTCTGGCGTAATTCCGATTCCTGTATCCTTTACAAAAAACACAATATTGGATTCATCTATTGTGTAGCCAAATTCAATTTGTCCTTCCTGCGTAAACTTAAAGGCATTATCAATCAAATTACTTAAAACCTTATTAATCTTCACCTTATCTGAAACAATCTGACTATTATCATTCTCAAGTCCTTTTTTAATAAAGAGCGACAGCTTTCGTTCTTTGGCTTTAAGATCATATATGGCAAACAGTTCCATTATAAAATGATTAACATCGAACGCTCTTTTTCGAACGGTTAGCTGTTTCGTTTCCAGCGTTGATATTTCCAATATATCATCAATCACACGCAACAATTGTGTACTGCTGTTTTTAATGATCGAAATATAATTCTTTTGCTGATCATCTGTTTCTTCCAGTTCCTCCAATAATTCTGCAAATCCGATGATTCCATTCATCGGTGTGCGTATTTCGTGACTTAAATTATGAAGAAACTCCACCTTTAAAGCATTGGCCTCCTCGGCTTTATCTTTAGCTAGCTGTAACTCCGACAGTGTTTTCTTCTGCTCTGTTATATCTTCCTTAATGGCGATATACTGCGATATTTTACCATCTTTATTTAAGATTGGCGAAATAATCGCATTCTCCCAATATAGCTCACCATTCTTCTTTTTGTTTAAAAACTCACCGGCCCAACTCTCTCCGTGGCACAATTTCTCCCACATCTCTTCGTAATAGGTTCTCGGATGGTGACCCGATTTTAAGATGCGTGGATTTTTACCCACAGCCTCGATCTTTGTGTAACCGGTCATCTGTGAGAAAAATGAATTCACATATTCAATATTACCTTTTGCATTGGTTATTACAATACTTACCGGACTCGATTCGATGGCTTTAAAAAGCATCCTGTTACGACTTTCCAAATGCTTTTGTTCGGTAATATCTTCAATAAACGACATGGCAAACAAAGGCTGGTTATGCGCATCAAATATGGTACCTGTATGCACCCTCACATCAACAGGGGTACCATCTTTTCGAATATATCTTTTTTCAAGGTGATAATCCGGAATCCTTTTATCCATTATCGATTCAAAAAGCTGGCGATTTTCTGGTAAAATAGCCGGATCGGTAATATCATAAAAAGAAAGCTTACATAACTCTTCATTCGTATAACCTACAATCTTCTCATATGCTTTATTAACCGAGATAAAATTTCCATTCTGATCCGTTTTGCTTATTCCCAGAGGGGAATTATCAATTGAAAGCTGGAGCATCTCTTCACTCTCACGAATCTTATTTTCGGCACGTTTCTTCTCTGTAATATCAGAATGCGTGCCTACAACACGATAAGCTTTTCCATCCTCGTTAAAAAAGATATCGGCCCGCGAGTGTATATCTACCCAATGTCCATCCTTGTGTCGCATCTTAAACTCAACATCAAACTTATCAATTTCCCTTTCAATCAATCGATTCAGTTTATCCAAAGCATATTTTGAATCTTCAACCTTTGTTAATTTTTCCCATACAGTCAAGTCATTTGCTAATTCATCATCCCTATAACCAATCATTTTTTTCCAATTGGGCGACAGGTACAGATCATTGGTTAATAAGTTCCAATCCCATAGCCCATCCTTCGTGGCTTCCAGAGCCAGATCGAAACGTTCGTTTATTTCTTCATGCTTTTGATTGGCCTTAAATAAATCTTCATTGGACTGTTTCAGCTCCTCGTTTAGCGCTTCGTACTGTTCATTTTGTTCTTTTATCTTCCGCTCGGCTTCTTTCCTTTCGCTGATATCATAAGCAGTAATGAGTATTGAATCGATCTTTCTCTGTATTTTTATCGGGCTTTTAAGAACATCCAATACCTTTCTATCTCCCGAAGGAAGGGTAAGCTCAACCTCGCTGTGCTGTACTTTCAATTTCTCTCCATTATCTGCCTCAGATTCAATCTTCTTTGTTTCATTCTCATCCGATATAAAACGTTTTATATCTGCCCCAATAAGGTTTTCCTTTGGTACTTGTAGAAATTCAACAGCGTATTTATTGGCATAGCTAATCTCTCCGTTAAAACGGTGCGTAATAATTAAATGCCTGGCATTTTCAGAGAGGGCTTTGTAGTTCTCTTCCGACTTCACCAATGCCTCGTGATACAACTTTTCTTCGGTAATATCTTTAGCTATGGCGTGAATTTGATGACTGGATGTATTCGCAATAGCCGACCACGCTAACCATATGTACTGGCCATCCTTATGTCGGTAGCGATTTTCGAAGTACAAAGTGGTTTTACCCTCATCCAATGCTTTCATTTCGTTAATCGTAGGCTCAATATCATCGGGATGAACCAAATCCAGAAAACTCGTTCCTTCAATCTCGCTTCGACTGTAACCTAAAATAGTCTTCCACCCTGAATTAACCCTTATAATCTGACCATCAACACCTGCAATTAAATGAATATTCATTGGTTGATTAAAGAAGACCTTTAGTGACTCGGCTGCTTTTCGTCGCTCTGTTACATCAATAACCAATACAATAAATGATTCCAGCTGTTTTTTATTATTACGGATGGATGTTACGGATAAGTCCAGCCACACATAATCGCCTTGTTTACTTTTGATTCGTTTTTCAAGCCGATAACTATCCCTTTTACCTTGCCTAATATCCTGCAATAATTCTGCTTCCTTTTCCAAATCGTCGGGGTGCGTGTAATGGGAATAGTTAATCCCAACAAACTCCTTATAGGAATAACCGGTAATGGCCAGGTAACCTTTATTTACATCAACTACATTACCTTTTTTATCGCCGATTGCAATACCAATATTGGCATTCTCAAATACCTTTCTAAACTTCTCCTCGCTTTCTTTTATGGCCTGTTCAGCCATCCTGCGGTGAGTAATATCTTCCGAGGTCGCCACCATGCCAATAATATCGCCATCATTATTCTTTAAAGGCATTTTATTGGTATTCCAAATAACCAGGTCACCATCGTTATTAAAAAAAGGTTCCTCAGCACTGAAGCGGGATTCTCCACTGTCCATTACCTTTCTATCATCGGCACGATAAAACCTGGCATCCTTAGTCCAGGACATCTCCTGATCAGTCTTTCCAATGACATTTGAAATTTCATCCAAACCGGAGTCTTTTGCAAAATGTTTATTACAACCCAGGTATACCGAATTCAGATCTTTCCAGAAAATACGGTCGGGCACCGAATTAATCACCAACTCAAATAAATCCCTTTGTTTCTTAACCTCCTGTTCGGCTTCCTTTCTCTTTGTTATATCTCTTGCGATACCATAATAAAATGTACTATCCTTATCTTTAAATTTTTTTGCACTAACCTCAATAGGTATCAAATTTCCACACTTAGTTATGTGAGTTGTTTCAAAGATGCGTTGTTCGTCATAAGGAACTTTTTCCCAGAAATCCAAAAACAGCTTAATATTAAAATTTGGATCAATTATTTGTATGGATTTACCAATGATTTCTTTTATTGACCGACCAATCATTATTGACGCTGTTTGGTTTGCATCAATTACAGTACCCTTATGGTCAAAAAGATATATAGCATCAGAAGCTGTCTCTACCAGATGTTTATAACGTGATTCCTTTATATTTTCTCTTGATTCACTTGACTTAATGAGCTGATTAATGCCCAACAATCGAATGGCCTTTCCCTTGTCATCCCTAATGGCTATTGCATTGGAGTTCAGGTATACCATGTGCCCATCCTTATGGAGCATACCAATCTGCAGATCATAAGCACAACTCGGGTCATCAAGGTATTTTTGTAAGGTCGCATCCGCTAATTCTACATCCTGCTGGTCGGTAATTGCCTGCCAGGCACTGGTTTTATGTGGCATCTCATCTGCATCATAGCCCAGAACGTCCCAAAATCGCTTATTCATCCATTCATTATCCGGCTTTTCCAGGTCACGATACCACAGTCCATCGCCCTGCCCTTCCTGAATGAATTCGAATAGCGACTCATCTTTTTTAATGAGCTCGTAAAATTCTGTTTTTAAGTAGTGTGCCATAACAGGATTGAATTACCGTATCTAATATACAATAATTAGTCCTTTAATAAAAGGCATTAACACATTACAGATAGACATTACTATGTTTGACCGGGATTCTGCTGCTTATAGCATCTAAACAGCTATAAGAGTGATTAAACATCCGAACAAACCAGCTTAAAATTCCGCCTCTGAATATACAATAAATAGTAAATCGTGCAGTTTACAATTACTTATTCAATGTTTAGTTTGCTTTTGATTTCATCAGGCTTTAAACCATTTGTTTCAAGTAATCGCCCTTGAAGCATATACCGAACACTAATTAATACGACTATAATTATTAAAGAAGAAATTGCAACATTGTAATCTGAATGAAATATTAATGTGCTATTCATATAGTTATTCAGAATATCGGGTAACCACCAGGTAAAGGCCAGCAATACCATGCCTCGCCCCCGAACCGGGGCTGGCAGGTATTCCAACACAAGAATAATAACGGTACTCGCAACTGTATAGCTATATAGGAATTGGTAAAGATTAAGAAATACGTATACAACAATTACCTGATCCACAAAAACAGAAACAATGATGTTGGCAACTGCACTTGTTATCAATGCTATAAATCCAATCTTTAAAAGGCCTAGTCGGCCAAATCGATCAATGGATAATATGCCCGATATCAAGGCCAGCAAACCAACAACCTGAGGAATGATATTCGAATAATATATTTCCTCTTCGAAAGCGATATGCGATGCCACATAAAAGAAAAGATTTGAGTTCGCAAAGGAAATAAGCAAAGCAAATACAGTCATAACCAGCAGAATTATACGCTGCTGAGGTTTAAACAGGTATTTAAATGTATGAATTTTGTGGCGTTCAGGTCTTGCTGGCATATAACGGATAATGAATAACAGCAGCAAAGGAAGCAACGCAGTAGCGATTTGAAACTGTGCATAGGTAATGCCAACATTAATATTATTGGGCTCCAACAAGCTTGCTACATAAAATACCAATCCACCAATCGTTGTTACTCCAAGAAACGCAAAAAGAATTTTACCCCGATGCCCGGGCATTGACATATCTGTCAGCAAAACTTTAAAACTCATGATCAGTGAACCAAAAACAAATGCCATAATGAGTCTTTGAACCGCAATCAATACTATCGAATCGGTAAATTGAAGGACCAAACTAACTAGCGATAAACCAATCACATTTATCGTGACCAGGCGCTTTATATTCCACTTATCCACTGCCAGTCCACCAATTAGCAATCCCAATGCCGACATCAAATTAAAAGCTAAATCATACACCTTAAAATATAACTCGTTAAAAACCTTATCTGTTAACAAGTATTTGTAAATATGATTAGCCGTGGTGTCAAACCCTTGCAAAAGTGGGATCGTGCTAAATGCAATTAATACGAGTATGGTACTTTTTAATGTCATCGTTATGTGGATTAGGTTCTATATGTGTAATAAATCTTATCCTTAAGTTCTGTTTATTAAATCTTACTCTACTCAGACTTAAACGCTTCAGTCAGCTTAAAAATACTGTATGGATATCTCTTTCTAATTAAAGACATTTCTTCCAGTTCAAGGTCTGCATATGGTTTTTCATACTCTTTAGAGGCATACTCATCACGTAAATCATAAACCACTTCTTTTGTCGTTGTCAGTATTCGGAAATACGAAGCAAACGAATCCTGATCATCAACATGCAATTGAATGATATAGTCAGTGTTGTACACTATTAAACTCTTAATCTTTCGCTTTAGCTGCTCAGCTTGATACAAGGTATCATTAACAATGTATGCACCATTGCGTATCTTAACCTCAACACAATTGGGGATTTTATTTATATCTTCCAGTATTTTCGCAGAATGCATCCGAATAAAGTTATAGTAAGGTAATCTAAGATCAAAAGACAAATCATAGTAGTACCTCAGATCATACTCAGGATATAAAGGAACCACCGCATATGCAATTTTATTGCAATCCAATTGCGATAAAGTTCTTTGCAAGGCATTTACATCTTTCATCGGAACTGACTGATCAATGTGCAAACGATAAACCATTTTCCTTAGCTCATAATCGGGTCGGCTATCTTGCCAGTTCTTAATATGTATTTTCAGCTTTTCAAGGCTTAATTCCTGATGATCAGCCACAATTAGCACTTCATCAGTTTGTGTTGCTTCTTTATTCTTAACCAGGTAAATGTTCTTTACAAAGTAACTATTGTGCTTATTGTAAACATTACTTGCTGGCAAATCGAGCCCGTAAGTGTAATGAATATTCTTTTGAAGAAGTTGATGATTGATGCCCTTATAATCAAGTAGGTTAATCCTCGATAAGCCCAAAGCTACCATCGCCAATACCATCGTTGTCAGCAGAAACCACTTTATACTCTTTCGTTTAAAGCTTAAGCGAATGGTTTTCCAGGTTTGCAAAAGCAGTACAACAACAGTAAGTACAAAGAGATAGTTAAAAGCCGGATAAAAACTAAGGACATAATAACCAGCCTCACCTGCCATGCAAACAAACGACCAGATCACAATTACTATTTTCGAGAACCAAAACAAAAAATACCATTTTAAGGTGTTTTGATCATTTACGATAGAGATCTTTCGGTAATTTTGTGATGCAAAGAGCATCCTGGGCCGATCTAACCAAAAACTAATACTCGCCGACTGGCCAAAAATAACAGCAAGTAGCGCAAAAACTAGGTTATAGAAATTAACTTCCTGATCACTTAAAATCAATAAATCATATTGATCTGTTAATGATAAAATTCGCAGCGTTTCCCTCACCACATAGAGAAAGGAATAGAAGACCAGGGCATACGCAACCCCAATAAATATCCCTAAAGCTATATCGAGTCTTGATCGCTTAAAGAAAGTTGGGCTGTTTCTAAAACTTAGGGTTTTCAAGGTATTATCTCTTCTGCTATTTTTTTGTAACTCAGTTAATTTTAAGTAATGATTTTTCTAAGTTAACAATAATTCAATTAAAATATATGATTCTCCACTTTATGTTAGTTATTACTCAGGTACGCTTATGTGTTAAAAACAAGGTTAATTGTACTAATCAATTTCTCGCAAAGTTATTTGCGCAAGGATGCAAAATTCAGTTTTTGAAACCTTTGCGTATTTAGCGCTTTTAAACTTAGCATACTTGGCGCGAAACTAAAAACACTATAACTTTCAATGCACTACAGGCAAATACGTAATGAGTAGTAGCTTATATTAAGATGGATGAGCTCAATATAAAAAAAGCCCCAAACGGGGCTTTTATATCGTGCATCTTAAAAAATTATTTGATCCTCAGATTGTGCTTTTTATTGTGTGCCTTTAAATCTTTCAGGCTCTTAGATAAATCTTCAGCTAATTGTTTTGCTTTTTCCTCCGACAGATTCTTTGTTACCGACAATACAATTTGATCGGTATTACCTTTTTGATATTCGGTTTTGCTTCCGTAAAAGATTTCTTTAATCTCAAAAGCTTTACTGAAGGTAAAAGCAACATTGAACTCCGATGCGGTATATACTTCATCAATTGCCACTTTACCGCCCGACCCCATATTAATAAACTTTTGTTCAGCGTTTGAATTCACGCTAATTGGTGATCCGCTTTCCAACTGAAGATCATAGAGGTTAAATGATATATTATATACATAATGCCCTTTGCTACGCTTGGCATTGCTGTATAACTTAACGGTAACATTGTATTTAAAAGTCTGAGGCTGTTCCTTAATAATAATACTATGATTTACTTTATCGTTTTCCAGGTTCGAATCAAAAGTCACCAATTGTTCGTAAAGCCTGTTTACTCTTTTTATCAGAGTATCTCGGGTGTATTCGGGTGATGATTTATAATTTCTCGCCGCCTCTTCTTTTTGCCTTATTTTTTCTGCACCCTCCGTGATACGCACCATCATTTTAGCCATTTTTTGCTTTTCTTCCTTTGTGATGCAGGGAACTGTTTCATCAAAATCTTTAATGGTAATATCAGTCGAAAAGTTGTCCACCTCGGCGTATTTCTTTGCTTCTCTTTCAGCTCTTTTCCAGTCTTCTTGTGCTACATACGACATGGTCAACAAATACTGAAGTTCCAGGTTAGTTCCACCAAGTTCGGTCATTGCTTTATGAGCATACCTTATAACGTTTGAGTATGCACGTTCTTTATATTGTGCTTTAGCTTTCAGGTAATAGCCTTCCGCTAAAGCACTGGAGTTTTGCGCATTAATCTGCGCGAAATTTAGGACAATAGCAATGAGAAACAATAACTTCTTCATAATGATTATTTTGTGTGATCTTTCAAGAAAAATTATCCAAATGTAATAATTTTAAGTATTTATCCCACATTATGTAATGCCAGGAATTGCTTTAAAGGTTTTCATAGGGTATAATTCATATTCAACCACAATGCACTTGTAAATATATAATCCTGTAAGGATTCAATATGAGTAACCCTGTATGAAATGCAGGGTATGCGATCAACCACATAACAACAACCGCAAAGCGGTTGCATGTAAATGTGATTCTTTGATGGTGATTTGCCAGTCAATACCCAACACTCCCTCCTCTTAACTGTAAAAAGGTATTACCGACCGATTAGCTTTCGATTGCTCGACTCGCGAATCACCAGACTTGTTTTCATAACAATACGCTTGTTGTCAATGTCCTTTCCTTTATTAATGTTTGATAAAATCAGCTTAATACTTTTTTTACCCATTTCCTTTGCAGGCTGGTGAATAGTTGATAAGCGAGGTGTGCAAACCTCAGAAATATCGGAGTTGCTAAAACCGAGTACCCCGATTTCTTGAGGAATACGGTATCCCATATTTATCAAAGCCTGTTGCACGCCAATGGCAACAATATCGTTAATACAAAAGAATGCATCAGGCTTGGTTTGACCTGACATTAACTGTTGCGCCAATTCAAATCCCTCTTCGCGGGTAAAATCATTACAGTAGATAATAAAATCGTCATTCACTGGCACGTGGTGTTTCTCAAGCGTGTCCAGATAGGCCTTATGGCGGATGCGAGCCACCGACGACGATTCTAATCCCCGTACATGTGCAATGTTACGATAGCCTTGTTCCAGCAAATGATTAATGCCTTCGCAGGCTCCTACATAATCATCGGAGGTAATAAAAGGTAAGTGGCGTTTACCTGGATCAATCACTTTATCTATTACCAAAAAAGGAATATCATCTCTTAAGATGGCCTCCAGCTTTTCGGTATACATATTGAGTTTTCGACTTGGCAATATCAGAATGGCATCCACATTCATTTCATAAAACTCTTTAATCAGCTTAAGCTCCTTTTTAGGATTATAATTACTCTCGGCCACAATTAATTTATATCCGGCCTTTGATGCGGCCAATAACATACCATGCAGAATAGTTGACATATAATCCTGCTGTAATGTGGCAAAAATGACCCCGAAAGTATATGAGCGCTGGTACTTTAAAGAAAGTGCCGTTTGATTGGGCTTGTAATTGTGCTTTTTGGCAGCAGCTTTAACCCGTTCTTTCATCTCATTTCCAATTTCAGGCGAATTATGGAGTGCTCTCGACACGGTAGCAACAGTTGTGTTTAACTCTTTAGCAATATCCTTTAACGTTATTCGTCCCATTGGTCACTTTTATTTAGATTCGTTATAAATTATAAATTATTTTCTTACGTAATCGTTTACGTAAAATTACAAAATTTGGCAATACTAAAAACACAATTTAACTTGCTGGCGTTAAATCAATAAATCCAACTTGTTATGAAAAAATCACTGTTGTTATTTACATTATTATTTGCATTTTTTGCGTTTGCAAGTCATGCACAAACCATGATTTCAGGTATTGTAAAAGATGCCACCGGAGCAACCATACCCGGTGCCACTGTTTTTGAAAAAGGCAACACAGCCAATGGTACCATCACCAATATGGATGGTGAATTTCAACTGGAAGTACAAGCTTTACCCATTACAATAATGACCAGCTTTGTAGGCTATAAAACCAATGAAACGACTTTTACATCATCCGACAAAATGACCATTGTACTAACGGAAGGCGTAGGCCTGGATGAAGTAATGATCACTAGTACAAGAACGGTACGTTCTCAAAAACAATCAGCCATGTCGATGACCTCGATGAAGGATGTACAGATTCAAAAGAAATCAGCCAGCAGTCAGGCCGATATTTTAAGATCGGTACCGGGTATTACAGCCGAAGGTGGTGGTGGTGAAGTAGCTACCAATGTATTTGTGCGCGGCCTACCTTCTGGCGGACAGTATGTGTTTAATCCATTGCAATACGATGGCATGCCCCTGATCAGCACCTTTGGTTTAAACTCATCTGCACACGATGTTTATATGCGAACCGACCTTGGTATTAAATCATTGGATTTTCCGCGTGGTGGTGCTGCTATTTTATATGGTGCCGGATCGGTGGCCGGTGTAATTAACTACATTTCAAAAACCGGTACCGACATTCCACAAAATATTGCACAAATTGAATATGCCGATGGTGGTCGTTACAAAACAGATTTCTTTTCAGGCGGAAAAATTGGTGGTGAGGATTCGCGCACTTACTATGCCGTTAGCGGAACTTACCGCTACGACGAAGGTCCTCTTGATACAGGTCTTCCATCACAAGGTTTCCAATTACGTGGTAACATCAAACAGGAATTTGATAACAATGGTGAATTGGTGATGTCTGGTCAATACATCGATGATCGTGTGCAATTCTTTTTACCACTTCCGCTGGATGGCAGTTCTAGGGACTATGCCATTGGCAACGACCTCAACGAGGTAAAAACCATTCAAACCTTTCATGCTCAAAATCTGTCGTACCAAACACCCAATGGCATTTACCGAACACCTATCAAAGATGGTGTAATGACCAAAGGTGGTTACTTTATGGCCAACTACAAACGTCGATTTAGCGAAACGCTTAAAATGGATGCTAAACTACGTTACGCCAGGTATCAGCATCAGTTTAATCTATTCCTGACTGGTTCGGGTAACCCGGCTCGACTGGCTGACTTTGTTCACGACATTGATCCTGCTGCCACCAATATCAGAGCCATCTATACCGGAACAAATGGTGAAATGCAACAAGGTACTCACAGTGGAGGACAACCACGCGACATGGTGTTGGTAAATACCTTGCTCGATCGAAATCGTCCGATGACCGATCTGGCATCTGAATTTAATATTACCAAAAAATTGTATTCGGGTTCACTGGAACATAACATTACCCTTGGCCTGTTTTTATCACGCAGTGAGGCCCAGGATGAAAATGTACAAACACGCTATGTATCGGAATTTGCTTCCAAACCACGCTTGTTAGACATTACTTATACAAGCGGAGGCAACAACATGACACTCAGCCGAAATGGTTTATACAACCCCGGAGCAGCTTATGCCAACAACTTTGTAACAGCTAACAAACAAGCCATATACCTCACTAACGAAATGAAAATGGATCGTTGGCGCATCGATGTAGGCTTGCGTGTGGAAAAAATTAATGCCTTTATTTCCCGCGAAGGCAACACCACGTTTACCATGAGCGATGACAGCAGTTTATCATCAGATTTACAAACTGTAAAATGGGGTAACAATGCCTACCTTACAGGCGAAGGAAGTGATACTGACTGGGCCGGAGTTATTGCAGCCAACTACGAATTAAACGAAGCCGTGAATTTATATGGTAACGTTACAAAAGGTTACTTCTTTCCTCAACCAAGGGGAATAAAAATAGCCGGCGACGGTACTGTTGGTTCTTATGAAACTGAACAAATTTATCAGGGCGAACTGGGTGTAAAATACGGAACAAGCCGATTCAGAGGAACATTTGCAGGATACTTTGTGGATCTTAACGATCGTACAAATGTTGATTTACGCGATGATCCTAATAATCCGGGCACAACCATCGAAGTTGCCACTGTACTAAGTACTAAAACATATGGTGTTGAAGCCACCTGGTCATACGATTTTGCAAAGAACCTGAACTTTAACGGTAGCTTAACATACCAAAACCACGAATACGATGGTCATATATTAGCTGATCCATCAGAAACCAGTTATGTAGGCAATAAGCTTGAAAGACAGCCTGATTTCTTATCATTTGCAGCCCTGGATTACACAACTGAAAAGTTTGATGCGGGCTTCTCGTGGAACTATACCGGAAAGAAATTTGCCAACATAGCCAATTCCGTTGAGTTGGATGCGATCAACATATTCCGATTGGATGCCGGCTACACCATGCCTCTTGGCGAAGATGGTGAATCCTTACGTTTCGGTATTTCAGTATTTAACCTATTTAACGACAACGGAGTAACGGAAGGTAACCCACGCGACGTAACACAATCGGGCACAGGTGAGTTTTTTGTTGGACGCCCCATATTGCCACGTCGAACTTTTGTTAGAGCAACCTTTAATTTCTAAAACCAGAACTTCAATATACTTCAATCCAAATTTATTTTGGGCTAAACCAGGAAGAGGGTAAAAGTGCCCTCTTCCGGATTTTAGTTACATTGCTTTAAAGCTGAGTTTGGCTTAAATATCAGAACTCAGATTATGAACTAAATAAATCAACTAGCATGAATTGGCTCGATTACATCGTTATACTTTTATACTTTGCCAGCTTCCTGGGGATGGGCTATTTTTTTAAGGAGAATAAAGACTCCACCGACTATTTTCTTGGCGGAAAAAGTTTGAGTTGGTTCCCCTTGAGTTTATCCACAATGGCCACCCAGCTATCGGCCATCAGTTTTGTTTCTGCCCCGGCTTTTGTAGCCTTAAAAGCTGGTGGAGGTATGAAATGGTTAAGCTTTGAATTTGCCGTTCCATTAGCGATGTTTTTCATCATGGTCATCCTGATTCCACCCATTTTTAAATCGGGAGTTGTCAGTATTTACGAATTTGTTGAAAAACGATTTGATGCTTCAACCCGCATGATATTAAGTATTGTTTTTCAAATCAGCCGGGCACTGGGAACAGGTGTTATGGTTTATACCATCGCCATTATACTTCAGGCAGTATTAGATATTGATTTTATCTATACAATCCCAATGATTTGTTTGGTAACCATCATTTATTCGTGGCAAGGCGGAATGAAAGCAGTGGTTTGGGGCGATACCATTCAAATGATCATTCTATTTGCAGGCCTGGTTATCTGTTTGGTTTATGGCTATAACCTGATGATTGACCATGGTGGTTCCTTAGCCAATGTTGATGCGGCACGCCTGCAGGTTATACAAAGTAACTTTGGTATTGGCGAGGGCGCCGAGTATGGCATATGGCCTATGCTCATTGGAGGTTTTTTCTTATATGCATCGTATTACGGTTGCGATCAAACCCAGGCACAAAGGCTGTTATCGGCCAAAAATGAAAAAACGATACATACTCTACTATTGGCCAATGGCATGCTTCGAATGCCGGTTGTTTTGGTTTATTGTACCATGGGACTGGTTTTAGGTGGTTTGTTAAGCGTTGCACCCGATTTTTTAACAGATATCGGTGCTGTTACCCAAAAATATTTTCCTGAGGAGTATGCTTCCTCGGGTGTTAAGCCCGATTTAATGGTGCCTGTATTTATCACCAAATATTTACCCCATGGCGTAATCGGATTATTAATGGTGGGCATCTTATCGGCTGCCATGTCATCTTTAAGCTCAACGGTTAATTCCCTTTCTGCCGTGTCGGTTGAAGACTTCTTTAACCGGGGAAAAAAGAAACTGGAAGGTAAAAAATACATGGCTGTTTCAAAAGCTGCCGTCGTATTCTGGGGTGGGGTATGCATTGCCTGTGCGTTTCTATTGGGGGGCAGCGAAAGTTCGGTCATTGAAATAATCAATGCCATTGGTTCGGTCTTTTACGGCCCTGTATTGGCAACCTTCCTATTGGCCATCTTTTCTAAAAAAGTAAATAAATATGGTATGAATGCCGGTATCATCGCATCTGTACTTATTAACCTGATATTTTCCAAAACGATGCAGGAAATCATTGGCTTCGATCCGGGCGTAGATATTTTCTGGATCTGGCTGAACTTTACAGGTTTCGGTCTTTGTGTGGGTATCGCTTATATCGTCAGCACCCTTGTTAAGGATCAAAACAATAAAAGCATGGTGATTAATTACAAATTACGCCTAAAAGACATTTTTATAAAAGAGTCGTATATCCTAATCGCATTCTTTATCGCCATCGTTATCTTTAGTTATTACATACCTCAAATATTTGCCTGATGAAACGAACATGAAAATTTTAATCATAAAAATTACAGACAGGAGAATGATTAAATTTTTTTGAGAGTTCCATCCCGCCAAGCGGGACAAGTTATGACAACTGAAAAAAATTAAACACATGAAAATTGCTTTATGTCATTTTAGAGTTGGAGAAACCGATGGTGTTTCGTTGGAAATGGACAAGTGGAAAAAAGCACTTGAACAGAATGGGCACGAGGTGTTTTACATTGCCGGCAGTTCAGGCAACTGCGAGGCCGAGATCATAAAAAGTCTCCATTATAAAAATGAGGAGAACTTAAATATCGTACAAAAAGCCTACGGCGACGACGTTAACGGATTGGAGAAAGAGCTGGAGAAACAAATTTTTGATTTGGCCGATACCATCGAAAAAGAGTTACTCACGATCATTAACACCCATAAACCCGATGTTATTGTACCCAACAATATTTTATCGCTTGGTTGGGGCTTATCGGCAGGAATTGCTTTCTATCGTGCTATAAAGAACAGTGGCGTCAAAGCCATCTGCCATCACCATGATTTTCACTGGGAAAGAGACTTGTACTCCTCACCTATCTATGACTTCGTTCGTGATATTTTACAATCGTATTTTCCTCCGGTTGATGACAACATTCAACATGTCTGCATCAACCACCTGGCTAAAAACGAGCTAAAAAAACGTTTTAACATTGATGCCACTGTGGTGCCCAATGTTTTTGACTTTGAACAAAACCTGATTGCAATAGACAATTACAACCAGGACCTGCGCTCATCGCTGGGCATCAAACCCAACGATCTGGTATTTCTTCAGGCCACCCGCGTGGTTGAACGTAAGGGCATTGAACTGGCCATCGATCTTATTGCTGAACTAAATAAAATAACTGATCAACCATCTGATCTGCCATTATACAATGGTCAATCGTTTACCGCCGACAGTAAGATATACCTGGTACTGGCGGGCATGGTAGAAGATGAGCCCTATTATGATTTGCTATTGAGTTACGCTGAAGAAAAAAATGTTCAACTCATTAATGCGTCAGATAGCATTGATCACCAGAGGCGAACAGAGGAGGGTAAAAAAATATATTCATTGTGGGATGCGTATACCATGGCCGACATTGTAACGTATCCGAGCATTCTGGAAGGATGGGGCAACCAATTTATAGAGGCTCTGGTTGCCAAAATACCGGTTGTTACTTACGAATATCCGGTTTATGGTTCTGATATTGCCCAATACAATTTTAATATCATTTCGCTTGGCAACAGATATAAACGGGTTAATAAACTAGCCTCGATAAATCCCCAAACTTTGTTGCTGGCTGTGAAAGAAACCATTCGTTTCCTCATTAATAAAGATCATCGTATCCTTTGCGTGCAAGAGAACTACAATATTGCCAATCAGCACCTGTCTGTTAAAGCTTTAAGTTTATTATTGAAAAAACTTTTTTAAATGAAAACGATTCAGCAAAATATCAAACACTTATATCCACAACATGCCAATGAAGTGATGAATAAACTGGATACCATTATCCATCACTACAAAAGCAATATTACGTCGGAAGCATTTAATCTTACGGCGAATGATGTGGTGCTTATTTCCTATGCCGACAGTTTTAAGAAATCTGGAGAAAAGTCTCTTAAAACGCTTAACAAAGCCTATAACGAACTGCTTAGTGAATGTGTGAATTATGTCCATATTCTTCCGTTTTACCCCTTTACCTCCGACGATGGTTTTTCGGTGGTGGACTACCTGATAGTAAACCCTGAATATGGCGATTGGGAAGACATCCAAAAACTTAGTGGCGATGTTAAATTAATGTTCGATGCTGTCATCAACCACATTTCAAAGTCATCTGACTGGTTTAAAAACTATTTAAAAGGGCACGAAGACTTTGCCAACTTTTTTATTGAAGAAGATCCGTCCAATGAAGATCTGAAAAAAGTAACAAGACCACGTACTCACCCCCTACTCCATCCCTATATTAAAGATGAGAAGGAAGTATACGTGTGGACTACCTTTTCGGAGGACCAGGTGGATATTAACTATGGCCATCCCGATGTATTTCTCAAGGTATTGGAAGTACTACTGGAGTATATCTCCTATGGTGCTCGCATGATTCGTTTGGATGCCATCGCATTTATGTGGAAAAAATTGGGCACTTCGTGTATTCACCTCGATGAAACACATATGATTATCCAAACCTACAGATCGATTCTCGAATTAGTTGCCCCACAGGTTGTGATCATTACCGAAACAAATGTGCCTCATAACGAGAATATCTCGTACTTTGGAGATGGAACCAACGAAGCCCACATGGTTTATAATTTCAGTTTACCACCACTGTTGGCCTTTAGCATCCACAACGAAAATGTTGAGGTACTAACCAACTGGGCACAATCACTGCAACTACCATCTGAGCAAACCTGCTTTTTCAATTTCACAGCCAGCCACGATGGTATTGGTGTTCGCCCGTTACAAGGCATTATTTCAGATGAAGAAATAAATCACCTGGCTGATAAAGCCAAAGAACACGGTGGTTTCGTTTCTTACAAAACCAATCCAGACGGTTCAGAATCGCCTTATGAGCTCAACTGTAATTACATGGATTTTATTACAAATCCTTCGTCAAGCCATGAAGAACGTGCACAGCGATTTCTGTTAAGCCAATCGGTAATGATTACCATGCCGGGGGTTCCAGGTGTTTATTATCACTCATTGCTAGGCTCTTCCAATGATGTGGATGGCGCAAAAAGTTCAGGCATAAAACGCAGGATAAACCGCGAAAAGCTTGATTTTGCAACCCTTAGTGAAGAACTAAACAACAATCAATCTTTGCGTTATAAAGTACACCAACGCTATAAGAACATGCTTAAAATCCGAAAAGGGCAAGGCGCTTTTCACCCGTTCGGACAAGCTAAATTCTATAATGATAATGGCCTTTTTATAATTGAGCGCAACTGTGATAATGAAAGTATTTTGTGTTTGCACAACTTCACTTCCGAAGAAAAAAGCTTTAGCCAATATGCCCATGGAACTATCCTATTAGACGACGGAGCAACAGAAAAAGAAGTACTTAAACCCTTCTCTTTTATCTGGATTAAAAAACTATGATAATCATTTTAACATCATGTTGTGAAACGAAAAACGGCACATATAATATCGCATACACATTGGGACAGAGAATGGTACTTAAACAGTAAGTACACCAACCAATGGTTAATTCCATTTTTCGATAACCTGTTTCGGATGTTCGAAAAGGAACCTGAGTATATCTTTGTGTTGGATGGGCAAATGGCCATGGTTGAAGATTACTTCGAAGAGCTGGACAAGCATCAGTATAATGTTAACCATTACAAGCGCAAGATTCGCAAATATGTGGATCAGAAGCGTCTTTTCATCGGTCCTTATTACTTACAGCCCGACTGGCAGTTATTAAGCGAAGAATCGTTGGTTCGCAACCTGCTTTATGGTATTTCAGCCGCCAGAGAACTAGGCGGTGCCATGCAGGTTGGCTGGATGCTGGATAATTTCGGGCAAATTTCACAAACAGCTCAGATACACCGTCAATTTAATTTAAAGGGCCTGTATGTTTGGCGTGGTGTTGAAATGAATCCCAATGATGTTCAATCGGAGTTTATATGGCAATCGCCCGATGGCACCAACATCCCATCTATCTATTTACTCGACAGTTATCGCAATGTTATGCGACTGGCCGAACACAGTGATATTATGAAAGAGCGGGTGCTTGATGAAGTAAACAAACTATCGCCATTTGCTACATCAAGCCACCTCCTGCTAATGAATGGTTACGACCAGGAAATGATTCCCGACGACATTCAACCGCATCTGGCAAAGGGACAAATGGATACTGATGATTTTAAAGTTATTCAGAGTAATCCTGAAAAATATATCAATGCCGTCATGGATGAGAATCCTACTCTTAAAACCCTGGAAGGAGCACTTTACAGTGGTCGGTTTATTTCTGTTTTTCCGGGTGTTATGTCGGCTCGTATGTACCTGAAACTACAAAACGACCAGGAGCAAAAAGCTCTTGAAAAGCGCGTGGAACCTCTTTCTGCCCTCAATTGGCTTTTAGGTGGTGAGTATGAAAAAACGCTCATACAAGAAGCCTGGAAAACGCTGCTTAAAAACCATCCGCACGACAGTATATGTGGTGTCAGCATTGATGATGTGCATATTGAAATGGAAAACCGCACACGCGTGGTACACCAACTGAGTCAATCACTGACTGAGAAAAAACTGACTGAGCTTTGCAGCCTCATCAACACTTCAAAAGCTAAAAGCAAGGAGGTAAGGGTTGTATTTAACACTTCCCTTTACGAGCTTACAGGCAATCTGGCATTCGAGTCTGGCAATTTCTTTGTCAAGGCCATTCCTGCCATGGGATACAAGGTAATCGAAAAAGCTGATAAACCTAACCATCCGGTAATTACAGAAGGACTGAAAGTAAGTAATGGCCTGATAAAAGTCGAATTTAATCCTAATGGTTCGTTTAATTTATTGCATATCACATCGGGCAAATCATATCAAAATCAGGGAATTTTTGAGAATGGTGCCGACACAGGTGATGAATACAACTATTCCTATCCTGATGTTGACCAAATTATTACGAGTAAAGATTGCCAGGCACACATCACTCTGGCGGAGCAAAGTGATACACTGGCCACATTCAGGGTAGAATTGATAATGAGTTTACCCGAGTCGGATGCTCAAAACCACAGCACCCGAAGTGAAACAATGCGCGATTTACCCATTGTTACCTACTATACCATTGAAGCTGATTCTGATATCGTCAAATGCAAAACCCTTTTGCGCAACACCGTAAAAGATCATCGCATGCGTGTTTTATTCAAAACCGATATTCAATCAGATGTTGCGCATGCCGGCAGTCCCTTTGATGTCGTTCAACGTCCTATACATCTGGATGACTATGATGAATCAAGCATTCCGGAAGATGTTAAAAAAGTGATAATAGGTGCCCGTGAAGCAAAACCCAATACCATCTTTCTAAACCGTGAGTTTGTAGATATCAATGATGAAGAAAACGGTTTGGCAATTCTTTCCAGAGGTCTGCCCGAATATCAAATCATAGAACAGGACACCATTGCCTTAACCCTCTTTCGCTCGGTGGGCTGGATTGCAAAAGATATTAATTCGAGAATAGGTGATGCCGGCCCTGAAATATTCACACCCGATGCTCAATGCCTGCGCGAGATGGCTTTCGAATATGCCGTTTATCCACACCAGGGCAATACCGATCAGGGTCAGGTATGCCAGGTTGCAAATATCTATAACACCGACCTGTTACTTTGCACTACTGATCGCCACAAAGGTACACTTAGCACTAATGATTCCTTCTTTTCAATTACCGACAGCAATAACACGGTTAAAATAACTGCCTTAAAACGCAGTGAAGACAAGCAAGCCATTATTATTAGAGCTTATAACGCTGGAATGAAAGAAAGCACATGCCGCTTAAGTTCAAAATTACAAATCCAAAAGGCGGTGTTAACTAACCTTCTGGAAGAAGAAACTGAAAAAGTAGATGTAAAAAATAATGAGGTGACCATGAGGATCGCTTCCAAAAAGATTTTTACGCTTCGTCTGGAAATCAAGCGTCAGGCTTATGCTATGAATGAGTCTGTTGATTTTATTTATGAGACCCAGCGAATTGTAGAAAATTTTGATCGCTTTCCTTATGCCAGTTATGTTTCGAGAGTGGAAATAAACAAGGAACAACAACGTGCTGAGAAGCTTAAGTCCAAAGCAGATCATCCCATGTGGCGTCGCTCTGCCTTAGAGGCTCAGCTTTCAAGCATATTGGCGCAACACCGATATAATGAAAAGGAAATTGAAAAATTGGGCTATGGTTTAAATGAAGCTCGTGTGCAAAGACGTGTGTACGATTATATCAAAGCATTTAAAGATCCGGATAAGAACGTTTGACAAATATTTTTTTTAAAATTGGGACTCTTAACATTTTTTTGTGAAAGTGATTGGTTAGAGTTAAGAGTCCCGTTTTTTTTTAGAAACTGGCATGGCCAGAACAAATAATTGCGTACACAGGAGAATGATTGATATTTACGCTGATTATCGGCATATTGCTAAATTATAAACACATGAAAAAAATAGTAATTGCACCAGATAAATTCAAAGGATCGCTCACCGGCATTGAGTTTTGTGAGGTGGTGGAAAGAGGCATCCGAAAACACGTTGACCATGTTAATATTATAAGTTGTCCCCTGGCTGATGGTGGCGATGGTACCATTGAGGCCTTACGCTATTTTTTGGATGGCTCACTGGTAGAACTGAAGCTTAATGATCCGCTTTTCCGTTCGATAGAGGCATCTTACCTTCTATCAGCTGATCGACATACGGCATTTATTGAAATGTCGGCCGCATCAGGCATTCGACTTCTAAAGAAAGATGTGCTCAATCCCTTGTTGACTTCAACCTATGGAACCGGTGAAATGATAAAAGATGCCATGGAAAAAGGCGCTCAGCATATTCTGCTGGGCATTGGCGGCAGCGCTACCAACGATGGTGGTTTGGGCATGGCCAAGGCCCTGGGATATCGTTTTTATGATGTAAACAACAATGAATTAAGTGGTATTGGCAACGATCTTAATAAACTATCCCACATCGATACAAGCATGGTTCATCCACTTTTAAACCAGGTGAGCTTTGAAGTGGCGTGCGATGTGGATAATCCTCTCTTTGGTCCTCAAGGGGCAGCATTTGTTTATGCTCCTCAAAAAGGTGCTGATAAAAACATGGTTAAACGACTAGATAATGGCCTGATCAATTATCACCAGGTAATTGAAAGGCAGATGGGCATTGATCTACAGAATATAAAAGGTAGTGGTGCTGCCGGGGGGCTGGGTGCCGGAAGCATTGCATTTTTAGGCGCTAAGCTTAAATCGGGCATCGACCTGATAAAAGCTGCAGCTAACTTCGATGACAAAATCAAAGGGGCTGATTGGGTCATCACCGGCGAAGGTAAGCTCGATCAGCAAACCTTTTCGGGCAAAGTCATTAAAGGCATTATCGATAGCCTTAGCTCCCAGAAACTGGCTGTCTTTTGTGGTCTTAGCGAGTTGAAGGCACAGGAACAAGAAACAATGCCCTTTGACTATCTGGACGAAACCAGTCGATATGCTCTAAACATGAATGATTCAATTGAAAATGCCCCGAAGTATTTAGAGCTGGTTGCCGAATCTTTTGCGCAAAAACAATTAGGCTAAGCGACAATTCGAACTTATAAAAACTGTGCTCAAATCATGTTGAATCCCTTCAGGATTCGATAAAATAACTTCAGAATGCCCGAGATTTCATCTCGGGTTATTAAGTTAAACCACTTTGAGGTTTTCATAACAAAGCCCCTAACGTATTTAATGAACACAAGATGGTTGAACTTAAAGTATGATTACCCTCGTTTCTATACTATCCACCGTGATTAAGTAGTAGAATACTAATCACAAACGCTATAATCGAAATACACAAACCAACCACAAAGGTGAGATAGCCCATACGCAAATAAGTGTATTTTTTATTGAGCACTTTTCCAAGAAAATATAAATCCCTTGTCAGGCTTTTATAGAGGTAATCTTTATCCTGCATCAGTTCCTCAACTCCCCACTCAAAATCGCCCTGCGCCATGTTATGGAAGTTTCCGAAGAAGATCAGGTTACCGCGTTTATTGCTCACTTCTTCACGTGTCATCAGCCCGTGAGTAGTACGTGGAATTGTGGAGATGATGGAGATAATAATTGTGGCCACACTAAAAATCACCAGTGATAAGGCCGGAATCATCAGATAGGCATTGTTATCCAGTTTTGGAAAAAGCGTTGATAAAACAATGGATATAATTATACCGTTTACACTGATCAGGGTATTGGCTTTGTCGTCTGCAATTCGACTTAAATTCAAGTGATTACGTAAAGTAACACGAAACATGGTCTCGATACCTTTATCGGGTTTCTCTACCCCACCCTTCTTCTTCTTTTTCTTCTTTTCAGTGCTCTTCTCCAATTCACTCAAAGTCAGTATTTCTTTTTCAGCAAGGACTTTCAGGCGTTCAAGATTTTTGGCTTTACCTTCCTGATAATTCTCTTTGGCATAAGTTGTATAGAATTCATGTCGATCGAAAAACACGATGCAATCTTCAATCCATTGCTGAGGTGTTTTATCCTTGGCTGCAATAATCTCTTTGTAAAGATTCAGAAACTGAACACGGATGTAATTATTGTTTTTCAGGTGCGAAAGATCCGAATCTTTCAGTGCCTGTTCATAAATATCAGCCGGCACAACACCTAATTTGGTACACAATATTAATCGCTCTACAAACTGAATAGAAGCCTCGGCATATTTCTTTTCTTGCAACACCTGTCGGGCAAAGGCAGCCGATTTTACTTCATGTCCTTTAATCTCTTCGCAAGCCGTTGCATCATGAAACAAAGCGGCTAACTGCAAACCTTCCAATTCTTTTTCACCAATCTCAGGCGTATTCGATCCAATTTCTGTAACCGAGTTAAGCACATTCAAAGTATGTTCCCAGTTATGAAAGCTGTGCTCACTTTCCTGGTGCTTTTTTATTTTGTCTTCAGCTATTGGCATACATTCCGTCACCAATAAAGTCCATGAAGCATTGTCCATATTATCTAATTATAAAGCTCATTAAATACCGATGATTGTAATCTGAAACATTAAAAGAATATTGGCCTTTCGCCCGCTTTCAATGCCCTGATTCAAATCCCGGTCAATTGTTGATTATTTACATCTACAATTTACTAACTAATTCATATAAATACGCTTGTGAAGGCAATTTATTGTTTCCTTCAACGTATTGATTATTCATTTCATTATCGATAATCCGACCTTTTAAACCATCATTCAACTGGTATTGAATCTGTTTCAACAACAAATCTTTGGCCGCTGCATCCCATACCGGGAAACCTATTTCCACCCTGGAGGAAAGGTTACGCGTCATCCAGTCGGCAGATGCCAGGTACACCTGCTCCTCGTCAAACCAATAGATCCGGGTATGTTCGAGGTATTTATCAATCACACTAACAATTTTGACGTTGTTCTTTTGTGTTTGGTTCTGTGCCTGAAAACAACACACGCCTCTGACCACCATTTGAAACTGTACACCTTTATCTGCCGCCTTGCGAATTTTATCGATCATCTCCGGATCCTCCAAGCTATTGAGTTTGATATACAGTGTTGATTTCTCCCCTGCTTTAGCCCTTTTAACCGCATTATCGATGGCTTCATTAACCTTCAAACGAAGTGTAAAAGGGGCAACCAACAAATGCTTAAACGATGGCTCATAGCTAGTATCCATCAGGAATTTAAATACCTCATTCAAATCATCGGTATAACGCTTATCGGCCGATAAAATACCATGATCCGCATAAATACGAGCCGTTTTTTCATTAAGATTACCTGTGCCCAGATAGGCATAGGAAACCAGTTGATCTGCCTCGCGCCGTTTAACCAAAAAGGTTTTGGCATGTACCTTATAGGTGTCAATGCCGTACTTCACCTCAGCCCCGGCTTGCTCCAGCCGCTCACCCCAGTATATATTCGATTCTTCATCGAAGCGGGCTAACACCTCTGATAATACAAACACTTTCTTACCTGCCAATGCTGCTTTTTCAAGGGCTACTCCTATCTCAGATGTATTGCTAACCCGGTACAGTGTAGTATATATTTCTTCCACCTGCGGATCGTTGGCCGCCATCATCAGAAAATCGGTAACGTAATCAAACTTCTGATAGGGGAAACTTAAAAACACATTATTCGCCTTAACCGTCTGGTACCAATCCTTACTATCGTCCAATTGCGGACAAGGAAGACTGGCTTCCGGCTGGTTGTATAAATGTGGCTTATCCGGAAAGGATGGGAAAGCAAAAAAATCGTAATAATTATGATAGCGTCCGCCCGGAATTAAACTCGTCATGTCCAGATCGAGCTTCTTACGAAGTTTATTAATGTAATTAAACGGGATATTCTCATTAAACAACAAACGCGAAGGCAGGCCTGTATCTCTTTTCTTAAGACTCTTTTTTATCTTCTTCACGATGCTCTCATCCTGTTCTTCATCGATGTACAACTCCGCATCGCGCGATATCTTGAAGGCATAAACCTCTGCCTGTTCTCCTACAATTTTATGGATGTTGTTGCGGCAAATATCATCTAACTGAATAATCCTGGTTTCATCATCAGATTGGGATAAGGTGATAAATCGCCCCCATTTTTTATAGTCCAGCTCCAATAAATAATGCTTATCCGACGCAACAATGTAATGGTAAATGGCTTGATTTTTCAGATCCAATGAGTCCTTATCTGTGATATCCATCAATGTGATGTGCCCCTGAAGGTGCTTATCGAAATAGCCTTCAATCAGTTTCACATCATCACCTTCAATGTCGCCACATAAAAAGTGAATGCCTTCAACTGCCATCTCTTTTACAATTTTATCATAAAAAAGCTGACCCAACTTGGCTTGTTGTTCACTAACAATATTGTTGATCTGTTGCAAAATAAAAGATGGCCGGTAGCCATATTTATTTCGCTTATCACCTTTATATTTTTGTGCGAAGCGATGACTGGCCACCCGCACCTTATAAAACTCTTCCAGATTTGATGAAAAGATGGCCACAAACTTCAGTCGTTCCATCAGTGGCACATTCCCGCTTGCTACCTCTTGAATTATTCGCCCGTTAAAAGCCAGCCAGCTGAGGTCTCTGTCAATATACTTCATAATTTTTTAAACATGTCGTGATTACTTGCCAACTACCTCTTCATATAAATTCTCACTCCACTCCTTTTCAACCGTACCATTAAAATCTACCTCAATACGCATTGCCTTTAGGCCTGAAGCACCTTTTAAATCTTCAAGTTCCAAATCTTCAATCTGAGGCTTGATCATTCCCTGACCTGCCAAATAATCAATGTAACGCTTGTATTCGGTAATTTCATCGGCATGGGAATAAACAATGGCAATTTTACCCACCTGTGTCACACGCTCCTTGGTGCCTTTCACCAAAGCTTTATCAATACGCTTCTTTGTAATTTCATAGCGGATATTGTATGCACCAGCCACATCAAACTTCTTCTCATCCTGCCTGAAGGCGATGCTTAATGGATTGGAATGTACCAAAATAAGTTGGGTGATATCCAGCTTGGTTTTAAGCGAGGGCTGTATCTTTTTAACGGTCCGTGCCACTTTAACCATTACCAGCAATTGCCACAAACGAAGGTTTTTAAGGTAAATATCACTGTATTCCAAATCCTTCACCATCGACTGACCAATGTAGGCATTGTATTCTATTCCGTCGGTGCGGTATTTCTCAAAGTAATGCGGAAAAACCCGTTGGGCATTGACCTGCTCCACATCAATAATCTCACTCACCTTGTCATTAATCATGGTCAGACTATCCTCAAAATCTTTCCGTTTTTTATATAAGACGCCCAGCTCAGGGTCCAACATTTCACAATAGGTATCGATCTGTTTTTCCAACTCGGGGAAGCGCCTTTTCAATAGCATCAGTAATGGATCAATTTCCTTTTTCAGAAAATCCACAATCACCACTTCATCGCCGGCCTTAAGCCCCTTGGAAACCGTTTTCAGGTGAGTTTCGATAACAAATCGCAAATCGTTAATCAGCGGCACATCGCCTAAAAGATCCTGTCGTTGCAGGATGGATGAAGCAGCTAACAACTGCTCTTTTAAATCCTCGCGAATGGCATGGTTCCGCTCAACGGAAGAACCCCGAATATCGGAAGCTCCATAAATTGGAATGACCTCTGGAAAAACTATAGGATCCAGGGTCGAACTCTCAAACTCACGGTTAATCAATTTAGAAGCCGCTTCCCTAAACCGCCACTCAACAGTAGGGTGAATGGCTGTAAATTCTTCCTGAATGACTGAACGGATTAAATCGTCCCAATCTTCCTTGGAACGCTTCATTGCCAAAGCAAATACAGGGAATAAATCGTGCAGCAACTTTAATTGAAGCATGGTGATTCCGCCTGGTTTTTTACAGCCAAACTCCAGCATTCCCATTACCTCGCCTTCCAATACCAATGGCACCACTGCATGACTTCTGATGCCTTGTGCCAGAAAAGCCTCCACCACATTGTTCTTCTCTTCTTTTTCGAAATCATTGGTTAGAACCATGCGCTGTTCCAGAAAAGCTTTTTCGTACATACTACCTTGGTAATCATGACAATCAAGCACATCTTTTGGCACAATGGTATTCCAAATAAAGTTCTGGTTCAGATTGGTTTCAAAGCCATAATTGGCCGCCATCCCAAACTCGGCATTGGGATTTTCAATCAGTGTTCGAATCTTATCCTTTATGCGCAGGTAACCTTCCCTGGAAATAATGGTCTCTTTTCGTATCAGGTCAGATTTCATCTCTGAAATTACATAATCACGACTTACATCGTAATAGGAAAACTGCAGAAACCCACTAAATTCGAATTTATCGAGAGGAATAATTTCATTCCATAAATCCAGATTGTGGTCATTATCAAACAACAGTTTTATTTGCTCTTCGCTTAATGGCGCTATATCGGCCGTTGTGTTAATCGTTATATATTTGGAGTTAAAGCGCTTGTTAAAAAACTTAACCTGACCATTTTCGGAATTGGTGAGTTTTAAAGTAAACGGCAGGTCAATGGGTATATCTAAGTTAAAATAACGATCAAGTATGATGAAATAGGCTTGATAAAGTACGGTCACCATCATCAAATTAACATCAATATCCTTCGCCATTTCAACCACCATATGCTCCCCGCCCAATTGCTTCTGGTAAGCCGATGTTGCATGAATTTGTGTGGTACGGTCGAAAGGCTTCCAGGCAGCACTCAGGTCTATCTCATCCAAAAGTGGATTAAAGGTAAAAAGCATTAACTTCTTTACGAGTTCCGCATGTTGTTTCAGTGTTTTTTCACTTACATCATTGCCTAATAGTTCGGGAACTTTTTTCACCTCGCTTAAAACATGCTGAGCAGTACTTTGCATGGCATGGCTATCATCCTTTTCAATTGCTTCAATGTCTTTAATCAGACCCTGAAAGCTTAAATATGTTTTGAATGGTATTTTGCAGATGCTGCAATTAACCTTTTTGAAATCCTTGTTTTCCATCTCCCCATTTTAACTACAAATATCTAATTAATTACCACACGCGCGCAATTTAAATGTATGAATCACCAATATATTGGAATAAAGCGCTATGTTTTAATAATAAAACAATTTTCTGGCCCATTGGTTGAGTACCTCCATAGGCACTTGTGTAAACCTATATATACCAGCAATATCAACCCAAGTAATCTTAAAAATACAATCAGTGTTGGAGTTATTTGTGCCTATTATTATATCTTTGGTGGCTACATTTTAAGCATGAGATGTGAAAAAGGAATTAGAAAAAGTTATAAGTCAATCAAGCTTTGATGCAATTGTATTATACCGGCTACCACACAGTAATAACAGCCACTTGATTATCGGAAACAGCGAAAAGATTTATAACGGCATTAATGAAATACACCTGATGAGTAAAGGTTTTGTTTTTGAACCTTTCGACAACTCAGTATCTCATGGTATTTTCATCGACGAATCTTACTCTTTATCTTTTAATAAACTCGATAAGGAAACCAAGGAATTATTACTGCCTGCTTTTAAGTCAAAGGCTGAAGAACCAGATGTTTTCATCGATGATGAGGCTTCGTACAAAGCTCATTTTGATCAGATGCTGGGCGCCATCAAAAAAGGCCGGATTGATAAAGTCATCCTGTCAAGAATTATTAAGGGACCTGAAGTCAAGAATGAACAGGTCTTTGATTTATTTGAGTACCTGACCGACAAATACCCTCATGCTTTTGTGTATATTCTGAATACACCCGAAGATGGCTTATGGATTGGAGCCGGACCTGAACTATTACTGAAACATCAGCAAAAGCAATTATCGACGGTTTCACTGGCAGGTACCATTCCCAATACTGCAAGCAGCACTTGGTCTGAAAAAGAAATAGATGAACAACATTTGGTAACTCAGTTTATCGAACATGTGCTGATTCATCATCAAACTACCAACATTGAATATACCGAAGCACAGACTTTAAAAGCCGGACAAGTTCAGCATTTATGCACACGCTTCAATTTCAGACTGGAAAAAGTAAACGGAAATCAGGTTGGTTTGTTATATGATTTGCATCCTACACCTGCTGTTTGTGGCATGCCCAAAGAAGAGTCATACAATGTGATTAAAGATACAGAAAAGCACGATCGTCGATTCTATTCAGGTTTTCTAGGGCCAGTTAATAATGGTGATTACACATTCTATGTTAATATCAGATGTTTAAATGCCACGGACAAAACAACACATTTGTACGTAGGGGGCGGACTAACCAAAGACAGTGTTGTTGAGAATGAATGGAATGAAACGGAATTAAAGGCGCAAACGCTATTATCGGCGCTAAAAAATATATAACCTTCACACATAAATGAGTAAAGCAGTTTCAGATAAAAAAGTTGTTAAGTCACTTATTGACATTTGCCTTGCCGAAGGGCTACGGGAAGTGGTTATCTCTCCGGGCTCACGCAATGCACCATTAACCCTAACATTCAATGCTCACGATGATTTTGAATGTTTTAGTGTGGTGGATGAAAGAAGTGCCGGCTTTTTTGCACTCGGAATGGCACAGCAAACAGGACGTCCGGTAGCATTGGTTTGTACCAGTGGATCGGCTCTTTTGAACTACGCACCAGCTATTTCCGAAGCTTATTATCAGAACATTCCCCTGGTGGTTATCAGTGCCGACCGACCGATTGAGTGGGTTGATCAGGCCGATGGACAAACCATTCGACAAGCCGGAGCATTGGATAACATTGTTAAGTATAGCTGTCAGTTACCAACTTCAAAAAATGCCAGTAGCTGGTATGTTAATCGCCTTGTGAGCGAAGCTTTTTATCACTGCCTGCATAAACAGGCCGGCCCGGTTCACATAAACGTGCCATTGGCTGAGCCATTATATGGCAAAACCGTTCATCCGCAAGAGAATCAACGACAAATACAACAAATTCTCTCGTGCAACTCAATATCTAATTCGGCAATGCAAGCACTTGGTGAGGAATGGTCGAAGTACGATAAAATATTGATTGTATTGGGGCAAGCCAAACCCAACGAGCGTCTGCAGGCAGTTATTGACACACTATCAGAAATGGAACAAGTGGTTGTACTTTCCGAAACCATTTCCAATGTAAAAAGCGACAATATTATTTGCGGCATCGATAAAGTGGTATCTACGATTGTTGAAGAAGAATCATTTTTCTATAAACCATCCCTTTTAATCACAATTGATGGAGCGGTGGTTTCAAAAATGCTAAAAACCTTCCTTCGTAATTACCAGGCTAAAGCCCATTGGCACATAAGTCCGAGCAACCGGCATTTAGATACTTACCAACAACTTACAGCATCGATTGAAGCTGAGCCCGTTGAGTTTTTTGAGCAATTGCTGCCAAATGTATCCAGCCTTAAAAGTCGTTACCGCTCAACCTGGCTGAAAAGAGCTGAACGATCGGAACAACACCACAATGAGTACCTGGCTAAAGATGGTTGGAACGATTTAAAAGCCTTTGCCGGCATAGCTCAGCATCTGCCTGAAAACTGGCAGGTCCAGTGGGGCAACAGTTCAGCTGTCCGGTACGCTCAATTATTTACACAGCTGTATAATAAGAATGCTTTCTGTAACCGAGGCACCAGTGGTATCGACGGTAGTGTCAGTACAGCTGTTGGAGCGGCATACATCACTAATCAACCAACCCTGCTTGTGGTAGGTGATTTATCATTTATGTACGACAGTAACGGCCTTTGGAACAATTACCTTAAAGCCAACCTTCGCATTGTGGTGATTAATAATGGTGGTGGCGGCATTTTCCGCTTTATTCCCGGCCCATCCGACTCCGAAGAACTGGAAACCTACTTTGAGGCATCGCATCAATTAAATGTGAAGCCATTGGCTGAAATGTACGGACTTAAGTATTTATCGGCAAATGATGAAGTTTCGATGAACGATTGCCTGCAAGAATTGTTTTCTGAAAGTGAAAGACCAATTATATTAGAGGTTAAAACGCCTGCCAAAGAAAATGCAGGTGTCCTTAAATCTTATTTTAAACGATTAAAAGAAGAATTATGAGCCAACGTAACTGGACCTCAGTAAAGGAATATGAAGATATTAAGTTTGAATATTTCGAAGGCATTGGTAAAATTACCATCAACCGCCCTCGGGTATACAATGCTTTTCGTCCTAAAACAGTAAAAGAGTTAATAGATGCCTTTGATGTTTGTCGCGAACGTCAGGACATTGGTGTGATTGTGTTGACCGGTGAAGGTGACAAGGCATTTTGTTCGGGCGGCGACCAGAACGTCAAAGGCCATGGTGGCTATATTGATGAAGGTGGTGTACCCCGACTAAACGTACTTGACCTGCATAAACGCATCCGCTCCATTCCTAAGCCGGTGGTGGCCATGGTAAACGGATACGCTATTGGCGGCGGCCATGTGTTGCATGTTGTGTGTGACCTTACCATTGCATCTGATAATGCCATCTTTGGACAGAGCGGACCGAAAGTGGGAAGCTTTGATGGTGGATTTGGTTCGTCGTACCTGGCACGCCACGTTGGCCAAAAGAAAGCCCGTGAAATTTGGTTCCTATGCAAGCAATATTCGGCCAAAGAGGCAGAAGATATGGGCTTGGTTAATACGGTTGTTTCTTTGGACGAATTGGAAGACACTACCGTGGAATGGTGTAAAACCATGCTTCAGCGCAGTCCAATGGCACTGCGTATGATTAAGCGCGGACTAAATGCCGAACTGGATGGACAAACAGGTATTATGGAGATGGCAGGTGATGCTACCCTAATGTTCTACCTGATGGAAGAGGCACAGGAAGGTCGCAACGCATTTTTAGAGAAACGCGATCCTGATTTTCAGCAATTTCCTAAATTCCCTTAAGGATTAATATTAATCGAAAAAGCGGATTTCAGACTAACAAAATTATTTGTTACTGATTAAGAGCATAAAAAGGCCAGCTCCAATTATTTTGGACTGGTCTTTCTTTTTATCCTTAATCATTAAAGCGCATATCGTATTTTACGCGTTTTACATTTTCTGTGCTCGTCAGCATTTCAAGTAAATGAAAAGCCACTCCCAGGCTGGTTGCCGGTCCGGTAGAAGTTATTATATTTTTATCGATAACTATTGGCTGATCCTGAACAATGGCGCCAAAGCCGGCAATTTCTTCACGTCGGCGACCTTGATTTAAATCCCAGGTTGTGGCCTTACGTTTTTTAAGAACTCCTGATTTGGCCACGGGCAATGCGCCAACACATATGGAAGCGATTGGTTTGCCCTGTCTGTTAAAATCTCTAATCAACTGTAAGAATCGTTCATCGTAGGCATCCTCCAGAAAACCAGCAGTTTCTGCCCCTCCGGGAATAGCCAGTGCGTCAAAATCGTCTGCTTTAACCTGATCAAAAGTAATTTCAGGCCTGGCAATAAGATTCCAATAGCATTTTAATTCCGATCGCAAGGCAGTCGTTCTCATATCAACCGGTTCAAATCCCACTTCCCTGCTCCAACCAATCACATCAGTAAAAACGCTTGCCTCATAAGCTTCAAATCCTTGCGCCAACAGCAGTAGTACTTTTTTCATAATAAAAGTCAGTTATGGAAAAACAATTAAGATTTTTAAAATCAGGCATTAGTAACGAACTTCAAGCCAACAATTGAGGCAATCAGTGTAGTTATAAAAAATAAGCGCCAGAAGTTAGCTGGTTCTTTAAAAACCAGGATGCCAACCAATACCGTTCCTACGGCTCCGATTCCCGTCCATACAGCATAGGCTGTACCGATGGGCAACTCACGCGTTACCTTAATTAACAACCACATGCTGAGCGATAAACTTATTACAAAGCCCGCATACCAGGTTGCAGCAGTAAAACCACTCGATTCCTTTGCCTTTCCCAGACAAGTAGCAAATCCCACTTCAAATAAGCCGGCAACGATTAATAATATCCAATTCATCATTAATAATTTATAGTGCGAATCTATAAATTAAATGACAACTTAACACCTTCTATAAGCATATCGGCACCAATAATGGCTAATATCAAACCCATTAACTTGGCTACTACAGCAATTAAATTATGTCCCAGTTTTTTAACGATAATATTGCTAAGAATGAAAGCCACGTAGGTCAATAATATCATCAGGGCGAATATGGCAATTACAATTCCGATGTGCAGAAAAGATGCATCGGTCACAAAATTCATAGCGGTTACAATGGTACCAGGACCGGCTAATATTGGAATTGCCAAAGGGGAAATAGCAATGGAATCACCCACCTGCTTGCCCGTACTATGAACTTTTGATTTTTGCGACATCAGCATTTCAAAGCCCACATAGAAAATCAAAATACCACCTGTAATTTTAAAGGCCGGTATCGTAATGCCAAATAATTCAAAAATATACTTTCCCAGAATAACAAAGGCAGTAACGATAATAAAAGCAGTAAGTACCGATGTTTTGGCAATCCGGCGCTTTGACTGTTCATCTTCGCCTTCAACCAATCCAAGAAAGACAGGCATATTAGCAATGGGATTCATAATGGCGAAGAAACCGGTGAAGACGGTTAACGAGTAAGTTAATAATTCATTCACAATGTTTTGTTTTAAATTATTTCAACCAATATTGATTAATATCAATTACAATGTAAGGTTGAATCAAACAAATATATTAGCTGTTGAGTAAACAATTAAGCTTTTTCTCAAATTAATTCTCATTTGTTTTATAAAGCTTCATGGTTGCATCTAACTCATCCATGTAGCTAGTAAATTCACGAAAAGTTTTATTAATCTCATCAACCGTATTATTCAAATTGGCAATGGCGTTGTTCAATTGATGCCCCTCTTCAAGGTTTGCATTTGAAGCATATTCTATTGCAGAAAACACCTCCTGAAATTCGCGGTTTTGATTCAGGTTATCCTGAAACTGAGATGCAATGGTTGAATTAACCTTTGCCGTTTCCTTTAGTTCCTCATACATCACTGTGAATATACTTTCTACTTCTTCGACAGATAAGGATATACTTGTTGAAAGTTTTCGTACCTCGTTGGCGACAACTGCAAAACTACGGCCATGAACACCAGCCTTAGCCGCCTCTATTCCGGCATTTAATGCCAATAAATTGGTTTGATCGGCAATCTCCTTAATCAACATTACAATTCGATTAACCTCTTCTGCATGGTTATTTAATTTGTTTACTGTAGAGGCAAAAGAAGTAATACTACCCGAAGTTGCTTCAAGGTGTGAGCTGGTAATTTTAAGAGATGATTTACTATTTACAACTTTATCCTGTATTGATTTGGAGTGTTTATTAGCACTGTAAATTGAGGATGTAACCTGATCGAGTGTACTGTTCAGATTGTTTATGGTTCCTGTTACATTTTCGTTATTTCCATTAAGACTATTGGCCGAACCAGATATAACTTTAATCTCATTAACAAACTCATTTAAGCGTTGTATGGCCATATTAAAACCCTCTGCAATTTCTCCAAGGGCATCGTTACTTTGAATATTTAAGCGATTGGAAATATCACGATCAGAGACTTTAGCTGCCACTTCCGACATTTTCAATAACTGCTTTATTAAAATGACTTTAACAAACCAGAAGCTGACTCCTCCAACCGTTAAGCCCGCCATAATACAGCCAATCAGAAAATACGGAAAAAGACCTTCTTTCCACTCAACAAAAATATTGGCATAAATGGGAAAAATAAAACCCATTGCAATGCCAAAACCCATCATATTCAGAAATAAACGTCGTAGTATACTGCCAGTTTTACTCATAGGTTTGGATTTGATTCTGTAAAATAAGCAATCAAATCCTTGAAGTCAACTTAAACCAGTTTAGCAAAATACCATCTATGAATTAATACCTTAGGTTACTTCAAAATATTTAGTTCAAGCTTAAAAAAATACTTTTCGTCCACTTCGTACTCAGGGCCTGTTCGTCCCTTATTGGTGATTGACTCCAATCGGTTTCGTACAGTCATACCAGCGCTTAATCCCAAATATAAATCCTTGTATATCTTTGTTCGATAAGCTGGCCCGATATTAATGCGGGTATAACCTACTTTATCATGTTTGGTGTTTCCGGTTTCTTCGGCGAAATTGTAGACATTACCATAAACCGACATGGTTAATCCAATACGGGAGTTTTTAAAATGATAGTATTGTGATACATAGGCCGGTAAAAAGGCAAAAAAGCCCCAACGGTTCTTCCTGTAATTAATACTCGCAAGTGGCATCAACAACTCGCGACCAAAACGGGTATTAAAAGCCGCTCCAAATCCATATTCCAAATATTCTGAATGTCGTTTATTCAGCAATACCATGGTCTGCATAATCAAATCATCAGAACTCAGTTTATACTCAAAATCAGAAGCCAAAGTTGGTGTTATCGATGCAATCAATTGCCAACGCTTTGGTAATACCTGAATCAAACCGATCGTATAACCAAACGCATAGAAACTCTCAGTTGGCTGTACCATGCCATCTATTTTCACATCGTGCATCATTTTATTAAAACGAAAACGATTTAAGAGGTAGGACTTCTTTTCTTTGAGTTTAAAAGCTAACTGAAAAGTGCCGTCAATCTCGCTCATGTTGACTTTTCCCTTCTCACTTGTACTGATATTAAAATCAGACTGACTATAATTAATGTAATGCATGGAAAGCAATGGAAACTTTACGAGTGGTAAAAAGGATGTAGTATCGGACTTTTCCTGGGCAGAAACGGATGTTGCGATACCTAACAAGAATATGATGACAATAAAAAAAGACTCAACTAATCGCTTCAAAATGGTTCTTTTAGGATTTGAACCCGTGAAGTTAGGCGAAGACTGAACTCACATATAATATTTATGTATGAAGCGGGTAAAATATTTGATGGAGTTGAAATGACTTGATGCTACCAGAAATGGTTCATATAAAAAAAATCATGAATTATTTAAACATCAAAAACTTATTGAATAATGTCTTTAGAACTAAATCTTCGAACCATTTAAGGTTCATGGCTTGGTGAACTTGCGGACAGCCTGATTTGCGCCACCAACCTTTACCTGATAAAGCTAAAATCCAACTTTGCCAATTAGAAACTCCCAGGCTTCTAAGGAAGCGTTTGAGT
>JAOARW010000087.1 GCA_025210475.1 Carboxylicivirga sp. | reverse complement strand
TTTTTTCGCGTTCTACGTTCGACATGATGCGATACAAAACTCATATGTAACTCCTTTTTAATCACATCTTTAAGTTAATGAAAATTCAAAACAAAACCAACTTAAATAACTATTAATCTGAGACTTAATGGTACCTTTGCCTTGCAAAGGTTTCATATCGTTATTTTTTTAAGAATAAGGAAATCTTTCACTAAGTTGCACAACTTACAAAAATCTTAGTTTGTATGATTTTATTGAAATCACTGTTATACAATTAATATGGAGAAATGCATAAAAATATATGGAATCGCTCTTTTAGCTTTCTTTTTTGCTGTATCATGCAAGCAATCTAATCTTCAGTATATCGTTTCAAAAACGGATACATCTTTAATATTAAAGAATAAGGACAGAGATATTGCTGTGTACAACTATAAAAAAATATGCCCTGGCGATAGCCTTCCGGAATATTATTGCCGAGGTGGGTTTATTCATCCCCTTTATAGCCCTTTGGGAGAAATTGTTACCGATGGTTTCCCTAAAGGACATACACACCAACATGCATTATTTACAGCTTGGACAAAAACCCAATTTAAAGGCGAAACGATTGATTTTTGGAATCAACAAAAAAAGCAAGCAACAGTTCTGTTTAAAGGTATAGATTCGTTATACAATGGTATTGAACATTGCGGTTTTATATCCAAGCACGAACATTATAGCTTTACGCATGGAACCATACTACTTGAGACGTGGAAGTTGAAAGCTCATGCCATTGAAGATTTTAATGTTATTGATATTTTCATTGAGCAAAAAAATATCACTACAGACACTCTGTTTATACCCAATTATCATTATGGAGGCATTGGCTTCAGAGGTAGTAAAAATTGGAATAGCGTGGATAGCATTAACTATATTGAAAAGCATAAGATAATAGCCGCAAACGGAAAATCGGGTGCTGATGCAAACCATACACGTCCAGGATGGGCTGCTATGTATGGTGGAACGGAAAAGGGAGTGGCAGGCATGGCTGTGTTTTGCAATAAAAACAACTTTATGCACCCTCAGCCAATAAGAGTTCACCATACAATGCCATATTTTAGTTTTACACCAGTGGTAGATACTTCTTTTTATATAGCCCCACAGGCTGTTTATAAAATGAAATACAGGATTCTAACTTTTGATAATGAGCCTGATGCTATCGTTTTAGATTCGTTATATACTGAGTACAATAAGTGATTTTTAAATTCAGTAGGCTTATTAAGAAATAATTAATAGTCTTCAAAGAAAATTGATGAAACCCCGATTATGATCCAGTTTTTAAGATCGGCTTTAATATGAATAGGGGTTTCGGTTAATATTGATTAAAAAATAGAACCACAAATTTCACCAATTATCAAAATATGTTCCGCCATACCGAACCAAAATTTGAGTAATTATTGCAATTAGTGGTTAATAAATAAAAAGAATTATCAATTGGTAGTCTTTAATAAGTTTCCCTGTTAGTGGGGAAAAGACAGATAAAGCCCACAACAAAACAAAGAAATTTAATAGACATGAAACGACCATGCAAATTCTATTATTCAATTTACACACAAGAGAATGATAGATTTTATTTGGGAGTTCCATCTGACCAATGAAAATAAATTTAAACAGATGAAACGAACATGTAAATTTTAATCATAAATATTACACACAGGGTAATGATTAATATTTCTTGAGAGTTCCATGTGACAACTGAAAGAAAATTTAAACACATGAAATATATATTAACTATTTTCTCCATCATTACTTTCTCCTTTATCATTAAAGCACAAACCCCGATTGAAAATGTCCCAACGGAATACACCTTACTTGCCGAAGCAACTGGTAACCTGGATAATGACACGATAAAAGAGCGCGTTATAATTTATGATACCAAGCGAGAGGTGGATATGGGAACCGAAAGGGAAGTGTGGATCATGAAACGAAAGCAAAAAGATTGGGAAGTGATCGAAAAAATTGTTGGCGGAGTTTTACCCAGTGAACATGGCGGAATGATGGGCGATGCTTTTGAAAGCCTGCGCATCGAAAGGAAGTGTATCGTTATTTCTCATTTTGGTGGCAGCCGTGATAAATGGGGCTATACTCACCGCTTTAGAAAGCAAAATAATGCCTGGGAACTGATAGGCTGTACAATCAGTTTTGGCGCTGTTTGCGAATCGTGGACCACCTTTGATTATAACTTGTCAACCGGAAAGGCAATCTATAAAGTTGAAACAGAAAACTGCGAAACTGAAGCGATCAAAATAACGGCCAATAAAGTGCTCAAAAACAAGCTTGCTAAGTTACCCTGCTTAAGTGGGTTCTATCCTGGAAATAATGAATTTAGCGTTGAAGATGTTATAGTGTATTATTAAATTACAATGGCCTGCTGCCTAATTGAGACTTGTATTTAGAGCCGAAGATTATGTATATGATAGTGCTATCGATTATAGTAAAGTAGAAGGTTTGTTTGAGGTAATTTTAGTTGAGTGAATGGCACGGATTACAAATCCGCGCCAACATCAGGGAGCTAATAATGTATTTTCTGCAATAGCAGAAATAAAGTCGCGGAAATACCCCGTAGGCTTGTCTCCAAAATAGGTAACTTTAAGAGTTATCTTCCTAAAGCTGTTTTATAACGAAAAACCTCCCAATTAAAAATCGGGAGGTTTATTATCAATACTTTCCAAAAACCTCACGCTTTGCAAAGTATTCAGCTGTTTGCGTTTATAATTCTTTAATACGGATATTTCGGAAATAAACTTCGGAACCATGGCCTAAAAAGCCTATATGTCCTTTGCTACGCTTAAGTCCCGGATGATTTTTTCCATCTTTCGTACCATTTGCCGAAGCTTCAACAATATCACCATCTACAATTACTTCACCATTTAAAATCACCTTCACCCTTGTTCCATTCACAATCACTTCTTCGGTGTTCCACTCTCCTACCGGCTTTAAATAGCCTCTTTTTGCGGCAATCACACCATAAACCGATCCGTGGTACTGATAAGGTTTCAGGTTGGCATATACCGATGCTGTATTATCCAAAATCTGTAACTCCATTCCCTCATAGGCTGCATCTCCTTCTAAAGGCGCCCTGATGCCAAGGCCGTTATTGGCACCTGGTGTTAATTTAAATTCAAAGCGATAGATAAAATCGGCATATTCTTTTTCGGTGTATAAGTTACCATGACCGCTATTCTTAGGTATAATCACAATTTCACCATTCTCAACCTGGTAATCGGTTTTATTACCAATCCAGCCATTCAGGTCGGTGCCATTAAAGAGTGACACGAAACCTTCTGATTTCTCTTCATCAGTTAAATTATAACCGGCTACATCCAATTCACGAACATAAACATCGCGAAAAGCCAGATCGGTACCGTGCGCCTGCAATTCAATCGGTCCTGTTGCAAAAATCGGTAATGAGCGATCCCAGTAGTTCTCCATCACCACGTTGTCAACTACCAGGTGACCATTTAAATAAACCGTTACCCGTTCGCCAACCATACGAATACGGAATGTATTCCATTCGCCAACTGGATTATCAGCTACCAACAAAGGTCTGCTTTCGTGTTGTCTGTTATTGTATAATCCACCGGAGCCCACTTGAGCACCCACATCAACACGTGAGGTATCCCATACCTGCACCTGCGGCGTTCCTCGCAAATAAATACCACTATCACCATGTCTGGTAATGCGCCAGTCAACCAACATCTCGAAATCACCATATTCTTTTACCGAACACAGGTTCTGTCCGTGGCCATTAAACACAATGTGACCGTTTTTAACCGACCAGTTTTCTGCCATTTGCTTGTCGGCTTCCTTTTGTTTCTGACGCAGTTTGTAAGGTGATAACTTCTTCTTTTGAATTGGATTGGCAACAAAACCTTGCCATCCACTCAAATCATTGCCATTAAACATGGATACATAACCTTTGTCAGCTGACATAGCTCCCAGATAAGTTTCAATATCAATTTTCAGGTACTGACTATCCGGACCTGTTATCAATGGCAAGGCCTTTTCTAGTCCTTGTTTAATCATTTCACCATCCAGGCCATTGCGTTTGCCTGCATCGTGCATCGCCACCTTAACAATGGCATTAGCCGCCTCATTTTTCAAGGCATTATCATCCAAATACTTCGATAAGTAGATGAAATTGAGATAAGTCTTAACGGATCCTAAAGCATTAAGTATCTGCTTCTTTTCCTTATCGTTCTTAGCCAATGGCATCAACTTTCGCATTAGCAACAATTTCTGATCATTTGGCAGATCCGAAGCCTTCACCTTATTAACGTAACCTTTAAAGGCCTGTGCATGTGCTTTGTCCGAAGAAGCATCCTTAGCAATCGAATACAAGGCCGGTAAGGCAGCTGGTCCACTCCACTGAACCAGAGCTTTAAGAGCTACCGCTGATTTCTCTTTCTGATAAGCATCAAATACCAACTGAACAGCCTCTTCATCGCCCATGGCACTGTAAACCGGTATGAACTTGTTGAACTGATCAGCTTTTGCCGCTGCAAATATCTTTTTCTTAGCTGCCGCTTTATCTTCATTCTGATTGTAGGCTGCAATGATGGCCTTTGCAATCATTTCGCTTTCGTTGGATGTTTTTTCGCTGGCAAACAAACTTAAAAGCGTTGGTAAATCATTTCCACCACTAACCAAAGCTAAATTTTTCAATGCCACAGATTTTTGCTCACCACCATTCTTTATAATGCTGATCAGTTTGTTAAAAGCACCTTTATATTGCTTGGCACCCCAGGTTTCAATTAACACCACCTGACCGGCAGCCGGAATCTGATCGAAACGTTTCAGAGTCTGATCCACATTCTTTTTACCAACACTTAACAGCAAAGCCTGTTTGGCTGCATTTACATCCGATTCGCTGCTGTTAACAGCCATAAAATCCAATATCAAGGCAAGACCTGATTCACCTTTTAAAATGGCATAGCAAAGTAAGGCATCCTTACGAACGCTTGCATCTTTTGATTTTGTTAAAGCTTCTACAGGAAGGGCATTTGCTTCTGTTCCCGTTTGCGATACGAGGTAGAGAATTTCTTTTTGTACGTCGCCTGATTTACTGCGCTGCAGTTGTTTAATCCATGGTTCTAGCGGAGTCTTTAGGCGAATCGCCTCTTCAACAGCTGCTCCACGGTATACATTATCTTTACTCTTTAAAGCACCGAGTAGTAAGGTATTTTTCTCTTCCATATCCGACAAATCACACATTAGCATCAATGCACTCGATTTAACTTGAACGGCTGATGATTTCTTATTAACGGTGCTTGCAATCTTCATTGCTTTCTCTGCATCGCCAGTTGCGATCTGTTTTGCATATTCAAGCAAAGCAAATACGGCTTTTTCGTCATTTGGATTATAACGAGCAGCTTTAGCCTGTTGCATAATTAGTTGCTCAGAGATTGCTGAAGGTAAAACTGCCAACGTTTTTAATATCTGTAGATTAAGATCATCCTGTGCTTGAGGATACAATGCTGCCACCTGAGCAGCATAACTTGCATCACCGCTCTGTCCCAAGGCTTTTACAAAACTAATTTTTGCAGGTTGATCAGCATTTTTCAATGCCTCGGAGAAATATTTGGCAGACTTTGAAGCATCAGCCAATAACATGCTTTTAATAGCCGCTTCTCTCAGCTGGATATTATTCAGGTATTGACTTAATGATTCGACGCTTGCCGATGAACCAACAAACTCCAGCTGCCGGATAAAAAAGGCTTTAACTTCATTTGCTGATGATTTTTCAATCATCTTTAACATCTGTTGCTCCCATTCTTTAGCAACCTTTTTATCCAAAGCAATGCTCACAAACTTGGAATAGCTCTCTACAGCAAAGCGGGCTTTGGTATCATCACCAGTGCCAGGTTCTACAATTTGCTGGCAAACTAATTCGCGAACCTCAGGCCCCAATTGCAACATGTCCTTCATCAACTTGTCGCGATAAGCCATGTTTTTAGCTGGCATCTGCACAAGCAAGTCAGCTACTTTGGTATCAAGTGTTCGATTTATTTGGGAATGTGCCGATGTTATAATCAATAACATCAACAACAAATTCAGAATTCTTTTATTTAAGTACATAAATTTCAATGTTTAGATAGATTAGATGCTCCAGTTTCCACGCATTGGTTGGTTCAGCAAACGATTGGCGCCGTCGTCGTTAATAAATTCCTGCTTCACCGGATCGAAATGCAGTGTTCTGCCCAGTCGCAGTGCAACAATACCCATATTTACAATGGTACAAGAACGGTGTCCGTTTTCTTCGTTTAATGCAAACTTCTTACGCGTGCGCACCGACTCGTGGAAGGAAGTAATCTGAGGTTCCGGGTCAGGCATCGAATCAATTATGGTTTTTAAATTCGGAATGGTCGATCGGAAACCTTTAAATATCTTACCTTTCGGTCCTTCAATATAAGCCGCATCCTGATCCCTGTTTTCGCCATCCAGAATTATCTGGCAACCATCAGCATAAGTATAGGTAATCTTACGCCAGGTACCAACTGCATCCGGGTGCTGTTGTGGTGCATCCACCTCCACTTTTACCGGGCTGGTATCATCTTTTCCCAATATGTATTGAACGGGATCGATGTAGTGTTGTCCCATATCACCCAATCCGCCTCCGTCGTAATCCCAGTATCCACGGAATTTTGAGTGTACACGACGTGAGTTATAAGGTCGTGCCGGAGCAGGTCCGAGCCACATATTATAATCTAAATGTTCGGGTACCGGCTGTGGCGGTAAGTTATGTTCCCCTTGCCAGTAGAATTTCCAGTTATAACCGGTCACCCCACTAATCGTTACCTTTAGGGGCCAGCCTAAAGCGCCACTGTCAATGGCTTTTTTCAAGGGTTTTACCGTAGAGTTAAGTCCATAGAAATTATCTTTAAATCGGAACCAAGTATTTAAACGGAACATGCTGCCGCTTTTTCTAACAGCTTCCACAACTTTGATTCCTTCACCAATGGTACGAGTCATTGGCTTCTCGCACCAAATATCTTTTCCTGCTTCAGCGGCCATCACAGCCATCGTTCCATGCCAATGCGGCGGTGTAGCAATGTGCACCACGTCCACATCTTTTTGTGCCAGCAAATCTCTAAAATCAGTGTAAGCAGGTACACCTTTACCTACCTTATTAATGGCTCTTTTCAGGTGGTTTTGATCAACGTCACAAATAGCCACCAAACGACCTTCACGGGTTAAGTGGTGACCATAGCCGATACCACCCATTCCGATAATACCTTTGGTAACCTGGTCGCTCGGAGCGGTATATCCGGGACCACCTAAAACATGACGGGGTACAATGGTTAATGCAGTAAGCCCCAGCAATCCTTTCTTTAGAAAGTCGCGGCGTTGCATACTGTCTGCCTGCTGTTTTTTTGAAGCAGTTTTCTCTGCCTGAGAATGCTTGTTGTCTTTCATTACTTAGAGTATTGAGTTATTTTAAAAGATAATAACTTTCCTCCAAATAAACTATTGCTCAGGGTATTGAGAGGGGTAACAAAGTGAGTAATCCTCTCAAAATAATTATTATTCAAGCTTTACAACAACATTCAATCAGCTTTAAAAGAGTTAGATATTTCTTTAAAAAAATAGTAACAGGCTTAATGCTTCAGGCTCTTGTAAATTGAATTGGTAAGCTCAAAATCCTCGCTGTCCTGGCTCAATTGCCAGAACATGATACCGCCGAGCTTGTGTTTTTTAAGGTATTCAACTTTTTTTGAAACACTCAAAGGGCTATCGTAAGTAACAAATATGGAATCGGCAGGCAGATACAAATAAGGTGCCTTTGCAACATCATCCCAGTTGGCAATTTGCTCATCGTCGGCCACCATTTCTTTTATCTGCTGATAGGTATAATAACCTTTAAATCCCTTATGAGCTTTATACAAACCCTTATCTTTCGGATCAACACCTTTCCAGGCTCTTCCATAATAAGCTGCTCCAATTACAATCTGTTGAGGATTTACACCCTTCGCTAAACAATAATCGACAATATTATGCGCTGATAGCCATTCTTTACCTGGCGATTGTGCATTCAAGGCCTCTTTTGCAAACTCATCCAATTGACTGGTTTGCAAACTGTACAAACCAGTGTGGTGTGCCGTAACCGGATGATTGGCACCGGCCAGATCATAGGTCATGATATTCATGTAATCAACATGCTTCATTACTTTATCCAGCTCAATGTGATCAAAATACTTCTGCCAGCCTGCTGCCGCAAACGATAAGGTTAAACCGGGTTTTAGCTGATCCATACTTTCTCTTAATTCTTTCATTAATGCTGTAAAATTCTCTTTATCAGCCTTGCTATACGGATTTCCTGCTCCCAGCAAGCCCGGATACTCCCAATCCATATCAATACCATCCAGTTGATAACGCTCAATAAAATCGATGGTACTTTTAACAAATGTGGCGCGTTTATCATCATGACGGCACATCTCGGAGAAGCCACCAGAACCTCCCCAGCCACCACAGGCCACCATCACTTTTAAGTGCGGAAATTGCTTTCGGGCTACCACCAGATCTTTCAACTTTTGGTCTTTAACACCGTTTACCCACACCATTTGATTATCGCGCACTTCGGTAAAAGAGTATATGATGTGTGTAAGCTGTTGCAATGGCAGCTTATTAACATCCAGATTACCGGGTACATAATAGGCCATAATGCATTGCTCTTTTTCCACGGGGTATTTTGATGATTGCTGACAGGATTGTGTCACTATGGATAGCATAATAAAGGCAGTTATCCATAAACTATTAAAAGAACGCCTTCTCATGGTTGATCAATTTGGTTTGTTATTAGCTGTTTAAGATAAGGGAAAATATTAATCGTGAGAAATTAAAATAGCAGTGAAACACATGCAAGGAAGAAAGGAGATTTAGCATTATTGTGACGTTTCTTTTCAGCCATTAAATATTAATTTAATATTCTGCTTCTGAAATTTTTCAAAAGCTATTTTTAAATCCCCCTTAGACAAGTCCATCGTTACAATTTCATCACACTTATTTTTTTCATGATCAGCCTGGCAACCATAAAACTCAACAATTTTATTATTTGCACAAAGTTTTAGAATTAAGTTGTATAATTTTTGAGTATCATCGAAATATTTGGCACTTTCTTCAATTGTAATATCCAACAAATCATATGAATCCTCATATTCAAAAAATCGCTTAATATCTGGTGAAAACTCTTTATTATTCTTGATACATTGCTTAGCCTCACGAATGATTTTATCTGGAATTTTTTTTGTTCCAAAATTGCAACCACAACCATTACTGGTGCCTATATAATATATACGACTTGTTGTAAAAGTTTCAGCATCAAAATCAGTTTTGTCAGCTTTCATAATACAGAATGCAGGATTGCTCCAATCAAATTCTAATAGATTAATTTCTTGATCTGTCCCAATGTAACAGTTTATACACATATTGAATTGAGCTTGTTTTTATAGTACAAATCTTATTTAACAACTGTAATTTATCTCAATTTGAATAAACAAGATTCTTGGATTGAACACGTTTCTCTTCTATAGGCTTGGATGCATCATAAACCATTCGCAAAATATAAAAACCTCCATTTTTAAAATCATAAATGGGACTTAAATAATTTGTATCTATTAAAGTCTCCCTTTTATCCAACACAATTTGTTTGTTTAATTGAGGGAACCAATTGTGATCAACATCTCCATTGATATTTATTTCATTTCCATCTAAGTCAAATGCTTCGAGATAAAACATTTCCGAGCCTGATTTATGACTGTAAAGCAATGTTGAAGAAAATTTATTTTCAGAACATTGAATGTTTTTCAGCTTAACAACTGCAGCTATGCCACTCTTATTATTAAAGTTACAACTTACTAAATTGTTTACAAGGTCTAATCTAACTTGCAAATCCGGGGCTTGAAGCATTGAACTACAAATAGCCAGGCCCATCACAACCAAGATTATTGATATTATGTAGTTCACTTTCTCCTGATTATATAAAAATACTAATTATGAAGATACTAATGCTTAGTATTTAATTGATAGCTCGCTGTAGTCAAATTCACTCACGAACGCCAGCTTGGCTTAGTTCCTAATGTCAGATATAACTATTAGTTTGAAACTAACAATGAAATAGAATAGAAGCCATGTTAGTTATAGCATGGCTTTTTCAAAAACGCTATGTTGCCATAGCCTGTTTTGTGCAACGAAGTCGAGATTAAACAATTTCAACACAGACTTCTATTTCTTATTACTTTTAGTTTTGTTAGAATACTTTTTTAGATAAAACTGGTGCATCAGGTAGGCTTCGAACTTATTAATACTTTTAGCCCCCCCCAGAAATTCGGCTTCAATAAAGGCCTTGCAAGCTTTTTCCAGTACCTGACAAACAACAAAAGCCTCATCTAGATCCCGGCCAATGCAAACAGCACCATGATTAGCCATTAAGGCAGCATTGCGCCCCTTCAAGGCTTTAACAGTAACTCGTGTTATCTTTTTAGTTGATGGCAAAGCATAATCGGCCACGCGCACATTGGGGCCAATGATCTGTGCCTGATCATCCAGAATTGGCGGAACCTCCCGCCGTGCGGCTGCAACTGTAGAAGCATTCATCTGGTGTGTATGGATCACTGCGTTAACCTTTTTGCGGGAACGATAGATTTCACAGTGCAATTCTTTCTCCGACGATGGTTTGACAGAACCTTCGTATTTTGAAGTATGGTAATTTACCAACACAATATCATCCGAGGTCAGCTCTTCGTAGGGTCGTCCACTTGGCGTAATCAACATATAAGTATCATCCAAACGAATACTTACGTTGCCCCAGGTACGCGCCACTAATCCTTCGGCCAGCAATCGTTTACCGCCCTCTATCACTTGTTGTTTATATGGTATTAAATCATTCTCTTCCATTACTTTATTTTAATAGGTTTTAGTCAGTAGTCAGTAGTTAGTAGTGAATGGTATAAGGTATATCTTATCAATTCCATGTCTGTTGATTTCAGGAATCCTACCTTTCAGGTACTTTTAAAACTTTAACGAACAATTGATTCATAATATTGGTAATAAATTTATTTCGTTGTATTAAATCGCTCAAGATTAGCCTGAGCATATGCTTTTTTTAATCCTTTGTATATTGCCTTGTAAGAACCAAAGAGCTTTTCATAGAGTTCTTTTTGCTCCAGGTCTGGCTGAAAGGTTGCCTTCTGTTTAATAAAAGCCTTTACATCGTTAAAAGAATCTAAAATCCCTTCGGCCACAAAAACACAGGTGGCCACACCAAGGGCTCCTGCCATTGTTGGGTTGTCCACGGTTTCCACTTCTAACCCAGTAATGTTGGCAATGCCCTGCATCCATCCTTCATTAACCGAACCACCTCCAATGGCTCTTATCTTTGAAGGTCGGAAGCCAAAATCGCGTTTAAAGTTTTCAAATATCCACCTCAGGTTAAATCCTACTCCTTCGAGCATGGCATTCACCAGATGTCCCCTCGAATGCTCCAACCCTAAATTAAATACAGTTCCTCTTGTGGTAGTGGTACTTACCGGACAACGCTCGCCCAGAAGCCAGGGTGTAAAAATCAAGTTGTCCGATCCCGGTGGAATCCCTTTGGTTTCACCATCAATAAATGAATAGATATCCGTTACCCGCGGATCATTTGTATCCGTCTCCGCGATAACGTATAGTTTTGTGAGCTAAAACTTACGAGTTTTGTATCCTTTATTTTCACATAAAAAGGATGCACTATGATTTTCAATTTTTGCAATACTACACGTTTTTATTTTTATAGCGAACCGGTTG
>JAOARW010000086.1 GCA_025210475.1 Carboxylicivirga sp. | reverse complement strand
CTGCTGCCGGGTTTAATTTCAAAGGATTACTTCGTAAAATCAAAGAAGAAATTCTTTGGCTAAAAAAATTACTGGAGATATACTTCAAAACTCATTGCATAACTCCAGTTGTTTTTAGTTCGTAAGGGTTAACTAATTAAAACATAATTACACTCCAAAAAACGATGATGGACCCGGGCAGAATAAAAAACAACTAACCAATAAGAAAATCCTGAAACTTATCGATTAGTTGTCAAACTATAAATGTATAATCAATCTGACTCATTTAAGAGTCAAGCTACGAATGAGCTTATCCTATAGATCAGAAATTATTGCCATGGCTTCTTTCACCTTGTTTTCGATAAAAGAAAAGTCACCTTTGGCAATTACATCCTTTGGTGTTAATTGTGATCCAAGGCCTACACAAGTAGCACCGGCATTAATCCAACTCTCGATGCTTTCTTTTGTTGGTGCCACGCCACCACTTGGCATGATATTCGTCCAGGGACAAGGCGCTGTAATAGCCTTTACAAAAGCCGGCCCACCGACCTCTTTGCCTGGGAATATTTTCACGATTTCACAACCCAACTCTTCAGCCAGGTTGATTTCTGATAAAGTGCCACAACCGGGTAACCAGGCAATTTTACGACGGTTGCATACTTTTGCCATCTCCGGATTCAAGCTTGGAGAAACAATAAAGTTGGCTCCTAACTGAATGTATAGTGCTGCCGTAGCCGAATCAACTACCGAACCTACGCCCATAATCATTTCAGGACACTCAAGCGCACACCATTTGTTAACTTCAGCAAATACCTCGTGGGCAAAATCGCCACGGTTAGTAAATTCAAAAACCCTTGCACCTCCAATATAACAAGCTTTTACAACCTGCTTAACCAATTCTGCATCCGCATTGTAAAACAAAGGAACAATTTTGGTTTCCGTCATTGTATTTAATACTTGTAATCTTTTAAATCTGGCCATTATGTTAATTCTATGGGTTATTCCTATCTTATAATAACAATAATAAACTCCGGGCAGGTACAATACAAAAAAACCTACCCGGAATCCGTCTTCAAACTATCGATCTACTCGGGCGCTTGCGCCACCAATAATCTTTTCTACTTCCGGCAGTGTTGCCATGGTGGTATCTCCAGGTGTTGTCATTGCTAATGCCCCGTGAGCCGCACCATATTCAACCGCTTTGGCTCCATCATTGAATTCCATAAATCCATAAATCAAACCAGAAGCAAAACTATCACCTCCACCTACACGATCCATAATTTCCAGATCTTCGCGGTGGGAAGCTTCATATATCTCACCTCCGTAATAACAAATAGCACCCCATGAATTAATGGTTGCTGTTTTTACGGTTCGTAATGTTGTGGCAATAGCTTTAAAGTTAGGGAAAGCTTCCACGGCCGACTGAATCATACCTTTATAACCTTCCAGATCCAACTCCTTCAGGTTTTCGTCGTTTCCTTTCACCTCAAGTCCAAGACAGGCTGTAAAATCTTCCTCATTACCAATCATCACATCCACGTAACGGGCAATTTCACGGTTCACTTCCTGTGCTTTGGCTTCACCACCAATTGCTTTCCATAATGAAGGACGGAAATTTAAATCATAAGATACGATGGTACCATATTTCTTGGCTACTTTAACAGCCTCAATAACGGTTTCTGCAGCCGACTCTGAAAGAGCAGCAAAAATACCACCGGTATGCATCCAGCGCACGCCTAATGTACCAAACAAATACTCCCAATCAATATCACCAGGCTTCAATTGCGAAGCTGCTGTATTGCCACGATCAGAAACACCTTTAGCCCCACGTATGCCAAATCCGCGCTCAGTGAAATTCAAGCCATTGCGAACGGTGCGTCCGCAACCATCATAATCCACCCACTTCACAAATTGCGTATCCAAGCCGCCCTGAAGCATAAAATCTTCGATCAAAGCTCCCACTTCGTTATCTGCCAGAGCTGTTACAATAGCCGTTCTTTTTCCAAAGCATCGTCTTAATCCCCGCGATACATTGTATTCTCCTCCACCTTCCCAGGCACGAAATTGACGGGTTGTTCGAATACGTCCTTCGCCCGGATCCAATCGCAACATTACTTCACCTAAAGAGATGCAATCATAAGCACATTCCGTTGCTGATTTTATTTTAAGCTTTGTCATTTTAATACCTTTAAACATTGTCAGACAGAAGGCAGCAACCACACAATCAATTGAAAACTCATTAATTGTGGGTTACTACCAACCTCTCCTTCAAGATTGTGACTAACAATAAATATTTAAATCTAAAACTGTATTACCTTAATTCGTCGGCCTGAACGTGATCCATATCGGTATAATCCAGGTTTTCACCTCCCATACCCCAGATAAATGAATAGTTCGAAGTACCTACACCCGAGTGAATTCCCCATTCAGGTGAGAAAACAGCCTGCTCATTGTGCATAAATAAGTGACGTGTTTCCTGTGGCTCACCCATCAAGTGACAAATCGATTGTCCGGCAGGTAAATCAAAATAGAAATAGGCCTCCATTCGACGATCGTGCGTGTGGCTTGGCATGGTATTCCATACACTACCTTCATGCAACTCGGTTAATCCCATTACCAGTTGGCAACTGTCCACAATACCCGGAACAATTAACTGATAAATGGTACGCTCGTTACAAGTTTCTTTTGCGCCAAGGTTCAAAATATTGGCTTTCTCTTTGTTAACAACAGTTGTTGGGTATTCGGTATGAGCCGGTGTTGAGCTTAAATAGAATTTGGCTGGATTAGCTTTATCCAGGCTGGCAAACTTAACTACTTTGCTACCACGACCAACATATAACGCTTCTTTGGCTTTTAAAGTGTACGCCTTACCATCCACTGTAACAACACCATCACCGGCAATGCTGATAATACCCAGCTCACGACGTTCGCAGAAATACTCTGACTTGATGGCATCGATGGTTTCCATGGTCAACTCCTGATCAACAGGAAAAGCACCACCTAAAATATAACGCTCGTATTGCGAATAGCTTAGGTTAATTTCATCTTTAACAAAAAGATTTTCAACTAAGAATTCTTTGCGCAATTTTGTTGTATCGTAGTTCTTTACATCCTCTGGATGACACGCTCTTCGGCGATCGTAGTTTACTGTAGTCATAATCGTTTATTTATATTTTTAATATTTTAACTAAAACCCAAATGCTTTGGGTAACCACAAACTTATTTGTGGTAGATAAGTTACCAATAACAAGCAAATAATCATTGCAAAGAACATTGGCAATAAGGGCTTAATAACTTTTTCTATTTTCACATTGGCCACACTACACCCAATAAATAAGACGGAACCAACCGGTGGGGTACACAATCCAACGCTTAAGTTCATAACCATTATTATACCAAAATGTACCGGATCAACACCCATACCTGTAACAATAGGCAAAAAGATTGGGGTGAAAATTAATACTGCCGGAGTCATGTCCATAAACACTCCAACAATCAATAAAATAAGGTTAATCAGCAGAAGGATGATAATTGGGTTATCACTAATACCCAATAATCCGCTACTTACGGTTTGTGGAATATTTTCATAGGCCATTATCCAGCTAAGTCCCATACAGGTAGCCACAAGCAATAATACAATGGAAGTGGTTTTTACCGACTGAAGTAAAATTGCTGGCATGTCTTTCAGCGTAATCTCCTTATAGATTAAGGATAAGATAAACGCATAAAGTACAGCAACTGCTGAAGCTTCGGTAGCTGTAAATATTCCTGCCACAATTCCTCCAATCACAATAATGAGGAGAAACAAACTAGGTACTGCATCCCACAAAATCTTTAATGCCTTCATTGCCCCTTTGGGACTTTTACGTGCCCGGTAAACAATGTAGGCCACTATCACACCTCCCACTATAGCTTTTGTAAGATAAGATAAGACTGGCGAGTAATCTCCTGCTGCCTTAAGCCCAATTCCCAAAGCAATTAATAAAGTAGTTCCAGCAACAAACTTAAGCAGAGCCTTTACCATGCCGCCTATGCCCTTGTTTTGATAAACCAATAAACACATGGCGGTTAGCATAATGGAAACACCCGTTAAAATCCCCGGTAAATATCCGGCCAAAAACAAGGCCGTAATAGACACACCACCACTGGCCAATGAATACACAATCAGGGTATTACTTGGCGGAATGGATAACCCCGTAGTAGCTGATGATATATTAACGGCGGCACTAAAATTATTGTCGTAACCCTCTTTCTTCATTTCAGGTTCCATAATGGAACCAATGGCCGATGCTGCCGCTGCAGCTGAACCCGAGATGGCTCCAAACAACATATTGGCAAAAACATTTACAAAAGCTAAACCAGCGGGCCAGCGCCCCACTAGAACGCGAGCCAGATTAATGAGTCGGATGGCAATTCCTCCGCCATTCATTATGTTGCCGGCGAGTATAAAGAACGGAATTGCCAACAGGGCAAAGCTATCCAGGCCAGTTGCCATTCGTTGTGCAAAAGTTGTAAAAGCAGGAAGTGAATCAATACTTACAAGCATTGTTAAAACACCTGATATTCCAATGCTATAGGCAATGGGCACACCAATTACCAGCAAAGTAATAAAACTAAAAATCAATACTAAAACTCCTGTATAATCCATTATGCTTCCTCCTTATTTACGTTTAACATGGACGTAACTGAGTAATAAACCATCAGTAATCCGCTTATTGGCAGAACGCTGTATAAGTAGCCTAATGGAAGATGAAGAGCTGCCGAACTTACGTTTAATTGAAAACGGGTGATAACCAACCAAGATCCACCGATTACCAATACCAGGACTGCAAACAAGGCTACACAACCATCAATAATCAGCTGAAGCCTTTTTTGTGCGGCTGGTTTCGATTTTTGCAATAAAAGATCGATGGCCAGGTGTTGTTTTTGACCCGTTACATAAGCGGCACCTAAAACACCAACCCAAATAAGCAGAAAACCAGCCAACTCATCGGTAAATGAGCTGGGCGATGCCAACACATAACGTGATAAGACTTGCCAAAGTACATCAATTACCAGAACAGCCAGTAGAATCACAAGAATCTGTTCCAATATTTTGTCTATTTTTTGTTTCATGCGTTTATCTTTCTTTCAGACCTCAGGCTGTTATTACTCGATTGCCTGAATCTTTTTAATTAAACCATATAACTCCGGCTTATCCTTGTAAGCATCTAACATCGAATTCACGGTTTCGGCAAACGGTTCCTTTTCTGGATAGACGACATTAACTCCAGCCTCTTTAACAATTCTCAATGATTCCTCTTCCGACTGAGCCCAAAACTCACGTTGAGCTATAACCGATTCATCAGCTGCCTCTTGCAACCACTTCTTTTCCTGGTCGCTTAGCTTATTCCACACAACCGAGCTGATGATTATCACATCAGGTACCCTGGTATGTTCGTTCAGACTATAGTTCTTACACACTTCGTAATGGCGTGAGGTATAAAAACTTGGTGGGTTATTTTCCGCTCCATCAACAACTCCGCTTTGCAAAGCCGTATAAAGTTCTCCCCACGAAATTGGCGTTGGTGATCCACCCATTTGTTTTACCATGTCCATGGCAGTCTGACTTTTCATTACACGGATTTTCATCCCCTTCAAATCAGCAGGTGATTCAATGGACTTATTAATCGCATAATAACTGCGTGCTCCGGCATCGTAAAAACACAATCCCCTGATTTTATAGCGCTCGGTTGAAAGCAATAAACTTTTACCAACCTCACCATCCAACACATGAAAACTGTGCTCCTTCGAACGGAAAATATAGGGTAATCCCAGCACCTGGAAATTATCTGTGAAACTCTCAAGAACCGCAGTCGATACCTTCGTCAGTGCCAGGCTGCCAATTTGCAATAGCTCAACACACTGTTGTTCCGATCCAAGCTGACCACTTGGGTAGATATTGATTTGCAATTTCCCATCAGACTTTTCCTTAACCTTTTCGGCCAAAACCATCATTCCCTTATGAACCGGGTGTGTCGGATCAAGCCCATGTGCCAGTTTAAGCACTTTATCTTCACGCGTCTGACCGCAGGAAAATAAAATGGGGAGCAAGAAGCATAATAGATATAACTTTCTCATTGATTCTAATTTACTTGATAAAACACTATCAATATCCAATCAAATTATTGAACACTTATAATCAGAGGAGTCTGAATTTGTTGTGCAAACTGCTCAAGGTGTTGATGCCATTCTTTTTTACCTGCAAATTGTTTGCTGGCACTCCAGGCAAAACCTGTATAATATTCAACTTTACCGTCGATGGCCTTAAGGTGAATTAACAAATGACTCTTATCTTTTACATCTGTAATAACTTCAGAATAACCGCTGTAATATTTTGGATCAACAACAATGGCATTACCCAACTCTTCACCTGCATGTGGTGCCCAGTAGTCGCCCCAGCAAGCTTTTTCATCAACAGTAATGGCTCCTGTTTTATCATGAAGTGTGATGCCGGTTGTTAAAGTTTCTGTTCCTTCCAGCTCAACAACAAATTTTGTGAAGTTTGATCCCAGTTCAATTGAACCAGTCTTAACTTGTTTTACCTGTTTATCAGCCGTACCAAAAGAATCGTAATCCAATTTAAAACTTGTTTCGATTGGCCCGTTAGTTAATACTTTATAGGCCGTATAATTTACGGATGTTATCAACTCTTCGCCATTCATTATACCCGTTCCTCCGGCGCCTAAGCTTGGTCCAACATGATAGTTATCCAATCCTTCGCCATGGTCTTTGTGGTAATAACCCGGAGATTCAGTGTTACCTTTGTACCACTTATCAATAATGGAATAGTCAACCTTTTTTAGCCAGCAATCCACACCTCCCGATAGTGTTCCACCTTGTTTTCCTTCCTCAACCATTTGCTGAGCAGTTGGTCCGTATACGCGGAAAGCAACCTTATCATTTTCCCAGGTAAAATCATCTGTTCGTTCCGGAACAAACCGACCAAAGGTTTTTACATTCGTTGCTTGTATGCTTGTTTGACCGGCTTTCACGATGTACTGGTAGGTTTCATTCGCTTTTAAAGCTACCTGAAACAATATCTTTTCAGGAACATTATCCTGATCCTCATCCACCAACTGAGATTGAAGCTCTTTGTTAGTCTGGCTATCTACAACGATTAAAGTATTAAGCGCAGATAATTCAGCAGGCAAATCCACCTTAACGGTCTCAATTAAACGATCCTTATCACTTGGATTTGTAAGGGTTACTTTTAATTCATTTTTACGACCAATGCAACTGCTCACGAAGAGCAGAAGCATTGTCATTGTTGCAAGTTGAAGTTTAATTCGCATATTAAATTTCGTTTTCACCTTTAACATACCCGAAGTTGGCCAAAATACCACCATCCACATACAAGATGTGACCATTAACAAAATCAGCAGCTTTAGAAGCCAGGAATAATGCAGCGTTACCTACGTCTTCAGGTTCACCCCAACGAGCTGCAGGAGTACGTGTCATCACCAGGTCGTTAAACGGGTGACCATCTTCGCGAATTGGAGCTGTTTGCGAAGTAGCAATATAACCAGGACCAATACCATTGATTTGCACGTTATACTTAGCCCACTCACAAGTCATGTTTTCAGTTAATAGCTTTAAACCACCTTTTGCGGCAGCATAAGCCGAAACATTCTGACGACCATAAACACTCATCATTGAACACATGTTGATGATTTTACCCTGGCGACGCTCAATCATTCCAGGTGCAACACGCTTAGCAACGATTAATGGCGCAACCAAATCCACATCAATCACCATTTCAAAATCTTTGATTGGCATATCTAAAATTGGCACACGCTTGATGATTCCGGCGTTGTTAACCAAGATATCAATTGGTCCAACTTCTTTTTCAATAATGCTGATACCTTTATCCACATCTTCTTCCGATGTAACGTTAAAGTTCACAGTAAAAACATCGATACCATCTTTAGCATACTCTGCTTTACATTCCTCTAATTTTTCATCATTAATGTCGTTTACACAAAGTTTTGCACCTGATTTGGCCAATACTTTACCACAAGCCATTCCAATACCATGTGTACCGCCAGTTACAAGGGCTACTTTTCCTGATAAATCAAACAATTCGCTAATCATATCAATCAATTTTTATGAGTTTATTATCTATTCAAAAAATACAATCGTTTGCACATTAGCTGCAAAAAATATTCTTTACTTAATTAGTCTTTCAAACACCTTTGTATTTAAGGGCACTTATTTGAAGAAACCCGTTCAATAAATTTCACAGGTACAACCATTTCAACATTGTAAGCTTCTCCATTAATGGCATTGATCATCTGCCTGGCAGAAATTCGTCCCATCTCTTTCCCTTGCTGTTCCACAGTGGATAAAGTAGGGTAAACCATCTCGGCAAAAGGTTCATTTCCAAAACCTGCCACGCCAAAATCACAGGCTGTTTTTACCCCCAGTTCATTTAAACCTTCATATACCCCAAAGGCCGAATAATCACCAGCACAAAAAACAGCATCAGCGCCTTTATCTAGTATTTCTTTGACTGCCTTATAGCCGGCATCCCGGGTGATGGCATCTTTAATAATGAGATCCTCATCCAACTTACCAAACTCATCACGCACAGCATCCTCGTAACCGCGTCGGCGCTCACAATACGCTTTTAACAACACGCTCCCTGCCAAATGTGCCACCCGTTTATAACCAGCTTTTAACAGGCTTTTAGTAGCCTGATAAGCACCCGAATAATTATCATTAATAATTTTGGCTCCTTCCAGTTCTTTACTCACCCGGTCAAACTGAATCAAAGGCACATTGGCTTCAGCTACACTTTGGAAATGATCTACATTATTGGTTTGAACCGAAAGGGAAGTTATTATTCCAGCCACCCGATTAAGCATCAAAGAATTAACCGCCTCAACTTCGGCTTGCAAACTCTCATTACTTTGCATAATCAGCAAACGATACCCCTCCGGATTAAGCACTTCTTCCACCCCACTAATCACATTACTAAAAAAGTGACGATTAATACGCGGCACAATCATTCCAACCAGGTCGGATTTTCCACGACGCAACGAAGCAGCCATTAAATTAGGTTGATAGCCCATCTCTTTCGCTGTTTTCTTTACCAGATCCCGCGTTTTTTGACTCACCCGCTTATTATCCGCCAAAGCCCTAGATACAGTGGATGGTGTCACTCCCAGTTTTTGCGCAATATCATTAATGGTTACTTTTTTCATTCATGCGATAATTTGGTACAAATATACAAACGATTGCACAAACTTGCGCAATCGTTTGTATTTTTTTTATTCTCCAAGCATTGGTTTCTTAAAAGAAGTTTCCTGTTTGCTAAATATATCGGGCGATAGGGCAACTTCATCAAGATTGAAAAAAAAACAATATCTAACACGAAATTGATCAGAAAAATGTCAATGATTAACCCTTCGTTAACAAAATGAATGCATTTTCTGATTTAAATTCGTAATTTTCTAAATCAATCCATTACAAATTTCAAATTCATCACCCAATCAATTGAATACTACCATATTTAAACAATTTTATAATATTCAACAAACAATAATAAGCACAATATGCAAACACTTAATCTTAACGGACATCAATTACCTATTTTAGGACTGGGAACCTGGAAATCGGCTCGCGGAGAAGTTTACACAGCCATTAAAGAAGCTATAAAAATAGGTTATCGCCATATTGATTGCGCGGCCATATACGCCAATGAAAAAGAAGTTGGCAAAGCATTAAAAGAAGTAATTGACGAAGGTATTGTTACACGCGAAGAGTTATGGATCACTTCTAAGCTATGGAATAACATGCATGGTGAGGAAAATGTAGTTGAAGCACTGCAAAAAACACTGAACGACCTGCAACTTGAGTACCTCGATTTATATTTGATTCACTGGCCGGTTGCTCAACGCAAGCTTTTTGTTAGTGCCAGTAAAGCCAAACATTTTCTTTCGCTTGAAGAGATGCCAATTGCCAATACCTGGAAAGGCATGGAAAAAGCAGTTGAACTGGGACTAACCAAAACGATTGGAGTAAGTAACTTTAGTGTTAAGAAGTTGGAAGATTTGGTTGCCAACTCTAAAATCAAACCTGTGATTAACCAGGTCGAAATTCACCCATATTTTCAGCAAAGTGATCTGGTGGATTATTGTCAGGCCAATAACATTCATGTGATGGCGTATTCGCCACTTGGATCATCCGATCGCCCGGCTGGCTTAAAAGCTGAAGATGAACCAGTACTTTTAGAAGATACCAGCATTAAAGAATTAGCCAACAAAAAAGGTATTTCAGTAGCCCAAACCATATTGGCATGGGATATACACCGCGGTATTTCAGTCATCCCCAAATCTGTTAATCCGGCGCGTTTAAAACAGAATCTGGAAGCCGCAGATATTACTCTCACAAATGAAGAAGCTGCTATAATTAATGAAATCGATCTTAACAGAAGGTATGTTGATGGAAGCTTTTGGGAGGTACCTGAAGGACCATATACGGTTCAGAACCTGTGGGATGAATAAGTTACAACTGCGGTAAGCTCTAAACATCAATCAATTCATCTTGTTCCGGAAGGGTAATTATTGGTCTTTTCGGAACTAAATATAATTATATGAAGCATCTCATAATATTACTAATTACAGGATCATTATTGATTTCTTGCCAATCGAAGAAAAAAGGTGAAAAAGAACTCACACTTAGTGAGATCGCCCAATCTGACAAACAATGGACGGGAGTCGCCATTAGCCAGGAAGGACGCTTGTTTGTCAATTATCCTTACTGGTCGGGCAATGTTCCTGTTAGTGTAGCTGAAGTGGTCAACGGTGTGGCAAGAGCCTATCCTGACATGACCTGGAATCAGCGTACAGGCTCACATTCGTTTAATGCCGTACAATCGGTTTTTATCGATAATAAAGACAGGCTTTGGGTACTCGACACCAATAATCCACAATTTAAAGGAGTGAATGAAATTGGTCCGCAATTGTATTGTTTCAACCTACAAAACGACGAGCTGATTAAAATCTATAATTTTCCGGTAGGTGTATATAAACCGGCTTCGTATTTTAATGATGTGCGCATCGACACCAATATGAACATGGCCTATTTGACCGATTCCGGCGATGGTGCATTAATTGTTTTAAACCTGACCACGGGACAGTCGCAACGGTTACTGGACGATCATCCTTCGACCAAAAGTGAAAGTGACCATTTGATGTGTAATGGCCGCAGATGGGAAAACAGTGTTGATTCAGATGGAATCGCTCTGTCGCCTGACGGACAGCATTTATACTTTATAGCTCTTACAGGTCACACTTTGTATCGAATATCAAGCGCTGCGCTTCTTGATGAAAGCTTAAGTCCGGAAGAACTGGCAAAACAAGTTGAAAAAGTTAAGAAAGTTCCGGCTACCGATGGAATGTTGTTTGACAAAGAAGGTTATTTGTACCTGGGTGGTTTGGAAAACAACTCTGTGAATCGCCTATTGCCCAATGGAGATGTGGAACAAGTAATGCAATCGCCTCGCATTAGATGGGCCGATTCATTTACCATGGACCAGGAAGGCAATTTGTATTTCACAACCTCTCAAATTCATTTGCCGGAAAACGAACGGGGGAAATATGAAATATTAATGCTGAATGTAAACTAATAATCTGGGTACTGAAATTTAAATCTAGCTCAGGTTAATTGATGAGGGTGTTCAAAAACTAAGTTCGCTCATCGAGCGCAGTCGAGATGAAATTTAATTAATGATAATTATCAATTATTAATCGCTTTGACTTCCATCGGGGAACTACTCAGTGAACAGACACTTACAGTATTTTTGAACACTCTCATTATTATTTATGGAACGACGCCCAAATTACTCAAGCACCAAGCTCTCTTTTAAATAATTAACCGTTCGTTCAATCAAAGGCATTTTATCGCCCTGTGTTGATAAGCTGACAGCACCACCCGGATAAAAATGTCCAAAGCCAGGAACCCAGTTAAAATAATACTCCACTCCTTTTTGATTTAGCAACTGCATAAACGGTGGCATCAGTGACGTTACGATAGGGTAATCATTCTCACTCATAAAAATCAGCAATGGCGGATAATCTTTTGTTTCGTCAAGCAACTGTTCCATTTTAAACAAAGATGGAAATCCAGAATTTGTAAAAACAGCCGCTACTTCCTCTTGCATTCCATAGGCCACATTGATTGAGCTAACCGCGCCCGCTGAAAAACCTCCTAAAGCAATTCTGTCAGTATCAATTTTGTAGTGATCATACTCAGCTTTTATATGGCGGATGGCCGTTCGCAAATCTTCTGAAGCTGCTAAAACTGCATTTTTCATGACGTCCTCTACATTGTCAGCTGTTAATTCATCGAGATTCATCTGCTTACGTATCACATTAATCTGAGAAATAGCTTCCGGTGAGTTAAAAATCCTTGTATCCAAATCCTCAGCTGTATACCCCTCATACGCATCAATCACCGGATTATCCGTTGCAACACGATAATTAATGGTAAATACAACAAATCCTTCTGCTGCATATCGTTGAGCATATTGACTCATGGACGTTGTTTGCCCACCAAAACCATTATAAGGAATACGTGGATTACCGCGATGAAAACTACCGCCATATGATAAGATAATTGCCGGCCGATCGCCTTCCGCTTCATTAGCGGGGTAGTAAACATCCATTGTTAATGACTTGGATAGAACTTCACCATCTTTTAGAACTTTTGCCTCTCCATACCTAACATCGGGAGTAACTTTATAAGTTACCAGATCAGGAATTTCCGGATTATAATAGGAGTTTTGTCCATACATAATTACCGAAATAAGCATTAAGCAAGTGACTAATATTGAATTTACAGTTTTCATGATCTTTTCGTTTAAAGTTTGACTTTATGATGATTAAAGAATTAACATTACAAACATATCAACATTGGAGTGTGGATTTTAATCCATTTATGTCAATCAAAATCCCAATCAAGGCAAATGCTAATTGTAAGCCAATGAGATTTCGCCTATATTTAAATACTTAAGCAATTGTTTGAAATGAATAAAACCTCCCTGCACATCAATCTTCATGAAGGAAGTAATGCTAATTATTTCGAAGCTCTTGGAAAAACCTTTGACACCAAGGTAATTAACGACTGCTTTTTATATACTATGGGGAATAACCGGATTAAACTAACTGCCTATAACATTCTGCCTGAGTTTGAGTTCCTTGTTGTTCAATCCGATTATGATCAATCAATTGTTATCGACAGACAAGCAAACAAAAAACCTGACTGCTTCTTTATCAACATCGTTAAACAAGGTAAAGTCATTCAAAACTACAACAATGAGCAACAACAAATGGAAGCCGACACTCCCAAAGGAATATTTTTATACAATGGTTTATTTCCCTTGAAGTCCAATTTTCCAGCAAAACATCCTTTGCAATCGCTTGCCATTAAAGTATCTAAAAATGCGTTGATGACAATGATGCCCGAATCCATTGAAGTTTTCGATGCGTTGTTTGATCATGATGAACCCAGAGCTTACCACACCCATATATCCACCGAAATGGATCGAATATTAATGGATATATTCAATCATGATGATTCAGAATTTGGTCGGAAAATCATGGTTACTTCCAAAGCTTTAGAACTGTTTAACATCTTTATTCAATCACTTCAAAGTAACGCGAATAAAGATGATTTCCATGGACTTCACATCGATGATTATAATCGTCTGATGTTGATTAAAGAAGAAATCATGAAACATGTTGATACAAAGCTTAACATTGAAGAGTTGGCGAATAATTTTGCCATCAGTGTTTCTAAACTTCAGCGCGATTTTAAAGCCTTATTCCACAGCTCTGTTTACCAGTTTTATACCCATGCCAAAATGGATGAAGCTTTTCGCAGGCTTAAAACCGGCCAATACTCCGTTATGCAAGTTGGCTATGATTTAGGTTACAATAGCCTGTCAAAATTCTCGCAAATGTTTAAAAAAATAAAAGGAATTAATCCTAAAGACGTTATTACTTTAAAGTTAAAATAGAATAACAAATCATTGCCAATCCAACCAAGCTTCATTATTCTAATTAGAAATTACTACTTTCGCAGCCCCAAACAAAATGCAATACAGACATGTTAGATTTTAAGATTGACGAAGCCAAATGTACGCAATGTGGCTTGTGCGCGAAAGAATGCCCCACTTTAATCATCGATGGTAAAAATGGCATTCCATGTATCAAAGAGGGTAAAGAAAAGAACTGTATTAAATGTCAGCACTGTTTGGCTATTTGCCCAACTGGTGCCTTATCCATATTCGGTAAAAACCCGGATGACAGTGTTTCGGTAAAGGGTGAAATTGCTGATGCAGAAGATTTGGAACGCTTGATTTTAACGCGTCGTTCTGTTCGTAGATTTACCAATAGCGAAGTAAACCCGGATACCATCCAAAGTCTGCTTAAAACCGCAGCCCATGCACCAACCGGTCATAATAAAAACCAGGTACTTTTATCGGTCACTAAAACCAAAGAAGAAATCAACAAAGTTCGTGAGTTGGTTTACAACACCCTTAAAAAAGCCAAAGAAGCTGATGCACTAAGCGGCAACCTGGCCATGTATGGTGCTTTCCAAAACATGTGGGAAGCCAAGGGTATTGATGTAATTTTTAGAGATGCACCACATTTGATTATCGCATCGGCTCCCGAGAAAAACAGCAATGGAGTAGCCGACAGTGTTATTTCTTTAAGTTATTTTGAATTGATGGCCAACTCGATGGGTATCGGCACACTTTGGAATGGGTTTTTAAAAGCCATTATCGAAGAAATTGCTCCGGAACTTAAGGATGCTTTTGGCATTCCGGCTAATCACCGCATTGGATATATCATGGTATATGGCATGCCGGCTGTTAAATTTGCCCGCTCCATTCAGTCCGATGGTTTACACCTCAATCATATCAATTTATAAAATAGCAAAGGTGTCCAAAAACTAAGCAAGCTCATCGAGCGCAGTCGAGATGAAATTTGATTAATTCTGATTATCAATCATAAATCACTTCGACATCCCTTCGGCTTCGCTCAGTGAGCTACTCTGTGAACAGGTGCTTAAAGAATTTTGGTTACCCTATTTTTTAATAATTTACCCAAAAGCAAGTCAGCCGGCAACTTTTAACCTGCTAACGTTTCGCAGGTACAAACAAATGAACATTGGAATCGGGCCAGCCAACCTGCTTTCATCATAGGTAATAAACTACTGCAAATGATGCTTTAGATTGAAAATCCAGGCATCTACACGCGCTTCTGTTTTATCGCTTTCATTATCCTCATCGATGGGTAAGCCCACAAACTGATTATCTACTTCAGCCGTTGAAGCATCGTAGCTGTATTCTTCCAAAGAAACCATGCCAACCACCTCACATCCTTTGTTAGCAATGGCATTATAGATGGTTCCCATGCCATCAACAAAAGTATCCGGATAAGCATCGGCATCGCCTAAACCAAATAAGGCAATCTTTTTACCTTTCAGATTAGCCGACTCAAGATCGGATAAAAAACCTTCCCAGTCGTCTTGTAAATCACCCAATCCCCAGGTGCTGGTTCCTAAAAACAAGAACTCATACTTCTCTATTTCCGAAGCGGAAGAGTTTTCAACATTAATCAAATCAGCTTCATTGTTAAGCTGCGCATTAATGCTTTCGGCTACGCTCTGAGTATTGCCTGTACTGCTTCCGTAAAATATAGCTGTTTTCTTCATTGTAATAACTTTTTGTGCAGCACAAATTTATCGTTCAAACCATTGGCCATCAATCACCAATATTGGGGTTTTTAGCAAAGAATTTTACTTATACAGAAGCTATTAAATTATCGCTTCCAATCTGATATTCTGACGTTTACACTTAATTAATCCCCATTTCTGGCTACTAAGTTTTGATGAATCAGATTTAATTCGCACCTAAATGCACTCCAATTTCCCGAACTGATAGAAAAACAGACGGATCTTTTCGACGCTCATCAACACTCAATAATCTTTTTAGCTCATTAAGTTCCTGACGGTTTAACATCATGGAGGCATGCTTATGTCCAATGGGAACAATTATTTTTCGCTGATAAACAATATCGGCATTAATAGCCTCGTAGTACTGGCCATCCATGCGACTAAAGCACTGTTTAAAATGATTAAACTCCTCTTGATTAAAAGAGAATAAAAAGTTATGAAACTCAATGTGTACTTTATCGCAAGAAGGACATATAAAAACACGCCCATGACGTGTTTGACTAATTATTTTATCCATATTGTTTTTGTTTACAAGGTGCTTAAAACACCATTTGCACACAATCCCAATAAGTTGGCATTTTATACTTTTCCCGATTTAGTATTCTAATAACCTTTAATCGAACTCTAAGCCTCGGACTTAATTAATTCTGTACTTCATTAGTACGAAGGCAAAATACATCATTAATAAAATTGCACTACTATTTGTTTTATTGCCGACTACGAATGCTTCGATAACTCATTGAAATTACCAATGGCATTAGGGCACATAAAGTTAATCCCACCGCAATGTGTACCATCGAGATCAGGTAAACTAATCCCATCAGCAACCCGATAAAAAACATCCCCAAGAACATTCGTAAAGTGTACTCGCCTTTGTTGACCATTTCGCGACCTTGTGAAAAAGGCAACTCATTACCTTGCATGCGAACCAATACGATGCTCAGTGCTGCAGTTAATGCACTTGCCAATAAGAAATAGGGCAAGACATGTAATCCCCAAATCCAGATTACGGGAACTAAAAACAAAACTTGTAGTGGCAAATAAAATGTAAACAGCATGGCTTTAACAGCGCCCGATTGTATATGGTATTTCTTGCTGGTGGAAGCTACTTCATATATCCAGGCTGCATTAGGTGTGTCGGTATAGGGAATAACAGATATCCCAACGGTTCCGAAGAACCCAGTTAGTACAAAAAATAAATACTTGGATGAATTTGACAACTCTGCCAAATAAGCAGAAAAATCGTTAATATCGGGCTTTAAAAAAACCAAAGCCATAATAAGGCTATAGGCAAACATCGGATACACCTGCTGCTTTAATTTACGATCACTACGGATATGACTCATTGTTAGTCGCCAACCTGTTTGCTCCTCATTTGAAACACACAACAGAGCAATTAATTTATTCTTCCAGCCTTTCTGTGCTTTTACTTGGCTGACCTGTGCCTTTTGGATCGATCCTGTTCCAGTTTCTGAGATTATATTGGTAAAACCAGATGATAAAGCCCTTACCAATAACACGGTGCCAATCAATACTACAAACACGGTAATAATCGATAGAATAATCTCCATGCTGCCTCCTATACCAACCAGAAAGTTCACCAATCCGGCAAACCACACTGTTGGTACCAGGTATATCCACCAGGCCTCTTTAAACACGAAGGTCTCAACATGGGCATCTTCCATAAAATGCGGTACCAATTGGTAACTTGCCATTATTATCACGGCCAAACCTATCTGAAAATAATTAAGTACATCCTTAAATCGTACTGCGCTAACAAACTTTGATAAGCTCATATAAAAGCCGGTTGCCATTATAAGTGTTAACCAGGCGCACATCAATACAACCAGTATAAAAATCAGAGCTAGCCAGCCATGAACAAATGACAAGTATATGGCGAATGGCAAGCTTAAAGCAAAAGCAATATTACTCATGTATACTAGTATGTGCATTAAACGAACCAATAATAAGGTACGCGACGATACCGGCCTTGGTAATAAGATCTGGTTATCTTTCTCATCGAATAGTACAGCGGTAAACTCGGTTAAAAGAATGGTTCCTTCAAACACCATCAAAAAGGTAAAGAAAACTGACAATTGCAGCATCAGATCGCTTATCCGATACAAACTTAAAACGAGTACGGCGCCCAGAAAACCATAAATAAACAACTGTTTAAGCATGGTTTGCTTTTTACCTGCCGATTGGAAACTGTTTGGAGCTCGTCTGAAATCCATTTTAAGTTTTGCGCTTAAGAGAACCCAGAAATGTGATACATCAACACCCATTATTCGCAAAAGAAAATTTATGGGCGCCTTCAGTAATTGTTTTGTAGCTGTCATTCCTTAGTTTTTAAAAACATTATCCAACACACTGGTCTCACTCACCTTGTTTTCGCCATTGGTGAGGCGTGCAAATAATTGCTCCAGACTAACATTACTGTCTTGTTGCAGCTCTTCAAAAGTACCATCGGCTATCACCTTTCCGTCGTCAATCAAAATAATCCGATCAGATATTTTTTCAACCACATCCATCAGGTGCGAACTGTAAAAAATGGTTTTGCCCTGCTGAGCCAATTTTGTCAACATATCTTTTACCAATATCACCGAATTAGCATCCAGCCCCGACAATGGCTCATCCAAAAACAGAATATCAGGATTATTAATTAAACCGGCTATGATCAGTATTTTTTGTTTCATGCCTTTCGAGAAGGTATCCATTCGCTGATCAGCCTGTTGATGCATCTCAAAATATTTTAATAAGGTAGCACTGCGCTCTTCTATTTGGGTCGCCTCCATATTAAATAAAGTACCCACCAAATTGAGGTATTCATTGGGTGTTAATGCCTCGTACAAAGCTCCGTTCTCAGGCACATAACCAATCTTACTTTTAACTTTTAACTCATTTCCTTTTAAAGGCAATCCCATCACTTCGATTTCACCTTCAAAAGATGTTAGGATACCACAGAGGATCTTAACAGTTGTACTTTTACCTGCTCCGTTAGGACCGATGTATCCAATTATTTTTCCACTTTCTATCTCCAGATCTATACCTTTAAGCACTTCCTTTTGATTATCGCCTTTACCAAAAGATTTTCGTAATCCTTTTATTTGAATACTTGTTTGAGTCATCGTTAGGGATTTATAAAATTAGAAACTGTTTCAGTTTAGTTACCAACAGCAAAAATAAAGCAAATGACTGATATTATTTGGTTTGTTACACAATTTTAAATTAACTACTTTAGAACATTTGTTCCCTTTATTGTTAAACCTCAAGAATTGTCAAAACCTTAAATCATTAAAATGCTACAACGACACTTACATTCATCTTTTAAGATGATAATGGGATTTTTCATAACCCTTTTTATATCAGCATCTGCATTAAAGGCCGAAGGCACACGCTTACTGCGCCAGCCCAACATCAGTGAAACACAGATTGTATTTACCTATGGTGGCGACCTATGGATTTGCGCTAAAAGTGGTGGTACAGCCGTAAGGTTAACCAGCACACCTGCCATTGAAAAAGATCCCTATTTTTCTCCCGACGGACAAACCATCGCCTTCACTTCTAACCGAGCCGGTGCAGATGCCGTTTACACCATGTCTGCCAAAGGAGGCAGTGCAACGCGTCTAACCTGGTATCCGGCCTCGGCACAAGTACGCGGCTGGACTCCTGACGGACAGAATATTTTATACGCCTCAACACGCGAGACAGCCCCCTCTGGTTTTGACCGACTTTGGACGGTTAGTAAAAATGGCGGCCCATCGAAGATGTTGACGAAGCAATGGGGAACCAAAGCATCTTATTCAGCCAATGGCAAACAAATAGTGATTGATAAAATTCGTCGCTGGGACACTGAATGGCGTGCCTATCGTGGTGGTCAAAACACACCTTTAATCATTCTTAACCTCGATAACTGGAAAGAAGAGTTATTGCCAAACGAACGAACAACCGACATCCAGCCGGTTTGGCTTGGCGACAAAATATATTTCCTGTCCGATCGTGACTGGGTAAGCAATATCTGGTCCTATTCAACTAAAACAAAAGAACTATCGCAAGTTACCAGCTCCCCAAAAACAGACATTAAATATTTAAGTGGCCGAAACAAGGAATTGGTTTTTGAACAGGATGGCTACCTGCACCTGTACGACCTCAATTCTCAAGCGAGCACAAAACTAACCATTAATGTAATTGGCGATTTCCCCTGGGCCGAAACCAAATGGGAAAATTTAAGCAGTAAGGTTGATTTCGCCCGTCTTTCACCAAGTGGCAAACGTGCTATAATGGGCGCTCGTGGTGAAGTTTTTACAATTCCTCTGGAGCATGGTAATGTGCGAAACATCACCAATAATTCGAAGGTAGCAGAGCGCAAACCAATGTGGTCGCCCAAAGGTGATAAACTTGCCTGGTTCTCGGATAAAAATGGTCGTTATGAACTGATGCTTAGCTCGCAGGATGGCCTTGGCGAGGTTCTAAATATCAGTCTTGGTGAATCAAAAATGATATGGGAACCCAACTGGTCGCCCGATGGAAAATTTATCGCATTCGTTGATGATGATGTGCGCATTCGTGTTTTAGATATTGATAATAAAACCATTAAGACCATTGATGTGGCAGGCAATAATTTTGAGCGTGGCGGCATGGGCATCACCTGGTCGAAGGATTCAAAATACCTGGCATATGCCAAAGCCGGTTCCAACAACTTTCGTCGCATTCATATCTGGTCGTCAAAAGAAGACAAAACCAGGGCAATTACCAACACCATGGCCGACGCCTTTTCTCCGGCATGGGATCGAAATGGTAAGCAGCTGTACTTTTTAGCCAGTACCGATCTGGGCCTCGAATCGAGTTATGTGAATACCAGTGTTATGTCGCCCGATGATGCAAGATACAGCGCCTATGTGATTAACTTGTTGAAAAAAGACAAATCTCCTTTTGAACTTCGCAGCGATGAAGAAGAAGTGAAAAAAAAGGATGACAAAAAAGAAAACAAGGACAAAAAGCCTGAGAAAAAAGAAAAAGATTCGAAGGACAAAAATCCAAAACAGGATAAAAAGGAAGAAGCCAAGAAAGACAAAGGCATCAGCATAGATTTTGAAGGTATCGAAAGTCGTATAATTGCCATGCCAATGCCCAAGCGTCAGTATCATTATATGTTGGCAGGGTCCGAAGGAACGGTATTCATTGGCCAATCGACCGACAAAGGTAATGTTATTCAGAAGTTTACTTTAAAGGATCGGAAAGCAAAAGAATTTGTATCAGGAGCTCGCTCAGTCTCTATATCAGCCGACGGTAAACAGATGCTTGCTAAAATGGGATCGTCATGGAAAGTAATGGGTACCAGCAAATCCAGTGGCAAAGATGGAAAAAGCTTAAAAGTAGATTTAAAAACCAAATTGGATCGACAGGCCGAATGGAAGCAGATGTTTGATGAAGCCTGGCGTTATCAGCGCGATTTCTTTTACGATCCGGATATGCATGGTCGCGATTGGAATGAGGTTTACAGTCGCTATTCTCCACTTGTGCCATTTATCAAGCACCGAAGTGATCTTAATTATGTATTAGATATGATGAATGGTGAACTTTCAGTCGGTCATAGTTTTGTTTTTGGTGGCGACATGCCAAAGGTTGAAAGCAATACCGTTGGTTTATTGGGTGCCAACTTAAAAGCGAAAGGCGATTATTGGCAAATCGAACGTATTTTTACTACTGAAGTTTGGAATCCTGAATTATCAAGTCCGCTGCAACGACCAGGACTTAAAGTTGAAGAAGGCAACTACCTGGTTGGTGTTAATGGAGAGCAATTAAAATCAACAGAAGATCCATACAAGTACCTGGATGGCACACGCGGTGTGCAAACCGTACTTCATATTAACAGCAAACCTTCGTTTGAAGGCAGCTGGAAAATTACCGTCAAACCCATCTCCAGTGAAAGAGCGCTTCGCCAACGAGCCTGGGTGGAAGATAATCGCAGGTTGGTAGACAAATTATCAAACGGTAAACTAGCATATGTGTGGGTGCCGAATACTTCAGGTGCCGGATTTGTTTCTTTTAACCGTTATTATTTTGCACAACAGGACAAACAAGGTGCTGTCATTGATGAACGATTTAACGGTGGTGGATTACTCGATGACTACATGGTTGATTTAATGAAGCGCGATCTTCGGGCAGCTTTAACCAATGAAGTTCCCAATGGATCACCTATTTTATTGCCAGCTGGCATAAAAGGCCCCAAGGTACTAATGGTTAATGAAATGGCCGGTTCGGGTGGCGACTTCTTCCCGTGGGCCTTTAAGCAGCAGAAAATAGGGCCGGTGGTAGGCGTTCGCACGTGGGGTGGACTAGTAAAATCATCGGTACATTATCGCCTGGTAGATGGTGGTGCTTTAACAGCTCCGGATAATGCGGTATTCGATCCGATTAACAATGAATGGGTTGGCGAAAACACTGGTATTGCCCCAACCTTTGATGTGAGAATGGATGCAGCCTCGATGGAAAAAAATATCGATCCGCAATTGGAACGTGCGGTGAAAGAAGCTTTGTCTTTACTTAAAGAAAAGAAAGAGATTACTCCTCCTCCATTTTCTAAACCAGCGTTAAAAAAATAGCCCGACGATACTGTCGTAAGAAATAATTAAAGGGGAAGTCCTGAAACTATCATTACTCAAAAAGTGACCGATATTGTTTCAGGACTTCCTCTTTTTAAACGAATCGATATAAATCGTCCTACTGCATATTTCTGTTGTATCCAGTCGCTTAATGTTAAAAAAAATCAACAAACACCTTCTCGTGCTAATAATCATATTCTGAACGCAAATAAGCCATTACTTTAGCCAAATCTTAATACAGAACTAATTGTAAAAGATCGCTATGAATAAATCTGATAATCGCTACCAGGCGTATATAAACATATTACATGAAGAACTAATGCCGGCTATGGGGTGTACCGAACCTATTGCTATTGCCTATGCCGGAGCGATGGCACGAAAAATATTAGGACAAGTTCCTGATCGTGTTTTAGTAGAGGCCAGTGATAACATCATTAAAAATGTTAAAAGTGTGGTGGTGCCCAATACCGGAAACCTCAAAGGAATTGAAGCGGCTGCCATTGCAGGTATTATTGCTGGTAATGCCGATAAAGTGCTGCAGGTTATTTCAGAAGTAAACGATGATGAGCGCCTTCAAATGGCTGATTTTATTAAAAACAATGAAGTTAAAGTAATTGCTTCTACCAGTGGTATTATTTTCGACCTTATTGTTAATGTCTATGCGGGTGACTCACATGCTTCAGTTCAGATTTCACATTACCATACCAACATTGTTCGGATCATTAAAGATGGTGAAACAACCTTGTACAATCATCATTGCGACGACTTAAATACCAAGCATAAAACAGATCGCACCCTTATGAGTGTAGAAGGTATCGTTGATTTTGCCGATTCTGTTGATGTTAAACTGGTAAAAGATGCGTTGAATAAACAAATCGAATACAATACAGCCATTGCCAATGAAGGCATTAAAGGTAATTGGGGGGCTAATGTTGGTTCGGTATTGTTAAACTCATGGGGCGAAAACGATATTAAAGTGCGTGCCAAAGCTTTTGCTGCAGCCGGCTCCGATGCACGTATGAGTGGTTGTGAACTACCGGTTATGATTGTTTCAGGTAGTGGTAATCAGGGACTGGCTACTTCTGTTCCAGTTATCGAATATGCCAAAGAATTAAAAGTAAACGAGGACACCATGTACCGTGCATTACTGGTATCAAACCTGGTTACCATCCATCAAAAAACCAGCATTGGCAGGTTATCTGCCTTCTGTGGTGCTGTATCAGCAGGTGTTGGAGCCGGAGCTGGCATTACCTATTTATACGGAGGACGCTACAAAGAAATAGCCCATACCATTGTTAATGCCCTGGCTATTGTTTCGGGCATTGTTTGTGATGGAGCTAAGCCCTCTTGTGCCGGTAAAATCGCTTCAGCAGTTGAGGCCGGTATTTTGGGTTACCACATGTATAAAAATGGTCAGCAGTTTTACGGTGGCGACGGAATTGTTGTAAAAGGTGTTGAAAACACCATCAAAAATATTGGCCGACTGGGAAGCATTGGTATGCGTGAGACCGACAAGGAAATTATCCGCATGATGCTAGGCCAGTAAAATATTAACCTACTGACATACATAAAGCCCCGTTACGACCATAAAAACATTCGTAGCGGGGCTGTTTTATAATTCAACAGTTCGTTATTTTCTTAAATAAGATCAACTATAGGTTATTAATATTATATTAGAATTATTTATTGATTTTGTGCACTTTGAAAATCAACTTTAGTCTATTTTTTGGAAACTCCCAATCTATTGTTATAATTAGCAATAATCAAACTTTGTTTTTACTATTATTAAAATCCTTAATCGAACAAAAAGCAGTTATTATGTATCCTTACTTCTCAGCCTCCATAAACAAAGCTACCGTGTTATAGAGGTTATCAAAATACTTTTGATTCCTAAGAACAGGAACTGAACTTTGGTTAGGGGCCAATATCTTTATGTTTTTAAAACCGGCTGCCTTTAATGTTTCCGCAAGTTTCTGATGATTCCACCAATTAACATGGTTCGAACGATATTGTCTCTGTATTTCCATTGAGCACCTTGAAGTGCAATAATCTAAAGCATCTTCCTTTTTCATAGTGTGCATAACTTCCTTAAACTCTTCATCCTTTATCTGGCGTGGATTATTCCCCTTATGAATTGTAGATGCATTGGCTGCAAAATGTACCAAAGCCACTTGCTCACGCGAAGCTTGATTCAACGGTATTTTGTAACCATATACCGGGTGATACCTTGGTGAACTGTGCAAATTGACCCAGTTATAAAAATATTTATCATCATTTAAATAAGCATGATAATCCAACTCTATATTAGGGGTAACCACCTTAAAAACACCACCTGGTTTTAAGGATCGATATACCTCTTTAAAGAAATAATTAGCTGATACATTATCAATATGTTCGATTGTATACTGTGATTGAATTATTTCTGCAGTATCAGATTCTATAGGAAGTGGTTTCTGATCGAGCAAGTCATGCCATATGTCTTTTTCCGGATTATATCTTTTCCAGCCATCGAGCAAAATTGGTGCTTCCACATCTATATTTGTCCACATTGGATGATAAAAATGTCCGCCAAAGCCTCCATGACCTCCAGAACAAATATTGTAAAAAGCCCGATTATTAAGACTTTCTTTATTATACAACTGGAGATACATATCCAGGTCATTTTTTACACTATTATAGGTGATTTTAACTCCAGTTTTATTTTCAATGGTATTGCGGGTTCGTACTGCAATTTTTCTCATTACGTTTTTTACAAGTTCGGTCATAATATTATTTTTTGTCTGTATTTGTATAATATTAAGCAAAATAGCAAAAAACTAGCGATTTACCATATTCTCAAATATTCAACAATAAGCAACGACAATAGCTTGTCTAATTATTGAATTTAGTAATAAATTCATCCTACTATTTTTTGTAGTTCATTATGTTTTTCTATTTTTATAAAGTTTTAAACAAATATTAACAATATTATTATATACACCTATCTTTAATTATTTGTAAACAATTAAACTTAAGCAATCAGATAAATAGAATTAAAGTGAAAACAGACAGTGCTTTCCGATCTAATTTGCACATTCGGCATTAATCATTTTCTCAAGTTATTTTTAGATCATTATATTTATCTTGTTTTAAATTAATCAAAACATTACCCAATATGAAAAAGCTTTTCACTAGCGTTATTCTGCTGCTATTTGTAGCTATAAGTTTTGGTCAAAAATCCCTGCTTTGGAAAATTTCAGGCAATGACCTTGAAAAACCATCTTACTTGTTTGGAACGATTCACCTGATTTGTCCGGACGATTATTTCATCCCTGAAAACTTACCAGAAGCCCTAAAGCAATGTAAGCAATTAGTGCTTGAGGTAGACATGTCGGATCCAACACTGATGCAAAAAATGCAAGCAGGCATGATGAATCCACAAATGAAAAACATTAAAGCTGACCTTAGTGAAGAAGATGCAAAAATTATAAATGACGCGCTTGTTAAAGCTATGGGTATGGGCATAGATCAACTGGGAATAATGAAACCCTGGGCATTATCCACCATGATTGCTGTTACTATGGGACTTGAATGCAAACAACCCGCTCAGTACGAGATGGAGTTGATGAAAATGGCTAAAGAAAAAGAAATGCCCTTGATGGGACTTGAAACGGTTGAGGCACAGCTGGCTGTTTTTGATAACATTCCTTACACTCGACAATTGGAGATGTTAACCGATGGAATTAAGAATATTGAAGAAGATAAAGCGCTATTCGTCAAAATGGTTGATCATTATAAAGCACAGGACGTATTTGGATTATACAAGCTGATGCTTGAACAGGATGAAATGGCAGATTTTGGTGAATATTTATTGGATGGCCGTAATAAAAACTGGATACCAATTCTGACGAAGTCAATGAATGAAAAAGCTTGTTTTATAGCTGTTGGTGCTGGTCACCTGGGAGGCGAAAATGGTGTTATTGCCTTACTAAGAGCCAAAGGCTATAAAGTTGAAGCAGTTAAATAGAATTATCTAAACAGAAAAATGATATAGCTAATCGGGAAACAGAAAGAAAGCGGACCAATGCCATTCGGCGGTCCGCTTTTTTTATTTTCATTCGAAAACACTTCCTGGCTCCAAGTTATTGTGTAATCCTATTCCAAAACAAACTCCCCCTCAAGTAACTCTTCAGAGTTGGTTCCAACAAAAACTTTAAATGCCCCTTGCTCAATCAGAAATTTCCCTTCTCCATTATAAAAGCCAAGTTCTTTTTCGCCGATTGTAAACTTGATTTGTTTATATTCATTCGGTTCCAGACTAATCTTTTCAAATCCCTTTAGCTCTTTGATGGGACGTACCACACTTGCCACCTCATCGTTGATGTATAACTGAACAACTTCTTCACCAGCCACTTCACCCGTATTGGTTACGTTTACAGACACTTCCACTTTATTATTACCTTTCACCTCAACATTTAAATCGGAGTAAGCAAACGTTGTGTAACTTAGTCCATAACCAAATGGATAAAGTGGCTTTTCACTCTCATCCATATAGTGTGGCCAAAAGACTTCATTTTTAGGCCCAGGTCTGCCCGTTCGGTATTGATTGTAATAGATTGGAACTTGTCCAACGTGGCGCGGAAACGTCATCGGTATCTTTCCTGAGGGGTTATACTCTCCATATAAAACCTGTGTGATGGCATGACCCGTTTGTGTTCCGAGCTGCCAGGCCTCTACAATAGCAGGTATATGTTCATCGGCCCAGGTAATAGCCAGAGGTCGTCCACTCATTACCACCAAAACAATGTTTTTATTAACCTTGTACACTGCTTCCAATAATTCCTGCTGTACACCCGGTAATCCCAAGTGGGCACGCGAGCGCGCTTCACCACTATGTAAACCATGCTCACCCAATACCATAATTACAACATCCGACTTTTTTGCCAGACGGATGGCTTCTTTGAATCCTGACTTATCAGTTGTATTCACCTGAAGTTCAACTGGGAAAGCTGTAGGTCCGGTAATTAACTCAGCACCTTTGGCATATTTATAATCAACACCATAGGCATCCAATCCTTCCAGAAACGAAACAGCCGTATTATCTTCTCCGGCCATCCGCCAGTTTCCAAGTGGGCTATCTTTATCTTGAGCAAGCGATCCGATAACGGCAATTTTTCTTCCGTCGTTCTGTAGTGGCAAAAGCTTGTTTTCGTTTTTTAGTAAAACAATTGATTTTTTAGCCATATCCAAAGCTGCCGCCATATGATCAGGATGATAAATCAATTCCTTCTCGCGCGCTTCATCACAATACCTGTAAGGATCATCAAATAAACCCAATTCAAATTTCACTCGTAAAATGCGACGAACAGCATCATCAACAACGCTTTCTTTGACTTTTCCAGCCTTAACCAGATCAACCAAATGCTTAACGTAAGCATAGGACTCCATGTCCATGTCTGATCCGGCATTGGCAGCCAGCTCTGCTACATGTTCCAAATCGCGCGCATAACCATGATCAATCATTTCACGGCCACTGCTCCAATCAGAAATCACAAAACCTTTAAATCCCCATTTCCCTTTTAAAACTTCTCTTTGCAGGTAGGTATTAGCCGTTGCCGGCACTCCATTCACTATGTTAAACGAGTTCATAAACGTTTTAACATCGGCCTCATCAATGGCAGCTTTAAAAGGAGGGAAAATCACGTTGTAATAACTTACTGAGCCCACATCAACCGTATTGTAATCTTTCCCAGACTCAGCAAATCCATAACCCGCAAAATGTTTTGCGCAGGCAGCGATAGTATTATTGGCACTTAAATCATCACCCTGAAATCCTTTTACACGAGCGACACCAATTTTTGCTCCCAGATAAGTATCTTCACCGGCTCCTTCCATTACACGCCCCCAACGGGCATCGCGCGATATATCAACCATTGGGGCAAAGGTCCAGTTTAAACCTTCAGCAGATGCTTCAATGGCTGCAATGCGTGCCGATTTTTCAATGGCCTCCAGATCCCAGCTGGCCGCTTCAGCCAGAGGAATAGGTGACAGGGTTTTATGTCCGTGAATAACATCAAAACCAAAAATCATGGGAATGCCCAAACGCGAGCTATCAACAGCTAGCGCCTGCATTTTTCTTACTTCGCTGGCTCCCCTCACATTTAGCATCGAACCCACCAGGCCTTTCTTAATGTGCTCGTACTTGTTTTTAGCATCGCCAGCCGAAGGGGCCGGTCCTGTTACATCATAAAAACCATTGTATTGGTTCATCTGACCAACTTTTTCCTCCAGGGTCATCTGCTTCAGTAAACTCTCAACCCGACTATCCAGATCGGCAGAACCACCAGTATCATTCGGCACCTGACATGACCAGCTTAATGCCATCATAATCATGATCAACATTGTATATTTTAAAATCTTCATATTTATCTCAATTTATTAAAGGACTTATAACTCTTAAGAACAAAAGCATTCACCTTCATAGCTATTAACCTGAATTAATCGTCCAATTCATAAACACGCACATAATCAATCTCCATGGTCTGAGGGAAGATTGTGTTATCAATCCCATGAGAACCGCCCCACGTGCCACCAACTGCTATGTTCATAATAAAAAAGTGAGGTTTATTAAATGGCCAGTTGTTTTCATTTTTATCTGCTGGCGCATAAACATGCACCACATTATCCGGCGTATCCACATAAAAAGTCAGTGAAGCTTCTGTCCAGATTAAACCATAAATATGAAAGGCTTCTTCGCCTGTTTTCAACGCCTTTGAGCTACCATTACCGTTGGCTCCAGAGCCTGCATTGCAATGAACGGTTGCATGTACTACGTCAGGTTCAAAGCCAACATATTCCATGATATCGATTTCGCCACATGCCGGCCATCCAACCTGACCAATGTTTGCCCCCAACATCCAAATAGCCGGCCAAACACCCGTTCCTGACGGAAGCTTTGCCCTTACCTCAATTCGCCCATAGGTAAACTCCTGTTTCCCCTTGCTTATCATGCGGGTTGAGGTATACGAACCCTGAGTTTTATTATCATCAACTTTTTTAGCAGTAAGCACCAATTTACCATCGATTATTTCGGCATTATCGCCATTGGTATAATATTGTAATTCATTATTGCCCCAGCCCCAGTCACCATGGCCTATTTCATAAGTCCAATTGGCTGAGTTGATAGTAGCAGTATTAAACTCGTCCGACCAAATCAGTCCTTCGGGATTAACGTAATCAGGATCATCTGTTTCAATCGTCACCATTTTGGTCATTGTTTTTGTGTCGGCAGAGGTATTGAGCACTCCCCAAACTTTTAATGTCACATCATATTCTCCTTTTTCCGGATAATAGATGCTATGAACTTTATCCTTATCGGTACTTTTACCAATGCTTTGATCATTTCCGAAGTCCCATTCGACATAAAGGTATTCGCCACTTGACTGATTTGTAAAAGTAACCTGATTGGTTGTCGGATCAAGCTCAAAACTGAAATCAGCTGAATAATCCGTACCATCAGAATCATCTTTACTACAGGATAAACAAGCTGGTAAAATCAGTGATAAAACGACCAGTTTAATCATATTATAGAATGTATTCATCTCGCTCAATAATTGATGGTTGTAATTGCAATGTAAGAACACAGAGAGTCGGCTATCGGTACTTACTGAGCGACGTAAGGAAAACTTCTCATGGGTTTTGGTATTTATTAACACCTCAACTCTTATTTCCTTTATCGCCCAATAAGTGTCCCGATTAGTAAATCATCTATATTTTCTATTCTTAATTTGTTCGATGTTATTGATTTAGCATGAAATCATCCATATAGAAGATACCACCATTACAATGACCTTCCATACCAAACTGAATCACCACCTGATCAAAATCGGTACGATCAGAAACATCGCTAAAGTCAAATGTAACCTCAACCCATTTACCCAACTGATCTTCACTTAGAGTCACTGATCTTACCTGTTGAGTTGTCCATGCATCACCTCCCAGCTTAGAATCCTGAAGCTTCAGATCAACCTGTGGCAACAGTTTTTTATTGGGTATCCAGGTAATCCAATCGGGCTGACACTCGGTTTCGTAATCATTAAACTGCGGCATAAACACCTTCATGCTAAACACGTTTCGTTCCGATAAATCAAAACGGTGCTCAAACACGCTGGTTACTGCTTCGAAGGGGCCTTCTCCTTTTTGGTAAATGGCAATATTAGCCGATTCGTTAATAGGTACCGGGGCAAAATTACTGATGGCTTCGAACTTGATTAATTCACCCTGAATCCATTCAATGTTGCCATTACCCTCAAAATCATCCATTACATCTTTTGCTTCCAGTGGCTTTTCAATAACCGGACGCTCATAACCTTCGCGAACCAAAATGTTGAACCAACGGTTATCATCGCCACCAATTGTACTTAAATGCAATTCATCTTCGTTGATAAAATCAATACGGTATTCGTAATTACCTCCATAATCGAAGCCAAAGAAAGAAGGCTTATCAGATGTTAAAGTGATGTAATTAACACCATCTCTTTCGGTCAGCGACCAGGTTGCTGCCGCCGGCGTAAACTGAACAATGTAATCAGCATCGCTTTCATCGGGGCCGGTATAACCATTTGAATAGTTCGGATTATCGATCTGGTAGTCTTTTACATATGAATTACCATTATTCTGAAAATCAAATACAAACTCAACCAGCTTTATCGTAAACTTATCATCATAAGTTCCACCATTAGATTTTTGAAGTGGATTGGCTGCCCACCAATCCGGTGAAGCGCCATCTGCCGGACCTATACCAAAATGACCTCGGTATAAACTATCCACAACCCACGTTTTTCCATCGACGGCTGAGGACCCACCAGAAAGGAAATTAATCACCGGACTATCTAAAAAGCTATAATCTGTTTCGGTTTGCGTTACCGGCTCTACCTTTGATGTTGCCTGCCCGTTGTTAGATGTGATGGTTAATGTCAGATCATAAGTACCGGGAAGTGGGTAATAAGCTTCTACCTGATTGCCCTGAAGAACGGTTCCATTTCCCAAGGTCCAGACAATCGAAACCATTCCTTCGCTCGGTGTTTCATTCCTTAGGATAAACCTAAAGGGATCATTTGCTTTGGGGGTAATGGTAAAACTCATATCCCCTTCAGAAGGAGCTCCATTCAAGCCCAATCCTGATTTATCAAATTCATTTGGATCACAACTGACTAAAAGCACGATTGCCATAAGAAAGCTTAATCCTGATGTTATTAAAGTTTTCATGTGTTTCATTTTTATCGATTAAATTGGATTAAACACTTGTGATTTAATAGTCGTTTTGAACAAGTTTAAAATCACCTTCTGTTCGATCAATTTCCGACTGAGGAATTGGCAGGTACTTCTTATTCTCTGACCATGATCGGGTTGATGAAAAATCAGAATTGCTATCGGATAACAAATCGGTGTCGCCCCAGCGTACCAAATCCCAATAACGAATACCCTCTCCCACAAATTCACGTCGGCGTTCCAATTTGATATTTTCCACAGTAGCTGGTATAGAAGCTAAACCTGCGCGGGTACGAATCATGTCCAAAGCATCCTGAGCCGTTAATGAACCGGCATTGGCTACTCCATGAACCACCATTAACTCAGCCGCATTTAGTAAAGTCTCGGCATAGCGGAATATACGAACATTGTTTTCGTAGTTTAATGGCTCTCCGAAAGGTGCATCGTTATAATCTTCACGGGCGGCATATTTAGCCATAAAATACCCGGTATTTTGGAAACGCTCTACATATGTTCCTGCAGCATATTGATTGATGGAAGCGGCTAAACGCGCATCTCCTTCTTCATAAATTGTAACGGTTTCTGATCGAACCGGACCAAATCCCCAGCCTCCTTTATAAAAGTCGTTGCCCGATAAAAGGTCTTCACCTTTCAACTCGTTGGGCGAAATAAACTCAGGCAGGTTGGTACCGAAACCAGTCCAGGCTGCTCCCCAGTCTTTACCTTCAGGCAAATGGTTGGCTTCAAAAATAGAGCCATTACCAAATTCACCTGTGCGCCCCCAAATAGAGGCATAGGTTGGTAAAGAAAATCCTGCCTCGCTATAAATACGCTGCATATCAGCCATCACCTCGGCGTACTTCGATTCATCTTCCTGATACATTACCACACGTGCCTTTAACATCATGGCTGCCGCTAAAGTAGCTCTTCCGTGATTGGCTTCGGTGGTGCGCATAGGCAATTTGTCATCGGTAAGTACAAAATCCAAATCTTCAATTATCTCAGCATAAACCTGATCGGCGGTCATCTGTTTTGCCATATAAGGTGGTTCCAACTCGGTTTCGAAATACGGGATGTTTCCCCAGAATTTCCATAACCAATGCACATAATAAGCTCTTAGAAAATGAGCTTCTGCCTTTAGTCGTGTTAATGTTTCTTCATCCACATCAACCGCATTTTCACAAGCCAGTATGGCATTATTACAACGACTTAGTCCACTGAAATAAATATTCCAAAGTCCGCCTGGAGTTTCGTCGGCTGAAGCATTGAATTGCGACAAACTGTACAACATGGCCTGATCACCGGCATTACCGCCACCTTTGTAAATATCATCAGACATCAGGTCAGACATTAATAGCACACTGTTGTACTGATAGTCGGCATAACTATCGAACAATAATATTTGATAACAAGCTCCCAGGTTCGACAAGATCGCACCTTCGGTTGCCGGCCCACCAGCTTCTTGCGAAGCAGTTGGTTGCACCGTTAGAAAATCATCCCCACAGGCGGAAAGAACAACTAACAATGCTAAGAATATTCCTTTTATATAATTTTTCATGATAATCAGTTCTTACAATTAGAAAGTAATGTTAGCTCCTACTGAAATGGTTCTCGATTGTGGGTATATACCCCGGTCAACACCAATGCTGTTGTATCCACCTGAAGCAATTTCAGGGTCAAATCCTTCGTAGCTTGCTATGGTTATTAAGTTTTCGGCCGAAACAAATACTCTGAAACGCTGAAAATAGTTGGCTCCAAGAATATTTTGCGGAATGGTATAACCTAGCTGAATGGTTTTCAAACGAATGTAATTACCACTCTTCACATATAAATCGGATGCCTTCCAGTTATAACCATAGGATTTGGTTGATAACTTTGGCAGGCTATTGGATGTTCCTTCACCGGTCCATCGATCAAGCATAAAGGCTGGCAAATTCATGCGCGGAATATCGCTACGTGTTGAATAATCGAAAATATCGCCACCCAGAGCCCCCTGGAAGAACATGGTCAAATCAAAGTTTTTATACTCTGCATCGATGTTTATACCATAGGTCCAATCAGGTGTTCCTTTACCAATAATGGTGCGGTCATCTTCATTCACAAGGCCATCGCCATTGGTATCAGCAAAACGCACATCACCAACACCAATCTTATCCTTATCGCCACCAATGTCATAAGTTGGTAAATAAGCATCTAACTCACTTTGGTTTTGAATAATCCCCTTGGTCTTGTAGCCATAAAAGTGAGGAAATGCTTCACCATTCTGACCATGAACAAAATCGCCAATTCCAAACGCATTTTCTAACCAGATCTCTCCCGATTCATTACCCAGGTTGATCAATTCGTTCTTCAGGTAAGAAGCATTGGCCGAAACACCATACTTAAACGCTCCGATGTTATCTTTCCACGATAGCTCAATTTCAACACCTGAGTTACGCATATCTCCAACGTTGGCGATTGGCTTGCCTTTTCCTACATAATTCGGAATCGGTTGTTCCATTAACATGCCTTCGGTATCTTTTCTAAAATAATCGAAACCTAAAGCCAATCGGCTACTAAACAAGCGCAGGTCAAAACCAATATCAATCTGCTCCGATTCCTCCCAGATAATGTCAGGATTAGAAATACGGGATGGACTGCTACCATATTGCAACTGCTCGCTATCGCCAGAGCCGAAGTAATAATTTAGCTTACCATCCATCAGGCTGGTGTATGCAAAATTACCAATCTGCTCATTACCATTCTTACCCCAACTGGCTCTGATCTTCAAATAATCAAACCAAACCGGACGGTTCTCCATAAAGGCCTCGTTGGTGATATTCCAACCTACAGAAGCCGATGGGAATGTAGCCCACTTGTTATTGGCTCCAAAGCGTGATGATCCGTCGCGGCGAACACTTGCCTGAAACATATAACGCTCATCGAAGTTATAATCTACACGACCAAAATAAGAGGCCAACGTGGTTGAAGTAATATTACCTGTACCTCCATATAAAATAGAATCATCTTCATCTGCAATGGCATAATCAATCACTGACTTATAAGGTACATATTCCAATAAATCAAAATCCTGACCACCTATATTTTTATAAGTATATTCCCTGGCCGATTGCCCTAACAAGACCGAGAAATTATGCTGTTCTTTTAGCGTTTTACTGTACGACAAAGTATTTTCGATCTGCCAGGTATATCCCCGATTCATGCTGGAAGTCACACTACTTCGTGAAGTATTTTTTCCCTGAGAAGTTAGGTAATAAGGGTAAGTATAACCATCATCGCCCCAGAAGGCCAGGTCGGCTCCATAGCTCGACTTGAATTTGATGCCTTTATACAGGTCGATTTCGCCCCAGAAGGTGGCCACAAACTTATCGGAATTACCTTGGCTAACGGTTGGTGCATGTAACATGGCAACCGGATTGGCAATTTCCTGAAATCCTGATGGTGGCAAAGAAAATACACGACCATTTTTGTCAGTTACAGCTTTTGGATGCTCTGCCAATACTGCATCGGGATCATCAGCATAAACCGGTACCAAAGGACTCATGGCCAGTGCACTTCCCAATACTGATCCAAACTCTGAATTGGTATCAATTCCACTGCTCTTAATATTAGAGTAGGCAGCGTTAACCCCCACCCTGAATTTACTCAATAGTGCACGTTCCTTTTCAAAAACATTGTAAGTCGTATTTGAACGGATGCTGTAGCGCTCGTAATTCGATCGACCATAGTTACCGCCCACAATTCCATCCTGATCGAAATAACCAAAGGACACAAAATAGGTGGCATTATCACTACCTCCACTGAGGCTTACCTGATGGTTCTGAATGGGTGCATTGTAATTAAAAGTCTCATCCTGCCAGTCGGTACCACTGCCTGCTGCTGCAATTTCTTCCGGTGTATAAATAGGCGATAAACCATCATTCAGGTTTGTTTCGTTCATCAACACCATATATTCTGTGGCATTCAGTACTGATTTTTTGGTCCATGGATTCTGCCAACCATAGGTAAAATCGTACGAGATATTCATTTTGCCCGACTTACCTGATTTTGTGCTTACCAATATTACCCCGTTGGCTGCCCGCGCACCGTAAATGGCAGCAGATGCTGCATCTTTTAATACTTCAACCGATTCGATGTCGGATGGATTCAGGTAATTGATGCCTCCATCAACAGCCATTCCATCGACAATGTATAATGGCTCACTGTTGTTGATCGTACCAATACCCCGAATACGAACCTTTGAATCTGATCCCGGCTGACCCGAGCTCTGTGTTATCTGAACGCCCGAAACGCGTCCCTTTAATACATCTTCAATTCTGGATGGTGTTGCGGCTTCGAGTGATTCGGCCGATACGCTGCTAATTGCCGCAGTAACCACACTCTTCTTTTGAACACCGTAACCAACCACTACCACTTCATCCAGGTCGGTTAACTCTTCTTCCATTACAATATTAATGGTTGATGAAGTAACAGTTACTTCCTGTGCCGACATACCTATAAATGAGAAGATAATTACATCTCCCCTATTGGCAGGCAAGCTAAAATCACCATCAACTGTAGTTATGGTTCCTGTTGTTGTGCCTTTTATAACAACACTAACCCCAGGAACGGGCGCTCCGTCAGTACCCGTTACTTTACCTGTAACGGTTAAATCTTGTGCCTGACTTGTTAGTGTCAGTAGAAAGAGAAAAATCCCCAATACGTGTTTCATAATACATGGATTTAAATATTCGATGAAGCAAACTTACAGCCCAAGTGTTAATATTTACTAATTATCCAATACACATAAACCTCTCAAAACACCTTAAAACAACTCACAAAAAACTCACTTTTAAAATTCCTACCACCTGTTATTCAGATATCTTACACTCACAAATAACAAAATAATCACACCTCACAACTACTCATCTTTCACATCAAACATCCATTCGCACATTATACATTTATTAACAAATTCAACTATAAATAGGTTCGATTATGAAATGTGCAGCATCGAGTTTTTTATATCCATATCACATGGAAGCTAAGGTTGAGCTTTTGAGTTTATGATTCGAATTCAATAGACCTTTTAATATCAATCAGAGTTAAGGTCCTTTTAGAAAAAGCAACAATGAAACCTGTTATTTGCAGCCTGACATCATTTTCATTTAAATTCCATTGATATACCTGGAAAGGTTCTCACCCGATTCAATGTTCAGGTTTTGGCGAAGTCGATAACGGTTATTTTCAACTGCCCGATAGGAAACATTCATCAGTACAGCAATTTCTTTTGAGGACATGCCCATACGAATGTAGGCACACAATTTGTTTTCGCGAGAACTTAAACCGGGATGTTTTTCTTTGAGCCTTTTCAGGAAATCGGCGTGAACTTGTTCCAGGTGAAGCTCAAATACTTCCCAATGACTCTCACTATCCAAATCCTTATTAATCTTCTTAATTAGCGAATCCAGTTTGTGTGATATTTCAGAGTTATCTTTTAAGGATTTAATGCGTTTTAAGCGCTCATTAATAGTCGCTAAAAATTCATTTTTCTGAATAATATTCATGGTTGAATTGGCCAGCTCCTTTTCCTTAAACAACATTTCATTGCGAAGCTTCTCATTACGCAGCTTTATCATTTCTTTTTCGGCTCGCAAAGCCTCATTGGTCAATTGCTCCTCCCTGGCTTTGAATCGCTCTCGCTGCTTAATCTTTTCGCGCTGACGGCTGGCTTCTATTCGCCTATTGAATAAGTAAATAACAAAAGTCGCTAGCAGTAACACCAATATTGCATAGGCAATTTTAGCATAAAGATGGCGATGCCAGGGCGGGTGAACCCTGAAATAAAAACTTAAAGGCATTGACACAACACCATACTGATTTTTTGCCCTTACTATAAACTGATAATCCCCTTCTTTTAAATTATTAAAGCGACTGCTTGTTCGGGAACTCCAAGCTGTCTGTTGCGCATCTTTTCCTATAAGCTCAGTGGAGTAAAGCATGTCCTTATCCTGGAAAAAGGTGGCAGCATAATTAATCTCAAAAGCATTGTTTCGAAACTTATACTCAGGAATTATCAACTGCCCATCATTGGCTTTATCGCTTTGATGAATGGTATATACCAAACTATCACTTACTCCCTTAAATCCTCGTATATGCACCTTAAAAGGTAAGCTAAAATTAGTATTATCAAGAGCCATATAATGCGCAAAACCATCTTCTACACCAAAGAACACATTATTATTGTCAGCCACATAAATAAATTCGAAGGCCGAGACCAACTTTTGCTCAAGTGTGATAAACGGAAATACAATTTTCTTGTAAGTTCCGTCTTCGAGTCGCCTTAAAACTCCGGTACTGTTCTCAATAAAAAACCAAATATTGCCCAAACGGTCCTCAATTAGTTTATTAGGATAATTGCCGGGTTCAAAAAAGGCATCAAAACGCATGTCTTTGCCTACTATTCCCTGACTTCCCATTTCATAATAAGCCTCGGTACCCATAAAGGTTAAACGATTATTGACTCTAGACACAATACCTGTTTTATTCTCAGGAAAGCTTGTGAATGCTAACTTATTAACTTGAATAATGCTTTTATAGTCGTCTTCAAAACTTAGCTGATAGATTCCCATATCTCCATGCGAAACCCACAAATTACCGGCTTCGTCCCATTCGGCATATCGCGATGACTCGTTAAATCCCTCTACATGACTATCAAAAAGCCATCGGCCATTTTGTTTTTTGAGTAAAATAAGTCCATTATAGGTACCTGCTAACATCAATTCCGGCCGATCTGGAATAGGAATAAACTTCCACACTCCATTAACCGAAGGCGGTGTTATTAATTCGGCCCGACCATTTTTTATTTCCAACACGCCAATATTATGGCCACACAATATTCCAGTCTCATCTATGTTTAAAGACCAAACCTGTCCGTCGGCCCCATTTATTTTATTAAAATGCGAGCGGTCTTTTACGGGGTTGTTAAAATGCTCGATCTCGATACTGAAAAGTCCCTGGTTGGTTCCCAGGTAATAATAAACTTCGTCGCGATCCATTATATAGCCGGTTCCCAAATCGTAATAACCACTTAGGTAGGAAATACCCGACTTTAAATTGACCCGGCAAATACCATTGTCAAGGCCGCACCAGATGTTTCCTTCTTTATCGACAAACAAGCTAAGCACTGTATTATTTACCAAGCCCTTATCCTTGTCGACCTCCATTACCAAATTACCTTCCAGATCTGTTAACAAGAGCCCGTTCTGAATGGTTCCAAACACCAGATACTTATCATCGTAGGCTACTCCACAAAATATATTGGCTTTTTTTAGTTTGTCGTTGGCAGCTACCGGCCAGTTCTCAATATTCTGCATGTTCCATATATACAGGCCATGTTTCATGGTAGCAATAACAATTTGGTCTGAATCCATTGCCATAATAGCAGTCACTTCTTTACCGGCAAACTGTGCTCCTCCAACAACAGGATACACTTTCTCGCCCCTCAGCTCCATAAGTCCTTGCTGATCGTCGTGTACCAACAGCATATCATTAACAACAAAGGACGTTGAAAATCTTGATTTAGCTTCTACTATGGTACTTAAGTGATCATCTTTAAATATATAAAGTGCCACCTCTGTTTGAAAAACAACCCGATCGCCCCAGTCATGAATGTTCCAGGTATTACCGCTTGAGTTTAACTCCGATCGTTTGGTTAACGAGATATATTGCAGATGATATAAGGAATCGTATTGGAAATAGCCGAATTCGTTGTATGCACCGGTATATATTTTATTATCGATGCAAGTAACACTTCGTGCAATAAAGTCGCCCATATCACGATGCACACGCCATTCAACGCCATCGTATTCGAGCAAACCATCGTTGTTCCCAAAATAAAGTAAGTCGCTATTGCTCTGGCTAATCTTCCAGTTTTGTGTGGCTGCCTGGTATTGCCGGCGATTGAAATACTCCAGTTCAGGGATACCCAGTTTTTGCGCTTCTCCAGCAATGGCGATAAATAAAAGGATAGTTAAAAAGAAGAAACGATTGGAGAACTGCATCATCGATTAAATTTTGGGTAACAAGCTTAATCTAAAAATACAAGTAATGCATTTAATCTCCAAGTTTAAACAAAATGGCAGGAACAAGGTGCCATTCTTCTAACCCGATAGAATTAACACCTTGTTTACGATTTTATACTTAGTTGACTTAGTTAACAACAAAACCATTGAGCAATTCAATTATCTCATCCTGATGGCGCTCCCAAAGTTTGTTTGAAGTCCAGGTTGTAAATTGAACCGAGCCTTCTTCGTTTGAAAAATAATAGGTATCAAAAACAAAAGATAAACCCGAAAAATCAGCATGCATCTTTGCTCTTAGAACTTCTGCACCATTCACTTTCCTGAGTTCAAGTTTTTCAATTTCGACTTTAGAACCAGTCGATTCTTCCATGGTGTTTTTAGCTATTTTAAAAAGCTTATCCACATCAATGGAGGTTTCCTCTGAAATAACCACACACCAGATATCCAGATTTCGCCCTTGTAAAGCAAACTCTGCTTCATCATTTAAACTGGCCGGCGGCACACGTTTCCAAATTTTATCGTCGTACTTAACCGTAAACTGCTTGTACTTGTTCACCAGCTGTTTATTGGCCTTTTTCGAAACCTTAAAATTATTTTCCAAGGTATCAATATCCAATGCTTCATTCAAAAAGTCGAACTCATTGGCTAGTTCCGGCATGTCATTTTGTGGTTCAAAAGTCCAGGTCCCATTATCGTATACATAAATAGTATCGCCATATTCAGTAACAGCCTGCACCTGAGCAGTCATCTTTTGCAGCCCCAATAGGCAAAAGACAATCATTAAAGTTTTCAAAGTATTCATATCATTGATTTAAAAACACAGTAATCAACTTATCTCTTCTTTATAAAAGAGAATATTTTGATTATAAAAATAAGCATCCCTCTTCAAAATACGATTACTCCATTAATAAATAGTTATTAACAATTATGAACTAATTCCTTAACGTTTTCAGATAAAAGCTAAAGTAAGTTAAACCGCAGTGACTTAATTCATTTTTGGTATGACGATTGCAAATCAATAATTGAAACAGTATTAACCTATTAAATTGATAGCCATGTTACTAGTTAAGATTTTTTTATTAGCAGTTGTTACAATCGTAAGTGGTGCCATAATTTTAGCGGTTGCCGAAACCATTACACAATTAAGAAACAGTTAAAGCACCTTTTGAAAACCATTCTATTATAAACTCATACCCACTGGTCAGAGGTAAAAGGAAAGTTGATAGATCAGAGTATTATCAAGCTATTGTTCTCCAAATTATGGTAATTGAAATGTTTCCCCTTTCAACTTCCTCCTTTTAATCGACAGTGGGTATTTGATGGTTTTATTCGGTACTGATTACAAACTGAAGATATAGCCAAGTGATATTGTAAAAAATCCATTTGCATCAAAAGAATAGTTTGGATCAAGCGATCTTGGCAGGTTAAGGGTGTAGCCCATTTCAATATCAAAATCCTTTAGATTGATCATTAATGGCAGGCTGATCTCTGTATTTAAAAGACCAAATTTGGTTGAGTAATTTTGTTGTTGCTTAAACTCTAAGTTCTGTTCCACTTCCTCTGAATCATAAAAGAATGATAACTCGGGTACGAGTTTAATGCTTCCTCCCTGTTTAAGTAGAGCCACATTAATGGTAGCGTATACATCCCAACTAAATGTTGCTTTTGCCTCACTTCCAAATAAGAGATTAAATCCGGATCGAATACCCAATGACTTGTATCTTGCTCCAAGTCCCAGATGAAGGTTATTGCTATAAGCAGATGAAAAATCTAAACCCTTATTAATACCAAAGTAGCGACTGTACGAAACATTGTAGCGCATCCATTTTATCTTCTTAATACTTTTAGCCAATCCTAGTACCAAAGCATTGTTATAATTGGCATTATCATCGGAGCTAAACCAGGTTCCCGAACTGGTACCAAATCCTACGAAAAAACCTTTTGAATTGAAGTAAGACACCTGACCAGAAAGGTAGTATTGCGGGTTGGCAACTTCGCGTCCGGCATAAAACGTTTTGTTGTTATAACTACTATTGAAGTACATGAAGTGAAAAGTATTGCTGGCATCGAGTTCCATATACAACAGATCATCGTCGTAATACATTGCTTCGTTTAATACAGAATCCAGATAACTCGACTGCGAATTACAAAACACAAAAGGCCATGCCAGAAGGCAAAGTATTAACAAGCTTTTCATAAAAATCAATCCTGATGAGTGAATAAAAATTAACCCCGGGCAAAGCCTGGGGTTAATAATGAAAATTGGAATCTTTATTTATCCGTTTTTACGATTTCTTTGCTTACGATTGCGTTCTTTCGCCTGTTTCTTTAGGGCTTGCTTTTGCTCTTCGCTTAAGGTTTCCTGCAAGGCTTTGCGGTTTTCTTTCATCGATTCCATATTCGCCTTTCTCATTTCGCGTTGCTCATCTGTCAGACTGGCTTTTAAGGCCTCTTGTTTTTCTTTTCTTGTCAATTCGCTATCTTCAAGTATGGCTAGTTGCTCATCACTTAACGAGGATTTAAATGCTTCGCGATTCGCTTCTTTTTCCGACTTGGCGGCAGCAATCAACTCTTTCTGCTCATCACTTAATGATTGTCTGAACTCTTTGCGCTGATCTTGCTTTCGGGATTTAATCGCTTCCTTTTGCTCATCACTTAGTGTTGCACGCAAAGCTTCCCGGTTAGCTTTAACACTTTCCTTGTTGGATTGACGCATGGCTAGTTGCTCGTCTGTTAACGACTCAATAAAAGCCTTCTGCTTCTGGTGGCGTCCCAACTCTTCATCAGCTAAAATTGCTTTTTGCTCATCTGTTAGAGTGGCTTTAAAAGCCTTATGATTTGCTTCCTTCTCAGCTTTGTGCTCAGCAATCATTGCTTTTTGATCTTCACTCAAAATTGGTCCGCCATTGGCTTCTTGTGCATTTGCTATATAACCATAAGATACAAAAACCAGTGCGGTGATAAATACTTTAAAATAATTTTTCATGATGTTATTTTTAATGGTGTGATTAATTGTGTTGTTTACTTGATTACCGCAAGCCAACACTTTTACCCTACCATAAAACTTCAGAAAAATCACTATCCCTTTCTAATTTCTTGATAGTAAGCCTAAAAAAAAACATTCTCTTTCTAATTCATACCAGGATGGACACATTCCAGTTTATTCTTATGACAAACCAATACATTCTTTTTATCTCCATACCAGTTGTGCAATCCATTACCCTGGCAATCACTAAAATCTTTACATGTTTTACATTGACCAACCTTCGTCCAGTTTCTATCTCTAAAAGGCTCGAATTTTGTTTGCCAAACTTTATAAAAATCATCCTGATAGATATTACCCTGCGAAAACGAGCGATCTATATTAGGACAAGCAGATATTGAACCATCGATTAAAATTGAACCAATGTTAATTCCTGCGCGACAAAAAAAGTAACCATCGCGCACTTTAGTTTCGTAATTTCCAAGGTAGCCCTCGCAACTAAACTTTATATCAATCTCTTTCGTTTCCCGAATCTCTTTAATAAATTCCATCAAACGCTTAAATTGTTCATTGCTTAACTGCAAATCTTCATTATCAGCCGCACGCCCAATTGGAATAATGGTAAATAATCGCCAGGCTTTGACATTTTTATAGATTAAAAATTCCTTGATCTGTTCCAATTCAGCAATATTTCGCTGATTTACACAAGTAACAACATCGAAATTTAAACGAGGTGATGATGCTGCCAATTCAATGGCTTTTTCAACCTTTGCAAAACTATTACGGGTATTACGCATCCAGTTATGAGAGGCCTCCAATCCGTCCAGACTAATTGTTAATGCCCCCATTCCTGCATTTAATAATGATATATGCCTTTCTGTATTATACAAGTGACCATTACTCACCATTGACCAACGCATACCTCTTTTGCGTACAGCCCTCCCACAATCCTCAATATCCTTGCGCATAAGTGGTTCTCCGCCCGTGAATACCACGGTAAAGTTTTCTGGTATGTCGGTAATCGTGTCAACAGCTTTAAGAAAGTGTTCTATTGGCATATCTTCATAGGCGCTATCCTTTGCACAGTCGCTACCACAATGTAAACAGCTTAGATTACAGCGCGTAGTGCATTCCCAAAACAAATAATTCAAAGGATGCTTTTGGTATTGGTATCTGCGGTACTGTCGAAAAACTAACTTCTTAAGAGCTGCTATCATTCCTTATCTTCTAAAACGATATCCAAATACTCCTTGCGTTTAACATCTTTCAATACTGTATCTTTTACAGCATATTGTCCATTTTGTTCTTCATCAATATCCTGAAAGCGAAGCTTAAACTCCTCGTGCCAATAGGTGTAAACTGAAAACTTACCATCTTCATCTGTAAGCTGGTACTGATTTTCGTTGGGCAAAACTACTTTGATACCTTTTATTGGGCGGCCTGTTGATTTTGATTTTACCTGCCCTTCAATTAAAACATCCTGTCCGAAATCCTGCGGTGTGCCATAACAAGCCTGAAAAACAAACAAAGCCGATGTAAAACTAAGGCCCCCAATAATCTTCCTGATAAGGTTCTTTTTCATATTAGTCTGGTTAAATAGGTTAAATTGAAGTTAGTGTATTTTTTCATACAATTCACATAACTACTGGAGCTAAAGTTAACTATTTTAGTTAACAAATTATTTATCCAAACACTAATGAATTATTTCATTAATACTGCCTACATTTGGATTTCAAAGAATAATTTTACCTTCATGCTATGGGACATTAGACACCCTTACTCTGAAGCTCTTTATTCACTTCCTTTTTAAAGAAATCATCAAGTTGATGATAACCATATGCATCGGCTACATTATCAGTTGCCATTGCCGTAAGAAAAAACTCGATTGGCCCGTAGGTTTTTGAAGATGTAAACAAGCGAAACACGGTAATCGTCAGGCGTCTGATCCAATCCGGGAGATAAGTTATTTTTACAGGTTTATTCCAGACTTGCAAAGCAAGTTCAGCTATTTGTTTATGGCTCAATATTTCGCTTCCTCCCACAGTCGCTTCTTTTATGCCGACTTCCATTTTATCAACACAAACCTTTGCCAAGTCTTCACCATGAATGGGATTAAGTTTTAGCTGGCCATCGCCAAATAAATACACCCGCCCTTTTTTAGCCATGTTAAGAAAATCACGCATATCGGAATAAAAGCCGCTGGGACGAATAATGCAATAATCAAGTCCTGAGCCTCGCAGTTCATCAACAAATTTTTCTTTGGCTTCGAATATTTTAAGGTGTCGCATTTTATCCCCATTAATTGCCGAAACATATTGAAATGCGGAAACACCAGTTTTTTTCGCTTCTGTCAATAAATTATGATTGCCCTTATAATCGACATCCATGTAGCTCAAGCCATCTTTCTGCCGAGTAATACCAATGGTTGAGAAAATCCAATCAATATCCTTTGTTACTCCCTTTAATTCAGTAGTATTTGTCACCTGTGCTACAAAATAATCGTCTACCGATTCAAATTTGGAAAGCTGTTTTTTATGACGAATCAAAACCCTTACCCAATAGCCCCTTTTTTTAAGCTCTTTTACCAGAAATTGTCCCAGATACCCTGTTGCTCCTGCAAGCAAAACCTTCTTGTTATTCATCTTTTTAAAACAAATTTAAGGCCTTATTAAAAGCTTTTACTTGACGATCGTCAAGATCGTTGTTTATTGATCACCCGGGCTTTAATTCGACTTAGGGTTTCGGGCGACACCCCTAAATAAGAGGCAATGTATTGTTGCGGAACCCTCTGAAATAAATCCTTTTGAGTATTTAATAAATCCAGATAGCGCTCTTCGGCCGATTTGGTAATAAAAGATGCCACTAACTTTTGATAAGTTATTAACTCATTTTCCGTGGCGATGCGTGCAATCACCTCCATTTTGGGAAGCTTATTTGTTAATTCAATTATACTGGCTTTACTAAAAATATACAGTTCTGTATCTTCAATGGCTTCATAGTTTTCAATCGCGGGAATATTAAAAGTAAAACTCTCACCTGCACATATAAACTGCCCTTCGGTATAAAAAAAAGCTGTTTTCTCATTTCCTTCATTGTTATAGAAAAGCCTCACACAACCACTGGTCACAAAATATATCTCGTCGGATACCTTTCCTTCTTCAAAAATAATGGTCTTTTTTCGAAAAGTTTTCCTGACAGCAGCCTCTTCAAGTAATGCGATCTCTTCTTTATTCAAATCAATGTAATGCTTTATATTTTCGATCAGTCCGTGCATAAAAACTCAATAATGATGCTATACCGATATATGGTTCTGTTAATTCGGCTTAAAAAATCAAAAGGTACAATCGTTCTACATCTCTTCACGAATTACCTTCGCTAAGTCTTCTTTTATGTTATTCTTAATTACCTTTCCATCTTTCCCAATTAAAGTATAATGGGGAATTCCATAAATATTGTAGGCAGAGCTTATATTCTCGCGCCACTGACCTTTACAGATTAAATGTTCTCCTTTGAATTGCTTATTTTCAATGATCTCCTTCCATTTTTCTATATCAGAATCCAAACAAATGTTGAGCAATACAAAATCTTTACCTTCGAACGTCTCCAGTAGTTTGTGTTTGTCAGAGATGGTTTTGATGCATGGATAACAATAAGTTGCCCAGAAATTAATAAGGACAATCTTTCCTTGATAGTTTCTAAGGTTGCAGGTTTTGCCTTCCAGATTCTTCAAATAGAAATTTGGCGCCGCCGCACCTTCTTTCAGAAGGTTTTGACTGAGATACTCATCATACTTTCTTTGTTTCTCCTCTTCCAAAAACTTTAAAATTTCTGGTTCTGTAATTAAATGCTTGTTTTTACTAATCAATTTATCAATCCGTAAGCATTCAGCTTTATAATCGGTAGGTGATAACTTCAAAATTTTATTGCCATAAAAAAGGCTTGATAGTTTTGAGGCTACATAATACGACAAGGTATATCCTGACAATTTTGAAGACACAAAATCGAAATTGATCTGAAGATATTCACTATACAACTGCTTGGTTACATGTTCCTGCATTAACAGGGTATCAAAACGACCGGGCATAATACCGCTCAGATACATTATATTATTTGGTAACCAACAATTATTTTTAGTCTGATTCAGTGCCAAATCATCAAATTGCATTGGATGATCAAAGTATTGTTTATGCATCCAGGCCCGCTGGCCATACTGATTAGATTTAGCATCGGCCGCGGTAACTTTAATATGGTACGATTCAAGTTTATAAAACCAGGCAGGCAGCGCTTTTTCTGCAAATAACGAATCAAGCTTTTTAAGTTCTTTGTTACAGTAAGCATCTGTTAGCTGATTAAATTCTTCAGCACTTTGCTTTTGGGATGGCACACCTCTATACAGCTTCTTTTGAAGGCTTAGATACTCTGCAATACTCGCTGTGGAACCGCCATATTCAATTAGTTCCTTTAGGTTTTTACCTTTCGAAAAATCAAGTGTAATTCTCAATGTATCGTTGGGAAGCAATAAAAATTCAAGTATTTCTTTTCCCTTGTACATTATGGCATAAACCGGATGGTTGATATTTAATTCCTTCGTAAAGTCACCATTTTCCTTTAATTCAATATTGATTATCTGCTGCCTTAAAGGGAGTGTTTCATTGAGAAGCAAAGAATAGTTTCTGGCAGCGTCCAGATTTTTTACCCTGAAATGAATATGACTTGTCTGATTTGGGTTGAAGATTAACTGTTTATTTTGCGCTATTACCGACAGTTGCATACAGATGGTCAGCATCATCAGTACCGTGATCTTTTTCATTATGTGAGGATTTGATTAAGACATAATTATCCTAAACATACTTAAATTATTAAGAATAATTACCTCATCATCTGATCTTTTACGTGCCGGTTGTCAATTGATTAGCCAAAGCAAATTAAAAGCCATAAATTGTTTCTGAATTTAATACTACGATAATGCACTATTTACACAGTAAGAAAACCGAAGTACTCAATTCCAGCGATGCACAGGGATATTTATTGGCAGCCACAGAACACAACGATTTTGTGGAGCTACACATTCAAAGCAACGGTGCAGTGCCTGCTCATACGCTTCCTGTCGATGTAAGCTTTTATGTGGTGGAAGGTGATGGCGAATTAACTTATAATGAAACTACTATTAATGCCAAACCTGGTGATATGATTCACATTAACAAGCACCTTCAACGTAGCTGGTATAATAAATCTAAGGGATTATTAAAACTATTGGTAATCAAACAGAAGTGAACCTTGAAGATTAATTACGAACCAATAGCGTCCTAAATAATCATTACAATTAAAATACATTCAATAACCATGCGGCTTAGGTGAGTTTAAAACCCATATTTTAAAACAAAGTCCCTTGTATTACTTTGAGGTTGTTATTTGGGGGTTCTTCAAATGGG
>JAOARW010000085.1 GCA_025210475.1 Carboxylicivirga sp. | reverse complement strand
TGCTTAATATGTATTGTAGATTATACCTAATAATCCGGGTAAGTTAGTGCAGTGAATGGAGCTTTTCCAATATGAACAATGATGAACTCTATTGTTCTTGTGTATTTAAGATTTTTACAAACTAACGATAATCCGGGTTTATCCGAGTTAAAACAATAAGATTACCCCTGTTAATGGTCAAATTTTTAATCAATCGCCCCATAGCCGTTATAATGGCCTTTATAGCTTTTATGCTGATTGGTATCTCCACCACAAGCAACTTAGCGGTATCACTCATGCCCGATGTTGAAATACCGGTTATTTCCATTCGCATACCACAGGTTGAAATGCCTGCCCGTCAGTTAGAAAACGCTGTGGTTAGAAAAATTAGAAATGTACTGAAGGAGGTTAACAACATAGAGGAAATTAAAAGTGAATCGCGGGATGGTTCTGCCTGGATTGAATTACGCTTTAAACACGGCGCTTCCATTCATTTGGCTTCCATCGAGGTGAATGAAAAGATTGACAAAGCAATGAATTACCTGCCACGCGAGCTTAAACGTCCAGAAGTTATACGGGCCAGTGCTTCTGATATTCCGGTGTTTTATCTGATGATTTATAAAAAGAAGGCATTTGTAAATGGCAATAAGGATGAGTTTTTAGACCTAAGTAATTTTAGTTCTCAAGTCATTCGTAAACGCCTGGAGCAGCTACCCGAAGTGGCTTTGGTTGATATGAGCGGCCTACAGCAACCCGAAATCAAAATAACGCCCAAACAAGCCTATCTGAAAAACGGCTCGCTATCCATCGCTGATATTGAACAAACTTTGGCGAATAACAACATTGATTTGGGCAATCTGCTTATCCGAGATGGGCAGTATCAATACAATATCCGCTTTAATACCAAATTACAGGATGTGTCGGACATTGCCATACTTCCGATTAACCTTAATGGTAAAATAGTTGATTTAGCAACAGTAGCCGATATCAGTCTTCAGGCACAGGAACCACATGGGAACATAAAATACAACCATCAGGATGCCCTTAGCCTGGCAGTAATCAAGCAATCAGATGCCCAAATATCCTCTTTGAAAGAAGAGCTGAATAAACTTATTCATCATTTTAAAACCGATTATCCGGAGTTAGAATTCAAAATATCACGAGACCAATCCATGCTTTTGGAGTATTCTATTAACAACCTTAGCCAAAGCCTTATTATTGGCGGAATTCTGGCATTCGCCGTAATGTTCCTGTTTTTGAAAGAACGAAAAGCGCCATGGCTGATTGGCATTAGTATTCCCGTATCACTGCTGCTTTCATTATTTTTTTTCTACTTGTTTGGCCTCACCATAAATATCATCTCCCTGTCAGGATTAATTCTTGGTGTTGGAATGATGATTGATAACTCGATTATCGTTATTGATAACATTACCCAACATCGACAAAATCGTGCCCTCTTAGACCAGGTCTGCATCAGTGGTACCAATGAGGTAATAAGTCCATTGATAAGCTCGGTATTGACCACCTGTGCCGTATTTATTCCCTTAATATTCATGAAAGGCATGGCAGGTTCGCTCTTCTTCGACCAGGCCATTGCCATCACCATTGGATTAAGCATTTCGCTCATAGTATCTATCGTATTACTTCCCACTCTCTATCGATTGATACACCTCAACAACACCCCCAATCAGCCTTCTAATAATAGCATGGCTGGCTATTTCAGGTGGTACGAAAAAGGATTGAGATTTGTATTGCGTCACCAATTTGCTTCTTTGTTAATGGTGCTTGCATTGGTTGGTTCGGCTCTATTTCTTACTCACTATTTAGATGTTTCTAAATTTCCAAAAGTCAGCCAGGATGCCACAATTCTTCAAATAGACTGGAATCAGGCAATCACACTCAAAGAAAACAATAAGCGAACGAAAACCTTGTTATCATCATTGCAAACAGATTCGATAACGATAATTGAAGAAGCAGGAGAACAACAATACTTGATAAACAAAGATAACAATGCAGGCAGCAGTCAAAATACAATTTTTCTGAAGGCCCATTCCACAGCGGCCTTGTTTGATGTTATCAAAGAAATAAAAGAGAACCTGGATAATAATTATCCTGAAGCAGATTATGCGTTTAAGGAATCGCAGAACCTATTCAACCTGACATTTGGAGGGACTGATGCCCCCTTGATAGCCTGCCTGACGCATATAAATCCCAACTCTCAGAATTACCTGACTGACCTAAGGAGCTTACTCGGGGAATTGGACAAGGCCTATTCAGACGAAATAGAATCAAAACTCATCAGCCGAAAGATAATGCTGTTGGAGTCGAACCCGGAAAAACTGCTATTTTATGGAATTGACCATGAGCAGCTTTACCGCGAAATAAAAAGTGCGTTTAATGTCATCACCGTTTTTTCAATCAATGGCAATAATATTTATGTGCCTGTTAACATTGGAAACAACTACCAATCGGTATATGAGATTATTAAAAACAGTTCCATCCCCAATAAAAACAAACAGAAAATTCCCTTATCGGGTCTGATAAAAATAAGTAATACCATCGGTTTAAAAAACATTGTGGCAGGTAAGGAAAATGAATATTTCCCCCTCGGATTTTCCATAGATAATGATGATTTGGAAGAGGTAACACAGCAGGTAAAAGAAACAGTATCCAGGCACGATGCTTTTAATGTTTACTTTAAAGGGGCTCTCTTGTCGGATCGGCAAATGTTAAAACAGCTCACCCTAATAATCGGGCTTAGCTTATTATTACTCTATTTTATACTGGCTGCCCAGTTTGAATCGTTCACGCTACCCTTTATTGTTTTACTGGAAGTGCCCATTGATTTGTTTGGTGCCTTTGTTGCCTTAAAGCTGTATGGTGCCGGACTAAACATTATGTCCGCCATTGGTATCATTGTTATGTCAGGCATTATCATTAACGATTCTATCCTCAAAATTGATACCATCAATAAGTTAATTCAAAACGGTCATTCATTGCTCCGTGCTATTTTAATGGCCGGTCACAAACGACTAAAACCCATTATTATGACTAGCTTAACCACTATTCTGGCTATGCTACCTTTTCTCTTTCAAAAAGGATTGGGAGCCGAATTGCAGCAACCACTGGCTTTGGCTGTGATAGGAGGCATGACCTTAGGAACACTGGTCAGTTTGTATTTTATCCCGTTGATGTATTACCTGCTTTATAAAAACAAAAAACAATTTCAAACCAATTAATTACAAGCATTTTCTCAATACCACTTAAAAACAAACGTGCAAATATATTCTTCACATAAAACGAAATTCTCTTCCTTTTCTATCATTGTTGTTTTTCTGGCCCTCATGATAATTGGACTGGCGTTTACACCCTTGCTAAATATACGTTACAAGCCCGGTAGGGATTTACCCCAACTGGAAGTTCGTTATGCCTGGCCCAACGCTTCGCCCAAAGTGATTGAACAGGAGGCCACTAAAATTGAAGGACTTTTAAGCAAGATTGGTCAGATAAAATCAATCGAATCCTACTCTGATTTAGGCAGTGGACGTGTACTGCTTTTATTTGATAAATCAGTTGACATCAACGAAAAGCGTTATGAAGTTTCTTCAATGCTTCGGCAGCTTCGTCATCATCTGCCCAGGCAAATGAGCACACCCGAAATTTACACAAACTCAGCTGAGCAAGGGCAATCCGCCACTTTTATGGTACTAACCATTAATGCCAGTGCTTCGACCCGTGAAATAAAAAAAGAGACAGAAAAAATTATTAAGCCAGGCTTATTAAAGGTTAAAGGCATCTCTGATATTTCAATTTATGGAGCCACGCCCATGCAATGGGAAATTTGTTACCAACCAGCATTATTGAAGAACTACAATATCAGTCCCGACGATATTAAAGCAACGATTAACCAATTAGGAGAGCAACAATTTTTGGGTAACCATTTGGATGCCTCCAATGCCTTGGTTCCTCTACTCTCATCTACACAAGCTGTTCATCCGCAAGATTGGGGGCGATTACCAATTGTCAATCGTGCCGGACGAGTAATACGCCTTTCCGATGTGGCGACGATTAAATATAAAGAGCAAGCGCCTTCATCATACTATCGTATTAATGGCAAAAACGCCCTTAACATCGTTATCGGCACAGCCAAAGACGAAAACCAGATAAGGATTGCCAGGCAAATACAAAAGCAATTAAAGTTCCTCGAAAACAATCTACCGTTGGAATATTCTATAAAAGTAAGCTACGATTCGACTCAATATATTACCGAAGAATTGAATAAGATTGCTTTTCGTACCATCCTTTCACTGCTTATACTTTTGATATTTGTGGTCATTGTCAGCCGCTCTTTGCGAATTCTTGCCGTTCTGTTTATTTCATTAACGGCCAACCTGCTTATCTCTGTTATCTTTTACTACCTGTTCAAGGTCGAAATACACATTTACTCACTGGCCGGCATAACTGTTTCGTTTGGAATCATTATCGACAACAGCATCATTATGGTCAGTCATTTGCAGCAAAAAAAAGGCTTACGCATCTTTATTGCTTTGCTGGCTGCCACATTAACCACATTGGGTGCCCTGTCTATTGTTTTTTTCCTCAAGGAAAATCAAAAACTCCTGCTGCTCGATTTCACCTATGTGATGTTCATCAACTTCAGTATTTCACTGGTGGTTGCTTTGCTTTTAGTCCCTGCTTTAATGGAGCGTCTGGTTAAAAATCAAATTAAAACGCTTTCAGTAAAAACACTTCGGGCTATTAGCCAGGCTAACCAATTCTACTGTCACCTAATCAACTTTGGTAAACGTTTAAAGTGGGCTTTTATACTGCTGGCAATTCTTGGTTTTGGAATTCCAATTGGTCATCTTCCCAACGAAATAAAAAGCGAATCGAAACTGGCGGATTACTACAATAAGACACTTGGCAGCAAACACTTTACCACACAAATCAGACCCGTATTAAATAAACTGTTTGGTGGTAGTTTAAGGCTATTTACAGAACATGTAATTGAGGGTAGTTTTTATTCTGAACCGGGCCGAACCACATTATTTGTGTATGGCAGGATGCCTGAAGGTTGTACCATTCATCAACTCAACCAATCCATCCGTAAGATGGAACAATACATCAGCCAGTTTGAGGAAATTGAACAATTTGAAACCAGAATCAATAGCTACAAGTACGCATCCATCAACATCTTATTTAATAAAACAGCCGAAAACACAGCATTCCCATTTTATTTAAAAGAGCAAATTGAATCAAAAGCCCAATCTTTAGGCGGAATGGATTGGCGCATCTATGGCGTTGGCGATGCCTTTTCGAATGCATTACATCTGGGACAAAGAGATAGCCATATTTTATTAACTGGCTACAATTACGACCAACTATACCATTATGCAAAAAGTCTGGAAGGTATTCTCTTAAAAAATCAACGCGTTGAAAACACCGAAATAACCAGCTCAGAAAGCTGGCGCTCCACTATTCGCATTGAGTACAATCTGGATGTGGATAAAAACAAACTCGCTTATTCCAATATGAGTTATCGCGATTATACCAACTCCTTTTTCACACAACTTTATTCCGGATATCTTAAACCCTATTATAACGATTCAGAGCTGCAAAATGTGGTTTTAAAATCGTCGGACAATTTAAAGTATAACCGATGGCAGTTTTATAATATTCCGGTTCGCAACACAAAAGGTTATACAAAACTCTCCAATGCCGGTAAAATCACCAAAAAACAAAGTGGCCAGGTAATTTATAAAAAGAACCAGGTTTATCAGATGTTTATTAACTACAACTTTATTGGCCCGGGCAAGCTGGCTAAGCGATACCAGGAAAAAACCATCGAATCATTTAACAAAACATTACCCTTGGGATACAAGGTCAAAAAAACAGAAGATAAGTGGTGGAGCTGGGATAACAAAGAAAAAAAACAATATTGGCTGTTAGTTTTGGTGGTGGCTATTATTTACTTTATTACCGCCATTTTGTTCGAATCATTGGCGCAACCGCTCATAGTGATTTGTCTGATTCCTCTATCTTTCATTGGGGTTTTTCTGACTTTTTATTTGTTCGATTTTAACTTCGACCAGGGAGGATTCGCTTCCTTTATTCTTTTGAGTGGCCTGGTGGTTAATGCCGCCATTTATATTATCAACGATTTTAATAAGTTAACAACTCACCTCAACAAGCCACCCTCTTTATCGCTATTCCTAAAGGCCTTTAATCACAATATAACGGCTATCTCTCTGACGATTCTTTCAACGGTTCTTGGTTTGATTCCTTTTATAGTTGGGGATAAAAAGGAAGTATTTTGGTTTGCTTTTGCCGTTGGCGCCATGGGTGGTTTAATTATTTCTTTAATCGCCATAATCATCTACCTACCCCTATTTTTAAAATTCAAAAGTTAGAGAGTCTTTTTGTAATGTCAGAAACTGACATCATATCGACAATTATTGATTTTATTTTGATAAAATATGAGTTTATAATTTGAAACAGTCATTTTATTTTGCTGGACTACGATTTTATAAGTCAAAACATTGATTTCTTTGACTTAAAGATTCATTTTATCACATCAAATAATGACTTTATATCATTAATTATTGATTTTATCGGGTCAAAGACTCATTTTATAAACGGTAAGAATGATTTTCGTTTATTACAACATAAAAGCCGAATTTGAGCAGTAAAATCACTTGCTCAAATCCGGCCCTCTATCTTCTGTCTCCGGTCTTCCGTCTTTGCTCCCCTTTCTACCTGCTCATTAAATACCCACTCATCATATTGATGTACTCGGTTAGTTTTTTATAGTTGATTTTATCTGGCGTATCATTATGCGTGTGGTAATCTTTGTGCAAACCCGTATAAAAAACCGAGGTATCTGAATCGGGTCTGAAACTGGCCTGATCTGACGGATAGCCCATTAATAAAAGCATCAGCTCCATATCGTAACGTCGTATTTTCAGCGATTCCGCATTTTCCCGGCAATATTTATCAAAGCCTTTTATAAAATCTTTACCTGTTTTGCCTTGCCCTTTAGCAAAAATGATATTGTCGCAACGCTTACGGTCTTTTTTATTACGGCCAATCATGTCCATATTAATCACTAAATCGACATCTTGATCTATATTTTTGGCAAAATGACGCGAACCATATAAACCCTGTTCTTCAGCATCGAACAAACAGAAATACACATCTTGCTGTGGCTGATAATTACCTTTTTTTAATTGCTTAGCGATTTCGATCACTGCCGCTGTACCTGATGCATTATCATCGGCCCCTGGGTAATAATCAGTTTCCGCTATAGTCTTGGTTCTTCGTGCTGCTGTTGAATCAACATGATCGTAATGAGCGCAAAATACAATGGCTGGTTTCCCAGTTTGTTTCCCTTCTATTTTGGCAATAACATTGCGATAATGGTTAACTATCAGGGAGTCTTTGTCTTCTTCCAAAATCAAATTCTGCTCATTCATGAGCATCGGTTCAGCCTTCGCCTTAAAACGTTTTTGATTAGCCACTAAAATATTTAAATGCTCAAATTCCTTCAAATAAGACTCACAGTCTTCTTTATCCCTCGCATATTTCAAGTAGTTGGTAATTACGAATACTTCATGTGTATTATCTGCTTTTTTAAGATGTTTTAAGCCGATGCGATAACTTCTGTTTTTCTTATCAGGTAAAACCAGAACATAACCATTACTTCCTCCATTTTGTAAATGCAAATTTTTAATTAGTTGCATGCCTTCATCAAATTTCTCAGCATTAACAATAACATAAGCACCCGAATCACTTAAACAATCAAGCTGCTGTTGCTGTGTTATAAACCGGATTGGCTTTCTCTTATTAAAATGCATCATCTTATTGATGTGCACAACGGCAAAACTATCTTGATCTGTTATAATTAACGATGGCTTTTTTACATCATTGCTATGGGTAAAATCCTGATAATATTGGCCGGAATCTGAAAAAACAGTTAAACTATTAGATTTCAGTTCGTCAACAATATATTCGGCTGCCTTTCGCCCCTCTTCGGTCCCGGCAATGCGACCATTTAATTCTTCGGAGGCCAGGTAGTAAACATGATCTTTGATGGTTTGCTCACTAACCTGAGCATTACCAATGCAGTAAAATTGAAAAACAATTACAATCAGGGCGACGTGCGCCTTTAGCTTTCTCATAATTTTAGAATATTTAATTAGGTTTTTTCGACAGAAAATCGAATTTACTAAAATAATATTCCAAAGTTATTATGAATGATAATAGATACTATTTATAATAATTCTAAAACTAATAAAGCTTAAAAAGCCAAGTCATTTTATGCTCTTCGTTTAAAATCACAGCAAACGTTATGCTCGTTGTAGCTCGAACATAAATCGAATAATGGACAATATTGTGGCAAATAATCGCACATTTCCAGGTCCACAATTTGTTTGCTAATTGGGAATACCTGTAAGCGAAGTCCATTTCGAAGGTGACCGTATTTGATACGATTGGTTACACACTTTTCAAAAATAGGATTTAGACCATGCGCGATGTAAACACTGTGAAGACTTCTGACTAAAGCATCAGTTTCCAAATCATTCAGGTAATCGATGTTTGGAAAATAAATTTGCTCCATCCCAATAAGATCTTCTACTTTCACACCACTATGATCATCATTGTGGTACAAGTCCAAATCTGATGCCTCCGTTTTATTAAAAAAACGATCAAGGTTTTCATTTGATTTTACTTTTAGATCTTCTAAATCCTCTAACAAGTATTTTATATACTTTTTCATCCGACATAATCTTTTCCACCCTTAAGACTTCAACGCACAACCATGCATTTCTGTTACAAAAAGATGCGATTATTAATTAATTTCCAGCTCATTAATTCCACTTTCCATGCCAATTTTTGAACATTTGAGACTATTTGTTTTTTGTTAACATCCTTTAATCAGAAGAATTTACCAGCACTTTCACTCGAAAGCAATTCCACCAGCCTATTAGTCTGAAATAACCAAGAAACTTATTGACCTTGCGAAATGAAATCAAATTCTAAATGGTTTCTTAACTTTGAAGTTCTAAATAGAAATCATGCTCGTCGATTTATTTGTCCCTTGCTTTATTGATCAGATGTATCCGGATACGGCCTGGAGCACTATTAAACTGTTGGAAAAAGCCGGTTGTGATGTTAATTACAATCCTAATCAAACCTGCTGTGGGCAACCATTATTTAATGGAGGCGATGTTAAACATGCTACCAAACTAGCCGAAAAATTTCTTGCTGATTTTCCCCATGATCGGCCGATTATTACCCCATCCGCCTCTTGTGCCGCCTACATCAGAAACCACTATTGCAATCTTATTAGTACGCCACATGCCGAACGATTAAAAAGAAACACTATCGAGCTCTGTGATTTTTTAGTGAATCATCTCGAAGTTGATGATTTTGAAGCTCGGTTTCCCCATAAAATTACCTATCACGATGCCTGTTCGGCATTAAGGGAATATGGATTGAAAGATGAACCCCGCCAGTTATTGACTAATGTTGAAGGTCTTGAACTGATTGAGATGCCCAAGCGCGATCAATGTTGTGGATTTGGCGGAACATTTATGGTAAAATATGCTCCAATTTCAACAGCCATGACTGAGCAAAAAGTTGAGCATGCCCTGTCAACAGGAGCCGAGTACATTGTTTCCTCAGAAGCATCGTGCCTGATAAATATCCAGAGCTATATCAATGCACAGAATTTACCAATTAAAACCATTCACATAGCGGATATATTAGCTCAAAACCTCTAAATTCTTTTAAGAATACTGTTGGTCAACAATTGATAAACTTCGTGATGTTCTGGTTTATCCAATAACGCATTTATGTGTTTTGAAATAATCTGTTGATCATTACGCGACGCCGGTCCGGTTTGCGTTTGCGAAGGAGACAATTGCTTTACTTTGTTAGCTGTTTCTGCAATTAATGGTTTTAATAATTCAAAGGACAAGCCGCTGTCATTTAAAGTTTCTTCGGCCAATCGATACATGTGATTAACAAAGTTACAAGCAAAAACAGCAGCAATATGTAAATCGCCTCTTTGCTTCGAACTGGCTTCAATAACGTGCTCGCTTATTTGTCTGGCCAAATCCATTAATAAAGTTGTGTGAGCATTGTTGTTCGACTCAATTAAAACAGGTACTTGGCTAAAGTCAACATCACTATGCTTGGTAAAGGTTTGAAAGGGATAAAAAACCCCGGAGTTGCTAAATTTATCCAACACTTCAAGACCGATACTACCAGCGGTATGAGTTACAATTCCTTTTAGATCGGGCATTGATTTAACCACATATTGAATGGCGTCGTCTTTTACCGAAATGATGTACAATTCTGCATCCGATAGCAATTCCTTGAAATTATTTATTGGCTCGGCCCCTACTTTCTGAGCCAAATCATTGGCATTTGCTAAAGAGCGACTGTACACCTGTTTAATTACATGCTTTTGTGCAAATAATGCCTGACTCAAATGTGTGGCAACATTTCCGGAACCAATAATCACTATATCCATTTGTAATAAATAAGATTCAACTATCTGTCTATTTTCTTAAATAGCTTGATTAGCTTAAAAACTAAAGTTGTAAATATCGGGAATAAAAATGTAATTAAACTGTAAAATTTAAACCATGTAAATGCCTCTGGGCTCCCTATAAAATCTGTTGATTCATTACTGAACTCGAATTGCCAGTTACCAGCAAACACATAACTTACAATACCCCATATCAATGCATTAAAAACGGCAAAATATGCGCTTATTTGATGTAGCTTAAAGATCGGGGTAAATGGAAAACACAGGATAGCCAAAAAAACAAATCCCAGCCAGGCAACCAAGGTTCCAGCCGGAAATACAGACAAACCAAACACCGGAATCAATAGTAGCTCATTACCTGAAAGAAGCAAGATTACGCATCCGATAAACAATAAAAGACTGCTCCAGCGCACTATCGATTTTATATTTTATCATGATTAAATTTTCTTTCTCTTACCAAATAGGAATCTCGATGAATTTTAATTACCAACAATCATACAAAGACTAAAATACACTTTGTTGCCAATATTAGGTAATTGTTACTTGCTTTTTATAAAGGTATACGATTGCAGACTAAAGGCACTAGACTATTGCCTAACTAACTAACTAACTAACTAACTAACTAACTAACTACCTTTAGAACTCTATCATTAAGCCAATTGTTGGCAAAACTGTTCCTGAGCTCATATTTAATTCCTTTAAAGCATAACGCTGTTCATCAATAGGATCGCCGGGATTAACAACTATGGCCTGCCCATTGTCGTCCAACATCTGTATTAGTTCCGGAGCCTGATTAGCTGTTTGGTTGTAGAGGTTTTGAATATCAATATAAAAACCGAGAGTCATCTTCTTAAGATACCAGGCTTTGTCGATGCGCAGATCCAACTGATGAAAACTATCTAATCGCTTAGTATTAAACTGCGAATAATCGAGATATTGTCTGTTTTGGGCATCCCAAGCCAATACCAACTCTGATTTATTTCGATCGTATGGCGTATAAGGCAGGCCACCTACAAATCGCCACTTAAGACCAATATCCCAGTTTTTACCCAATCCTTTATTGGCTGTGAAAGTAAACAGATGGCGACTATCCCACGATGAAGGTACAAAAGCATCTTCCCAATTGGTAAATTCACTTCTTACATAGGTGTAGGCGGCAATCAGATTTAAATTTTTATTGGTACGGGTTCTTACCAGAAGTTCAGCACCATAAGCCTTCCCCCGGCTAGTAGAAGTAACTTCTTCATCGCCAAAGATTCCAAAATCCCCACCTTTACTGGCCATTGAAATCGAATCTCTTACTGAAAAAGGATAGTCATCGTATTCTTTATAAAATCCTTCAAGCGTTATTCGGGTTCGTTTATCAGGTCTGAACTCTAAACCTGCCACCAGATGATCCGATTGCAGATACTTTAATCCATTGCTTTTGTTAACCAGTTCCCCCTCATTGCTTCTATACCCCATGGTTGTATAAGCCGGGCTTTGATAATAGCGGCCCACATTAAAATTAAAGTAAACATCAGGCAATAGCATATAAGACGCAGCAAACCTAGGACTAAACTGATCCAGCAGATTATTCATTTGTGAAGAGTAGCTATTGGCGTCCATACGAACACCAGCTGATAAAGTCAGGCGATTATTAAAAAAGGGATGTGACACCGATCCAAAAACCGACCACTTTACAAAATCCAACTCCGAGGAATAATCAATCACCGTTGGCACATCATTCTGAAACACTTTGTTGTAAGTATCATTAAAATACTGCACGTACTGAGTTCCGGCACCAATATTAATGGTAAAGTCATTGGGCCGAGCCGTATACTCCATCCTGAATTTGTTTTCAATTTCATCCGAAGAATAATCTGTCAGCAAATTCTCAGGCGTTTCAACATTATCCTGGTATTTAATAGCTTCGTTATACAGGTGATTACGACTTAAAAACATCGATAAATAACTCCGCCCAAAGTAATGTTTATAAGCTGTACCAATGGTATAGTTCCATTGATTATTAACCGGCAGATAATCTAAAATATAATTATTCTCCTCGGTTGGCTCGGCATCCTTATTCAATTTAAAGCGATCGATGGCCCCCACTCCCAAAAATGTAATTTCATTTTTTGCGTCGATACGTGTTTTGGTTTTAAACTGAAAATCGGTAAAAGTTGGTAAAAAAGGCAGACCCAAGGCGTCAAATAAAAACTGCAGGTAAGATCGACGAACCGAAGCAATCATGCCGGTTTTATCACTCAAAGCAGCCGTGGATGTTAGTGATATTTCCGAAGCACCAACAGTACCCTTAAAGTGAGGGGTTTCATCTCGCACATCAATTTGCTTAAATTCAAATACCGAACTGAGTGCGTTACCTTTTGAAACAGGGAAAGCACTGGAGTAGAAGTCCACTTCGCGAATAAAATCAACGTTTAAAATACCAACCGGTCCGCCGGAAGCTCCTTGTGTAGCAAAGTGGTTCAAATTCGGTATTTCGATGCCATCGATAAAAAAACGATTCTCCGATGGGCCACCGCCTCGCACAAACAAATCGTTACGAAAAGAATTAGCGCTCCCTACTCCCGGAAATGATTGTAGTACCTTAGATATATCGCGGTTAGCACCTGCGCTTTTTTCAATCTGATCAATACCTATTCGCCGGAGTGAAACCGGTGCTTCGGCCTTAACAACAAAAGGCGATGCCGTTATCTGAACCTCATCCAGTGTTTCAGAGGAGCTCTCCATGGATAATTCAATGTAATTTCGTCTTATCTGCGAAATATTTATTTCCTCGGTAATCAATGGCTTATAACCCAAAGATGATAATTGAACGCGAACAAAGCCAACTGGTATATCTTTTAACTCAAAGCGACCCAGCGTATCTGTAATGGTTCCATTTGTTGTTTCATAAACCAAAACATTAACAAAAGGTATTGGCTCATTGGTATAAGCATCCTTAACCAAGCCTATTAAACTTCCCTTTTGAGCTTCAACTGTGCTTGAAAAAAGTATTATTAAAAAGAATAGTAAAAATCGATTCATTTGTTGAATTATTTATCTACATGTTTAAACACAGTGCCTATTAAATAGTTTAAACTTTCGCACATAATATTCGATTCTGTTTTAAATAATCCGACCATTCGCGCCTTATGACATTGCTCATTTATAGGTATTCGAACATTGCATAGTTTAGCACTTTACCCTTGAAATCTAGTTTTTTTGTTACCTTGCTTTTAGAAATCTAATCCATGAATCGAAAATCTTTATTCCGACAATTTTTAGTTTGGCGCTTAAGACATGTCAGCAACCGCCAGTTTATGATGATCTTAAGCATTTTAGTTGGTATTGGTGCCGGATTAGCAGCGGTGATTATAAAAAACTCTGTACATTTCATCAGTGAATTAGTCCATCAGCTAACTCAAAGCAGCAAAGGGTATTTATACCTGATCACCCCTTCTATTGGGATTTTTCTGTCCATTCTTTTTATTAAATACGTCATTAAACGTCCTGTTCGACACGGTATTCCCAATGTACTATATGCCATATCGAAGAATCAGGGACAAATGAACCGGCACAATATGTTTTCGTCCATCGTTACCAGTGCCTTAACAGTTGGTTTTGGTGGAAGTGTTGGATTAGAGGGACCAACCGTATCAACCGGAGCGGCCATTGGCAGTAATATCGGTCAGTTATTCCGACTGAATTACCGCCAGATAAAACTATTACTGGGCTGTGCCTGTGCAGGAGCCATGGCAGCCATTTTTAAAGCACCCATTGCGGCCATCGTGTTTGCACTCGAGGTTATAATGCTGGATTTAACACTGGCATCGCTCGTTCCAATACTAATGGCTTCCATATCTGCTGTGGTCACATCTTATTTATTTATGGGACAAGAGGTTGTTTATCCCTTTGATGTAACTCAAACCTATGAATTAAAAGATTTGGCATATTATGTCGCTCTTGGAATTATTGCCGGCTTTGTAGCAACGTATTTTACGCGTGTTTATATTTTGATCGAGAATTGGTTTGAGAAATTTAACAAAAGTCGCATTCGGCTGCTGGTAGGTAGTTTATTACTTGGAACCTTACTGTTCTTTTTCCCATCTTTATATGGTGAAGGATATGAATTTATTAACCAGGCGTTGGCAGGCGATGCCAGCCATGTTTTCGATGGCTCAATTCTCGCTTTCTTAACCGATAATTTTGCCGCCATGGTGTCCTTACTGAGTATTATTATTTTACTGAAGGTGGTAGCCGCTTCTTTAACTTTTGGAAGTGGCGGTGTTGGCGGAATATTTGCCCCAACACTATTTATGGGCGCCAATACCGGTTTGTTATTTGCCACCATCGTTAATAAATTGGGGTTTCACCAGTTACACACACCAAATTTTGCCTTAATTGGTATGGCGGGCCTAATTGCAGGAGTGTTGCAGGCACCATTGACAGGTATCTTCCTGATTGCCGACCTGTCAGGTGGATACGAAATGTTCCTGCCATTAATGATAACAGCAACCGCTTCTTTTGCCACCACAAAAACTTTTGAAAAGCATTCGGTTTATACCCATCAGCTAGCCCGACGAAGAGAATTGATTACGCACGATAAAGACCATGCTGTTTTGACCATGATGGAAGTAAAAAACCTGATTGAAACAGATTTTGCCAAGGTAAAACCTAATGCCACGCTGGGCGATTTAGTTGAAATCATTTCAGAAGCGCATCGAAACCTGTTTCCGGTTGTGGATGATGAGGGACAATTACATGGCATGATTAAAATGGACGATATCCGCAAAATCATTTTCAAACCAGAGTTATATGATACAACCCTGGTGAAAGACCTTATGTACATGCCCGAATATTACATTAGTCCGGATGACAACATGGAAGATTTGGTTGAAATGTTTCGTAAATCCAGTCGCTTTAACATCGCCGTAATTGATAAAGGCAAATACCTGGGGTTTATTTCCAGAGCCAATGCCTTTACCGCTTATCGTAACCAATTAAAAATGTTTTCAGAGTAAAGATTAGTGCTTTGTGCATAGTACAAGGGGCCTTCCTTAACTATTCGACGATTGAGCAATTCGACGATTCGACTATTTTAAGAAGTCCAAAGAGAAAATAGTGCACAATGCATAGTGCCGGGGGCATTTACTTCAGTTTAACTATTATCCAATTCGACAATCTTACCAGTTAAGCGATTCGACGATTCAACAATCTACTCACTTTCTTTTGCCAAACGTCGTTGCTCTTGTTCGATCAGAAAGTTGTTAAGAATAGCTTCCACCTCATCAAAACCATTTGTTTCCATTAATTGAGCACGCAACTGCACAGCGCCCGGAAAACTATTGGTATATATCTTAAAGAAGCGTTTAAGAATGGCCCAGGGCTTTACACCTTGCCAGGTACTGGCATACAGTCCGGCATGTAATCGCAGGGCTTCAATGCGCTCTTCCATCTTTGGGATATAAGAAGGATTGTAAAACCATGGATTGTGGAAGATACCACGGCCAATCATCACCCCATCAACACCATATTCCATCACCTTATCTAGTGATTCCTCTATCGACATTACATCGCCGTTACCCAACAGTTTAATGTCCGGATTTATCTGATTTCGTAATTGAACAGATTTACCAATCTCATTCCAATCCGCTTCGCCTTCCGACATCATTTTCTGAATTCGGCCATGTACAATTACGGCATCAGCTTCCGATTGCAATAAATTAGATATCCATGGTTCGGTCACAACTGATTTAAAACCAACCCGGGTTTTAACACTTAAAGGCAAATCGGTTGCTTCATGAACGGCCGTTATGATTTCACGGGCTAACTCGGGGGTATTAATTAAAGCAGAGCAAGCTCCTTTTTTGATGATGTTTTTCATCGGGCAGCCCATGTTAATGTCAATGCCGTCAAATACGGTTTCTTCCGCTATGTATTTAGCTGTCTTATAGAACTTCTCCGGATCGGTACCCCATATCTGTGCAACCAACTTTACATTGTCCTTTTTTGCAAGCTCTAGCTCGCTGGCGTTAACAGTAAAGCGGTGCACCACTTTATCTTTCCCAACCGGATGACAAAATCCATCCGTCGATAAAAATTCGCTAAACAATAAATGCAAGTTACCCGGACTGGATAAACGCAGCACTACTTCACGAAAAACCGTGTCGGTAACATCCTCCATTGGTGCCAAAGCCCAGATTGGTCCGTTACTTTCTTTCCAATAATTGGCTTTGTTGGTGATAATCTTTTCCCCCATCATAATCGCTCCTTTATTCAAACAGGCCTTCATCACGAATCACCATCAACACTGATGATTGTGACACAATAACATATTTTTCCTTCTTATATTCAATTTCGTAACCACCGCTTTGAAGATAAACAGCCAAATCACCTTCTTTAGGCTGCAGGGGTACATATTTTACTTTCTCATCATTCTTTTTCCAGGTTTCATCTTCATCCGATGCTGCCGGAATGGGATAACCTGGTCCTACCTTAACAATGTATCCGCTATAAACTTTCTCTTTTTCCTGCACACTTGGTGGCAAATACAAACCTGATTTGGTTTTGCTCTGCGGCGTGCGTGGCTTTAGTAGTATTCGATCACCAACTAAAATAAACTTATCCAGTTCTTTATCATCTATACCTAACGACATTGTCATAGCTGTTTTAGGTGGCAAAGATATTAAAATGTGGAAATAATTTTAAAAAGTATAAATGCTGCTTTGCCGCCAATAACGTTAGTTATACACAACTTAACTTTTTTTAACAACACTAAAAGTCAGCAATATATTGAATTGCCTGATCCTTTTTCATATTTTTGCTGTTACTTTTTAGCAGTATGTAGAATTCATTAACTTACTCTCTGAGAAAAGTAGTATATATAAATGTATCAGATGTCACTATTCTGAGCATTTCAACCTATAACCTAAAAGTACAATGAAACCAAACATGAACGAACGCAAACTCCGTAAGATTGAGGACGAACAATGGAAGGAGCTTACTTTTACTGATAAGAGATATGAAATCAGCAATTATGGCCGTATTAAAAGTTATTGTTACGATAAAATAAACGGTCGCATTGTTAAATTGGGCAACATAAAAGGTTTCTTCAATGTAAGCCTGCGTGTACAAGGCCAAAAGAAGTCGTATCTGGTGCATAAACTAACGGCTGAGTATTTTGTCGATAAAACGGCAGAAGACCAGGATGTGGTTATTCACCTCGACTGGAACAAGCAAAACAACTACTTCACCAATCTTCAATGGGTTACCAAAGCTGAAAGTTATAAGCGCATGCACAAGGTGCTGCAGGAAGCCCGGAAAAAAGCCGGCAAGGTAGTTACCAGTTCAAAGCTGTCGAAAAATGATGTGGCCGTTATAAAAGGCATGCTCGAAAAAGGCGTAAAGCAAAACCTGATTGCCAAACTTTTCTGCGTTAGCGAAATGCAGGTTAGCCGCATAGCCCGTAAAGAAAACTGGGCCGAAATTGAACCAAAAATGTAGATTGGCGATACTAAAAAATACACTTAAGAGGGAGCCAAGGCTCCCTTTTCTTTTTATAGCCCGACATTTAAAATATCGCCATTCTTAAGATTCGTTAAAAATAAACTTCGCCAAGCCCTACTCCCTTTATTTGTATTACTTTTGTGCGCGTTATGAGCAAAATCAATCGGATCATTGGTAAAATCCTAATTTGGCGAGTTAAAAACATTAGTCAAAAACACTTTATTCTTCTTTTAAGCCTGTTGGTAGGTGTTTTTAGTGGATTGGCGGCCGTTATTCTTAAAAATACGGTTCATTTTACACACCACCTGTTAACCGAGAACTTTACGCTTGAAAGCCGTAATTATTTATATCTGGCTTATCCAATGATTGGTATATTGATTACCATTCTAATTATTAAGTTTTTTATCAAGGATAGCCTGGGGCATGGCGTTAGTAAAATTCTTTACGCCATATCCAAACGAGGTGGGCACATTAAAAGTCATAACAATTACTCATCTATACTAACCAGTACCTTCACCATTGGTTTTGGTGGATCGGTTGGAGCCGAGGCTCCTATTGTACTAACAGGTGCCTCCATTGGATCAACACTGGGACGTTTATTCAGGATGAACTACAAAACCATTATTTTACTAATGGGTTGCGGGGCAGCCGGAGCGATAGCCGGTATCTTTAAGGCGCCCATTGCCGGATTGGTTTTTACCCTGGAAGTAATGATGCTGGATTTGACCATGGCATCCATTATTCCACTTTTAATATCGGCCATTACGGCGTCAACCATTGCCTACTTTTTTCTGGGTAAAGGAGCCGAATTTGCCTTTGTACTCGAAGCACCATTTCACCTGAATAATATTCCTTACTATGTGCTGCTTGGAATAATTGCAGGTTTTATATCACTGTATTTTACAAGGGGAGTGATGAATACCGAGAAGCAATTCGGGAAGTTAAAAAACCCTTTTGCCAAATGGATTATCGGTGGTTTATCCCTGAGTTTACTTATCTTCTTATTTCCGCCTTTATATGGTGAAGGTTACCAAACCATTATTGCCTTATTAAATGGCGATAGTCAATCGGTGATGGGCGAAAGTTTCTTTTATGGCTGGCACGAAAATGCCTGGGCATTAATCGCCTTTCTGGTGCTGTTGATTATCTTTAAAGTGTTTGCAACAGCAACCACAACAGCCAGTGGTGGTATTGGAGGTATTTTTGCGCCAACACTTTTTATGGGCGGTGTAACCGGCTACCTGTTTGCGAAAATCATTAATACCTTAGGTTTTTCAAATGTACCGTCATCGCACTTTACGCTGGTGGGAATGGCCGGTATGATGGCCGGTGTGATGCATGCCCCTTTAACTGCCATCTTTTTAATTGCCGAAATCACCAATGGCTATGGTTTGTTTATTCCGCTGATGATTACGGCAACCATTGCCTACCTCACCATTATGTATTTTGAACCACACTCCTTGTACACCAAGCGCCTGGCACAAAAAGGAGAATTGATTACCCACCATAAGGACAAGGCAGTACTAACTCTAATGCGCCTTGAAAAGGTACTTGAAACCGACTTTAAATGCATTTATCCGGAAATGACATTGGGTGAGTTGGTAAAAGTCATCTCAACGTCCAAGCGAAACATTTTTCCTGTGGTTAACCATCGGGATGAACTAAGAGGCATCGTGCTGTTGGATGATATTCGCGAAATAATGTTTAACAACGAATTATATAACGAAACAACGGTACAGGAGCTTATGTCGTTACCGCCGGCCATGATTGAGATCGACGAAAACATGGACAAAGTGATGCGTAAATTTGAAGATACCAGTGCCTGGAACTTGCCGGTTGTAAAAGATGGCAAGTATCTTGGCTTTGTTTCTAAATCGAAGATATTCTCAGTTTATCGACGAGTATTGATTCATTATTCGGATGATTAATATGTCGAATTGATGAATTGTCGATTTGTCGAACTGAGGAATTGATGAATTGATGAACTGGTAAACTAAAAATCATGCATCAGGCACTAAGCGACGAGTATTCTTTGCTTCGGACTACGGACTACGGACTGCGGACTTTAAGCTTCGGACTTCTTTAAAATTGTCGAATAGTCGAGTTGCTCAATTGATTAATAGGTGAACTGAAGTAAAATGCACGAAGCACCGATTTTTGCTTTGGACTTTTAACTAAAAACAAGAAACAGAAAACTAAAAAATAACAGTCAATCATTGGCTTGAATCCTTCTCAACAAAGTATTTCTCCCCCAATACTTTTTATGAGCATTGCAAGGTAAAAGATGAAACGGGCAATTAACAGAACTAATGAAATTGCTCAAATTAGAATTGTGAATTCCATGTGTCCCATTAAAAACAAATCCAAAACACATGAATAATATCAACTCTGCCTTAAATCATTTTTGCATCTCATAAAAAGTTATAAACTGCAATGTTTTTTTTATCGGCTGGTTCGCGTAAATTTGTGTTCCCCGATAAAATTAAGCTTCTGAAAATAAGTGCAAAAACATTTATGATTCAGTAGCAAATTGGCAACGGCTGGTTTAGTAAATGAGAAATATTAAATAAATAACCATAATTAGTCGGTATTGATAACACAGGCTTGTGTTTTAATACTCACATCTTAACAACTATATCAATAAGATGAAAAGAGATACTGTAATTTTCGACCTGATTGAGAAAGAATATGCTCGCCAAAAGGAAGGTATTGAGCTTATTGCTTCGGAGAACTTTGTAAGTGAGCAGGTAATGGAAGCTCAAGGTTCATGTTTAACCAACAAATATGCCGAAGGGTACCCGGGCAAACGCTACTATGGTGGTTGCCAGGTAGTAGACCAAACAGAGCAGTTGGCCATTGACCGCGCTTGTGAGTTATTTGGAGCTGAGTACGCCAACGTACAGCCTCACTCTGGTGCTCAGGCTAACGCAGCTGTATTTTTCGCTGTTTTAAAGCCGGGCGATACATTTATGGGCTTGGATTTAGCACACGGTGGTCACTTAACACACGGTTCGCCGGTTAACTTCTCAGGTGTAACTTACAACCCGGTTTGCTATCACGTTAAAGAAGATACCGGATTGGTTGATTACGATGAGATGGAAGCCATTGCCCGCGAGCACAAGCCAAAAATGATTATTGCAGGTGCATCAGCTTACTCGCGCGAGTGGGATTATGCCCGTATGCGTCGTTTAGCTGACGAGATTGGTGCTTTATTATTGTGCGACATGGCTCACCCTGCAGGATGCATTGCCAAAGGTCGTTTGAACAACCCGGTTGAGCACTGTCACATTGTTACAACAACCACTCACAAAACATTACGTGGTCCTCGCGGTGGTATGATTTTGATGGGTAAAGATTACGAAAACCCATTCGGATACAAAACGCCAAAGGGTGAAACGAAGATGATGAGTGCTGTATTGGATTTCGCAGTATTCCCAGGTCAGCAAGGTGGTCCTTTGGAGCACGTTATTGCAGCTAAAGCAGTTGCTTTTGGTGAGGCTTTATCTGATGACTTCGCTACATACGTAGATCAGGTGCGCTCTAACGCTCAGGCCATGGCTGATGAGTTTATTAAGCTGGGTTATAAAATCATCTCAGGCGGAACCGACAACCACTTAATGTTGATTGACCTTCGTACCAAGTTCCCTGATATCTCGGGTAAAAAAGTAGAAAATACTTTAGTGAAAGCTGACATTACCATTAATAAAAACATGGTGCCATTTGATACACGCTCACCATTTGCTACATCAGGTATTCGTGTAGGCACTTCGGCTATCACATCACGTGGTTTAAAAGAAGACGAAATGCGTACCATCGTTAATTTGATCGACGAAGTAATTTCGAACATCGATAATGAAGAAGCCATTGCTGAAACACGCAAAAAAGTAAATGCATTGATGGCTGACAAGCCTATGTTTGCATGGTAGTTTAGCTATTAGTTGATAGAAGTTTGATCGCTTCGCTGATAGAGCTGGTGATTTAGATGATTACTAAAAAAGCCCATAGCTAATAGCTTATAGCGATTTACATTTAGTATAAGACATTAAGCCGTTTTCTAAAGAGAGCGGCTTTTGTTATTTTATAGGATGCGATCTTTACTAGCATGATGTATATAAAGATCGTATCCTCTTACGAATATTTCGAGCGCTTACGTTCCCCGGGAGCATGAAAGGTTTTACTTGAAAATCATACATTTGCACAATGGAAATATCATTATTAAACGCAAGCTTGCTTATTATCGCCGGTCTCTTTGCCGGTTTTATCAATACACTGGCTGGTAGTGGTTCGCTTATCACCTTACCTCTGTTAATGACTTTGGGCTTAACGCCTCACCAGGCCAATGCTACCAATCGGGTGGCTATATTTTTTCAGAATGCGGTGGCGGTACGCAATTTTAAGCAGCAAGGGCTGATTAATTATAAAAGCAGTTTGTTTCTGGTTGTTCCGGCATTAATTGGTTCCGTTGTAGGTGCAACTTTTGCTGTTAACATCAATGAAGATATTCTGAAACTATTTATCGGCTCACTGCTGTTCGTCATGTTTTTTGTTATACTGCTTAAGCCCGACAGATGGGTGAAAGCTCAAGCCGGACAAGTCAACGAAAAGCCGGCTGTATGGCAAATTATTATTTTCTTTTTTATTGGTGTGTACGGAGGCTTTATTCAGGCAGGAGTGGGTTTCTTTTTATTGGCCGGATTGGTATTAGGTGTTGGCTACGATTTGATTAAAGCGAACGCCATTAAGGTGCTGATTGTATTGTGCTACACGGGTGTGGCATTGGGGATTTTTATCTGGTCGGGGCAGGTTAACTTTCTATATGGCCTTATTTTGGCTGTTGGAAATGCCAGTGGTGCCTTTATTGCTTCGAAGTATGCTCAGCAAATTGGGGTTAAATACATTCGAATTATTTTATTGGCTACGGTGTTTGTGGCCGGAATTAAAGTGTTATTCTTTTGATTTTATATTTTTTGAGCCTTCCGCATTTAAGGAAAGGTCAACTTTTTCGTTGGACAAGCTTTCCGGATTTGCGGAACCTCACTCCAATGTAATTCTCTCACATTGCCTTATTGTTCAAATAGTGTCTCCTAACCTGAACAAGCCAGAAAAGTATTAAGACTATTTACAGCTTGCTTAAAATAATCTACCCCAAAAAAACACTGTCTGCCCCGAATAAGAGGAATATCTGCAGTAAGTCATCATGAGGTCAGAGCAGTATTATGTGAAAATTTTAATCAAAAATTAATCCAACTGAAAATGATAGGTAATGGTTCCTTGCGCATAAGCATTGGCTGCTTTATCAGCATTAAATTTAGCCCGTCGTGCAGCCGCTTTGGCATTATCTATTAACTCCCGATCCTGCGTATTGGAGCCTTTCATCTGAAATTCGGCCGATGTAACATTACCATTCCGATCCACTACAATCTTAATCACCACAATACCTTCTTTATTGGAATTATGTTGCGGTTTAGGTAAGCTACCAACTAAGGAACGTCCCTTTAAATCAAATCCATTCCCTGAATTACCCAGGCCAGAACCAGAACGGTTTCGTGAATTCGGATCGCCGGTTACATAGCCCTGGTTACCACTGCCACCTGTTTCTCCCTCCGATGATGTATCACCAGTGCCTTTACCGCTAAAAGCTCCTGTTACACGGTTACGGGCCTCGGCAGCTTGTCGCTCTTGCTCTTCCCGCTTTTTGCGCTCGGCTTCTTCACGTGCTCTTTTTTCGGCCAGTTCTTTTTGTCGTTTAGCTTCTTTTTCGGCTTCTATGCGTTTGCGTTCTTCTTCCTTTTCTCGCTCAATACGCTCTTGCTCTTCCCGCTCCTTACGTTCTTTCTCCAGACGCTCCTGCTCTTCTTTTTTCTTCTTTTTTTCAGCAGCGCTTATTTCAGGTGCTTCTTCATTATCTTGTGTCACCACTACCTCCTCTACCTCCGGTTTTGTAACGACCGGTTCGGGTGTTTTCTCAACAGGAGGCGGTGGTGGTGTTTTTTGTTGTTCAACCGCCGGGGCTTGCGATGGTTTGGGCTCCACTTCTCCTTGTCCCAGCACTGTGTCGCCAAAATTCACTAAAATACCCTCTTCTTCCTGTGGCAATGTTGTCAGTCCAAAGAAGATCAACAATAACAAAACGGCTATATGAAAGATAGTCGTACCAATTACTCCATATTTTTTATCCTTCTCTCCCATCCTATTTGCCTTGTGTAGCCAATATCAATTTATACTTATTACGAATGGCAATGTCTCTAATTTTTCCCACCACCGAAAAAGGCACCGATTCATCCACGTGCAGTGCAATATAAGTATCGGGCGATGCTTCGATGATTTCTTTTAATCGTCGCTCAATTTTCCAGAAAGGCAACTGATCGCCTTCAACAAAATAACGTAAATCAGCCGTTACCGAAATGGTGGTATTGGGCTTGGCCGACACCTGGTGATCACTTTGAGGCAATACCATATCGCGCACGGCCTGTGGCGTTACCAAGGTAGATGTAATCATAAAAAAGATCAATAACAGGAATACAATATCAGTCATTGACGACATGCTGAAGCCAGCCTCTACTTTATTGCGTTTTTTCAGTCCCATTACCTGATATCTAAAATTACTTTTATTCCGTTCGTTTCGGCAATATCCAATACACGAGCCACATTGCCGGTTGATGCATTTTTATCAGTCCGCAGCTTCACAATGGTTTGCGCATTGCGTCCGAAGGCATTGATTAAGCCCGATTCGACATTATCAGCAGCAAAGCGCTTACCATCTACATAAAAACGCCCCGATTGAGTAACACGAATATTCAAATATTTTTGAACCACCATCTTTTTAGTGGCTTTTTTAGGGATTAGCAACTTAATGGCATTGGGGTGTACCATTGTTGATGTAATCATAAAAAAGATCAACAACAGAAACACAATGTCGGTCATTGACGACATGCTGAAAGCTGCACTTACTTTTGTTCGTCGCTTTAAGGCCATTATTAGTGAGCTGGTTCGTTTAACAGATCCATGAATTCCATGGTACGTGCTTCCATCTTAAACACTACTTTTTCGACTTTAGCCACCAAAATATTGTAAGCAAAATAAGCAATGATACCAACGACCAAACCGGTAACCGTGGTTACCATGGCTTTATATATTCCTTCTGACAATAAACCTACATCAATGTTATTACCTGCATTGGCCATATCAAAAAACGCCTGAATCATTCCAATAACAGTACCCAGGAATCCGATCATTGGAGCTCCTCCTGCAACCGTTGCCAGGGTTGGCAAACTTTTTTCAAGTCTGCTAATCTCCAGGTTACCCACGTTTTCAACGGCCGTATTCACATCGCTCAATGGGCGACCAATGCGCGTGATGCCTTTTTCAATCATCCTGGAAATTGGAAAATCGTTGGATTGACAAAGCGCCAAGGCCGATTCGATTTTTCCATCGTGTATGTAATCCTTTATTTTATTCATAAAGCCGGCATCCTCATTATTGGCACGACGAATGGCAAAATAGCGTTCAAAAAAGATATATACCGCTACTATCGAAAGTAAAAAAAGTGGAATCATGATGAGCCCTCCGGTTTTCGCCATTTCCAAAAGATTCATACTCGTTTCAGCCCCTTCGGCCAATTCTTCTGCGGGTAGATTCTCGGCATTTGCCTGAATGAATAATAATAAATTCATGTGTTTAAATTTTCTTGTCAATGAAGCTTTTCTGCAGTTTTACGACTCCCAATCTGGCATTAGCAGGAATAATAACTACTTATTCGCTTTATGTGTTTGTTTTGCTTTATGCATTCAAATTCGGGACTAAAAATAATAAAAATCGCTTCTCTTTTACCAACGCAAAAATTTAATCTTTAGTCTGCTGCTGTTCCTCTTCTTTCTTCTCTTTCTTTTTCTTACCGGTAATCATCAGCCAATATTTGTGCATCAGCTCTTCCAGTGTATCAAACTCTTCCTTGAACGAAACACCAACACCCTGTGTTGTTGGGGATGTTGTTGAATAAGTAACATCATTATTGCTTTTGGTATATGCTTTGGCCCTTAAACTGCCCGATTTATTTAGTTTCACCTCCACATCGAAGTCACCAATCAAATTACTTGGTCGTGTTTGATCTTGTCCGTAGCCCACATTACCATTCACAATTACCCGATTATTGAATATTTGTGTTGATAAAGCGACTTCCACCTCATCATCGGTCAATTCACTGGCAGGGCGATAACTCACCCCAATATCTACATCACTGCTAATTTGCGACAACCAATGACTTAACTGGTTCGAAAGCATCTCGGTTGTGGTTACCAGCGCTGCATTATTTCCCACCGGACTGTTGTTATTCTGATCGGCCGGCGCTTCGGAATAAAAGCGATTAAGCACCAGTAGGGATAACACCTGTCGATTTATTTCTTCTTCGGTACTTATCACCCGATCAATCAGGTTTTGATTATTATCCTGATCGGATGGTGTTTTTATCTCGAACTTTATATTTGGTTTGGTTAATCGATCGGTTAGCAGCATATTACAATGTACGGGTATTCGACGAATATATCTATCATCATTTGAATACTCGGCCAAATCGCTTAAACTGGTTTTTAATCTATAGGTGGCATTCAAATCGATATTGGCATCGTAAGGGTTACCATCCCAGTTAATGCTTGATCCCTGATTAATCACAAATTTCTTATTCAGAACGTTTCGTAAAGTGAACATGTAGTCGCCTTCGTCGAAATTGTAATCGCCATAGAAATTTATACCACCCGCTTTATCCATCCTGATTTGAAGGTTACCATTTCCTTGTCCTCGTAATATATCGCCTACCGTCGAATCAAATATAACCTGACATCGTGCTTCGGGTGTAATATCCAAATCCATACTCACTGTCATGCCCGTCAGATCAATTTCATATTCGCTGTTAGTAAGCGCTAGTTTTTGTGGCGAATCGTCACTCTGCTCTTTGGTATTAATAAAACGAATAAAATTACTTTCCTCAGCACTTTCCTCATCTTCGAGAGGTATATAGAATTGAGTATTTTCGCGCGTTTGCCCGGCAATATCAATAATCAGGTCGGTAGTTGTTCCGGTTACCGACATATTACCATCGGCATATACCTCGCCATAATACAATGGATTATCAATGTATTTGGTGTCCATTACCAACATATTATTGACCAACAAACTCAGATTATAATGCATGTTACGGAATGTCTCATGACGAATAGTACCATCAAACGTTCCCTGCCGGCCATTTCTGTCAGATAATTTGATGTTTTTAAACGTAATCAGATTTGGGTCGAAGATCACAGAGTCGGTCATTGAATAAGTGGTTTGCAACAAACCTACATCAAAAAAAGCTTTGTTTATATTAAGTCGACCAAGCAGTTCCGGCTTTGAAAGAGGCCCCACCACTGCCAATTGTCCGCTTGCTGTCCCCGACAGATTCTGCATAATTCGCTTGAGGTATAGATTCAAAAAGCCAATTTCAAGCTCGTCTATATCATAACTTAGATAAACTTGTTTATTGGCCACATCGATAACACCTCCACCATTTAGTGGTTGCTTACCATCCTTCTCAATACTTGTACTTACTTTTACCTGATGGGCTTGCGGCTCATATTCGGCATCAATGGCTAAATCCCCTAACAAGTCTTTATTAAACACAAAGTTATTAATTCCCAGATTACCACTAAAAACCGGTTCTTTATATAAGTTTTCAACTTCCACGGTTCCATTTAAGGCACCTGAAACTTCTACCCGATTAAGATCTTTATAACCGATCATATCAGACAAGCTAATATTTTGGAAATGCACTTTTATACCATCTTTAATCTCACGGTGTGCAAAACCATTAATTCCAATCTCCTGATTGGCATGATGCACCCTGAAATGCTTTAAAGAAAAACCATCGGGGTGATAATGGATGGTAGTTGGCTGAATTTCCCACAAGCTATCGCGCACCATCACATATGACGGACTTAACTCGGTACTTGAATAAATGGCATTATCTCTGTTTTTCAATACCGTTTTGGTAATGATCGATCCGCTATTGGTGTATTCATCCCAATTATTCCAAAACACATTAAATTGCAAGGTGTCATTTGATGCCGTATGGTGAAAGCTTAAGTTTTGAAAACCTCCCAGATTATTAACCTGCAGATCGTTTGCGCGCGAAACCATCATTAACTTATCGTTGGCATGGCTTGTAATATGAATCTCGGGCTTCTGAACCTGAACACCTTTGTAATTGAGAAACTCCAGCTCAACTTCGAAATCTACTTCACCATCTTCGGTATTATAACTACCCAAAACCAAACCATTATCCGAAACTTCCATGCCCGGCATCAGCATATCGGCAATACCAGATATCTTTTTAAAGTTGCAAGAAAAATTAAAGTCGTTTGCTTTAACATCGACATCTTTTACCTTTAACACCGCAGATAAGGATGGCAAATGATGCAATAGCTTTTTCTTTAAAATATTGCCCAGATGAGTAAAATTATATACTCCAACCAGATCTCCTTCAGCAATATCTGATTGTAAAACAATTCTTTTCTCCTGATTCTCCCTCACCGAAAGCAATAACAAAGAGTCTACACTAACCTGCTTGTCATCCGATTTAAAGCTTAGATCCTTAATATTCAAAAATCCAACAATATCATCGACGTCCTTTCCTGATATATCTGTTTGAATATCGGCCGTAAGCGAACTGTTAGGCGCTTTACTATATAGGTTCAGTTTATCTAGACGAATATCGGTCAGATGTGCCGCGAATTTAAAATTAGGAACTTCGCCAGATAAGTCAATCTTACCATTAAAGCCCAACTGTCCATTAGGATCATCGATTAGAAAATCACCATCAAAGCGATCATTTTCGAATAAGCCATTAAGCTTTATGTTGGTATAGGCATATTCATTCACCCTTAAGGTATCCACCAAACCGCTCAGAAAAGCATTGAATTTTTTCTCCGACTGCCTCGAGCCTCGTATATCCACCGACATGGATACATCGCCGATATGATCTTCGGCACCCGCCAACTGTCCAATATCGAAATTTGTTGTGGAAAGATTACCAGAAAAAACCAGGTTATCACGCTCATCCATTTCAAATCCAATATCAGTGCTGATTGTACCCAACGAAGTTGAAAATTCACCATAGGCAACCAAATCACTTAGATAACCGGTAAAGTTTCCTTTATAATTAACCTCTTCCAGATTTTTCAGTGCAGCCGGCAATTTTAAGGCCTGACCTCTGGCATGCGAAAACAACTGCTCAATATCTTCAGGTGTGGTGTGCAAATGACGAACATCCAGGTACAAAAAAGTTTCATCCAGATTAGGTAAACCACTAATATCAAAACTTGAACTCAACTGTGAATGCGGGCCGAAATCTAATTTTACCTTACGCCCTCTTATATCATCAACCGTCCCATATAAAACTCCTGACAATCCAACACTCGTAGCCTTTTTAATCGCCGTTACTCTTGTCAAATCCTTGCTATTGATCCTCGATCTACGAACATCAACGTAGAAACTCTGGATTCGATCAAGTCCTTTTTTATCCACATCCAATGCCAGTCTTAAAGAATCTAATTCCAAGGATGAAAACTGTGTTTTTAACAGCCCTTGGGTTAAATATAAATTCGATTGGTTGAATACAACGGAAGCCTGAATATTCTCCAGTTTAATCCATTTCCGGCTTTTCAAACTAATTTGCCTTATATCGAATTGCCATAAGCTATCGCGATGAAGAATATCGTCGATAACTAAATTAAAATCTGAGAAACTAATGGATTCTGCCTTTTTAGCATCATAAAGCATTTTACCATTTTCAATATTGGCATTAGTAAGACCTACATACCATTTCGAATCAGATTTTATTGAATCGGATGTAGCTATTGCCTTTTTTAGAAAGTCAAAGTTATAAATGGAGTCTTGCTCATAAACATTTATCGACGGTTGCCTAAAACTCAATGACTGCAGATAGATTTGCTTACGATTAAGAAAAACAGAATCGATATTGGCTGCAATCTGCTCAATGGCAATTAGGGTATCCTTCTGCTGATCAAACACCACAACGTCGTCAATCACCAGGGTTTTAAAAGGTCGCAAATGCACTCTGCCAATGGAAATCTCTGTATCCAAATCCTGACTAATCTCGTTGGTAACATATTTAACCAGCGATGTTTGTACAACCGGGAGTAATAATATGGAGTATAACAATACGGGAACTATAAATAGCCCCGCCAGCACATACAATCCTATTTTGATATTTTTTTTTATACTTTTATCCCGTTTTTAACTCACCAAAATTACGAAAAAGGTGGGAATTATGATTTGATTATACAATATTCTATCTGACAAAAGTTATGAGTGTGATAATTTTGGGAATTGAGTCATCTTGTGATGACACTTCGGCAGCCGTTTTTAAAGATGATGTTATTTTGTCTAATATAGTTGCAAATCAAGATGTTCATAAAGCATATGGCGGTGTAGTTCCAGAACTTGCTTCGCGGGCTCACCAGCAAAACATTATACCTGTTGTGGAAAAGGCGATTAAAGATGCAGGTGTTAACTCAGACGACATCGATGCTGTTGCTTTTACAAGAGGCCCTGGTTTAATGGGATCGTTACTTGTGGGTACTTCATTTGCTAAAGGATTTGCCTTAGCCAATGATCTTCCGCTTATCGAAGTCAATCACCTTCATGCTCATGTATTAGCTCACTTTATTAAAGAAGATGAGAATGATACCGATCAGCCTCAATTTCCATTTCTTTGCTTATTGGTATCAGGTGGTAACAGCCAGATAATTGTTGTCAGAGATTATTTGGATTTAGAGATAATTGGTCAGACCATTGATGATGCAGCAGGTGAAGCATTTGATAAATGTGCGAAAATTATGGGACTTCCATACCCCGGTGGACCACTCATCGATAAACTGGCTAAAGAAGGTAATCCGGAAGCCTTTACCTTTAGTAAACCAAAAATAAAGGATTACGATTATAGTTTTAGCGGGCTCAAAACATCTGTTTTGTATTTTTTGAGGGATGAATTAAAAAAGAATCCTGATTTTATCGAGGAAAATAAGGCAGATATATGTGCCTCCCTACAAAAAACCATTATTGACATCCTAATGGATAAAGTTATAAAAGCTGCAAAAGACACTGGAATTACCCAGGTGGCTTTGGCTGGAGGCGTTTCTGCAAATTCAGGATTACGAAATCGCTTAACAGAATTAGCAGAAGTAAAAAAATGGGAAACCTTTATCCCTAAGTTCTCGTACACCACCGACAACGCAGCAATGATTGCAATTAATGGTTATCATAAATACTTAAACAAAGAATTTGTTAAACAAGACGTTGCTCCTTTCGCAAGAAACGAGTTTTAAATGATGTGTCAGACACATTTTTTGTTTGTTTAAGCTAAGAAAACAACCATTAATCAAATTAATTGCGAGTTTTTAATTAATTAAGCGTTAAAATATTGATTTTTTATATTTTTGCGCAAGCATAAAAAATATTAGTGGAATCATATTTTTTTGTTAAAAAAGAAGGCTTTGTTGAAAAAACAATTGGAGATGAAACAGTAATTGTTCCATTGGTTGATAGTGTAGCTAATATGGAAAAAGTTTTTTCCTTAAATGAAATTGGCTCCTTCATATTCAATTGCCTAAAAACTGAGCAGTCAAAACATCAAATTATCGAACTAATTTTGAATGAGTTCGAAATTGATAAATTAACGGCTACGCAGGATTTAGAACATTTTTTGAATAAAGCTGTTGATATTGGCATCGTGGAAATGCGATCAAAATGAGATTAATCGGGAATGAAAGTTAAAAAAGCATATACTAAGCCACATATAGAGGAGTTTTTTATAGACCAGGTTGTTAACTTATGGGAAGGAAGTAAGCCAGGCCCAGGGTTTCCTGCTGCACGAGAACATACTGAACCAAGCTTAAAATCTGCACCCAAATACGATAATCCACCTGTTCAAGATTATCCTTTTGGTGGTGATGGTCCGGATTATTCTAATATGTAACAAATGAATAAGGTTTTTAAAACCAAACAATACACAATTGGGGGCATAGAAATAAAAGTAAATTTCTTATGCCCCTTTTTCGACTTTAACCCCCAATGTGGCAGTAATGATTTTCAAATTGATCAATACTCATCTCCAAACTGGACTTTTAATTACCACTTAACCAAAGATATTCAACAGTTCGATTGGAAATTTCAATTTAAAGGCTCCGAACAGTTCGAAGAAGATCTTCCATATAAATGGTCTGTGGTTCAAGTAGACAATGCAGATGGATTATTCATTGAATTTGAAGACCATCCTGACATCTCGTCTGCCCTTAGCATTATCAATGCTAATACTAAACAAATTGATGTACATCTTGATTTAAAACATGGCAATAAGATTAGCATTGATCCGTTTATCCATCCGATTGGCATATTGACCCTGAAAGTGATCGTTCATTATTTAGGTGGGTTCGTCATTCATGCATCTGCTGTGAGTTATAAAAACAAAGGTTATTTATTTTCAGCTGTATCAGGCACAGGTAAGTCGACAATGGCAGGTATTTGGCAAAAACATGGAGCAACCATTATAAATGATGATCGATTAATTATTATGCCCGATAATAATGGTTATAGAGTATACAACACGCCAATGCCATATTATCGCGATAAAAATAAAAACATAGAACTCCACAAAGTATTCTTGATAAAACAATCGGCTGAAAACTACATTACTAAATTACCTACCTTGAAAGGGGCATTGGGATTATTAGGAAATTGCATGCAATTCCAATATGATGCCGAACAGGTGCAACGACGATTAAATGCCATTCTTGACATTTCAGAAAGGTGTGGTATTTATGAGTGTGGCTTTAAACCTGATTCAGAAATTGTGGACTTAATTTTATCAGAAATTGGCTAATAAACAGCTACAAAATACATTTATTCAGCTTCTCAAAGATGGACATCCGATTGAGGTACCTGCTCATGGCATGAGTATGTTTCCGCTTTTATTACCCGGTGATATTTTATTGGTAGAACCCACCAAACCCAAAATCGGAGAAATTGGCATTTTTATCAGTAATCAGATTTTAATCGCTCACCGCCTATGTAATATAGATAACAATTTCTATCACTTCAAGGGCGATGCAATAATCCATTTCGACCTGCCAATTCCACATAACCAGGTATTGGGCACCGTAATGGGAAGAAGAAGAAAAAAGCTGACTAAAAGCAGCTCGAAAGGTAGTTTCAATCTTTTTTCGAAAATCATACCCAAAACGACCTTAATAAGTGGTCGACTATTCTTCTATTCAGGTCGTATCTACACGAAAATTTTTCGATTATTAGATCGGCAAGTTTAAGCCGCAAATAAACTATTCAGACACGATCATTAATCAATCCCAATTTTATATTACTTTAGTGTTTGGTAATTGAAAACACCCGAATGAAACCAAACAAAAAACTTTCTATAAAAGAACTGATCGGGGCGATATTAATGGTATATAACAGCTCGCCCAAATGGACTTTCATCAACATTATTTCAACCATCATTCGTGGCTGTATTCCTTTGCTATTACTCTATGTTGTTAAGCAACTAATTGATGTTGCCACCAGCTATATATCAGGTGAAAATTCCAGTGATCATCTCTTGTATTTTACTGCAGGTTTAACTGCCTTCTTTTTTCTCATCAATGCTATTAGTGGATCGTTAAGCAGCCTGGTACGAGAACGTCAAAGCCATTTTGTGAATGACTACATACAAAACATCATTCATCAGAAAACAATTCGCATTCCTTATAAATATTTCGAGGATGCGAATTATCAGGATATATTCTATCGCGCCCTGAATGATTCCAGTTTCAGGCCGGCCCGAATATTTCAAAACCTGCTACAGGCAGCACAAAATTGCCTTACACTATTTTTGATTGTGATTGTCCTAACCGGTATTCATTGGGTATTGATACCAATTTTAGTACTATCGAGCATTCCAATTTTTTACTTTCGAATCCGCTACACACGTAAGTTATATCAATATCGAAAACTCCATACCGAAGATGAACGACGGGTTCACTATTTCAATCGCCTTTTAACTGCCAAAGATTTTGCCAAGGAATTACGAGTATTTGACTTGGGAAGCTCCTTTAAAATCGAATTCGAAAAGTTCAAGCACGAGCTTCGTGAAAAGCAATGGTCTCTTGCCAAATCAAAGACCTTTAGTGAAGCCACAGTTCAGGTATTTACATCGGTCATTTTGCTGTTTATTATCGGCTATGTAATGCTGCAGGCAGTTGACGGACAAATTTCCAGTGGCTCGATGGCCATGTATTTTCTTGCACTTCAGCGCGCCTATTCTGTTTTACAAGGCCTTCTGACTAACCTGAGTGCCTTGTATGAAGATAACCTTTTCCTGAAAAACTTTTTTGCCTTTAAAAACATCGAAGTTAAAGAAACTAATTCACAGGTTCGTTTTCCTCAACCAATTAAAAATGCTATAGAATTTAAGAATGTTTGCTTCAGGTACAATGCTAATTCCAAATGGATATTAAAAGACATTAACCTGACCATCCCTAAAGGAAAAACGGTGGCCCTGGTTGGCAAAAATGGTTGTGGCAAAACTACATTGGTTAAATTGCTGGCTCAACTTCACAAACCAGAAAAAGGTACCATTACGGTTGATAATACCAACTGGCACAGCTTACCTGCTAAGGAAATTGCCAGCAATATCTCGATTATTTTTCAGGATTTTATGCTTTATAATGTTAGTGCCCAGGATAACATACGCTTTGGTAATATGCGACGACAAGAGGGGTTTGAATCGATAACTGAAGCAGCTAAAAAAGCAGGAATTGATGAAAAGTTCCATAACCTGCCGGATGGTTACGAAACCACTTTAGGTACCCTTTTCAAAGGAAGTCAGATGTTAAGTCAGGGCGAATGGCAACGAACTGCCCTGGCACGCTCATTTTATAATAACGATGCACAAGTAATCATCCTTGATGAACCAACAAGTTCGCTGGATGCTTTTACCGAAGCCAATTTAATTGCCCATTTTAATACCATTACCCAAAACAAGACTGCCATAATAGTTAGTCATCGCTTGTCCACTATCAAGCTGGCCGATCTGGTTGTTGTAATGGCCGATGCAGGCATTGCTGAAGTAGGAACACCAGAAGAACTCTTGCAAAAGAAAGGTGTTTATTACGAAATGATCGAATCCTTAAAGTAAGAGTTTTGATTAATTAATTACAAAGGTTAAGCCTCCATAAACCCCAAATGAGTATGGTTGAAAATCATAGATATCACTCGAACTAACTGAATTAAGAAAATACTTAAATCGAGGTTCCAAATTAATGCGAATGGTTTTTGTAATAGGTACATCCACTCCAACTCCAAACGAACTACTCAAAACAAATGATTTAATTTCACTCGTCTCTCCAATTTTCTGCTTCGATCCGCCATTAAGCACATAGGCCGAATTATCAACCAATAAATTTGAACTAATTCCACCGGCTACTGTCAGGTACGGAAACTGCTTTAACAATGAATATCGTGCCATCATCGGAATTTCAATATACCCTAATGTTTGTTTAATCGAATTGACAGAACTAAAACTGGTGCTTTCCACATAGCTTGCATTATCAGCATTAAGCAGAGGTGCACTATATATTCCCGATTTACCTTTAGGAACAATTGTGCCCATTGAATTGGCAATATCTACCCTTGCAGAGGCATTAAAGTAGTTTAATTGCTTATCATATCTCTGGGTACCCGAAGCATTGCTAACCTCCTGCCCTATCTGAGCATATAGTATTCCTGTTTCAAAACTCCATCGCGAATTGGTTTGAACACGAAGCTGCAAACCTCCTCCAAGAGAATTAATTCCACTTTCGCTGATATTCGTATTGGAACTTTGCAAAGCCTGTCCTTCTGAATTATTCATCTTTGAATTATAAGCCGGCGACACAACACCACCTATGCTTAACTTAGCCTTCTTGCTTTTCGCTGGTGGAATTGATGAGGCATATAAAGGATAATATTTCTTCTCAACTTTTACATGAAGCTGCTTATCAATAGCATGATCAGAACTCAAATCAAGCGTTTTATTTGACTGCAAAAACTTAAACCAGGAATCGCTTGAAATGGATGCATCAGAACTTGAAATATTAGAAGGCAATTGAGATGCGCTATTATTATCAGCTATTACGATTGGTGTTACTTTATTAATTGGATTATGACCATTATTTTTAACAACTTGCGATTCATTTATAACCTCAGAATTATCCTGATCTACATTATCACCAACAATATTTACAGTCGATTTCTCCTTCAAATCACCTTGTTCTTCAGCCAACTCCTGCTGACTGACATATGGATCGCTGACATTATAAAACAACTGAACAGAAAGCAACAACAAACCAACGATACAGGCCGCTGCAACACTACGCCAAATAAGAATAGTGCGTCTTTGCGATTTCTGCCCATTCAGTTTTTTATCGAGCGACTCCCATACATAATCTCCCGGAGGCACCTCGAATCCTGATAATCCATCCTTAAAAACTGTATCTATATTTTTCCTGTCTTTTAACATACAGCCTGTTTTTTCTCCAACAATCTATTTTCGATGCTCTTTTTTAACCATTGACGGGCCCTTGCCAGGTTTGATTTGGATGTTCCTAATGAAATACCTGTTGATTCAGCAATTTCGGCATGCGAGTATCCTTCAACCACATACATATTAAACACCAATTTATATTTGGGTGGCAACTCCTGAATCATGGCTAACAATTCATCGTGACTAAACGAACAGTCAGATACTTCTTCATCACCATCATCAGCCAACACAGGAAACTCATCCACTAATATCTCCGGTTGTTTTTTACGGTAAATCTCAATGACTGTATTAACCATTATTCGCCTTACCCAGCCTTCGAACGAACCTCGAAAATTAAACTTATCAATATTATTAAAGACTTTAATAAATCCCTCCTGCAAACAATCTTCAGCCTCAGTTTTATCTTTACAATAACGCAGACAGACAGCAAACATCTTGGCTGCAAAAGTTTGATACAACAACTTTTGAGCCGATGTCTTCTGACGCTGACATGCTTTAATTATTTCGTCAAGATTATTCAAGGCACTATATTCATTTAGTTAAGGAAGCATCCATTTTTTCCACTCCTAAACTGAAAGAAATATAGCCGGATTTCAACTCCATTTCCATCTCATACATTAAGGATTCAATTATTCAGATGGTAATTGTAGCTGATGGTTGCGTAGGTGGCAACACTTTTTTAGAACTTTTTTCTGGCCCGATCCATTTCCCGGCCGGCATCCTTCATTTTAAGAGTTTCGCGCTTATCGTGCTGCTTTTTACCTTTAGCAAGGGCAATTTCAATTTTCACAAATCCCCGCTCGTTAAAAAACAAACGAATTGGCACAATGGTCAACCCCGACTCTTTAGTCTTACGTTCAAGCTTTTGGAGCTCCTTTTTATTTAATAGTAGTTTTCTTTCTCGCTCAGGCTGATGATTATTGAATGTTCCGTAAAAATACTCCGACACCCGCATTCCTTTCAGCCACAGTTCTCCTTTTACAAAGTAACAATATGAATCGACCAAACTGGCTTTACCCAATCGGATCGACTTTATTTCGGTTCCTGCCAACTGAATGCCGGCACTAAATCGTTCGATTAATTCATAATCGAAGGTAGCTCGTTTATTTCTAATATTTATTCTGGAAGAAGGTAAACTCATACAGTTAAGTTGCTGATAAAAACAAAAAGGCGGTGTATTAACGATGGTAATATAAGAATAATCAGGCCGAAAATGATGGTCATCCAAACATGTACGTCCTTTGTCATTCTATTCAGAGCACCTAAACCAATCCAAACAAGATAAACCAGGTAAAGATTTACAATACTACCAATAATGATGGCTTCGGGTATTAAAGCCACAACACTACCACTCAAATACATTATACTCGAAGAATAAGCAACAAGCTGAAACATCTCTTCCTTCTTCACCTCCTTTTTAAGAATAGCCATTAATTTCAAAAAGAAATAATAGCACACGTATAATCCAAAAAAGCCGGATGAAAAGGTAAAAACTGCTTCTTTAAGTGCCGATTCAAAATCCAATTCCTGATGACTCATCAGGTATCCCAGGAAAACAGTTAAAGTATAGATACCTATGAGTGGTAAGCTAAATTGTGTCAGAACTTCATTAATCGATTTTCCTTCAGAAAATATTAAACGCCACTCTTGTTGTGGTTTTATAATTAATTCCTTTAACCGTCCAATTAGATTTTTGTATAAAACACCTAAACTAATTGCTTCTTTACTCATTCAGTTATTTTTTAATTAAACAGTTCCCGCTAAATGCTAAAAGCACCCATCAAGAATGCTCCAAAAATAGCAATTTTATCTGACAGTAAACATTGTTGCTCAACAGCTACTACTCCTTATGCCAATGCAAACAGCTTGTACAACCCCATTCAAAATCCAACACAATCAACTTATTTACTGCCACTTTCACCAGCAAAAAAACATCTACACATTCAAATTAAGCACCTGCTTTCATGTGTCTATAAAATCTGTTGGTAACGGTTATACTCGCTATTTTTTGTTACTTTTGCCTCTTAAAATTATTTATATAGTCTCAAAATAGGGGTGATTAATTAGTTTGTATGGAAGAATCATTTGAGCACATCGTTTATTCAAAGAATGTTATTGAATTTGTTACTGTCGCTAAAGAATATTGTTCTTTTGCCGAATCGGTTAACAACCTCGATCGCAAACAATTTGTTACAATTGCAACACGCATCATTCCTTTGTTGTATTTAAAAGCTTCGGTATTACCCAAGGTTGAAAACGAATTGGAAGAAAGCATCGAAAAAACGGTTGACGAAATGCTCTATACTCAAATACTGGATGGGGTAGCTGCCAAACTGGGTCGTTTTAATGATTACCTCGAAGTATTTAATCCTGACATGCAACGAAGTGACACACCTATTATTTCCTATATCAGCGAAGACCTTGCCGATATTTATCAGGATCTGAAAGACTTTATTTCGGCGTATCGATTAGGTGTTACCGAGGTAATGAACGATGCCTTAGCCGATTTGGTTAATAATTTTGAACTGTACTGGGGACAAAAACTTGTAAATACTTTGAGAGCCTTACATGCTTTATTGTACAGCGAAGAATCCCTTGAAGAAGAAGATGGTGAAGAAACGTTCCAGGAGCATCAGCAGAAAGAAAACTGGTACAATCGGATGCATCAGGATTGGAATGATGACAATGACGAGAACCCTTTTTACTCTAAATAAACCCCTATTGAATAAATGGAGAAAACCATTACAAAAGAAGAACTAAGTCAGCTGCCACTTCAGCACTTCGACGGAAAAGTTGATGTTGTTGAAGACACAGATTGCATCGAACAATTGGTTAGCGAACTAGAACAACACGAACACATAGGATTCGATACCGAAACGAAACCTTCTTTTCAAAAAGGAAAAATTAACCTGGTTTCATTACTGCAATTCTCAACCCCTGTAAAAGCTTATTTGTTTCGCTTAAATAAAACAGGATTGCATCCGGCATTAATTCGCCTTTTATCGAATCCCGAGATAAAAAAAGTGGGTGTAGGTATCCGCGACGACATCAAAGGCCTAAACCGGCTTAGTGAGTTTTCGCACGGCGGATTTATCGAAATCCAGGATCATGTGAAAAAGGTTGGCATAGAAGATACCAGCCTGAAGAAACTGGCCGGATTGGTACTAAATTTCAGAGTCAGTAAAAGGCAACGCCTCTCTAACTGGGAAGCACCTCGCCTAAGTGAAGGACAAGTTTTATATGCCGCTACCGATGCGTGGGTTGCCATCGAATTATACAATAAACTAACGGAAGAATTTCCAGAGTGTAAAGCTCAAACTTTATAATAGAAATTAATGACAGAACGTTCCCAATTAGTGTTAAAACCAGGAAAAGAGCAAAGCCTGAACCGCTTTCATCCCTGGGTTTTTTCCGGTGCTGTAAAAGGAGTAAAAGGACCTGAGCTTATTGAAGGTGATATTGTTGAAGTTTTAGATAGTCAGGATAATTTTTTAGCCATTGGTCATTACATCATCGGATCAATTGCTGTTCGTATCTTAAGTTTTAAGCAGGAAGAAATTGATTACTCTTTCTGGAAAAACAGAATTCAAAAAGCATACGACCTGCGCAAGTCTGTGGGACTGATCGACAATAAGGAAACGAATGCTTTTCGCCTGGTTCATGGTGAAGGTGATTACCTGCCGGGATTGATCATCGATTTCTATAGCGGGACAGCGGTTGTGCAAATGCACACCGTGGGCATGTACCTGCAAAAAGATACCATCGCCAAAGCATTGCAGGAAGTTTTAGGCGATTCGCTGCAATCCATTTTCAACAAATCGGAAGGCACTATGCCTTACAAAGCCGATATTGAAGCGGTTAACGGCTATATCTTTGGCAAAAGCTCGGAAAAAGAAGCCCTTGAAAATGGCTTGAAATTTAAAGTGGATTGGGAAAGAGGCCAGAAAACAGGCTTTTTTGTTGACCAACGCGAGAATCGCTCTTTGATTGAACATTACAGTAAAAACCGGGAAGTTCTTAATATGTTTTGTTACACCGGTGGATTCTCTTTTTATGCCATGCGCGGTGGTGCCAAGTTGGTTCATTCGGTTGACAGCTCGGAACGGGCCATACAGATTACCAACGAAAATGTGGAATTAAATTTCCCGGGCGACAAACGCCACGAAGCCTTTGCCGTTGATGCTTTCAAATACCTGAATAAGATAAAAAACAAATACGACCTTATCATCCTTGACCCACCAGCATTTGCCAAGCATGTGAATGTGGTAAAGAATGCACTTCAAGGCTATCGTCGACTGAACATCAAAGCCATGGAGCAGATTCGTCCGGGGGGTGTATTGTTTACTTTTTCGTGCTCGCAGGTTATTTCCAAAGAGCAATTCAGAACCATGGTGTTTTCAGCAGCTGCCAGAGCCGGCCGTAAGGTCCGAATCCTGCAGCAATTAACACAACCTGCCGACCATCCGGTTGACATTTACCACCCTGAAGGCGAATACCTGAAAGGACTGGTTGTTTATGTAGAATAATGATAAAAGAAATACTTTGAAATTTAAAGAATTTGGATTTTCGGATGAGTTAATGGATGGCCTGAATGCCATGCGTTTTGAAGAAGCTACGCCTGTACAGGCAAAAACGATTCCGGTTATAAAAGACAACAAGGATTTAATTGCCTGTGCGCAAACAGGTACCGGAAAAACAGCAGCTTACCTCCTGCCCGTTCTTGATAAATTGGTTAAGAATGGTTCGAATAAAATCAATGCTCTCATTCTTGTTCCAACCCGCGAGCTGGCCATTCAGATTGACCAGCAAATGGAAGGTTTTGGGTATTTTCTTGATGTATCATCAACAGCTATATACGGAGGTAATGATTCGGGCGAATGGAACCGCCAGAAAAATGCCTTGACTACCGGAGCTGATATTGTGATTGCCACACCGGGGCGATTAATTCAGCACCTGACCATGGGCTATGTAAACATGGACACTTTGCAGCATCTAATCCTCGATGAAGCCGACCGCATGCTCGACATGGGCTTTTTCGACGACATTATGCAGGTTGTTAAATATTTGCCCAAAGAACGTCAGACATTGATGTTTTCGGCCACTATGCCACCAAAAATACGGGAACTTGCCAAAAACATTTTGATCGAACCCGAAGAGGTGAACATCTCCATCAGTAAACCGGCCGAAGGAATTCTACAGGCGGCTTACATGGTTTACGACACCCAGAAAATCCCTTTGCTTAACTCGCTTTTGAAAGATAAGGATCTGCCAAGTATTATTATCTTTTCATCAACCAAGCAAAAGGTAAAGGAAATCGCCCGATCGTTGCACAATAACGGCTTCAACAGTAAAGCCATTAGCTCGGATCTGGAGCAGGCTGATCGAGAAAATGTGCTACGCGATTTTAAAAACCGTAACACTCAAATTCTGGTGGCTACCGATATCATTGCCCGTGGTATTGATATTGAAAAAATTGATTTGGTAATCAACTTCGATGTGCCACGCGATGCCGAAGATTATGTGCACCGCGTAGGCCGAACCGCCAGGGCTCAAACACAAGGTGTGGCCATTACTCTGATTAACGACAAGGAAATACTCGAATTCCATAAGATAGAGCGTCTGATTGAGAAAGATGTTTACAAAATTCCTTTAAATCCGGAGTTGGGTGAAGCACCTGAGTATAATCCGGAAGAACTATTAAAGAGAGGACGAAGAAAAAAAGGAGGTCCGAAAAAAGGAGGAGGAAAAAAGCGTAAGCCTCAGAATAAAAAACCGGCTCCAAAGAAATAAAGGAAATAATTCAGCTTTCTGCTGAAAGATAATAAAATGCCAATACTGCCTTGAAATGTGTCTGAGCCAGGCAACGGCAATTCAAGGCACATTTTGAGAACGCCGAGTATTGCATAATAAACAGCGATATTTAGCGCACTCTGTGTAATGCTTAGTGATCTTAGCGTAAAACTCCGTTTTATTTTTGGTATTACTCAATTCTATAATATGCAATTAACCCAATTAATATCCCAGGAACTACAGCTTCCACTGAGAAGTGTAGAAAATACAGTTACCTTGCTTGATGAAGGAGCAACCATTCCTTTTATTAGCCGCTATCGAAAAGAGATGACCGGCAGCCTCGATGAACTGCAGGTTGGAGCCATCAAAGAGAGATATGACAAGCTTCAGGAGCTGGAGAAGCGTAAAGAAACCATCATGAAATCCATCGATGAGCAAGATAAGCTAACGCCCGAACTGGAAAAAAAGATTAAAGAAACTTATAATTCCACCGAATTAGAGGATATCTATCTGCCCTACAAGCCCAAACGAAAAACTCGGGCTGTTAAAGCACGAGAGAAAGGATTGGAGCCACTTGCCAAAATCATGATGAAACAGTATGAGCGAGATATTGAAGGTCGGGCAGCCTCGTATGTTAATGATGGCGTGGCTGATGTAGACGAAGCCTTGCAAGGTGCCAGAGACATTATTGCCGAGTGGGTAAACGAGCACCAGGTAGGACGTGAGATTGTGCGCTCTGTCTACGAAAAAGAAGCGATTATCAGCTCTAAAGTGGTTAAGGGCAAAGAAGAGGAAGGCATTAAGTACAAAGATTACTTTGAGTGGAGCGAACCATTAAAAAGGTGCCCATCCCACCGTTTTATGGCCATGCGCCGGGGCGAAAAAGAAGGTTTTTTAAAACTCACCGTTGCACCCGAAGCAGAATCGTGTGTTCATCGCCTCGATCGTTTTTTTGTAAAGGGCAACACCAGTGCCTCCGATCAGGTGGCCAATGCGGTTACCGATGCTTACAAGCGTTTACTGGCCCCCTCCATCGAAACCGAATACACCAATCTCTTTACCGAGAAATCGGATACGGAAGCCATTCGTGTATTTACCGAAAACCTGCGTCAATTATTGCTTGCATCGCCACTGGGACAAAAGCGCGTGTTGGCTTTAGATCCGGGATATCGAACAGGTTGTAAAGTCGTGTGTCTCGATGCACAGGGCAACCTGATTGAAAACAATACCATCTACCCTCACCCGCCTCAAAACGACTATCAGAAATCGGCCAGTCTCATCACACGGCTGGTTGATAAGCACAATATAGAAGCCATTGCCATTGGTAATAGAACGGCCTCGCGCGAAACAGAAGCCTTTGCCAAAGGACTTCAGTTCAAGCAGAAGGTACAGATATTTGTAGTGAGCGAAGATGGTGCATCGGTATACTCAGCCGGTAAAGTGGCTCGTGAGGAATTTCCCGATTACGATGTGACGGTGCGTGGGGCTGTGTCTATTGGTCGCCGCCTTATGGATCCCCTGGCCGAATTGGTGAAGATCGATCCCAAATCCATTGGTGTAGGCCAATACCAGCACGATGTTGATCAAAGCCAGTTAAAGAAATCGCTGGACACAACAGTTGAATCGTGCGTAAATGCCGTTGGCGTTAACCTTAATACGGCCAGTAAGCACCTGTTAACCTATGTGTCGGGTCTTGGGCCGCAATTGGCACAAAACATTGTTAACTACCGGGCAGAAAATGGTCCTTTTGAATCGCGCGAAAAACTTAAGAAAGTACCTCGCTTAGGTGCCAAAGCCTACGAGCAGGCAGCCGGTTTCCTGCGCATACGAAATGCCAAAAATCCATTGGACAATACCGCTGTTCACCCGGAATCATATAAGGTGGTGAAACAAATGGCGGCAGACATTGGCTGTAAAGTAGATGAGTTAATTGCCAATAAACTATTAAGAGATCAGGTGAAACTCCAGAGCTATGTGAGCGATACAATTGGATTGCCTACCCTTACTGATATTATGAAAGAGCTGGACAAGCCTGGACTTGATCCGCGAAGTGAGATTAAAACCTTTGAGTTTGCCGAAGGCATCTATTCCATTGATGATTTACACGAAGGAATGGTATTGCCAGGCCTGGTAAGCAACATTACCAATTTTGGGGCATTTGTGAATATTGGTGTTAAACAGGATGGTCTGGTGCACATTTCACAACTGGCCGATCGCTACATCAGCGATCCCAACGACGTTGTAAAACTACAGCAACAAGTAAAAGTTAAAGTACTTGAAATTGATCGCGTAAGAAAACGCATTCAGTTAAGTATGAAGAATGTATAACACACAAAAGTTCCTCCCATTGAAAAAGAAAACCATCACCGGTTTTCTTTTTTTTGTGCTTTTATCTCAATAACTGTCACCCATTTTCACAAGATAGGTGTCTTTACATGTACAAAAGGTTTAAGTTTAAGAGGTACAATCTGGCGATTAATCGTGCCTCTTTCTTAAACACCAAATGATTTAATCATTGGTATTGAAGAAGCCTTAATTGTTCAATCTACATAAATGAAATTAAATGGAAAGAGTGATGGAGAATGGTGGTCAGTTATTCAGTTCATTTGATAAATGCTCAATTTTTCAAACGGGAGAGATTGTGTATAATGCCAATAGCAAATCCAAAACTGCCTACCTCGTAAAAAAAGGTTTGGTTAAACTATACAGTGTTGGGGCAAAAGGCAATAAGCAAATTGTTCGAATGGTGCGCGAAGGTGAAATTGTTGGTTATTACTCGCAATTTACCAATGAGCCAGAAATAACTGGTTGTGAGTGTATGGTTAATTCCGTTTTGTGCGAATTATCTGACAACAGCTTGCAGGAAGCTTTTAAAACCGATAGTAACCTGGCTTTTACGATGCTTCAAAAAGCTTGTACTGAAATGAAAGAAACCTGCACCTCGATTATCGATATGAGTCAGAAAACGGTGCGCGGACGTGCTGCCAATATTCTGGTGAAGCAAATGGAATTGTTTGAGGTAAACGAAGGGCATGACTTTCCGATACGTATTTCACGTACTGATATGGCCAGCTGGATTGGCACCTCCAAAGAGTCGGTAAGCCGCTCGCTTAATGATTTTATGCGCGAGAAGCTCATCGAGATGGATAAAGAAACCATTAAGATTATTAACCTGAGAGGACTTAAACGAGTAAGTATAATCAGTTAAGTTATGAATATTTATTACATTGACTATAAAAAGTCAGATGCGGGCGAACATACGCTTCACAAAAAGGGCTGTATGCTAATGCCGAAAGTTGATAGCTGCCTGTTATTGGGTGAGTTTTATTCGACAGATAATTTGTATAGCTATGCCAGCGATCAGTTTCCGCAATGGATGATTAAAAGGTGCAGTTGTTGCCTATAGTGATTTAATCTGTTATTTATTATAATCCGCCTCAATATGATTGTTAAGGCGGATTTTTAGTTTTATTACTGTTGGCTGTCGCACAATTCCCTTCGTGTGACTTTATATAAATACCACGCGAAAGGATTCGCGCGGGAGCTGGGGAAGGGATTCGAGCGGGAGCTTTGGAATTTTATTGATCTAAACCTCCTGCATTTTTCGAATCTGGCCAAGTACCACTTTCTTGGGCAGGAATGGAATCATCTTCATCATTATTTTTTCTGATGTGCCCAGGCCTGAGATAACATCCAACTGACCTTTTAACATTCCATTGTATCCATCCAGAGCAACACTTTTGGCACTTACGGTGCTTTTAAATACCGCTGTTTTATCCATACCGGAACGGGCTCCAAATTCAGTTTCTGTTGCGCCGGGCATTAAGTTGGTAACCGTCACATTTGTGCCTTTTAACTCTTCCGACAGGGCGTTACTAAGGAATGTAACATAGGCTTTTGTTGCAAAATAAACGGCTTGCAATGGTCCTGGCATAAAACTGGCTGTTGAAGATACGTTTAGAATCTTTCCTTTATTGCGCTGAATCAAATCGGGTAAAAACATGTGCGATAAAGCCGTTAGGGCGGTAATGTTCAGGTTAATCATACTCACATGAGTCATTAAATTCTGCTCGGCAAATTTACCCAAAGAACCAAAACCGGCATTATTAATCAAATACTCAATTTCGAGGCCTTCCTTTTTAACTTCATTGTATAACTCCTGAACTGCATTTAAATCAGTAAGGTCTTTGGCAATAACCTTTACACTAATGCCAAATTGATTTTCTAGTTCCTTTTTCAGTGTCACCAGTTTGTCCTCACTGCGGGCTACAACCACCAAATCGCCACCTTTTTCGGCATGAATAATGGCCAGTTCTTTACCTATTCCGGTTGATGCTCCTGTTATTAATGCAATATTCTTCATGTTTCTATTTTTTTGTTTGTATCAAAATTAGCCCGAAACAAATTGAGCCATGTAAACTTATTACTGATAGATCAATACATTTTACTTATTGAAACAATCAAACACTAAAAATGATTTTCTGATAAGATAGAAGTTTATGAATCCTCAGGCTTTTAAAATGCCCTCGCTGTCGCACGAATCCGTTCGTGTGACTTTATTATTAATACCACGCGAAGGGATTCGCGCGGGAGTAAGAGGAATCTATATTATCGACTACATTTTATTTTATGATCATTCGATTCATTTTCAATTACAATAATGATTTCACTTGAAGAAACTGAATCGATAGATACGCAGTCTCGAATACCTCCTGGACTAAATTCTAAGCATTTTGATTCATACTTATAGATATCTTCAATTATTGTTTTGTTATTATTTTTGACATCATAAACAATCAATTTCTCAGAATCTTCATGCTCATTTTCCAGGTACAATAGAACTTGTTCTTTTTCATCAACATCAACCCAAGTACCATGAAGTAAATCCAAACCAGTGTGCTTATCTATCAATTGAAAAACGTGAGGATTTCCTGAACCAAATGATTGAACAAATACAAACGAACTATCAAAATCAGCTCCAATATACCCTAAGTTTTTGTGAAGTGTCTGGTAACTAGATTCCTCTGTTATTTCTTTAATTTCAATGGTATCTTTCATTAAAAAGATGGTTTGAAAAGTATCCTTTTTATTGGACTCTGTATAGACTCTATAATCCAATCGATATCCATTTTTCAGATTCGTCTGAAAATCATAGTCGAGACATTCCTGATCTGAAACATATGTTCTTATCACCTTGCTTTTACTAACCAAATTGGTACTGGTGAATTTATTATTGGTTTTACAAGTCGTAAACTCTTTGTTGTCTTTTGTTTCGTGGCCAAATGTCTTATGGTTATTTTCTTGTGAAACTTTTGGTTGACACCCAAAAATCAAAACCAAAACTAGAACTAAAATATATAGTGTGTTTTCCATCTTGTAAACGTATAGGATTCCCCTGCTGTCGCACGAATCCCTTCGTGTGACTTGATATAAATACCACGCGAAAGGATGCGCACATGAATTAAGAACAGAATCAAAAAACTGCGTAAGCCTTAAGAATTATAATGGTAATTACTTATGCACCCATTTAAAAAATCGATTCCATCGTATATTAGCAGGAAAGCTTTTATCCTTATCGTACGAGAGCCACACAAGAATTGGCTTGCCTACAATATGGTCTTCAGGCACAAATCCCCATGAACGCGAATCGGCTGACAGATGGCGATTATCACCCAGCATAAAATAATAATTCATTTTAAAGGTGTAGCTATCTGCCTGCTTTCCATTAATGAATATGCTGTTGTTTTTAACTTCGAGCCTGTTGCCCTCGTAGGCAGTTATAATGCGATCATATAAAACCAGGTTTTTCATATTCAACTCAACGGTTGAACCGGCTTGAGGCATTTTTAATGGTCCGAAATTATCGCGGCTCCAATTATAATCACTGCTGTGCGGAAACACCTGAAAACCTGATCCATTTGGTAAATCCTCAGCTATTTGAATGCTTTTAATGAAAGGCATCTTTTTTACCTTTTCGGCTTTTGCTTTCGTAAGAGGAATGTTATAGTTAGGAGCAATGCCTTGGCGGTCGGCTTTTGAAATCTCCAGTCGCTCGTAAAAACGATCGTTAATGGCCGATCCATCTGTAACAATATGATAGAGGTGTTGCAAGTGTTCAGGATTTTCAACGGCCTTGCCATTAATGTAAATCTGGTTGCTGCGCATTTCAAAAACATCGCCAGGAATGGCCACGCACCGCTTTACATAGTTATCGCGGCGATCAACCGGACGGTATAATACTTCGCCATATGCCTCTTCATTATTACCAATTGCTTTTCTACCAATGTTACGGATGAACTGATTTCGCTCCCAATCGGAGCTAAAAAGTGTTTGAGGCAACAGCTGTTTATTATTGATTATTTCGCGCCGACCTTCATTAAGCATTAAATTATAATAATCGGGATTGGTGTATTTAAAGGGCACCGTATCGCCTGCCGGAAAGTTAAATACCACAATATCGTCCCTTTTAACCTTTCCCAAGCCGGCTAGTCGCTTGTAATCCCAATGGGGCCAGTCGGTGTACGATTTAGTATTTATAACAGGAAATGTATTTTGCACCAAAGGGAAAGACAAGGGCGTATTGGGCATTCGAGGCCCATAACTTACTTTGCTTACAAATAAATGATCGTTAACCAATAAGGACTTTTCGAGCGAACTACTTGGTATTTTATAATTCTGAAAAAGAAAGATGTTGATAAGGTACACTGCTATTAAAGCAAAGATTAATGCGTCGGCCCATTCGATTACTGCATTTGGCTTTTTACCTTCTTTCGTTTTCTTCCAAAATCCCCAGGGAATCTTTTTGGTAATATAACTGTCGAATATTAAAGGATAAATAATTAAAAGCCAATAGTTACCCACCCAAATAAGCCATGGGAAAAATATAATACTGGCAATAGCCAGCTTTATCCATTTATAATGTAAGGGATTTTGCATGTTAGGTGTTTTGGAATTTTAAAGGTCATTGTTTCTTAAATGGGCTTCTCAATCAGAAGTTAATTAGACCACTAAAGTAATTTCTTTTCTCGGTTTAGCACCATCGTGTATGCGTAATTTAAGTTGTGCTAAAGTTTATATTTTGCACCTATATGAATAATCAAGTGCATTGATACTGCGATTTTTCTTCAAGATCAGTGTACTTTGTTTTAAATACTTCTCTGGAATTTTTACTGTCTCTGTTTCCCCTGCTGTCGCACGAATCCCTTTTTAATTGACTTTTTTACTACATACGAAAGATTTCGCGGGAGCTGGGGCTCCAAATTCTAAAAGTTAATTTTAAAATTTTTTAACGTACAGAACAGTTTTTTGAATTTCAGATGGTTAATTGACTAATCGTAAGTATTCAATATATTTTTTTTCAGAGCACCGAGTAAACTGCAACCAATTATATGTTGCGTGGCAAAGCGTAGCATATTACAAATTTTTTAAATATTGAATATGAATTTTAAAATTACTCTGATGCTGCTTTTGAGCAGTTTTTTTATGAATGCCCAAACGAATGTAGATGAGGCTACCTGGGAGTATACTACTACTAAGTATAGTGAGGGTGGTTTAATCAATTACCATGATGAATTAATAGTTTTGCAACGAGATCGTATGTTTAAGATCAGCGGAGATAATGAGAAAACAAGTTTATCGGGTACTGCTTGTAGTAATGATGAGCTTGAATTTATTTCGATTATTTACAATGACAAAGTATATTATTCGGGAAATACTAAATACACTTATGATGGTTATTTGTGTGTAACTGATGGTGAGACAAAAGAGACGATTGACATGATTGTTGATGGTGTCACTTATAAGAATCCGAATGCTTTCTGTGAAACGGAAGATGGTAAATTGATGATTTTAGCTGAGAAGGGCGAGAAGACTGATGCCATATTAATTTATGATGGTGAGACTGGTGAGTTCACCAAGGCATGTATTGCACCTGGCGATCGTGATGTTATGAGTTACCCGGTTATTGTAGGCAATAAGTTATGTGTTTGTGCTTATAAAGAGGGTGAGAGTAGCAGCACTAAGGTTGGTTTTTCTTTTGATGGGACTACATGGACTGAGTACAGTAATACTTGGTTATATTCGGCTACTGGATTTGCGAATAAAATTTACACTGAGGATAATTATTACTTGGCTGTTTTAGATTTAGCTACTGATGAAAAGTCTTATTTAAAGTATGGTGATCAGTATTTAAAACCGGGATTTCAGACTACGGGTACCAATGAATATTATGTAGTTGGTGACAAGATATATTTATATACTGAGACTCCTACTGATGAAATTGATGGTCCTGATGCTAGTAAGGCAAATTCAGCTAAATGGTCAAATCCTGATAAGTACAAGTATATTTTGAAGATTAATAAGGATGGTGAGATTACAAAAATTTGTGGTGATAAGTACGATCCAAATTATTGGTTCTATGCTTATGGTTTCGTTAAGTATGGTTCAGACATTTATTTTCAAGGTAGGATGAATGAGTTTGCAGGAACAAAGCAGGCTTTGTTTCGTTTAGCTGGTGATTCTTTTGATTTTGTTGAAAAGCTTCCTGCGGACAATCGAGACTTTGATAACATGTTTAATCAGCAGGTAGCTGCAAATGGTGCCTTGTATTCGTTTATGCGTGCAGGATCGAAGGGTATTGATGAATATGTTGTAGGTTGGAGGATTCCTGGTATTTCTACTCCGGTTGAGAATTTAGAGGCTGATATTTCGAAGTGTAGTATTGTATATTTTGACAGCGAATTAATTTGTGATGTTGCTGAGCCTGGAGAATTATTTATCTATAATTTAAATGGCAGCAAGGTAGAATCGATAAATGTTAATTCTGGTTTGTGCGAGTATCGATGCCATTTAGGTACTGCTGGTATTTACATTGCTAAGTTTGTTGGCAAAGATACTGGTAAGACTTATGTAGTGAAGTTTGTTTCGCGATAGTTGTGTATATATTTTGGCGCTCTGAGCTCCTATTTCCTGGCTCGCAGATATATGATTCTGGCTCGAAGCTGCGTTTTATATACTCAAAACCAGGAAATCCTGCCTCTGTAATACAAAATCCTGGCTTTGAGCTAGGAAATCCTGGTTCTGAGCTAGGAATTTCTTGTTCTGAGCCAGGATTTTCTCCCTCGGAGCCAGGATTTTGCTTCTCTGAAATGAAAAAAAGGGTTTCTGAGCCAGGAAATTGCTATTCAGAAACCCTTTTTTCTATTTCTAAGAGGCATTTTGGTATTTCAGAAATACTTGCTCGTCTCTCTAATCTTGCTTTTTACTTCTGCGCGGGAATCGAGCCTTAAGATCATCGTAAACATTTTTGGCACCCGGCACATTTTCGCTGGCTTGTAATTTTACAGCATTATAAAACGATAAGGCAGCACTGTATGCCTCACTACCCGATAACATAGAAGAATCGGAAGTCATTTCTTCAAATTTTGTAAACTGACTGTTTAATGGCAATAATGATTTAACAGCAGCAAGATCAATTCGTGCAGGTTCTACCTGTACATATCTAGGTACTAACTCAGGAAATTCGTTCATGTAATCAACAGCCTTGGTTACAAAAGCAACGGTTTTATCACCCATTTTAGCTAATTCTCTGCGCTCGTCTGGTGTTAGAGCAATAAGAATTGGCACTAATTTTTCGTTAATTACATCAATGGCATCATTAATAGCTTGTAAATCTTCAGGAGATATTACAAATTCATAATTATCAGTCATAATTGAATAAGATTAGCAGGTTAAAAATTAAATTATCATACAGAGAGAAAACACTATTTTTAAAATCAATATGTTTTCGGGGAGCCAATATTAACAAGTTTCCTTACAATGCCTCTTATAAACACATCGTATAGAGTTTTAATAAATACGATTGCTTAGTTTCAAATATTCGACTATTAAAAGTATTTATTCTAAACCTGAATGTCCAGTAAAAATTTAATTTTTTGAACTTTTTGTTGTAATAGTCTATTCCTGCATGATTGATTTAGCACAAAAACACTTGCTGTCGCACGAATCCGTCCGTATAATTTTCTTATCTAGTACCACGCGAAAGGATTTGCGCGGGAGCTGGGGTAGTTTATTTTATATATTTTTTAACCGTACAATTTTTTTTACTGCAGAAATCTCAGATTTATGTATGGCTACAGGTATTTTTTTGCATTTCAGGAAATATGCCAATTTTGTTCGATGTCTACCATCACTAATTTCTAATTTATTTTTATAAATAGAACTCACAAATATTTCGGGAGGATCCACAAATTCATTATTTTCCCAACGTAATAATAGGTTTGCAATTCTACCATCATTTAGTGATTCCTCAGTAAAAAGGCTTTTTAAACATACTTCATTGAATTCTGTTTTACTAATCAACTCATTTGTTTCCACGAAATAAATTGAAAATTCTTTATTAACAGGATTTTGAATAATATTTAATAATTTATCTGAATCCTTTCCATATGCCCATTTGGGAATGATTTTTTGAATTTCTTTTAAGGATCTTGCTTTATATAAATCAATTAGTTCCTCTCTTGTATTTGAATTTACTTTTATTCTTTTCATTAAAGACAGTATTTATATTTTATAACCTAAAGATACTTTTAGAACCGTATTTTTAATTTGCGCGTTGCCATTTAGAACCTTTCTATACATTCCTAAATCAACTCCCAGATTTATCAAAAATGATTTGTAGTTTGTTCCTAATCCAATATTAAGTCCGTAATCAACTTTATCAATGAATTCTTTAGGAAAATCGGACCCTATTTTTTCATGGAATACATGATCCAAATATACATCTGCACTCGAATCATTAAACACCAATAAACTTACATATGGCCCTATATATGGGTAAATATCTATACTCTTAAATGAAAAATTATATTTGAAGGCTAAAGGAATATCGATATAATAATTGTTTACCTGAGAAAAAACTTCTAAAAACTGTTGATTCTGAATGCTTTCAGGATGAACTACCATCACGCCTTCTTGGTTGTTCTTTTCTCTCTTATTGACGATGCTCACTTGAGGAGAAAAGAAAAGGTTATTTAGTAGTTTTATATCCATAACAGCTCCAATTTGAAAACCTAATTGTTTAGTTCTATTTAAGTTATCGTTTTTAGTTTTCGAGAGTGTTGAGATATTTGTACCGCCCAGTAAATAGAAATCTTGAGCGAATGAATTAATTGACAAAAAACATAGTGTAATTATTAGAATAAATCTCAGTTTTCTCATAGTAATGATGTTAGGTTGTAATGTATTTCTTTTTTATTACCACGCAAAAAGATTCGTGCTGGAGCTGGGAAAGGTTTTGTCCAGAATTTGGAGGCATGTTCTTAATCATTCCAACCATAACTTTTCCATTTTTTTGTATTGGAATCATACCTTTCTGTAACTAAAAAACCTCTTGAATATCTAATCTCAAAATCATTACCTCTTTCCGATTTTTTGTACTCAATGCCCAATCCAATATCAATGATTTCAGGAGTAACTCCATCAGCTTTAATTTTCTTCTCAACAAATTTTATAACTTTTTTACTACGTATTAACTGAATTCTATCTACTGTAATTACAGATAATAATTGGGAAACAATAAAAATTGGTAATAATGAAGTTTTGAATGCAATTTCCCATGAGTTTTTTTCCTTGTTGAAAAAACTAATTATTAAATAAATAATACTGACTAGGATAATTACTGCATACGGAATGAGTAAGTAAAACATTTGGACAACATGTAAATATGTAACAAAAGGAACAAAAATTCCTATTAGTAGGATTATGCTTATTAATAGACCTTTATTTTTCATTTTAAAATCCAATCTGTGAAATTAAAATCAATCCTATTATAAAAATCTGTTTCATATTAGTAGTCTCGTTTCTTAAAAGATGGCAACTTTTCTTAACCTGCACATATCTTACCAATAGATCGGCTATGTTATTTATTATTTTGGTTAGTCAAAAATAAGGATTTAACAATAAGGTCACTCATCTCTCTCCTATTATTTACCTCCACTTACCTTATAATTGTATCAAGTAATTATTCATAAATCACTTGCTGTCTCACGAATCCTTGCGTGTGACTTTCTATAAATACCACGCGAAGGGATTCGCGCGGGAGCTGAAGATTTATTAATTTATCATTCTTTTGTCTCCCCCAAGGCAACACCTTTATTCACATCGGCTAACTGCCTAATAAAAATGCATCAACCAACCTTTTTTAACACTCCTGTAAAGCGTATTTCAATAAAAACTTTCTACTTTTGCGCCCTGAAAATTGAGATGCAGCATGATTACAGTTTCAAACTTAGCCATTCAGTTTGGCAAAAAACCTTTATTCTCAGATGTTAACCTAAAGTTTACATCTGGTAATTGTTATGGTCTGATTGGTGCTAATGGCGCCGGTAAATCAACCTTCCTGCGAATCCTATCGGGCGAATTGGATTCAACGCGCGGCGGTGTAAAGATGGAACCGGGCGAACGCTTATCGGTATTAAAGCAGGACCACTATGCTTTCGACGAATTCACGGTATTAAATACGGTGATGATGGGTCACAAAGAATTGTGGGAGCTGATGCAAGAGAAGGATGCGCTTTACATGAAACCCGATTTTAGCGAAGAGGATGGTATGAAAGCGGCCAAATTAGAGGATGAGTTTGCTGCCATGGACGGATGGAATGCCGAAAGTGATGCTGCTGAATTATTAAGTGGATTAGGCATTAAGGAAAATCTTCACCACCAGGAAATGAAAAACCTGACTGGTAAAGAAAAAGTACGTGTTCTTTTGGCCCAGGCACTTTTTGGTAATCCGGACAACCTGCTACTTGATGAGCCTACCAACGACCTGGATTTAGAAACCGTATTATGGCTGGAAAATTACCTGGCTAATTTCGAAAATACCGTGATTGTTGTATCTCACGACCGTCACTTCCTCGATAATGTATGTACCGATATTGTGGACATCGACTTTGGTAAAATTCGAATGTTCTCGGGTAACTACTCATTCTGGTACGAGTCGAGTCAGTTGGCTGCCCGCCAGCAAGCAGCTCAAAACAAAAAGGCCGAAGAGAAGAAAAAAGAACTTCAGGAGTTTATTTCGCGCTTTAGTGCCAATGTGGCCAAAAGTAAGCAAACAACCAGCCGTAAGAAGATGTTGGATAAGTTAAATATTACCGAAATCCAACCTTCAACGCGTCGTTATCCCGGAATTATCTTCCAACCTTCGCGCCAATCGGGTGATCAAATACTTCGGGTCGAAAACCTGAGTTATTCCATCGATGGCGAGGTGATGTTTAAAGACCTTAACTTCAACATCGAGAAGGACGAAAAGGTGGTATTTATCTCACGCGATAACCGTGCAGTAACAGCCTTTTTTCAGATTATCAATGGCGAAAAGCAGGCCGAAACCGGTAACTTCGAGTGGGGCCAAACCATTACCACCGCTTACCTGCCAATGGATAATACCGAGTATTTCCAGAAAGAAATGAAACTTTACGACTGGCTGGCTCAGTTTGCCAAAGATACTTCGGAAGATTATATGCGTAGCTTCCTTGGTAAAATGTTGTTTTCAAACGATGACATCGAAAAGAAAGCAACTGTATTATCGGGGGGTGAAAAAATGCGTTGCATGATTGCACGCATGATGATGGAAGAGCCAAACGTATTGATATTGGATCACCCAACCAACCACCTCGATCTGGAATCGATCCAGGCTTTCAACAACAATATGAAATCATTCCCCGGACAGATTTTGATGGCCTCACACGACCACGAATTTATCCGTACCACTTGTAGTCGTGTTATTGAATTAACACCAAATGGCATTGTGGATAAACTAATGGATTTTGAGGAATATCTGGCCGACGAAAGCATCAAGGTGGTAAGAGAAAGCAAATACGCTTAAGCACACAACAAACCAATATACTACACAAAGGGAAAGGGTTAAACTAAAGCAGTTTATCCCTTTTTTTTATTAGCTCAACCGCAAGGTTCTAAATTAGTATTGAGACATAAGTATCAAGTATCGAGACTAAAACCGTAAGCGGGATAAGGAGTAAAAACAAGCTGATAGCTAATAGCAATCGGCCAAGGGTTGCTCCCTGAGCCCAGTTGAAGGGAGTTAAGGTGTTAGAAATATCAAATTGCGCAAGGCGCATAATTTGCTCCGGACTTCGGACTTCGGACTTTGAATTTTGGACTTCGGACTTAATTAATATAGTGCCCCAATTGTTAGTACAGTAATGTTCGACAATATCTAAAGTTCAAAACTTACAACCGTATTTCCACATTTCTGAACATGAATGACCACCTTCGCATTAGGTGTTTTGTATTTTTGCTTTACCAAATACGATACTACATTTATATGTGTAGTTTTTGGTATTAACCTGAGTTCGATTTAAATTTTTACAACTCAGATTATTAAAAAAATAATACGATTATGCTGAAAAATTCATTATTAATTCTTGCCATTTTCATCGGACTTACGGCTTGTTCAAAGTATCCCAATATTCCGAAGCAGTACCATCAATTACTGGATAAAGCCATTGCAACTGCGGGCGAAAATGCCCCGGAAATAAACAAAGCACTTGAGTCGGCACCAGCTCATCAAAAAGAAGCGGTTGCTTTCCTAATCGCCTATATGCCCGAACGGGATTTAAAATCGCTTAGTGCTGATTTCATTCTCGAAAATACCGACTATGCGTTTATGGCACGCGATCAATTTGAATGGGCAAAAGCCATTCCCGACTCCATCTTTTTCAACGATGTATTACCTTATGCCAGCCTTAATGAGCGTCGCGACAACTGGCGTAAAGACTTCTACGAGCGTTTCTCGAAATATGTAAAAGACTGTAAAACCATCACCGAAGCCATCGATTCAGTTAATAAGAATATTCGCGATGAGTTAATTGTAGATTACAACACCAAGCGTAAAAAGCCCGATCAGAGTCCATACGAATCAATGGAACAAAACATGGCTTCGTGTACCGGACTTTCCATATTATTAACCGACGCTTTCCGCGCCGTTGGTATTCCTTCGCGCATTGGAGGTACACCTAACTGGCACGATAAACGTGGTAACCATAACTGGAATGAGGTATGGATTGATGGCCAATGGTACTTCACCGAGTATTATCCAAGTGGATTAAATAAAAGCTGGTTCCTGGCCGATGCCGGAAAAGCAATCCCTGATAATCCACGACATGCTATTTATGCCAGCTCGTGGAAACCAACAGGCACGCACTTTCCTCTGGTATGGGATTTTGACATCAAATATGTGCATGCCGAAAATGTGTCGGAACGCTACATTAGCATTTATGAAGAAGCTGAAGCTGCGAAGAAAATTGCCGAAACGCATGTCAATGTTAAGGTCATGATGTTTAAAGATAATGTTTGTACTTTCCAGGGAGATGACCGTGTGGCTGTAAATGTTGATGTGTTTAACGGAAATGACCAGATTGGTGGTGGTCGCACTGCCGGGCCAACGCAAGATATGAATGATGTTCTTGAGTTTGTTTTGCCTAAAAATAAAGAATACAGTTTTAATTACACAGGCGAATCGGGTCAGTTGAAGTCTATCAAACTTAAAATTGAAGATGAGCCTCAAACATTAAAACTATATTATAAATAGTCCGGTATCTAGTTAACATCAAGACCTGACAGGTTTTAGAAACCTGTTAGGTCAAAAATATAAAAAGCCTTCAATGTGTTTCTATAACAATTGAAGGCTTTCTTTATATCTTAAGTCTTGTATCTAGTGTCTTAATTTTAATCCATTGCTTTTAAACTTAAATCAAGACTTTTAATATGATGCGTTAAAGCACCCACCGAAATATAATCAACACCACATTCGGCATAGCCTCTCAGGGTATCGATGGTAATACCGCCCGACGATTCTGTTTCGTAACGACCATCAATAAACTTAACAGCTTTCCGGGTTTCTTCAACCGAAAAATTGTCCAGCATAATACGATGAATTCCGCCGACACGAATCACTTCTTCCAATTCGGTCCAGTCACGAACTTCAACCTCAATTTTTAAATCTTTATCATTGGCTTTCAGGTAATCCTGAACTTGTTTGACAGCTTTCTCAATTCCGCCGGCAAAATCAATATGATTGTCCTTAAGCATAACCATATCGTACAATCCCATCCGGTGATTTACGCCACCCCCCAATCGCACAGCTTCTTTTTCCAGGTACCGCATGGCCGGAGTAGTTTTTCGGGTATCCAACACCCGTGTGTTAGTGCCTTCCAATCGGGCAACATATTCCGCTGTTCGCGTGGCGATTCCACTCATGCGCTGCATCACATTCAATACCAGTCGCTCTGCCTGCAGTAATGACCAAACACGACCACTCACGTTCATCACAATATCTCCAACACTTACGGCTGTTCCATCCTCTATCAATACATCGAGTTTAATGGCCGCATCTATTTTTGCAAATATCTTTTTTGCAATTTCAACACCGGCCAGTATTCCATCTTCTTTCACCAATAAGTACATCTTACCCTCTGCCGATTCCGGAATACACGAACGTGAAGAGTGATCCCCATCACCTATATCTTCACGAATAACAATATCGATAAACTGATCGATTAACTCATTAATCATTGCTTCTCAATTCTAATCTGATGAATATAAATCTTACCACTTTTAATCTTGGTTAAAAAAGTAAAGCGAAAGCGGTTGCTCGATGCATAGTAATTGGCAATGGCAAAAGATGATTTATCTTTTTTACCCTGGTGTATCAGCTTAAATTCTTTGACCGGGTTACGCTCAAAAAAATCCTTAATCACCATTTCGGCCTGCTTTTTACTGTAAACCGCCGATTTTTGTGGAAGAATTAATTCGACTTGTGCATTAAATGATTTGGATACAGCCTCGGCATCACTTTTTTTAATGGCCATAATTAAGCCATCAGGTAATGCGGCAGTTTGTTGAGAAAAACCACTAACACCTATAAATAAGACTATTAAAACAGTAATCGTATTTTTTAAATGTATCATCCTATATAGTTTGTCTTCCGAACTTGTGCAAATATCAAGCCCTAAATCTTCAAATGCTTATAAAATTCTATCAAACTCCACTAATACATCCGATATTCCACTAAAATTCAATAATCACTCATTACTTTTACAACAAAAATAGAGGTTTAGCTTAATTTAACTGCATTTTTGTAATTTAATTTAGGACAAATAATCAATAACGGGGTTTACGAATGAAAGTAGTTTTAGTTGTAATCGGAAAAACAGATGACGCCTATTTACAAACAGGCATTGAAAAATTTGAGAAGCGTTTGAAGCATTATCTGCCATATGAGATGAAGGTAATTCCTGATTTGAAGAAAACAAAAAACCTTTCTCAGAGTCAGCAAAAAAGCATGGAAGGACAATTGTTATTACAATCCTTTCAGGCCGGCGACTTTATTGTTCTCCTGGATGAGAAGGGGAAAGATTATTCTTCGGTTGATTTTTCGAAGATGATTGAAAAAAGAATGCTGGCAGGCCTCAAGCGATTAGTTTTTGTAATTGGCGGACCTTATGGATTTTCGGATGAAGTATACGCCAAAGCATCCGGTAAAATCAGCTTGTCGAAAATGACTTTTTCACACCAGATGGTGCGTTTAATTTTTGTAGAGCAACTATACCGTGCCATGACAATTTTAAAGAACGAACCTTATCATCACATTTAAGCTCATATCGCTGTTTTTTCTATCTTTAACCTGTTAAACATCATTATATGCCGGGCCTGCAACGAAAACTAATAACAAATATCATCGTAGCCGTTGTTTTATTTGCATTAGGAAAAACAGTTGAACAACAATTCGATCACAACTATTCACACGATGCTGATACTTACTCGATACAACAAACAATAAAAGATCAGCAAAACGACCTGATTCATGCCGTTAATAACCTACACGACGAATCCCTTTGGAAAGAGAGTCGGATGTGGGCCACGATGGATTCATTGGTTAAGGATGAAATCTTTTATTATGTATTTAAAGATTCAACTTTAGTTGCCTGGTCGACTCATACGGTGCCAATCAGGCAAATTGAATTTGATTCGCCTGCCGTAATTAAGCTCGACAACGGCTGGTACCTGCGCCATCAGCAAAAAATTAACAACCTAACCCTGATGGGCATTAGCTTAATCAAAGAAGAATATGAGTATCAAAATAAATTCTTGCAAAACCAGTTTGCAGATGATTATACGCTCACCCATCATCCATCGCTCTTTTTTGATTTAAACAACACAGATCATGCCATTTACGACATCAACAACAATTATTTGTTTTCGCTTGCTTACAGCAATCATGATGTTATTTCTCCTACAGGTATTACGGCTTTTTGCCTGTTTCTTCTGAGTTTTGCTATTCTTTGCTTTTTGCCCATTCGCCTTTTAGAAGTTTATAAGCGTAAAAAGAGTTGCAATAGGGTGCTGGGAGGTACATTCTTCTACTTTGTACTCTTGTATATTCTATTTATTAATTTGGCTATCCCGGCCGAGTTTAAATACCTTTCGCTCTTTTCTCCACTCACCTTTGCTGTTTCGGAATGGCTACCATCGCTTGGCAGTTTGTTGATAGGCAGTTTGTTTCTACTAACCTTCGCCTATTGTTTCTATCGTCATTACAAAACGCCTGTCTTTTTAAAAAACGAATCAAAAAAGTGGGTCACTTATCTATTGATTTCAGTTAGAATAATCCTTGTATTGCTTCTGTTTGTAACGCTTAGCAAACTGGTGGAATTAATCGTTATTAATTCATCGCAGGCAACCATCTTTTTCAATATTGAGGATTTAAACGACATCTTACTATATAAAGTATGCATCCTTTGTATCTGTTACACATCCATCATATTCATTTATGAAAGAATGATTGTGACCATCAAAGATTACATCAATTTTGGAACCTTGTTACTCATAAGTATAGGCTCGTTTATCATTGTTTGTGGTATTTGCCTGGTATTAGATCTGCCAATATTATTGATTAACCTGATAGTTTTTCTGGTTATTGGAAGTATCTTATTTAAAGCCCACCGAAACAGAACAGATGGCATAACCTACAGTTCGTTCATTTGGGTGATTTTCGTCTCATCGTTTTATGTAGTCTTTCTTTTATACAGTTACAACATTGAAAAAGAAGAAAGCAACCGTGAATTATTGGTCGAAAACCTGTCGTTTCAGCTCACCAGGGAATCGGATCTCATTGCCGAAATGTACCTTTCTGAAATCGAAAACAGAATTACAACCGACGAGAAGCTGATTGAATTAGTAAGCGACAATCAGAATAACGAACAAGTTATAAACGATTACCTTAAAAAGAATTATTTCTATGGCTATTGGAAACGCTATGACCTGGAAGTAGTTGTATGTTGGGAAAATGCGCCATTATACCTTGAATCGGAGAACATCACCACCGATTGTTACAGTTACTTTGATACCCTAATAGCCAATCAGGGACGAAATGTGGCTTCGTGCAAGCACTTTTATTTTTTAGATAATGATAATGGCCAGATAAGCTATTTTGGCAAGATTCCCTTTCATGAGGGAAATCCTCACATGGAAACAACCCTCTATTGCGATATCAATTCAACCCCTATATTTTCCGGTTTAGGTTATCCTGAACTGCTTCAAAGCCACGAAGAACAGCAAAACAATGCTATATACCGAAATTATTCATTTGCCAAATACATCAATAAGCAATTGGTGAAACAGTTGGGTTTTTACCGTTATCCTATTAATAATCCGCTGCCAGAACAAGTTGTTGGAGAAAAAAATACGATTATCGATGATAATATGGTGCATTTGATTTATCAGCTGAATGAGCAAACCACATTAGTACTCAGCCGACCTGAAATCAAACGTATCTACCTGTTGATGTCCTTTTCCACTTTTGCACTATTGTTCTTCATCATAACAGCCATCTTATTCTTCATTACCCGTACGCAAAATAAAGCTTCATCCAACTTCTCCATTCAGGAGCGAATTCAGATTGCGTTCGTTAGTTTAATGGTCATTATCCTGCTCGTGATGGGAATCAGTTCGGTATTCTATTCTGTGCATCAGTTTAAAGCCAAAAACAACCAAATGCTCTCGCAACGCATTAAATCGGTGTTGCAGGAGATGGAGCAAAAGATTGTGAATGAATCAAAACTCGACGATAGCATGCATGATTACCTGCAATACCTGATGCAGAAATTTTCGAATGTTTTTTATTCTGATATTAATTTATACAATACAGATGGGCAACTGTTGGCCACCTCAAGGCCCGAGCTTTACCAGCAGGGTTTATCTGGTAAAATGATGAATCCGCAAGCTTTTCACAAATTAACGAACCAGAAAAAAGCCGAGTTTATTCACGATGAATACATTGGTGATTTACATTTTACATCCGCCTATGTGCCCATTTACAATTACAAGCACGAAGTATTGGCGTTCTTAAATCTCCCCTATTTTGTTGGTAACAACGAGTTAAAATCGGAGATATCATCGCTTATTGTAGCCGTCATCAATGCCTATCTGCTATTTGTTTTATTTGCCATCGGTGTGGCAGTCATCATTTCGCGTCGCATTACCCGTCCCTTGTTCTTAATTCAAGATCGTCTGGCACAAATCAGGATCGATAAAATGAACCAAAAAATTGGTTACAAGGGTAACGACGAAATAGGAAGCCTGGTTAAAGAATACAACCGCATGGTCGATGAAATTTCTGAGAGTGCAGAGAAATTGGCCAAATCGGAAAGGGAAATGGCATGGCGGGAGATGGCCAAACAAATTGCCCATGAAATCAAGAATCCACTGACACCAATGAAACTCAGTGTTCAGTATTTAATGAAAGCCTGGGACAATAAGCAGGAAGATTTTGATGTATTCTTAAAGCGCGTATCATCCACATTAATTGAACAAATCGATCAATTACACATCATTGCCAATGAATTTTCAGACTTTGCCAAAATGCCACAGGCCAAACGTTCAAAGGTCGATATAGTTAAGAAGATACTCAATACGGTTAATCTGTTTGAGAAATCGGAACCCAATATTCGTTTCAGCACTGATGTTGATGAAAATAAACGATTTATTTTTGCCGACCCGGACCAGATGCTCAGTGTATTGAATAATATCTTTAAGAATGCGGTTCAATCCATTCCTAACGATCGCGATGGTATCATTAAAACGACCTTAAAGGTGGTTGATTTGAATATCATTATTATGGTTTCTGATAATGGTAGAGGAATGAATGAGGAAGTAAAAAACAAGATATTTATGCCAAATTTCACAACCAAATCAAGTGGGATGGGCTTAGGTTTGGCCATAGTGCAAAACATAGTAAAAAACAGCGGTGGTAAAATCTGGTTTGAGACCATCGAAAATGTAGGCTCTACTTTTTACATCCAGTTACCTATTTATGATGGTAATTAGTGTTTTTTACGGTCTGCTCAGTAAGTGTTTAAACTTTAATTACTTTGGTGTGCGTCCATCTTGCACCATAACGTTCTTTCATAAAGAAAAACAGGTACAATTCAATCAGGTTTAGAAAAGGTATCAGGAAAACTATTTGACGTACGAGTGCTTTATCAGGTGAACCAACAAGACTGTGATCATCAGCTAATTTAACCAACTTTATGTTAAATAATCGCCGTCCAAAACTTTGCCCGCTAATAAAAGGAAGACTATCCTTAAATAAAAAATAAATCAACCCAAACAGCCAGCCAATTCGCGGAAATAAAGACAAACCAAGTGTAATGGTTAGATCTACAAGGCCGGCTATTAATCGTTCTGTAAAATACTCTGTTTGTCCAATATTTACGGGCTTCGAACTCATATTCAGGAAATATCTTCCATGTGAATGATATTGTTTAAAATAGCATAAACAGTTAATCCCGAAACAGTTTTTATACCAAGCTTCCTCGTAATATTTTTCCGATGCGAAATTACTGTATGAGTACTAATATACGTTTTTTCTGCTATTTCCTTATTGGTTAACCCCAGTGCAACCTCTTTAAGAATTGCTTTTTCCCTAGGACTTAACTCTTCCGTCTCCTGATCAACATCGATTTGCTGTACTTTTTTAAGTGATGCTTCAATTTTATTGTGTAATGAAGGCTTGCTATCCAAAATGGACAATTGATTATCGGGCGCATCAATCGGTAAGGATGAGTTAAAAGTATGAATAACCACTGCATCCTTATTTTTGCACTCCATTAACTTAAGCATACTTTGTGGCTTTAAAAAATCAGTGTTCACAACTAAAATATGAGGATCCATGTTTTGAAGCTCCTTAAAACAATCCTCCTCATTACTAACCACACGAACGTTTTCAACCTCCTGAAACTTCTGTATAAGGTGTGATAAGCCCAAGCCAATTATATGTGAATATTCAGCAATTAAAACTCTAGCCATTATAACTTATCTCCTTTCGAGGTTAATAATTCTTCCATCTCCCTAACAATTGGATACAACACCTTTTCTTCCAATTCAGCGTGATCTAATAAGTCACGTTCCAATCTGAAAATATCAAAAATCAGATTATTATACAGGCAATTATTAACTGGTGGCGGCAGGTATTTTAGTAAAATGCTTTTAAGATCAAATAAGGTCTCTTCAATATTATTATGATCGTCATGATATTGCATCATCAAAGGCTGAACAGAATCACCTCCATTGCTGGTTGTTTTATCCTTTAGTAGTTGATTAAGCCGAATTATATATGGAAATACTTTGTTTTCTTCCTGCTCGATGTGTGTATTGAACTCCTTAATGTACTTGCGAAAGAAATTTAATAGTAGATCAATATTCTTCTCATTTGTGTCAACCTGCTTTTCAAAATTCTGGATTTGTCGTTCTATCTCAGGAATACGATAATCAACGTAACAGCGATGTGCATTCTTAAGATAGCGTATGATCCACTCTACAGGAAAGTTTCTGAACTTCTCCCAATCAAGAAAATCCTTATCGTGAAATATATTTACAACATGTAAAAAGAAATCTAAGTCTACTTCATGTTCCTGACATACTTCTTTAACGGATCTTTCTCTAAAACCTAAGGGAATTTCAAATCTTTGTATGACTGCTAATAATTGAATATCGTGTTGAACAACATCCACCATTTTCATCTCGCCTGTAATATGCATCTTATATCAAATATAATTACTTCAAAACTTGGTATAATACCGATATATTAACGAATAAACATAAAAAGTGAGTCAACTTAATGCCAATTGCAATAAATAATCGGTTTTATTAATATTTATCGGCAAAGTTAATTTTTATTTGGAATCAATTAAAATAAAGATCTAGTAAATTATTTACAAATTCCCTTAAACGCAAAAAATCCGATACTCTTTACGAATATCGGATTTCTTTAAAAAAAAGGCGGCGACCTACTCTCCCACTTCTACGCAGTACCATCGGCGCTATCGGGCTTAACTTCTCTGTTCGGAATGGGAAGAGGTGGAAC
>JAOARW010000084.1 GCA_025210475.1 Carboxylicivirga sp. | reverse complement strand
CTTGGTTCATGGATAATTGCTTGTTTGAATGCAAAATATCCATTATCCAATTCAAATCGTCACGCTATTAAAAATCGCTACAAGTACGACTAACAAAGAATTTCAAAGAACGTTTTTTAATTTTTAATACCCACTAGTGAAAGAAAGATTAAAGATATAAAACAAGGGTACTCTACTATAGAATACCCTCGTAATATGTTTTAATAGTATGTATTTAATTTTCACTAAAACACAGGCTCCATGCTAAAGGTAAATTCGTAATCTCCTGCAGGAATACTGTATTGTTCATATGGTCTTGCTCCCCACGAATTATCTCCGGCTACTCCCATTTGCATCAGATCAAAAGTTATAAACACACCATCTTTTTTAACGATATCATTCAGGTGTTTATGAATTCGATGAGTTTCCTGATCAAAGTCTTCAATCGGATTATGAAGTGCTGAGAATCCTAATGCTGGAAAGCTTGAAATTTTCAATCCCCAACCGTTGTTGTTTCTTAATTCAAACCAGCGGGTATCGGTTTTATAACCATTCTCCTGAGGACGTACATACGGTATGTATTGATTTTCTACTTTGTCCTTATAAAGTCCAATAAAAGCACCATGGCTGCGATCACAATAATTTTCATGAGGACCACGTCCAAAGAATGTCAGATTATCAAACTCAACGGGCATCTCCATTCGCATGCCAAAACGAGGCATATCAGGCAATTCGTTTTTACCAATTTTTATTTGACTTGTTACATTGATTGTTCCATCACCCAAGATCTCATACACAACTTTTTGCGATGATTTAGTAGCAGATAATGACTGATTAACTGTAACTACAACTTTGTTTTGATCTGTTTGCTCTAATACAACATCATTGACTTTGATATTTCGCGATGCTTCACGCCAAACGCCCAAACGATGAATCATGTTACTGCCTTTATCATTATCATTGGGAGCACGCCAGTAATTTGGTCTTGGTCCGTTTTGTATCAAATCGACACCATTAACCTGCCATCCACTGATAGAGCCACTTTTTTTATCAAAGGTAATCTTAAAATTTGCCCCTTTAACAACAATTTCTTCTGCTTTATCAAGTGACTGAATATTGGCCTGGGACACTGCTTTTTCATCACCTGGCTTCAGCGCCACCGGAAATGCAAATTGATCATGAGCCACCTCATGACCGGTTTCTAAGATGGTAGTTGCCTGCTTCAGGCGAACTGAAAAATCGATAAAATACTCACAATCCTGACTGCCTTCTATCGAAAGTACAGGTACACTTACGATTTTACTTTCGTGAGGCTTTAGGGATACATCTAATAATCCATGATGTAATTCTTTACCATTTTCACTAATGCTCCAACGAATATCATAATCATCCAGAGAAACAAAATCGTGATAGTTGGTAATTTTATATTGGCCCTGTGGCAATCCCTCGTTGCTGAAGCGAACATACTGATAGGCATACTTTACTTCCCACATGGCTGGTTGCGGGGTCATATCCGGGAAGATGATTCCATTACAAACAAAGTTGTCATCGCTTGGCATATTTTCACCATAATCACCTCCGTAAGTCCAATATGGCCTGCCTTCCTCATCATGCTCCAGTAATCCCTGATCAATCCAGTCCCAGATATAACCTCCTTGCAGCTGTTTGTTATTTCGGTCGTAAATCACATCCCACAAATCCACCAGGTTACCGGTGCTGTTGCCCATCGCATGCGAGTACTCACTCATGATCATTGGCTTCTTTTGATGCTCAGATGCATAATGTTTCAGGTAACGTACGCCCGGATATTGAGGACAATGCAGTTCGGTATTATCACGCATCTCAGCTCGTTCGTAATGAATCGGGCGTGATGGATCACGCTGCTTAATCCAGTTAAACACCGTTGTAAAATTATCTCCATCGCCGGCCTCATTGCCCATGGACCAAACGACGATGCATGGGTGATTTTTACTACGTTCAAGCATTCGAATGTTACGATCGAGGTGAGCCTTTTCCCATTCAGGATTTTTTGCAAGCGAATAATTGCCGTAATACATGCCGTGCGACTCAATATTCGCTTCATCAGTCACATACAAGCCATACTCGTCGCATAATTCATAAAAACGCGGATGAGTCGGATAATGAGAGTTACGAACAGCATTGATATTAAATTGCTTCATCAATTCGATTTCGTGCAGCATATCCTCTTCATTAACCACATGACCTGTATGCTGATTATGTTCGTGACGATTAACACCCTTAATCAGCACTGCAACCCCGTTGATATAAAAAATATCATCAATTATCTCAACCTTACGAAAGCCAACCTTTGCCGAAACAATTTCCTTATTCTTGCCTTTCACATCCTCCAACAGAAGTACCAGTGAATATAAATTCGGTGTCTCGGCTGTCCATTTTAAGGGATTATCTATTTCTTTTTCAAAAGATAGTTTTAAATCCGACTTTTTATGGATGTTGGCCTTTACCGTCTCCTTAGCTACCACTTTTTGATCACCATCGTAAAGCATATAGCTGAGTCTATAACTCCCTGAACGCAATCCCTGCGCATGATTTTTCACATCCACATCTACTGTCAATTTTCCATTGGTGTAATTATCGTCTAAATCACCTTTAACAAAAAAGTCGCGGATGCGCACCTTTGGCGTTGAATAAATACATACATCGCGTTCGATTCCACTGATTCGCCAAAAATCCTGACACTCGAGATAAGAACCATCACTCCAGCGATAAACTTCCACCGCCACTGTGTTCTCTCCCTTTTGAAGATATTTGGTGATATCCCACTCTGCTTCAGTTTTACTTCCCTGGCTATAGCCTACTTTTTCTCCATTAACCCAGAGGTAAAATGCAGATTTTACAGCCCCAAACTGTATAAACACCTGTCGACCTTCCCAGCTATCGGGTACTGTAAACGTGCGACGGTACGATCCTACCGGATTATAATCGTGCGGTACCTGACCAGGATTAGAAGGATATATTTTGTCTACAAATTTTATTTCATCAGAAACAGGTGCTTTATAGCTGGCAAATTCATACTGATGATTACAATAAATAGGCACTCCATAACCTTCAACTTCCCAATTGGAAGGCACCTTAATATCATCCCACTGGCTAACATCGAACGAAGGCTTATAAAACTCTTTAGGGCGATCGGCCGGCTTGCGAACCCAGTTGAACTTCCAGGTGCCATTTAAACTTTTATAATATACCGAAGCCTTGTGCTTCTTTGTTAAAGCGTTATCAATACTCGAAAAAGGCATCATCGAAGCGTGTGGAGCTTCCTTGTTCTGATTAAACATGGAAGGATTCTCCCAATCGTTCTTTGGTACATTTTTAGCATTGACAGAGGTACTCATCAATATGATTAAAAAGCACCAAAACAAACTATATTTCTGTATCATTCTTCTATTTTTCGAAGGATTAATTAGTGAACATTTAATTGTTTACTCGAATCCGCATCCTTAAGATTCCTGACCTTAGTAGTACCACCACCTTTAAGCGTAAGTTCAACCGGCTGATTAGTTTTCCAGGCACCACGAGTAAAATCAGGAACATCGATAGGTTTTGATCCATTGGCAATCGACCATTCACTCAATGGGGTAATGCAACTCCAGGCTGCAGCATCGTATACATCCATATCCATTGCAAGTCCATTGCGAAGACAATCAATCAAACGCCAGTCCATAATAAAGTCCATGCCACCATGACCACCTACCTGTTTGGCCATCTCTCCTACCCGACGAACAATTTCAGGTGTGTATTTATCCCATAGCTCTTTCATCTTTGCCTCATCGGCAACATGGTGTCCAAAAGCAATGTGCTGCATTGGCCATTTCTGGGCAAAACATTTGGTTCCGCTCAACATGTGTATGCGGGAATATGGACGAGGTGAACTAATGTCGTGTTGAATCATGATGGTACGTCCTTTGACTGTCCGAATCATTTGCATATCCATGTTACCACGCATCTGCTTACCAACAAACTGTTGAAGATCGGGACGGTCAGGTGCCAACTCTTTGATGCGATTGGCCAAGGTAAAATCATCCGACATCATAGCCGTTAAATAATCCATGCGATCGCCACGATTAATATCCATAGCCTGACAAATAGGACCCAAACCATGTGTTGGATATACATTGGCTTTACGAGTATTCTCATGCAGGCGCCATAGTTTGTCGTAAGCGCCATCACCACCCGGTTGATTGTCTTTTGGCTTATTAAAATGCCAATAATCAAGGTCGTGAATATAAGCACCTTCACCATGTACCAAATCACCAAATACCCCTTGACGAGCCATGTTTAGGGTTAATAATTCAAAAAAGTCATAGCAACAATTCTCAAGAATGACACAATGCTTTTTTGTTTGCTCTGAAACTTCGACCATCTCCCAGCACTCGTCCATTGTTTTAGCGGCACTCACTTCAACAGCAGCATGAGCACCACCGCGCATGGCAGCTAAAGCAACCGGCACGTGCCACTCCCAAGGAGCTGCAATATAAACCAGATCCACCAGCCCACTATCACACAATTCCTTAAAAGAAGTATCACTGCCAATAAACTCTTTGGCTTTTGGAAGTCCAGCTTCATTAATAATTTTTTGAGCTCCATCCAAAGCAGCCTGACGAGTATCACAAATGGCAGTTATCTCAACACCTTCTATATGTGTCATGCGTTTAACTGCCGGTGTACCGCGATCACCGATACCAACAAAACCAACCCGCACCGTTTCCTGTTTTGGAGCCGCATATCCACACATGTTAAAATGCATCTTAGGAACACGTTCTGCATTTTGGCGGATATATGCCACCTTTTCTTTCGTATTTGATTGATTAGATCTGGTGCAAGAGCTTAATGAACCGGCAACAAGTGCGCTGGAGCCCAATGCTACATTTTTAAGAAAACTTCTTCTATTTGACATGAGATTTTATCAATTAAAATGAAACCAATTAAGTTTTTGAAATTTTACATTAATAGCACAAACGTAAATGCTAATAGAGGAATATTGGGGGGTATAAATGGGGGAATGACCTGCAAAACACCAATAAAACAGGTGTTTTTAACGCATATTAGAAATATCGCGTATAAAATAATAAGCACCTATAATGTCATTTTCTTCATTCCTCAACTATGTTATGCAATCACCCATCTTCTTCAATACCCTTCTTTATTGAGATGTAATTTTCACTACTCTGCACTCATGGGATTTGACTTTTAGTGTTAGCACATCTGAATTCTGTAATTCCAGATTTTTATGTAACCATAAGTCACGAATCTCTTTGGGTTGTTCAATTCCCAATTCAGCAAAATTCAGGCTAATTTTACAAACACTGTTATTATTACGATTAAGAAAACCAATTGCCCAGGAACCATCATGCAATTGTTTTGCCCATATTTCTTTTGAATCATCTTTAAATATGCGCTTTGCCTGTTGCCCAAGTTTATCCTGATTAACTGCAATTAGCTCATGGTTTGTGAGGATGCGCTTAGTATCGCTATCCATGTCACGAATATCACATGTCATTAGAAGAGGAGCTGAAAGCAATGCCCACAATCCAAATTGAGCTTCGTACTCAATAACCGAACATCCATTTGCTCCGTTAGCCGATGAAGAAGCACCAGTACCATTTAATCCAATCACGAGCATATCAGGATCGTTCCAACGACCGGGTTTAGCGTACTTCTCAAGGCCAACCTGTCGATCCAAAGATTCCATTATACCGTTATGACCACCGTTATATTTTCCATGTTCCCATGTATCTCGCAGGTCCCATGTTGTACGCCACAATTGGGCATCTACTTTTTCACCCCAGAGCCAGGGTGCTCGTTGTCCCCATTCACATAAGGCAAATACCATCGGACGACCAGTAGCACGAACAGCTTTGATAAACTTATTGTAACGGTCAATAGCTGTCCATAAATCTTCAGGTGCATGACAATAATCGCATTTGATGTAATCTACTCCCCACTCGGCATAGGTCTGAGCATCTGACTCCTCAAAGCCCAAACTACCAACCATGCCGGCACATGTATATTCTGCAATGTCGGTATAAATACCAAATTTCAATCCTTTACTATGTACATAGTCGGCTACCACCTTCATTCCATTAGGAAACTTGGTTTTATCGGGATAGACCTTGCCATTTTCATCTCGTCCGCCATGCCATAGATCATCCAGAATGATGTATTGATAGCCGGCATCTTTTAGTCCATTCTCTACCATTGCGTCTGCCAGCTCCATGACTATTGACTCACTAATATTGCCTTCAAACAAATTCCAGCTAATCCAACCCATTGGCGGAGTAGCCGCTAAAATATCTTTTTGTTGAGCTTGCAAACAATTATTTGCAAATAAACCGATTACAAATATTAAGAAAAGAATTATTCTATTTTTCATATGATTATGTTTTCTTTCAATTGTCATAAGGAACTCCTCACAAATTCAATTATTACACGATAATTAGTTGTAAATTACAATCGTAAGCGGTCTGAGATCAAAATCTAATGTCGAACTCAGTTTAATAATTAAATGTGCATAGTTGTTACATATCCTATAATTTCTTCCAGTCCTTAATGGATTTCTTTGAGATATCGAACATTTCCTTCTAAGTTAATCTATTAATAGACATTTCATTAATCGTTGGATTTAAAAAAGACATAAAAAATGCCCCGAAGGGCATTTCCTAATTAGTTATAACCTTTATTCTGATCTAAAAGTGGATTCTTATCTCGCGAGGTTGTTGGTATTGGCATTAACATTAGGCGAGGATCCCAGACTTTTAAGGCACTTGGATTACCTTGCGGGTCGTATGACTGCCCTTGCATAACAATGCTAGCTGCTTGTTGCCCTTTATATCCACCATTTCGTGCTTCATCTTCATATAAACGAATATCAAAATAACGGAATCCTTCACCAGCCAGCTCAATTCTACGTTCGCGACGGATAAATTCCAAGGCCTGATCCTTACCTAAACCAGTGGGAACATCTGGCATACCACAACGATCTCTCAACTTATTCAATTCAGTTTCTACCGTTCCATCATAACCATCGGTTTGTGTATGGGCTTCGGCATAGATTAATAACATCTCTGCTAAACGGATGACATGAAAATCAGCACCACTTAAATGATACGAATCGCCCCAAACAGAAACCAGGTCGTCGCCGCCACTCATCTTACGCCATACAAATCCCGTTTGCCCATAGTTATTGATACTATAATTGTATTCCTGATAGTTACCATCAAAATAAGTATTAACGGCTGAAAAAGGAAATACAATAGAAGCATAAAGTCGACTATCTCTATTCAGAAATTCTGATAAATACGGGCGCGATGGCAATTCATCGGAGATAGTTGCAACCGCCTGACTAAAAGATAGATTGTCTGCTGGGTCATTGGGATCATCACCGTTTTGAATGCCTGTAACCTCATCTCGCAAACTATTATAATTAGTCGCGCGTGTTTCTTTATCAGGAATCGTGGCTTCCGTTTGACCATCAGCTAACCAATAATCATCAACCAAATCCTGTAAAGGTGCAATCGTTGCCCACGCTTGTTTTTCAGATAAGTTAGGCGACAAGAAGGATGTGATTCTGTTAAAATCACCATGATCCTCCGTTGCAACATATTCTTTGGATATAATTACTTCTGAGTTATAATCTACATTCCATATGTTTCGGTAATTGAAGATACCCTGTAAGAAATCTGTCTCATTTAATCCTAAAGCTCCAAAATCTACCAAGGTTTTAAAATAGTCAGCATCTTTCTGTTCCTGTGCCGTTAAGGCATTAGCATAATACAATGAAAAGCCTCCTTTATCAATTACATAACGAGCTGCATCAGCTGCCTCTTTATAGTTTCCAAAATAATATGCTGCACGAGCCTTCAGTGCATGAGCCATTGCCTTATTGAATTTCCCTTTATCATTTTCTACTGGTAAAATACTGGCCGCATCGTCTAATTCCGCCAATATCCAACTACGTACTTCGTTAACCGGATTTCGAGCCAAACCATCGGGGTACTGCGCTTCAATATCAGTGACAATGGCCACATCGCCATAATAAAGTGTTAATTCCATGTACAACCAGGCCCTTAGCATCCGCGCTTCAGCTTCGAGTTTTTTAGCCAGATCCTCGTCAATATCAAAATCAGTCAATTTTGTAATTAACATATTACAGGTTCGAATGGAAGTAAATGAGTTCTCTTTATCACCATAATGATTCCAATCACCATATCCGAAGTTTTCCGATCCTGAAACAGCATTTGTTTGAACCAATGCCCCATTGCTGTCCCACCAATTTCGTGAATAGCCATTATCGGCATATCCTTCTTGAAAGACCAGGCTACTTCCCGGTATCTTAGCATAAATCGCATTGCGTAATTCTTCTACTTTCGACGCATTTATTTTAGATGGATCCAGAGCATCATTAGGCGCTTTTTCAAGGAAATCATCGGAACAAGCCATAAATACCACCAATGGCAATAGCCAAACTAGCTTAAATATATATGAATTAATTTTCATTGCATTTCTGATTTAAGAACTGTTGATTAAAAAGTAACTGAAACACCGGCAGTATATGTTTTCATGCCTAATTGAGCACCTCGACCAGATGATCTTTCCGGATCAAAATCTTCCATTCGTTTGTCTCCTCTTATTGTAAACAGATTATCGCCTGAGACGAATACCCTAACTTTTTCGAGACCAACCGGCGTCACTATATGTTTTGGCAAGGTGTAACCGAAGGTTATGTTTTTGATTCGAAAATAATCCGCATTGAACAACCAGTAAGACGATTGAATTGAGTTATATTGATAACGTAAATCGTTCTCTTTATATAATTTAGGATAGCGAGCATTCTGATTTTCAGGAGTCCAGTTATCCAACTGCCACTTGCGAGGCACTGAACTATTAAAGAAAGCCTGTGAAGCTTCATTATCCATGTATAATTTTACACCTGAGATACCTTGACCCAATGCCGAAAGTGAGAATCCTTTGTAGTTAAGCTCAATATTCACACCATAGGTTAGATCAGGCACATCGCTCCCCACAATTTTCCGATCATCAGCTGTTATCTCTCCATCTCCGTCCTGATCAACCAGCTTAACCATTCCTGCTTCAATATCATAGCCTCCAAATTCATTTACATTTCCATTAGCAATATCCTCAGTTGAATATAAGCCATCAGCTTCATACATATAAAAGCTTCCTATTGCCTGTCCTACCTGGTTAATCCAATATCCACTCGGTGGCAACTTATCGATACCATCTCCTAAATCGGTTATTTCATTCTTAATGTAGGCCATATTAAAACCTACATTGTACGAAAAGTCACCAAAACTCTTTTGGTGTGTTAATGCTAATTCAATACCGCTATTATCGACCTTACCAACGTTCTTATAAGGTAGATTAGATATACCTGTTTCAGGCAAAATATCGGTCTGTTCCACTAAAATATCATCCGTAATACGTTCATAGTAATCGAAAGTAAGTCCGATTAGGCCACGTTTAATCGACAAATCAAAACCAATATCTGTTGTCGTTGTTTTTTCCCAAGTCAATGAAGGGTTTGAAATACGCCCTTCTTCCAGGATAGGCAATACAAGACCCCCATTATATACAGTACCTGCACCACTAAAGGTGTCATAAGTATCATACAAACCTACATTGCGAATGTTACCATTTTTCCCCCACGAAGCTCTGATTTTTAAATTGTCCAACCAGTCAAGGTTACTCATAAAGGCTTCTTCGCTTAGGCGCCATCCGGCAGAGAATGAAGGAAAATAACCCCACTTACCTACATTTGCAAAGCGAGATGAAGCATCAGCTCTAAAGTTCGCTTCAAACAAGTATCTACCATCAAGATCGTAAGTTACCCGGCCAAAATACGATAAACTTGTTTCTTCATTAAATGCGCCTTTAGTTGTTAATTGGTTATCCGGATCAGTTGAGCCGCCACTGATCGCATTCATATCATTACTTGGGAACATTTTACGTCCCACATCCAAATTCTTCGAATGCCAGCTATCAGCATGCATACCAAGCATGATTCCAATATTATGTATCGAGTTTAAGGTTTTATCATAGTTAATCCATCCATCATAAACTAACTTTTCGCTATAACTCCAATAATTCTTCATTTGGTTAACATCCGAACCAGCAATTGGTGTTTCGTTAGGATTTATATAACTCGGTACTCCCTCAAGCGTATTCAGAAATTCAAATCTTCGGTAATCGTAAAAGTTATAAGCTAATTGATTGGTAAACTTAAATCCTTCAAATGGCTTAATTACGGCATTCACATTACCCAAAAAGTGTTTGGTATCATTATAATCTCGCCCTCTGGTCATCAAACGACGTAAAGGATTATAACCAATCTCTTCGGCTGTTGCCTGTCGAAAATCTCTGACTGACCCCCAATTACCATTTGTGTGTCGGGCAACTTGTGTTGGGGGAACTCTTAAGAATTCAGTTAAGGAAGATCCTCCCAGGTCATTATTATACTTTTTATAAATGAAGTTAACATTGGTGGATACCGTTAACCAATCTTTTAAATCGGCGGTAGCTTTCGTTAAGAAATTATACCTGTCGGTTGCAATACCCGGTGTTAATGATTCATCGCGTTGATAACCTAAACCGAAAAGGTATTGTACTTTATCTGATCCTCCTGATAAATTCAGACTGTGCTTGGTAAACATGGCCGAAGGTTCAAGAACAAGATCAAACCAATTGGAATTTGGATATAAGTCAGGATCTGACCCATCTCTATACTTTTGAATATCTTCCAGACTATAGCGCAGATTGGCTTCCTCAATTCCACTATTCAACTCCGAAGTGCGATACATCTCTGCATATTGTGTCGAATTAAGAACTTCGGGTATGTAGGTAGCCTTCTGTGCACCATATGATCCATTGTAAGTGACATGTAAAGCTTCTTTTTTTCCTTGCTTAGTTGTCACCAGCACTACACCATAAGCCGCTTTAGCTCCATAGATTGATGCAGAAGCTGCATCTTTTAAAAACGAAATATTTTCAACAACAGTAGGATCCAGATTATTGAAAAAATCACTGCCTACTTCAATTCCATCAACAATATAAAGAGGGCTGGAAGCTCCGGCAAAAGTTCCTCGACCACGAATACTTATGGAAGTGCCACCAGGACGATCTATGATGGTAACACCAGGAACTGTTCCCTGCAACGATTTCAATATATTTTCCGTTGGACGACTCTCCAGTGCTTCGCCATCAATCGTTGCAACAGCACCTGTCAAGTTTACCTTTCTCTGGGTACCATACCCAACCACTACAACTTCATCAAGATCGGTAAACTCCTCAACCAAGGTAATGTTAATATTAGAACGGCCTGAGACATTTACATCCTGTGCTTCGAAGCCAATATATGTAAATGACAGGATAGCGTCGGGCGAACTTATCTGAATGGAATAATTGCCATCGATACCAGTAATAACACCATTGGTAGGGTTGCCTTGTTCAAATACATTAACCCCCGGCAATGGTTCACCATCAGCATCGGTTACTGCTCCTTTCACGGTAAAAACGTTGTCCTGGTTTTCTGCTTTCACACTGTTGGAGGGATATAGGATGACTTTGTTTTCAACAATTTTGTAATGGATTCCTTTCCCTTCCAATATTTCATCAAGGATATCCATTATGCTTTGCTTTTCGGTCTGCACAGTAACCACCTGATCAACATTAATAGCAGCCTGATTATAAACAAAGGAATAATTGCTTACTTCTTCAATATGCCTTAATACTTCTTTTATAGACGAATGCATCGACTTGACATTAATCTCCTTGTCTTGTGAATAAACACTAGCCGAAATTGGCATAAGGCCAATTAATAAGATACAGGTCATTATTTTCATAATCCGAAACCATCTCAGCAAGGTATAATTCTCCCGGCTGACGTTAAACATCAGTTTTTTTTTCATAAATTTGACTTGTTATAGTTTATAATACCTCGTGTTGTAGCACGAGTGTTTAATTAAGGGAGGTGTTGTAGCACTTCCCTTTATTTTAATTTCTTTTTATTATTCTCACGTTTCTTTCATTGATTTCATATTGTATAGGTGCAACAACTTTAAGTATTTCCAGTATTTCGGTTAAGCTTTCATGAGTAACGGTTAATGTCAGTTTTTCTGAATTATTTAGTTGAGGATCCAGTTCTATGCTGATACCATACCAACGCTCCAGCTTCTGAACCACTTCCTCAAGGGTGTTTTCATCAAAGACCAGCTTGTCTTCTTTCCAACAAATGTACTTGTTAACATTTGTGTATTTAATATCTATCGTTTTTTTAAGTTTATTATAAATGCATTGTTGTCCTGGTTTCAATAGCCATTCTCTTCCACTCGATGGAATATTTACCCCAATACTACCTTCTTCGAGTGTGGCTTCAATAATCTCTTCATCTTCATAGGCCTGCACATTAAATCGAGTTCCATAAACCACTAAGTCTATTTCATCTGTGCTTACAATAAAAGGTTTTGTTTTGTCCTTAGCAACATCAAAAAAGGCCTCTCCCTGTAGCTTAACAATGCGCTTTTTAGAAACAGCATTGTAGGCATATGTTAATACACTTCCAGAGTTGAGCCAAACGGTACTTCCATCCTGCAACTCTACCTTACTTTTTTGTCCTGGAGGAGCTACAACACTAAGAGGTGAATGATCTAGCTCGGTAGATAACTGTTTATGAAACATCCAAGCGATGGAACCAAGCATTAGCATAACAGCAATAATGGCTGTACTGCGCAACCATAAGTAGTGTACTTTGCTTAGTATTTTAATTTCGGGAGTCCTCTGATCTTTTTTAATGCGATTCTTTAATTGAGTCCAATTTGACTCCAAATCATAAACCCATCCATTTAAGGTAATATCTGCAAATTGGTGACTCTCATTAAATTCATTAAAAAGTTGTTTGTTTTCATTAGATTCTGAAAGCCAATGAGTCAATTCGTTCAATTCATCATCTGTTGCAGAATGATCAAAAAACCGAATCAATAGCTTTTTATGGTCAAATTCTTCCTTCATTTTAAAACCTTTCTTACAGGTAGTACACCGAAGTAGAAATTAACCCTTACACAAAATCAAAAAAAAGTGGAAAAATTTAAATAACTGTCAGCAAAAATGTTGTTAGGTATTCCTTTAGCTCTTTCCGAAACACCTTCAAAGCCCTGCCAATCTGCGTTTCAACAGTCTTTTTCGAAATATTCAACTCTTCTGCAATCTCTTTGTGCTTCTTTCCTTGTTGACGACTCAATATAAAGATTTTTCGACATTGCTCAGGCAAACGATCCAATACTTCCTGGGTTTTGATTTCAATTTCTTTAGCCAATAAAGAATCATGAGAATCGATATAATCACCTTGTAGGTAAGCTGCTTTAATAACATCCTGATACTTATCTTCGACTTGCGAATGCCGAAGAACATTCAGACTCTTGTTTTTCGCTAATTGAAAGAGGTATGGAATAATCGATTTATCGGTATTTAAAGAATTCCGGTTTTTCCAAACTGCAAAAAAAACCTCCTGAACAACCTCCTGTGTTGCCTCATAATCATTAAGGTATTTATTAGTAAAGGCGCATAGTTTTCTGAAATACTTATAATAAAGCAATTCAAAAGCTTGCTCATCACCAGCCTTTAACCTTAATATGGTAAATTCTTCCTGCAATTAGAAATTGTTGTTTTAATACAAACAAATCTAACAATTAATTATAAAATGTGATCAAAATGTCAATTTTCTGCTTAGGTTCTCTCTTTAACTTTTCAATCCTGTATAAAGTCGGGATGACAAGTTCATAAAAAAACATCCTTCCAAAATATTGAAAGGATGCCTGTTAATTTATAATGATTGAGCTTAGAAAGCTCCATCTAAAACTACTCTGATTAAATTCGTTTCATCATAAATTCAACTTCTTTAATTTGAGCCGTCAGCATTTTTTGCTTGTCCAGTTTTTTGGCTTCCTGAAGATGAATTTTAGCTAGCCTTTTATTACGTTTAGAAAGATAGAAACCCGCCAGATTTAACTTCGCCATGGCCTGATCACTTTTCATGCGAAGCCCTGTAGAAAGTGCCTTCTTAAAACTTTTCTCTGCTTTACCGGGCGTGCTTTGTGCTTGCGTTAGTCCTAACAAGTAATAATGATAAGCTTCCTGACTTTTCACCATATTTTCGGGGTGCTTTACTTTAGCTAATATACGCTCTGCCGATGCAAACTTACCTTTTCTGACAAAATAAAATGTCAGCAAGTTCATCTCATTCTTAAAATGAAATAGAATCAATAGTAACGATACAATTATTGCCAGTGCAGCCCAGCCCCCAAAGCCATACATAAACAGAAAAACTGTAGCAGTGATCGTTAGTATGGCAAGTATTAATCGAATGTATTTTCCCAGCATAATCCGTTATTTTATGTTTTACGCCACAAAACAATGCATTTTATACAAAAATACAAGTGTTTTCAATCATTCATTTCCAATAAAAATCATATTACACTGATCTTTAATTCGGTATAAATTCGCTTCAAAAGCTAATAAATTTCTTGTCCTTCCTCAGTCAAATCTTACTGAAAATACAATTTCATATAAATAATAATCCCCGTATTGACTATACGGGGATATATAACTTTTTTTCCAAAAACTATAAAAGTATGAGGATTGATCTACAAAGGTTTTAACCACATGCAGTGCCCTCCTCCTTCTGCCATCACTATTTTAAGTTTGTCTCCTTTTTTTACCTGAATGGTACGAATACTGTAGGCTTCCTGATTGTTGTAACAATTTGTTTCTGGTGTATCTTCATATAATGTGGCAGAGTAGTTTTGTCCTTCTTCCAGAAAATCAAAATTTATTTCCAGCTCTGCCCCTTTCTGCGATGCCACACTTCCAATAAACCATTCATCATTGGCCCGACGAGCGCTTGTAATGTACTCCCCTATTTTTGAATGCAAAACTTTTGATTCATTCCACTGTCCTACCGGCATCTTCTTTATAAATTCAAATAAATCTGCTTTTTCGGCATAAGCTTCAGGAGCATCGGGCAGACAAAGTAAACCGGTATAAATGACCAGAGTTCGTGCAACTTCGGAAACAACCGTTGTTAAATAACTGTTCTTTTTTCGTGGGCCTTTTTCTCGTTCGCCTGCATTAATGCCGATGATATTAAAATTACCGTTATTCATGTCAAGCGGACCGGATAAAGCATTTATCATGGCCATTTTTAGGAATGACTCAGGCCTGAAACATTTTCTCGAATCTTGTTGTGCATGACAATATTCGCGGGTAATTGCATTGGGTAATGTTCGCTCCAAACCCGTCATAGCCGCTGGCCCATCATGGAAATTAATTAACAATTGGCTTTTAGCACTCTCTTCAACTGCATAACGGGTAAATGGTACATTATCCTGCATAAATCCATACTTAATACCCTTCATGTGTAACGATTGGTAATATGGGAATAGCTCATCATCGCCATAATAACCATGTCGACGATCATAGTACAATAGTAAATCCACTTTCTTTTCCTGGGCATAATCAATTACCGCATTCAGATTAAGTTTGGGAGAAAGTGTAAAATGACCTTTCGAAACCTTTGTATACCAGGCATCGTCGATCAGGAAATATTCCAATTGTTGCTCGGAGGCAAAATCAATAAAACGCTTATAACTCTCTGTGTTAATCCCATATTTAAACCCATCCTCAGCAGTATAACCATGTACCCGCCAATCCCACAATGTTTTACCAGGCTTTATCCAGTCTGTATTCTCCAGCTGACATGGCGTTGCCAAATTAAGACAAGTCGTGCTTTCGAGCAATTTACCAGGTTCGGAACCAGTTAGGATTACTTGCCAGGGAGTCGTCATCTGAGATTTGGAAAGAACCGTTTTGCGAGAAGTATATAGGCTCTTATTTATCGAATCAACCCTTAATCGCATCACCTCAAAATGATCCGCTGCTGAATATAAATCAGATTCAAGCACGGCCATAAAACCATCTTGTTGGGTTTCAACAACCATAGGCACATCCAAGCTTTTATGCTCTTTTAATTCATCTATGTTTAAAGGCCCCAGTGGTTCTTTCTCGCCGGCTGGAAAATACATTCCTCGATCCTTTGGCATTGGGTAACTACAATAAAAATTAATGGCTGTTGAATCTTCCTGAGCATCGGCTATAAAGCGAAAGGCCACGCCATCGTTATAAACACGCGTCAATAATTGACCTTCTACATGCTTCCATTTTAATTTTAATTGCAACTGATTGTGATGATCTGTTATGGTATCAAATTGTCCCCACACCGTTTTCCATTGACTACTATTTTCGGTGATATTCGCATCGATCACTTCAAACTCACAACTATCAATAAGTGATAGACGCCCCCCATCAATTAGAGATACATCGCCTTTATTTAATTGATATTTAAATTGATTTGAATTCGGTATAATGGATAACTGCACCTCACCATCGGGCGATTGAACAAGATAGCTTTGTGGTTTTTTGGTACAAGAGCTCAATAAAAATGAGCCGACTATAATTAAAGTTAATGTGATTTGTTTCAAATTCATAACAGAATATGGCCTTATTAATGTTTATTGGATTAAGATTGACAAAAGTATCTTTTAATATGGCTTTGGCAATCTTGGTTCATTCAAAAATTCATTAAGCGCTGCTTCCATCAATTTTACCCTTTCCGGATAATCTTTCAACAGATTCCATTGCTCATAGCGATCTTCATCCAGGTTATAGAGTTCCATGGCTTTTCCATCACGAGCCAATAATTTCCACTTCCCATCGCGCACTACTTCGGTAACCTTAGGTTCGGGCTCAGCATCAGATGTAAGTCCGTAATTGTAATTCTTCTTTTTATACATGATTTGCCAAAAGGTATACCCCCGCTCAACGGTGGAATTATCTTTAAATAAGGGCCAGATATTAAATCCATCTAATTGATATGTATCCTTTACAGGAATATTCGCCACTGCACAAAAAGTAGGAAACAGATCGTTGGTATGTGCCAATTGATGACTAATCGTTTTCTCCTTAATCATTCCCGGCCACCAGGCAATTGCCGGCACCCTTATTCCACCTTCATGAAAATCCAGTTTTCGTCCCTTTAAACCGCCGTTACTGCCCAGATAAGCCGGTCCGTTATCACTTGTAAAAATGACGAGTGTATTTTTATCAAGCTTCATCGATTTAAGCGTTGACAATATTCGCCCAACACTGTAATCGAGGTGAGATACCATCGATCGGTATTTTTGTTCTTTGCCTTTGGCTCTTTCACTGTATTTCGAAAATGACTCGCCGGGAGCTGCTTCGTAGGGTGCATGGGGTGCATCGTACCATAAATTAAGATAAAACGGTTGATCTTTTGCTCCGGCACTTTTTATAAAATCAATGGCTTCATTGGTTTTATAATCTGTCCAATGCTCATCACTTGGCTCAACAGCCTGTTCATCACGTACCAAATGCCTGGCTGCATCTTTATACAAACGATCCTCCAACATGGCAGGCTTACGATACAATGGATCTTCATACATGGCCAGATAATGATCAAAGCCGTGTTGTATTGGCCCCGGAATGGATGATTCGCGCTGCTGCACATGTTTCTCGTTTAAACCACCAAGGTGCCATTTTCCGATATGCTTAGTTATATAACCTCCATCGGATAAAGCTCTGGCCAAAGTTGGAACGCCTGCCTGCAAATGCATTTCCTGATCGTTAAAGTGGGTTGACACATTAAAGCGTAAGGGATAACGCCCTGTCATTATACTGACACGTGTTGGTGTGCATACTGCTGATCCGGCATAAAACTGGGTTAGTTTTTTCCCTTCCTGAGCCATCTGATCAATTGCTGGCGTTTCGATTCGCTGACTGCCATAACAGCCCAAATCTCCATAGCCCAAATCATCGGCTAAAATCAATATGATATTAGGTTGTTGCTTGCTTGTTTGTTGCGAACTATTATCATGACTGCAAGATATGAGGATGGTACCTAATGCAAATAATGAACTAAAAAGGATAACTTTTAGTAGATTTCTTCTTTCGGATTTTAGTTTCAAAACGATGAGATTTATAGTATTTATGTTTGAGTTTAGCTGTTACTTAATGTCGTGCTTTTGTTCTGGCTTTATCTAACTCAGATCGCATTTTGACAAGTACTTTCCTCATGGACTGCTTGGTAGCCAGATTCTCCAACTCTTCTGGATCATTCAAATGATCATATAACTCCTCATTCCCTTCTTCCACACTTTCGCCCCACCTGGTGTACCGCCAGCGATCGGTACGAACAGAAGCTTCTTTGCCACTATACGTGATGCTGTAGGCCACCTTTTCCACCAAGGAATTTCCCCTCAATGCCGGAGCCAAGCTTCTCCCTTGCAGAATTCTGGGCTGTCTTTCTGTCATATCGCATAAGTCGAGTAAGGTTGGATACAGATCGATCAGCTCACAAACAGTTGTTGTGGCTGCTCCATTTTGCTGACGATTCACCGGATCAGAAATTATCAGCGGAACCCGCAAGGTTCCTTCCCACAGGCTACCCTTCGACCAGCAATCATGCTCTCCCAGGTTATAACCATGATCGGATAAAAATACCACAATGGTTTCCTTTCGCAGATCGAGACGGTCCAGCGCATTTAGCAAACGTCCTACCTGCTGGTCCATAAACCGAACACTTGCCATATAGCCCGAAATAGCATGTTTCATCTGCTCCTGATCCATCTTTTGCTTGTTACCATTGCGTTTACGCAAAGCCTTTTCCGGCACATTATCACCAATCTCAACATTAGGAAGGCTTATGTCAGCATCGGGATAATGCTTAAAACAATTTTCAGGCGCGATTAAAGGCACATGTGGTCTTACAAGTCCGACAGCCAGAAAAAATGGTACTTGCTCTTTCAGTCTTTTTTTATTGGTTGCCCCTTTGGCTAGCGCTGCTGCCCTGCTTTCCAGAATTGCAATGGCTTGCGAGGTGGCCAGATAATCCGTTTGTGTATAATCCAATGTATCGGCAATCTTCATTCGTGAAAAATTACTGACATAATGCAGGTTACCCGGTGATAACAATTCCAATTCTCCATCGCTTAAAGTTTCGGGTCCCATTACGTTGTAGGCATAATCCCATGATGAAGGATCATCGCCCCCACTCTCGCCTCGTTCGATGCCTCCCGGCACGCCCATATGAAAAATCTTGGAAACGCGCGCTGTAAAATATCCGTTTTCTCTGAAAAATCCGGCCAGCGAAGGATGATTAAGCAAAGATGGAGTTTCTGCTTTATAGCTACCCAGTCTATCGCTATTGTGAATCACACCATTTGTTTCGGGGTACAAGCCACTCATAATTGAAGCTCGCGATGGTCCGCACAATGGAAACTGACAATATGCCTGAGTAAAACGCACACCTTCTTCTGCCAATCGATCCAAATTTGGCGTATGCTCCTTAATTTGCATATAAGGACCTATCGATGTGTTTAAATCGTCGGAGAATATAAGAAGTACATTGGTATTTTGTCCGATTGAAACTTGGGCAAATAAATATATAACCAGAATTAACAGACACTTGACTATTTTCACATCTTTCATAATGATTAGCAAAGCATTAATTATTTAGTGTGCAATATAGCATCAAAAGATGTAATTTCTACTTATAAACAATTCACTTTCACAGGTCAATTCTTTCACTATTGTAATTAGCTACCCAATTTTCCTTTCATCGAAAAGCTCCCAAATACACATCAATACTGTTATTCTGACAACAGATATTGATCGTAATCAAATCCATATTCTGTTATGAAATATGATTACATTTAGCATCTGAACAACCTTTACTGATCAATTTGCACATACATTCACACACGATTATGATTACCAATACACATTTCAACCTGTTAGCAACTTACTTTTTACAACAAGCAATAAACCGTTTTTGGGCAGACAATCGATAAGCAACTTCCTATTATCATAAACATTAAAAATTAAGCGTAGTCAACGAGATTGATGTTATTATGAGTCTGCCTGATGGTTTGACTTATTGCAAATGTATTGCTTATTAGCAAGCATTCGCTTTTTGATATCAATCCTCATCTAAGTATAGTACTTATCTATCGAATCATTAATAAAAATATGAAGCATCTTATTTCAACAACTTTACTCTTTATTTCAAGTCTTACAATATGGGCGCAATATCAACCATCTTCGCATGGTGAAGTGATACAGCATGCTTATTACTCTTTATCGTATTTGGAAGATCATGAACAAGCGGAATGGGTCTACTATCATTTAACCCCCTCGTTTGTAGAAGGCTCGCAAGCACGTACTGATAATTTTCGACCAGACCCGGCCGTTTCAAGCGGATCGGCTACTTTGGCCGATTATCAAAATTCAGGATACGATCGGGGGCATCTTTGTCCGGCCGGTGATATGAAGCTTAACCAGGCAGCCATGAGTGAAACCTTTTTTATGAGCAACATGTCGCCACAAACCCCGTCATTTAACCGAGGCATTTGGAAAAAACTGGAAGCGACGGTCAGGCAATGGGCCATAGCAGAAGGTTCCATCCATGTTGTTACTGCAGGCATTCTAAAATCGCCCCTTCAACACATCTCAGCTAGTGATGTTTCAATTCCTCAATCGTATTATAAAGTGATTTATGCTCCTGCTTCGCAAAAAATGATTGCCTTTATCCTACCTAATAAAAAAAGCAGTTTACCATTGCAACATTTTGCTGTTAGTGTTGATAGAGTGGAGCAACTAACCGGCATAGATTTTTTCCCTCAACTTGACAACCAGCTGGAAGAGCGTTTGGAAGCAAAAACAGATGCTGCACAATGGACTTTTAGCTTATATCAGGCAGATAAGAGAGCTTCTAAAAACAATGATTCAGGCACTGCGAAACAATGTTTGGGAATAGCGAAATCAACCGGTAAACGTTGTAGAAACAATACCACTAATGCCAATGGTTACTGCATGGCTCATCAGACTCAGGCGCAAGTAAAATTATAATAAACTGATATTCTCTCCAATACCCTTTGGAGATGCTGCTAATATTAGTGTCAAAAACATCCCAACAATTCTTATAAACATTATCCCATAATTAACTTTTTAGTTAAATATAGGATAATGTTTTCTTACCTATTTTCTGCAATTTCTAAACTTAGTTTTTGTAACTCAACCCACAACTAAGCCCCAATGAAAAGGTTGAATAAATCCCGGTACTGTATTCCATATTTACTGAGAAAATACCATAATTCAGCTTCATTCCACCGACAACATCAAAGATCTGTGTTTGATTTGAAATCTTGACTTCCTTCGTTGTTATTGTCTCACCGGCATCTGCTTTTACATTAAAATCACTGCTTACTTCGCCAACACCTGCACCACCATAAAAACCAATAAGCGGGAAATCGGCACTTACAATCATACGTCCCGACAATGCCTGTGCCCTTGTATCGATTAAGCCATTAATGACTTTTTCATTCACAATGGTATGTACCAAGGATGAGTAATTAACCAATATCGCCGCATTAAAGTATGGGAGGCGGCGCAATGAGGGAATGTACGATTTAAAAGAATGTTTTACCCCTGCCCCCCACATCAGATAACTATCATAATCGCTTTTGTTGGCTGTTGGGGTGCAACGCGCCAAGAACTCTGTATGATAAGGTAAACCTACCGAAAAAGAAAACGATGGGCTGACATAAGCGTTGATTTCCTCACCTATCAATGTAAAGTCTTCGGCAATTTGTCCAGGCACTGCCATAAAACTCGTCTTTCCAGCACCGGCCATAGTTGGCACCGTGCTACCTTCCTTTAACTGTACTGTCTTAAGGTCTGCTACTTCGAAGTTCTGTGATCCGTTTGGCACCATGGTATAGGTTGCACCAAGAGAAAGGTTTAACTTACCAAAACGCTGAATACGAGCGGTCGTATTCCAACCCGATAGCAGTGAACTGGCGATCATATCACTATATGGTGCTAAGTAACCCTCGCCCAATATCTTCGCATCGGTGGGGCTTGCATTTAAAATTGAAAGAACCCCTTTTTGTGCTTTAACATCCATTCCTGATAAACACAAAATGAACAAACACGCTATAACTGTTTTTATTAACTTCATATCTATGTTTTATCAGCAATTAATAATCTTGATCTTTTAACAGTTTTATTGCTTGAATGGCATATATCCGTTTATTGTTTTTATAACCAACAATCCACCCATCCACGGCCTCTTGCTTCAATACTTTTCTGGCGGCATCAAGGCTACGAAAGTGTCCTATTGAATATCGAAACCACCCATCTTCTTGTGTTTCGAATATTTTCATGGACCCATTGTATAAGGTTTTCAGACGTTCAGGGGAGACGGCTGATTTATTTGCTATGATTTGTATGGTCAGAAAAATACTTTCGTCCTCGTTTTGGGACACAGTATTAACAAGCAATGGTTCCTCCTTTTCAGGCTCAGGTTTGGCTTCCGGCACAACTGGCTTAGATTCATCTGTTACTGCTTCTACTTGCTTATCAATGTGCTCAACTGGACTTGAATCATTAAGCAAAACCATCTCTTTCAGTTCCATTTTTTTAGCCGGATTTATTACTGTCATTGGGATTTCAATTGTAAGTTCAGTTGTGTTTGGTACTTCCAAATCTGGTTCTGTTTCTTCTATTGTCTTATCGGGTAATTCCACAATTACATCCCCGGCCAATTCTTCAGGCTTCGTATCTTCTTTTCTTGCCAATTCCTGCTCTAACAAGTCAATGGCTCTTAACTGTAATTGCCTGGCCTTTTCCACAAGCTTAACAGCGTTGTCAATATTCGACTGGTTATCAGCCTTACGATAACAAACAGCAGCCTCGCGCGATAAAGTTTTGACTTTTTCCAATATGGTTTCATTAAAAGCCCCCTTATCTTTTATCACTTGATTGCCATTCTTAGCCAGGGCGTTAATCTTTAAGCGATATCCATCCCTAAAATAATTGGCTGCCTGTAACTTGTAATCCATGCAGATTTGTTGCTTGCGACTGGCTGGTTGATGGGTTGACCGGAGCTCTTCTTTTAATGATTCTGATTTGTTAAGTAGCTGATTTCCTTTATCGATTAAACGATCAGCTCTTATTATACTCTTTTGTTCGTCTGAATTTAGGCTGACCATACCGTAAAAAATATGGCAAGTCATCATAAAACATAACAAAAAACCAATTCCTTTTATATTCATTGTGAACAGTTTAATGGTAGTATATTAAGTCATATTCTTTTTATGAATAAGGTGCTGCCATAATAAAACAGCACCTTAATTTGCAACTAACCTTATTTTACTTAATGGATATCATAACAGTCTCCTCTGTAGTTTTTCCAACAAGATCTTCTAATACAAGCTTTAAGCGATATTGACCAGGTTTACAACTGGCCTTAATAGCAACATCGAAAAGTGATGTACTTATTTCCTTCTCGGTTGCCTTATCTAAACTGATCACATCGGGAGAAGGCGTCCACGGACTTCGTAATCCTTTTAGTGCAGCATTTGTCTTTTGTTGATATTCAATAGTAACGGTACACTGCTTTAAGCCCACATCATCGGAAAAGGTAGCTGAAAGCGGTAATTCTGTCGCCCGCTTATACACTTCTTCATTAACCGGGCTTTTGAGATCTATCCGCGGCGCTTCCCTATCTTCGGCCGAAATTGGTTCAACATCACGCTTACTTATTGTACAGGCAGAAAACAAGCACGCAGCAATACAGAACAACAGCAATAATCTTAAATTCTTCATATTTGATGCTTACTTCTTAATAATTTGCTTAACCACTTGCTTCTGATCAGCCATCATCTTAACCATATATACGCCAGGTTTTAACTGTGACAGGTTAATGTTTTGAATACGACCATCAACAACATTCGTGTAGGTTTTACTCCAAACCAATTGTCCGCCTAAAGAATAAACTGCCAGTGTTACATCCCCCTGTACTACTGATCCGGTTTCAATATTTAACATGTTTTCCACCGGATTAGGGTATAACAAACTGTTTGTGATACTTACATCATCGATACCAACATCCTCATTGATGATATATAATTCAAATTGACGTGTCACTGACGATGTTCCGTCTGTACCTGTAATATTGATTGTAAACTGAATATCGTGGTCAGTCAGTTCCTGATTTACTTTTAGCACCTGACCTTCGATGCGGAAGTAGTCATTATCACCACCTTCTCCCATGGTAAACGCTCCTAAACCGGCATCTTCATCTTCCAATATTACTTTGGCTACATCTGTACCAACAGGCCAGTCTTCGCGCAAAATAAAATTACTTAAGCCGATACCTGTTGGATCGTGTTGTTCAACTACCGGGGTGTCGTCTGCCTTTCCTTTTAAAGTGAATTGCTGCGTAATAGCAAATTCTCCATCGGAGCCTTTTATGGAAATGGTGTAAGATGCTTTGTCGTTGGCTTTGGCCAGTAACAACTGCCTGCCGTTAATGCTGAAATAGCTGTGATCACCACTTTCTTCCAGCTCAAATCGTCCCGCATCGCCATCAACATCTTCCAGTACAATGTCGGCAACCGATTGATTAACTGCAATTGTTCCTATATCGAAGTTGGTTAAGCCAATAGCAGTTGGTTCATGATTTTCTGCAACAGGGATTATTTCTTTTCCTTTTAAAATGAACTCCTGTGTAATAGCAAATTCTCCGTCTGAGCCTTTTATGGAAATGGTGTAAGAAGCTTTGTCGTTGGCTTTGGCCAGTAACAACTGCTTGCCGTTAATACTGAAATAGCTGTGATCACCGCTTTCTGATAACTCAAATTGTCCTGCATCACCATCAACATCTTCCAGCACAATGTCGGCTACCGATTGATTCACTTCAACAGTTCCTAGGTCAAAATTGGTTAAACCAATAGCAGTTGGCTTATGATTTTCTTCAACTGGAATTGTTTCTGTTCCTTTTAAGATGAACTCCTGGGTAATCGCAAATTCTCCGTCTGAACCTTTTATTGAAATGGTGTAAGAAGCTTTGTCGTTGGCTTTGGCAAGCAACAACTGCTTGCCGTTAATGCTGAAATAGCTGTGATCGCCACTTTCCAATAACTCAAACTGCCCTAAATCACCATCTATATCTTCCAATAAGATGTTTGCAATAAGCTCAGCAGGCTTTTTCTCGCCAATATAGAAATTAGTTAAACCTAAATCAGTAGGTGCTTCATTAACATTTGCAACAGTCAATACTAAAGCTGTTTCAACCGTACCGGCTTTTAAGCGAATTTTAAGTACTTTATCGATCTCAAAATCCACTGCAGTTTTAATATTCAACAAATTACCTACAACATCAAATTTATCGTTATGATCGGCACCAACACCGGAAACCAATTCATAAACCTGATCACCTCTGGTTGAAAAAGATAATGTAGCTACTTTTCCTACATAGTTCTCCTCAATGATAGAGTTCGTAATTTCAATTTTACCATTAGCAGGATTCTCTGGTTCCTTAATAACGATATTAACAGTAAATTCGGCAGCGGCATTATGAGGATCTTTGACTTTAACCTTCAGTTGTTTGGTTCCTAAATCTGAAGTAGTAAATTCTCTTTTACTCAGTACCTGATTGTCATTTCTTTTCACAAATAGTTCCGAATCAAACTCATAAGTAAAATTCTTATCTGTAGGATCGTCATCTGTAGCAACCAGCAAACCGATATATGTTCCGGCCGGATTACCTGTTTCAATTTCATTGGTAGTTAAGATCAGGCCATTGGGCGCATCATTTTTATTAATGGCTTCAATAACAAAATCTTTGGTAATCGAAACATCTCCTTTTGACGCAACAACCCTGATCGTATAATAACGCTGCTTTTCGTAATTCAGTTCGATCTTTGTCATTAGTTTCGTTCCTGCTACTTCGAAAAACTTGTTATCTTTTGTATCAGGCAAGGTGAATGTAAATTCGCTGGTTGTGACACCAGATAACTGAAATTCGCCAACTTCTCCAATTACGTTTTCATTGATTTTGGTACTTGATAACTTAACTGCTGTTGGAACCGGACCAGTTGATTCACCTTTCGTAATTGTAAATTTCTTAATCTTCTTGCCTCCATAAATATCAAAAGCTTCAACATCAATTTCATACTCAGTGATAAATGGGTGTTCGAACAGAGTTGTTGATGAAACCAAAGTATTACCATCGATAATACGGAAATTTCGATTATCACCATCGTGGTTTACTAAACGATAGTACAACTGATCGCCATCAGGATCAGTGCCACCAAACTCACCAACAACCGTCCATTGCGGACTATTTCCCAAGGCTTTTGAATTGTTGATGTTAAAATCGCTTACCACCTGATTAGATGGCTTATTTATAAACACCATCATCGGTTCACTGTAAATTGCCAATTCAGGTAACGCCGGGTTAGTCACTTTACAACGATACATACCTGCAGTAGCTGTGGTTAAGGAAGTTGAAAAGCTTTTGCCTTCTGATAAAGGAATGATCTTCCCATTTAGTTCCCACACATACTGGTTACCTGCATCAGGCAAACTAAAACTTAAGCTAACGGCCGATCCGGCATCCTTGCTCTCCTCTGAGTAGCTTCCCTGTGGCATCTGAGGTGCATAGGTGAATTTGAAGTCAGGCTCTCGATAAACAATCGTTTTACCGCCTAATCCCTGACTGGTTAAGTTCAATCGCTTTTCTACTTGCTCGTGCACCTTTTTCATCTCCTCGAAGTTGTAGCGGTTATTCTCCATACGAAGCACAAATGCACTTGAATTTAACCACCAAATACCTCTTTTGGAAACCGCCGACCAATCTTCATTATATGTGCTTAATTCATTATTATTTAAATAAATGTATTTAGCTCCGTACGCACTTGGTGATATATTACCACTGTAATAAGGAGGATTAAATTCGGTAAGTTTATTATGGTCGAAAGCCACAACCTCATTATTTCTCCTATACATAAAGTTGGCTGTAACGGATGTCAACTCGTTGTAGCTAAAGTAAAAATTAGTATTTCCGTCAAATATCCCTTGTTTAATAGAACTCCAATCCCATGTATAAATTCCCTCATCATCAATTAATGCACCAATTAAATTGTTATTGCTTAAATCGCAACGCAAAATGGTACCCGGGCGACGCTGTACATTAATATCTACATCCATTTGATGGACGGCCGATGTAATGGTCCAGTATGGAGACTCGGTTCTGCCCAAAAAAACACTAGGATCTTTTATGGTCCAATTATCTCCGCCATTTTTTTCTTTTAAGAAATTTAACCAGGTTTCTGAGATTCGAATACTCACCTGATCACGTGCATTTGGGTCTTTTTCAGTATCTTTTATTTGCGCATTTGACAGGGTAATGCTTAAGCAAAAAAAGATTAATAGAAATTTAATTTTTTTCATTTGGTTGTTTTCATGTTTATAATTCAACTAACTAAATATCATATTCATATGTTAGTTTCAATTCTTATTATATATTTTGTTATCTCAATAGAATCAATAATTATACGTGGCTTATGATCCAAGAAATTAAAGACGCAAGAAGTTGATGCTGCAAAAGAACCATTATATCCTTTGCGGCATCAACTTGACACGTCCATCGATTTTTTAAAAAGTATCAATGGTTATTATTTAACCTTGAAGGGTTTATCTTATATCAGGTTATTTTTTCTTCCTGTAATTAATTCAGTTTAACTAAGTTATTATCCAAGGTTGCTTCAGTTCCTCTGCTTTAACATCGACACAACTGACCAAAGCCAGAAGCATTAATGATATTGTTATTACACTTCTCATTAATTTCCGTTTGTTTTATAGTACTGCATGGCTCTTATTTAGAATGCAAAGTCAACTCAGCCACATTTAAGCCGGTAGCACTAACCTTTAACTTTAGTTCACTGCTTTTTTTCCCAGCCTGAATCAACACCACCGCTTTACCGTTAAAAGCTTTTCGGCTTGGGTGCGAATCAATTTCATCAGAAGAAGGATCTCCATTGCCTGTTCCAAGAATTTTGGCATCACCGCTAACTTCGAAGCTTAACTGGTTGCTGGCCAATGGCACAAAATTTCCTTTTCTGTCGAGCACTTCTACACGCACCACTGTTACATCCCTACCATCAGCTTTTAAGGTGGTTTTATCGGCCACTAACCTTAACTTTGCAGGTTTCCCGGCTGTAACAATTTTATCGCGTAACACTTTTTTGCCATTCTTGTATCCAATAGCTTCCAGTTTTCCTGGCGCGTATTTTACCTTCCAACTTAAATGTCCGTATTTATCAATCTTGCGTTTCCCCAGGCTTTTTCCGTTAAGTACCAGTTTTACTTCATCGCAGTTACTATGAATCAACACTTCAGCGTCCTTGCCTTCCATGCCAGGCCAGTTCCAATGTTGTGCCATATTTAGAACCGGTTCGTTAGTCCACCACGATTTATAGTAGTAGTAAGTTGATTTTGGCATTCCGGCCAAATCCATGGCACCAAACTGTGAACTATTATTTGGCTTTTTACTCGGATAGATCTCACCGTTATAATCAAATCCTGTCCAGAAGAAACTGCCAGCCAACCATTCGCGCTCGCCATAAAACTTCACCGATTTGTAAGCTCCGCCATTTCTTCGTTCCATATTTGCAGCCAAATGACCTTTTGTTTGTACCTGCAGCTCCTCTCCTTCTTCGGGCATGAAATAACCGCCTAGTCCATCGGCAATGGCCACAGCTTTGTTATCAGCCGCAAATTCGTAAAATCCACGTGTTGTCGTCGCGTTACTAACCTCTGTTCCAAACAAAGGTTGCTCAGGGTGATTTTTGTGATATTCATCTATAAACTCAAGGCTATAGTTAAATCCCATTACATCGATTTCCTGCGAAAAACCAAAATCAACCTTAGAATTCCAGGCATTAACACCCGCGGTTACCACACGTGTCGAATCGTATTTATTAGCTTCGGCTACCATCTTTTTCATGTAGCGCTTTCCAATTATATCGCGCTGCGTACCCCCTTCTTCATTGGCCATCGACCAGATAATGATCGAAGGATGATTACGGTGGTTGGTCACCATCCACTTTACCTGTCCGAGCGCCTCAGCTGAACCGCCCGAAGTACGTGTTTCATCCATCACCAACATTCCCAAACTATCGCAGGCATTTAACATGGATTTTGAAAACGGATAATGCGAACGAACCGCATTTACGCCCATCTCCTTAAGCAATTTAATTCGATAATAATGTAATGCTTCTGGCAAAGCAGAACCCACGCCGGCAAAGTTCTGGTGAATGCACACACCGTTTAACTGGCAACGCTCTCCGTTGAGAAAGAAGCCCTTATTGGCATCAAACTGAAGCGTGCGAATACCAAATTTAGTGCGATAAGTATCCAATACTTTACCGCCTGAATAAAGCGTTGAAACCAATTGGTAACGTGTTGGCGTTTTATCTGACCACAATGCAGGATCCTTAACTTCCAGGCTTTGCTCAAAATCATTCGAACTTCTTGAATTAACTATTTTTGATTTTGATTTTCCAGATGTTACAAGCTTGCCTTCCGCATCAATAATTTGGTGCTTAACAAACATGGTTGCAACTTTAAAACTTTCGTTTTCTATGTGTGCTGACACCTCAATTCTGGCATTGCCATTCTCGACCTTGGTTCTAATATATGGACCAACATCTTCGAAATGGATAGGATTGGTTTTGACCAGGTACACCTCTTTATTAATTCCCGAACCCTCATAAAACCAGCCTTCATGAAACTGCGCATCCACACGCACCGAAACCACATTCTTGGCTCCATATTCCAAATAATCGGTAATATCGAAATTAAAACCAGTATATCCACTCCAATGGCGACCCATGTAAAAACCATTCACCCACACCATGCAATTACGAAAGACACCGTCGAAATCAAGCACAATTCGTTTTCCTTCATCCGCTTTCGTTACTTCGAAATTCTTACGATACCACCCTATCGATGTTTCAGGGAATTCGCGGCCCACCGGCTTAAAACCATGCCGACTTCCCATGCCTGAATTTTGTGAAAAATCATACGGCAGATCAACGGCCCAGTCATGCGGTATATTCACTTCTTCCCACGCCGAATCGTCGAATCCTATCAGTGTGGACGGAATACCGTGACCGCCATGCGGTGCCGGTTCCAGCTTTGCAAACTGCAACTGCGTGCCGGTTCCGAGACGAAAATCTTTTTCTAAATCAGCAGCATGCCCAAAATGGAATTTCCAATCATCGTTAAGGTCAATTATTTCGCGCTGTGCAAAAACGTTGCTCGAAAACACCAGCATAATGAATACTGTCAAATTCTTTATTTTCATTTTCTTAAAATATTATAAGCTGATCAATTACTAACTACAAGTCTACCACCACTCTTTTAGATTCTTTCTAATGCATAGAAACTCAAAGTACTTAGACTACATCAAAATCTAGCTATAAAACTATTTCGATTACATCAACTAATTTCGTACGTAAGTTACTCGGTAGCTTTACTATTACCTCATTATTAATATATTCAAATTCCAATTTTTTGTTGGAAGCAAGAAGTCTGACAGAGCTTGGTTGAGAAACTCCTTTTAATGTGATAATTTCATCTTCTGCAGGAAGCATATCACGATCGTACTTCCCAACATTCCACTGATTATTGTTCGTTTTATTGAAGTCACCATCATCTTTCTCAACATTAAACTTACGCGATACATAAAGGTAACGTACATTCGCTTTTGCAGTAGCATAAACTGAACATACCTCGTTAGTGGTAAGGGGTTTTGTTCCTTCAATTGATTTACCATTTTTCTTAAGCCACTTTCCGATAACATTCATGTTCTTATAAGCAACAGAAGGAAAATCACCAGATGCCATAGGCCCAAACCCAATCAGATAATTTATCCCCAAGGCTCTGCACTTAACAAAATCTGCTAAAACATAGCCGTTCGATCGATATTCTGCTTCAACATATGGCCAATAACCATTCCAAGTATCGCAAAACTCAGCCCATTGCTTTGAAACAGTGTTAATTTTTAATACGCGTTCATATGTTTTAAAATCACCTTTCCCATGAAAACGAGGATTAACCACAATGCCTGGTTGAAGATTCTTAATCTCCTCCATCGTAATTGTAGCTGATGCATTAGGAATATTTGGAGCACCATCGAACCAAAGCAGATCAATCTTCCCATAATTAGTCAGTAATTCGGTAATCTGACCTCGTACTAATTTGCGATATTCATTATGAAATCTCTCAATATCGGCATTCGTACGCGTATCTTTTTTTCTAACATTTAAATCTGCATCCAATGCTGGAAATTCAGGATTAACTCTTGGTACTTTATAGTACATAAAATTTTTGTAATCCTTTTCAAACCACCAATCACCACCTGAATAGTAAAAACCAATCTTCAAACCATATTTACGGCAAGCATTCACATAATCAGCTAACAAATCTTGCCCTCCCATGTAGGTTTTAGTATTGAAATCACCATAATTACTAGGCCACATTGCAAAACCCTCGTGGTGTTTGGTGGTTAAAACAATGTATTTAAAACCATTATCTTTTGCTGCCTTAGCCCATTTCTCAGGATTATAATCTTTAGGATTAAAATCTTTTGCCATCGAGAAATATTCATTAGGAGTAATCTCAATTTTGCCAGTTAAATTAAAATCCTTTTCACGAATTATACGTTCCCTTTCTTCTGCTGTAAGTTTTTGCTTTGCCAAAGCTCGACCTGGAATCATGGGCCAGGAAATATTCATGGCTTTTACCGATGAAATACCCCAATGTAAGAAAAGTCCTAGTCCAGCTTCGGGATACCACTGCGCATCAGGATGTAATGTATGCCCTGTATTTTTCTTCTCTTTAACCCCGATTGTTGAATGCTGATCATTAACAATCTCTTTTACTTGCTTTGAGTTTTGAGCGCAAACATTATAAAATGAGCTTACTAAAATAACGCACATAACTTGTTTAATCGTCATGACTAATTATTTAATGTGAATATAAACTGATTGTAATTCAGAATTTTGCAAATCATCTTGATTTAAAGTCTTCTATTCAATCACAAAACTTGAATAAATATTTTGTACTATTGAATGTTATATACTGAGTAATTTCGAATGACCGGCGTGCCAAGGCTCTCTTCAATTATCACCTTAATTGCCGATAATTTCATTGTTTCGAATTGATGAATGTATTTGTGACCAATGCAAGTTCCTTTGAAGAGAGGAAGCCATTTTCCATCTTTTTCACCCAATATTTTAAAAGCACGAACGCGTTCTCCTTTAGCAATATCTTCCTGCAAAACCACATGGTTAAGCTCTGTATCTTTTTTGAATTTAATCAGTAATTCCTTCTTACTTCCACTGGTTGATTTAATTGGATTATCAAATCGCTTTTTTATTTCATCACCAAACTCTTTCATGCGTTTGACATCCACTTCGGGCACCAACCCGCGTTGATCAACAACAACTCCAATCAACATATTGGTATTGCGGCCAGCCGTTGTGTAATACTTATCCAACAAGGTTTCCAGCGACATTAGGTGTTTAGTATTGTCTTCGTGGTAAAACCAACCACCTTGCCAACCTCCATGACGAATGGGGAAATCAGCCTCTCCGGGACACCAGAGCGGTCCATCCGGACTCCCATGCAGACGATCAATCTCAACATCACCGCCACTTGAAGTGGTTGTATGTGTAGTACTCCAGCATGGATAAGGCGCTACTCCGCGCTCATTTCCAACCCAGCGAATCAGTGAATTTGTTCCTTCAGGCCCTTGAAAAACCACGGCCTGTGGTTGGTGCTTATGCAATAGAGTTACAATATCTGGCCCTCCTTTTTCGGGTGGTAAACAACCTCCATCAAACCATATTTCAAAGAATTTACCATAGTTGGTATATAGCTCGGTAAGTTGCTGTTCCACCATTTTGTTATAGGCTTTTTGCTCTTGCTCATCACCGCTATTTACCAAACCCGGATTATCAACTTTATAATAACCGTTGGCAGCAGCACTATAGTACACACCAGGGCGTACTTTGTATTTTTTGCACGATTTAATAAAATCAGCCAGTATATCGCCTTCACCATTTTTCCAGGGTGAACTTTTTATACCATAATCGTGTGCTTCGGTTGGCCATAAGCAAAAACCGGTGCAATGTTTGACCACCAAAACGGCATACTCTCCACCCATGTCTTTTACCGATTTCACCCACTGATCGGTGTTTAATTGTGTTGGATTAAAAATCTCAAGCTTGGGGTTATCGTCCCATTGTTTACGCCATTGGTAAGAAGGATCGTAAACATTTATATCAAAATGAATGATGGCACCAATTTCGCAATCGGCCCATTCCACTTGTTCTTTTGTTGGTTGCACTATTTGGCTATAGCCATTAAGGCATATAAAAATGAGTAGAATTAGAAGAGTTGGATTTTTCATTTGTTTAAATTTTCTTTCAATTGTTACATGGAACTCTCAAGAAGTTTTAATCATTAAACAGTGTGTAATTTTTATGATTAAAATTTACTTGTTCGTTTCATCTGATTAAAATTAGTTTCAATGGTAAGGTTAAACTCCCAGGAAAAATTAATTATCCACCTATGTGATGTTGGAAAATTAATTTTGACCTGGTTGTTGTTTTTATAGATTTTGGTTCGTTAGTAAACGACTATAATTATTCAGCTTTAGTAAAAAACAGCAGTTCATCCAGTTCTACAGAACAATTGATGGTTTGATTCCCTTTTACCTTTTTGCCATCCTTATCAATCCAATCGCCATTGGGCAAAACAACCTCCCTTTCACGAACATTGTTTTCCAATACCGGTGCTACCAATAATTTGGTACCGATCATAAACTGATCAACGATTTTCGCATAACCCTCGTTAGGATAGTTGTATTCCATTAAACGCATAATTGGTTCGCCCGATGTGGCAGCATAACTCGCTTGCTCAAGTATATAAGCTTTAAATTTCTCACGAATTTGCACCGATTTTTTTACTGCTGAATGATGTTTTTCATCCAAAATTCGCCAAGGTGCCACACTAAATTGCATCATTGGCATTAAAGCATGACATTGCGCTGATCGTACAATTAATTCCTGATCCACTTTATCCAAATTAAGGAATGAAATAAACTGACCGCCACCAATCATATCCGGACAGCTGAAAGGATATCCACTAATTCCTTCAACCAACATTTGTGGTATTAATTTTCTTAAATCAACCCAGTTATGATCCTTATCGTGTAAACGATTTGCTAAGGGCTGATTACCCATTTTAAAATTGGCACGATACTCATTCAGGCTAAATTTTAAGCCAATTTTCGCGTAGGCCAACATATGATCATTAGGTGTTAATCCGTTTAATTCAATATCCTGAGCATAAAATTTACTATCGCCAGCATCCAATTTGAATCCATCAACACCGTATTCATCAACCAATTTTTGCAGCTGACCTTCGAACCAGTTTATGGCAACAGGCTTTGTTAAATCCAGAAGAGCACTGTAGCCATTCCACCACTTAACCATGGCTGTTTGACCATTTTTATGATTTAAAAAGGCTCCTTTTGTTTCCAGATCCCTAAACACATCGCAATCTGCACTAACAAACGGACAAACCCACATCATTACTTTGAAACCTTGTTGGTGTAAGCGATCAATCATGCCCTTGGGATCGTTGAAACGTCCTTCATGAAAGTTCCATTTTCCGTAATCTTCCTGCCAGTTATCATCAATCATTAGAACACCGGCCGGGTATCCGTTTTCGATGATGGCATTGGCATACTTTTCAATATCCTTTTGATTCTGATCATACATTAACTCAATCCACGTATTATACTGCGGACTTGAGAAAAGCATGCTATCCGGCATTAACCCGCTAGGAGGGAAATAGGTGTTGGATGCAAATAAATAAGCCTCTTTTAGAGAACCCAACTTTTGATGAAACTGAATGGATTTATCACTGCTGACAACTATTTCATTTTCACTGTTCGATAATTTGATCGATCCGTCGGTCCATAATACATCACCTGCCGAAGAAAGAACCAAAGGTTGAACCTGATTCCCAAAATTATCTTTCCAGGTGTCAATTTCTAAAGCCCCGTTAAAAGGCATATTATGGCCCTGGCCAATAATTCCGGCCCACCAATGTGTGCCATTTTCTTTTTCAATGGTGGTATTATATTCTTCGTTGGCTTTATTGGAGGTTTGTTTTTCTTTAACACTTGTTGTACAAGATGCGACTATTAACGCACCCAAAATAAAGGTATATAACTTCATGTTTTTCGTTTTTAACGTCATTTGATATTGCTTGCAAGGTTCAGGCAACCGCAAACTATAAGTCTTATTGATTAAGCGTTAAGTCAGGTAATTGCATTTTCTAATTGTATTAAAACGGCCTTCGCCAACTTTGCTAATCTTACTTTATAGACTTAACAAACCTGACGAAGGCACTCTTTGAATACACTAACTTATAGCGATATAAATCAACCTAAACCAAATCATTTCTTATTTCGACATATACGTCCAGGTAACATTATCGTATGACCAGTCCTTTGCTCCTTCCACATCGATGGTTCCGGTACCTTCTTTAACAGTTAAAGTGGTTTTCGTAAACTTACCCTTCTCATAATCGAAGGATTTTCCATCATCATCATATAAGGTAAAAGTTCCATCTTTTTCACCGTATACACGAACCTCAAGTGGCATTTCGTTATTCCAGGCAGAAGCACGGTGTACCTTTGAAATCATCGGAATAATTCCACCATCTTTTACAAAAAGAGGAATCTTATCCAGGCCTGGTTTTACAGTAATTACCTCACCATTTCCAACCAGTTTACCGGTATAGAAATCGTACCAGTTTCCTTGCGGAAGAATCACTTTGCGTGTTTTTTCGCCTGCAAACATCGGAGCAACCAACACGTTGTCTCCCATCATGTACTGATCCTTAACTTCTCGTTTCATAGCTTCGGCATATGGGTTGGCTGTACCATCCAGCTTACCTTCAACCACTTCTTCTTTTACAGAATAACCTTCAACCAATTCCATGGCACGGAATGGCGGCATTCCTTCAAAATAATACTGCGCGAAGGTTGAATAAAGGTATGGCAACATCTGCATGCGCAAAAAAGCTACGTCCTGACAGGCTTCGTATACTTCCGGGAACGACCATGGTTTTGTTCCATCGGCCCAGGCATTTAACATTGCCATTGGTGAAAAACAAACCGATTGCATACGACGCACCCATTCTTCAGAAGTTTTACTGGCACGCACTTCTGGTGTCCAAAGCAAACCTGAAAATCCAGAATTAACCAAAGCAGTAATAAAATCTTTGTGGCTATAATAATCATTGTAAATAACGTATGGATAGGAAACAGAACCGGCATTGGCAGCCCGAATTAATCCATAAGTCCGTTCATTTTTGGCACGATAGATTTCATCGGTCAGGGTCATTAACTGTGTCCCATAAGTTTGGCGCATCTGTTCACCATCCTTCCCTGATGGAAAAGTAGCAATATCGGGCCAAACCCAGTTGTCATAACCATCCACTTCATCTACCTTAAATCCGCTCACACCAATGTTTAACTGATTCTCCAAAAGATGCTTCTTAAATATCTCGCGTGCCTCAGGCATGGTATAATCAGGCACCGTTCCACACCATACCGTATGAGAACCGGTATATTTCTCCATTTTTTGGTCCAGATTCGATCCCGGCCACAAATACGGGTTACACCACAAATTCAGATGAATCCCTTTTTCGCTCATTTCTTTGGCAAAAGCTGCCGGATCGGGGTAACGTGTATTGTCCCACTCAAAAGTACATGGATATGCCTTACTATGCCAACCTGGCTCCAATCCTAAAACATCAATGGGGAAGTCTTTCTTCGAAAAACTTTCAACTTCGGTTCTTACATCGTTATCACTAAAGCGGGTTGGTGTGCGCTGCCAAAATCCTAATCCCCATTTTGGGGGTATAAACCCACCACCACAATACAGGTTGTAACGTTGCACAACTTCCATCATGTTTTTACCAGTAAATAATATCATCTCCACACCTTCTTCAGGTATCACAAATTCCAGATTATCTGAATATGGGCGTGACGACCAGGTACGGTCGGTATTTCGATCTTTGGTTACCGGTGGATTTTTACTGTCTTTGCGAACACCGGATCCGGCATAAACATCAATGTATCGGGCTGCGTTAATTAATACACCGTAACCTTTGTCTGATACAAAAAATGGTACCGGTGCATGTGTACGACCATTATCGCGTCCGCCATAATGATCAACGTGCAAGCGCATAATACGCCCGCGCTGACGCACATGTTTAAAATTTAAGCCAAAACCATACAACTGCTCTTCCTTATCAAGAGGAAAACGCACATAAGTACGACCATTACGCGTAAATGCTTTTATTTCGTTGTTATCAACCGGAATTGGCGAATCGCCGAGTTGAGCGATGGCTTCTGCCTTTGGCTGCTTATTTGCCACAGAAAGCAAATTAAAATCCGATGGATTATTGACTATTGCCTTCCAAACACCCGGATGTGTCTGCTGCCATTTCGGAGAATTTTTCTCCGAAGAAATTACTGTTGTTTCTTTTGTACTACACGAAGCCAAAATGACCATACTGAGTAATACAAGTGATAGAAGTTTCATTAACCTGACGTTTTAATTTTACATACAATTTTGGTATTCATGATCGATGAGAAGAACCTCATTCGATTCGAACAAGAGCAAAACTATAGCGGTGCATTATTTAATCAGACCGAACTAACTTTAAAGGATAAAAAATACGTCTTTTTATTCAGAAGTACTTTTAAAATACTCTATTTCTGAAATTTATCTTTTTGAGTATTTTTTCTGATAAGCTGATGGAGTGAGGCCGGTTAGGGTTTTAAATATGCGATTAAAGGCCGATTTAGAATTAAATCCGCAATCCCAGGCAATGGAAAGTATCGTTTGGTTTTGATAGGCGGTGTCGACCAAACGCTTTTTCACTTCTTCAATCCGAAACTCGTTAATGTAGTCGTAGAAAGATTTTCCAATCTGCTCATTTAATAAGGCTGACAATTGGTTGGGATTAATTTGCAGTTCTTCTGCCAAATCGTTTAATCCCAGTTTATAGTCACGATAGAGGTTTTTCTCTGCCATGCACAGATTCAGACGATCAATTAATTCTTGATCCTCAGAAGAAATTTCCTTTTGCTTTTTTGTGGCTTGTGGCTTCTTAAGCTTAAACAGCGAAAACCCTATTAGCACAATAACAAAAGCTATCACAGCCCAATAATAAAATGACTTCTGGGACTTGACTTCAATATTCATTTGTGCTTTTTGATACGACCAAACACCATCGTTATTGCTGGCTTCGAGGAACAATGTATAGTTTCCAACGGGAAGGTTACGGTAGAAAGCTTTTGGTTCATTGCCCATGTAGGAACGCCAATCAGTGTCGTATCCTTCAAGCTTCCAACGGTATTTGTTTTTATACGGGCTACTGTATGACATGGCTGAAAAACTGACTTCGAAACGATTCAACTGATCTGTCAAAAACAGCATTAAATTTCCATCGGCATCTTTTTCTAAAACAGGCCCGCCATTTAATGAATCGCCAATTGTATACAATTGATCATCAATATAAAGGCCGGTTAAAGTAGGTTGAGCCGGTATGTTATTAACCGGAAAATTTAATGGATTGAATATATTAACTCCCGCCGTTCCTCCAAAATACATGGTGCCATCATCGTCCATCCATGCCGCATTTTTTCGAAATTTACCTTTCAGAACACCATCGTACTCCGAGTAGTTGACAAACGTTTCATCTTCAGGGTTAAAGCGTGAAATACCTTTGTTCGTTGAAATCCATAAGAAACCAAAAGAATCTTCCAATATCCCATTTATCTCGTTGTCAGGCAATCCGTCTTTCTCCTGGTATGAAATAAAACTAAAGTTTGACTGTCCCTTACGGTCAGGCGTTTCAAGCACACGGCAAAAGCCCTTGGGAGAAGTACCAATCCATAATCGTTGCTTACTATCTTCAAATATGACAAACACCTCATTATCAACGATGCTATTTGGATTATTCGGATCGTGTGTAAATCGTTGAAACCAAATCTTACCATCTGTTTCTTCATGCATTAAGGATAGTCCGCCATCGATGCTTGCCAACCAGATTCGTCCCCTGGAATCCTCAAAGACTTTGAAAATACGATGATTGAATAATGACAACGAATCGGCACTATTGCTTCGATAATTCTTAAAACATACTTTTCCCTTATCCTCCTTCAAACAACTCAAGCCATCAAGCGTACCTACCCAAATTCTTCCCCGGCGATCTTCCAAAACAGAAATAACATCATTGCTGGCAATGGAGAAGGAATCGTTTTCATCGTGGCAAAAATTGATCCATTTCTTTCCATTGGGATACCTTACATTTAATCCGTTTCCCCAGGAAGCGGCCCATAATCGCTTTTTAGAATCCACTAAAATACCGGCAATGTAATTACTATGTAAGTCGCCCTGATTAAAACCTAGTGTATAATGCTCAAACTGAGGCATCCCCTTCTTATCTTTTCCTGTAAATCGATCCAGACCATCGCGCGTTCCCAGCCAAAGGTTTTGCTGCTGATCGCGATAAATATATTGTACAAAACTATTTGCCAGCCCTTTGGGATTGTCTGGATCATGCTTCCACTTTTCAAAACGCTGACGCGACCAATCGTATAAATCCAATCCTTCCTGTGTTCCAACCCACACAACACCAGCCTGATCGGAATACACATCGTATACATCATCACTACTTAAGCTACCTACCTCTCCGGGTTTGGCGATTATGTGGGAAATTTCATCAAGACGTGGATCGTAAATGCTTATTCCACCACCATATTGCCCCAAAACTAACCTTCCATTCTTGTCTTCTGTTATGCAGTTAAAGCCAGTATTAAATTTGGTTTTTACCTCAGACAAATGTTCAAATTCCATAAGATTGGGCAGATAACGGTACAATCCGTTTTGACCTACACCCCATAACACACCAAACCGATCGGTATAAAGGTGATCAATATTACTTTTATAGCTTTTTATGATTTTGTCCGAATTGCGATCATAACGGCTCAGAATACCATCGTGACATACCCAGAATACGCCTTCCCGACCTTCGTATACACACTTTATATTTTTACCTTCGAATACCCTTTCCATCGTATTGTGATGAATTGAATATCGATAATTGCCACTGCTTGCACTAATCCACAAGTAACCAATTCGATCCTCATAAAGAAATTTGATATGTGTTTTATGCAAATTCGTCTTTATTTGAAATGTATCAGGGAAAGCTTCTGATTGACCACTTAGCGGATCCAAGACACATAAGCCAACGGTTGTACCCACCCAAATTTTACCATAAAGTGAAGAAGTTTCTAATGAATAAATTTTATCGCCACAAATCGTCTTTGAATTATTTCGCTTGTTTTTAAAAACAGTAAACCGATAACCATCAAAAGACACCAGTCCATTTTGAGTGCCTAACCAAAGCATGCCGTTTTCAGCCTGCCTGATAACCCGTACTTCATTATGAGAAAGACCATGTTCGGTAGTATAATGATGAAATACAGGCTTTTTATTAGCACTGACAAAAACACTGCATAATAACAAACAAAGTATAATAATAAATTTAAGCATATATAAATGTGACACTTAAGTCAAAAAAAACGATACTCTAACAAATTCACTCTTTTGATAATTGTTACGAAATATGACAATTTATATTATTAATGCCAATCAATCGTACAAATTTCGACTCCATAAAACCAAGCTATATTCCTTCATTATTCATCTATGATTGATTCATAGAAACTGGCAGAACTGTTAACTATATACTTTTCAATATTCACCGGTTCCCTTACCTAATCAAGTATTTAATTTTACATGAGGGTATCCAATAAATTACCTCGCTCATCCAGTGCTGTCGAGATGAAATTTTATTAATGCCGATAATCAACCATAAATCGCTTCAACTTCACTCAGTGGACAGATGCATACAGTATTTTTGCACATCCTCATGTTCAGTACAAAAGTAAACTATGCCGATAGATAAGTATTATAGCCCTTGTTGTATGTTTTGTAGAATATGTTGCATTTAATGTAAAAACATGGGAGTTCCTGCGATTTCTGCCATTATTAAATGCAATACTGATACTCTTTGAATTATCTGAAATCGAACCAGAAAGTTCCGTTAATTGCTTTCTGATGGGGCAACCAACTATCAACAACATTTGGGTGTCCCATCGGTCCGGTCAATTCTGATTTTGTAAATTTGGCTCCAATCGCCGAAATGCCATGCAGCAAGGAAATATCGTAACACCTCAGGTTCTATCATTACTAACGCATAGGTGTCAGTTGGCAGTCCAAAATAGCTTTCATTGTTCCACTAAATCAATAGAAAGTTGAAGCATTTCAAAGATATTCGCAGAACGCTTAATCCAGGTATCAAT
>JAOARW010000083.1 GCA_025210475.1 Carboxylicivirga sp. | reverse complement strand
GTAGCCAGCATGAGTTTGGTATCGTGTAGTAACGATGATGACCCTCAACCAGAACAACCGGTTCAACCATTACCACCGGAAAATATTGAGCAACCATTACCGCCTAATATTGAGCCCCATTAAAGGCTATCATTCTGATATTTTTGGGTAATATCTGAGTTTACACTTCCCTTCATCTAATTGATGAGGGGATTTGTGCTTTTATACCTTGAAATTCCCAACTACGCGTTTCACGTATTTTTGCTACTTAGGTACTGCCCTCATAAGCAGCAGTTGCATTCGCTGCATCTTTGTAATGTAAGTTTTAGTTATCCACTTAAAAAATTAGAAAGATGAAACGAGTTAACGAAAAAGAAAACAGAGTAGTAAATTCTACTAACGAGTTCAAGAAGGCAAATGAAAACAGGCCATTTCTTATTAAAAGAATAAGATTTTTATTTGCAGCCATGGCCATTGTAGCCAGCATGAGTTTGGTATCGTGTAGTAACGATGATGATCCGCAACCTGAACAACCGGTTCAACCATTACCACCGGAAAATATTGAGCAACCATTACCGCCTAATATTGAACCGCATTAATTCCCGATTCAAGTATTCACTTGAATTTCCCCAGTTCCTCCATATTATGTGGAGGAGCTTTTTAAGCACTAGTAATTAACCAGTAATAAATAAGTATTTTAGTGACTTAATTAAAATAAAAGCATTTATTTTATAGATGATAATCAACTTAAAACTAAGAATTATGAAAACGAAATTATTAACGATAATAACCATGTTTATTTGCACAACATGGGCATTGGGACAAAAACCCAATATCGTCGTTATCACCACCGATGATGTGGCACCAATGGATGTATCAGCTTATCACCGCGGATTAGGTGCTGTTGAAACACCTAATATCGATCGAATCGCCAAAGAAGGTCTGATGCTAAGTGATTTTTATGCGCATCCAAGCTGTACCGCTGGTCGTGCCGCATTTATCACGGGGCAGTATCCCATTCGTACAGGATTGACGTCTGTTGGTCAGCCAGGTTCACATTTGGGCATGCAGGCAGAAGATGTTACACTAGCTTCATTATTAAAAGATAAAGGTTATGCTACAGCTCAATTTGGTAAGAGTCATGTAGGTGATCGAAATGAACACCTCCCAACCGTTCATGGCTTTGATGAGTTCTTTGGTGTACTTTATCACTTGAATATGATGAATCAGCCGGAGCAGCCGGAGTTCCCAAAAGATCCTAATTATGCTGGTCGCCCTCGTAATGTACTTTATACCAAAGCAAGCGATGTAGATGATCCGACTGTTGACCCCCGCTTTGGTAAAGTAGGAAAACAAACAATAGAAGATCGAGGAACTTTGTTTGCCAAACGTCAAGAGACTTTTGATGATGAGGTATTGGAAGTATCTATCGATTGGTTAGAGCGTACTCAAAAAGAAGGAAATCCGTTTTTCTTGTGGTTCTGTCCAACCCGTATGCACCAGGAGATTTTTGTGAGTGATGAGTGGGCTGGTAAAAGTGGCCATGGTAAATATTCAGATGGTTTGATGCACATGGATTACCTTATTGGTGAATTATTAGATAAGTTAGATGAGATGGGAGTTGCAGAAAACACGATTGTTTTATTTACATCTGATAATGGTGTTAACCTGTCACACTGGCCAAGTGCAGGAGCGGCCAGCTTCAGGGGTGAAAAAGGCACAACCTGGGATGGAGGACTACGTGTACCAATGTTGGTTCGTTGGCCGGGTAAAGTGCCTGCTGGTGAGTATAGCGGTGAATTATTTACCTGTGAAGACTGGTTACCTACCATAATGGCAGCTGTTGGAGAAGACAATATTAAAGAAGAGCTTAAGAAAGGGAAAAAGGTAAATGGCAAGGAGTATAAAGTGCATATTGATGGCTATAACCAAATGGATGTACTAACCAAAAGCGGTAAATCTAATCGTCGTGAATTCTTCTTCTTTGGAGAAAACGACTTAAATGCCATTCGTGTCGATCAATGGAAAATACACCTGGCAACCAAAGACGAATGGCTAAAAGGACGCGAAGTATTACCTGCCGGTATGATTGTCGATATCAAGCTTGATCCATATGAAAGATCTATCGATGCACCAGGTCATTTCTTGTGGATGAAAGAGAAAACCTGGGTATTACCTCAAATAGCCGCTCCAATAATTGAGTTTGGAAAAAGCATGGAAGAGTTTCCGCCGCGACAGGCTGGAGCCGGACTTGGAATGGATGCCATCATGCAACAAATTGAAAAGGCTTCATCACAAGCAAATGAATAATTAGATTAATTGTTACACGAAACTGTCCCAAATACTTTGGGGCAGTTTTCTTGTAATACCCCCTATGGAAAGGCATATTTCCCTTGTTGGACACTTCATCATACCTATGGAAGCCTATAGCCACCCTCTTGAAATCGATTTTTAGCCCATGGAAAGCTTAGTAAAGTCGATTTTCTGTCAAATATGGGTACTTGAAGTTAAAAACCAGACTAATTATACGCTTGGCAAAGCCTGTTGACTGGACTGATAATCCGATGGAGATCAAAAATCAAGTCGATGGGCGGGTGAATCAGGTCGATTGGCATTAAAAATAGCGCCGATGGAGCACTGATGCAGGCCTCGGGGCTAGTAAAAATAAGGGGTTAGCAAAATCACCTGGCATTTTTAAGTAGTCCACTAAGGGATTCACGTAAAATAAAAATATCAGGTTTTCCCTCTGATAAAACAATGCCTCTTCTTGCATCTTTACAATGTAAACTTATTGAAGAACTTAAATTTAGAATGATGAGAAAACTAATTGTATTAACTAGTTTGATGGGGCTGATGACAGTAGCTTGTCATCAGGGAATCACAGAAAAAGACACAACAAACACAATTCTTAACCAAGTGGCACAACAGGATGATCCTGTGATTAGCGTGGCGCCCAATGCAGAAATAGCAGCCCAGGGCTACTACCTCGATGCCAAAGCGATGGGTACCATGGCCTACCAGTGGGGATATTCTATGGTACGTATGGAACAGGCTATGCGCGATTACATTGATGTGCCCAAGCCTAAGCCGGCCACCAGTTACCGGGCGCCACTCAATGAGATTGGTTGGGCCAAACGCCTGCCAACGGCCACGGATGAAGATATGCCAACAGCCAACAACGATACTTACTATATGAGTGCCGTGGTCGACTTAACTGAACCGTATATCCTCGAAACACCTGATACTGATGGTCGCTATTATGTGGTGAATGTGTTTGATATGTACCATACCTTAACAGAATACATCGGCAAACGCAATACAGGCACTCAGGCTCAAACCATTGCTTTAGTTCCACCGGAATGGGAAGGTCAGTTGCCCAAAGGTATTGATAAAGTGGTTAATGTTCGTACGCCTAAAGCCTGGCTATGGGGACGTATCCATGTATTGGAAGGTGAAGATGTGAGTAAGGTACATGCTTTGCAGGATCAGTTTAAACTCAGTACCATCAGTGAATATATGGGGCTAACTGATGTACAAAAAACAATAACGTTGCCTGAAATGCCTAAGTATCCTGTTTCCGATACTTTACGATTCTACCGTTACCTGGCTTTTGCCATGGAACAAAACCCTATACTTGACGAAGACAGAGCCTTGGTAGGCCAATTTGAACGCATTGGTATCAAGGATGGTCAGTTTGATGAGAGTGCCTTAAATCCTGCCCAGTTAAGAGGCTTGAAGGAAGCAGCATTGGAAGCACCCTTAACCATTTTGTCGACTATGTATTCTTCATCGACCGAAATAAATGGCTGGAATGTGGCTACCAAGTTGGACAATTACGGTTTCGATTATGGCTTCCGCTCATTAATTGCCGGCCCTTACCTGGGTGGACAAGGCGAACAAGAGGCCATGTATCCAATCCGTTATACTGATAGCGATGGGCAACCAACAACAGGCGCCAATAGTTATCGCATTCGTTTTAAGGAAGAACCACCGGTTAATTCGTTTTGGTCCTTAACACTTTACAAAGCAGATACCAAGCTGTTTTGTGACAATGAATTGAACCGCTATAAGTTTAGCAGCGAATCAAAAGGTTTGAAAAAGAATGACGATGGCTCTTTCGAGATTCTGATACAGCATGAAAAGCCTGATAATACCGATAACTGGTTGCCGGCACCAGAAGGTGGCTTTTACCTGATATTGCGTGTATACGAGCCACACGACGATTTGATCAATCTCAAATATGAATTGCCGCAAATGGAGAAGATTAAGTAAACTTATTTGCTAAAGATGAAAATACCTTGCAACTAACTTGTGGGGTATTTCTATATAAGGGAAACACCTATTTTTCATAACTACGATTTCCCCTCAGAGAATAAATACAAAATCCAGCCATTTTTGTCATGTAAACTTTTTTAAACCATTAATATTTCATGATATGAAAACCAATTTTCTAATTTGTATTGTTTTGGCACTGGTAACAGTGTTAACAAGCTGCCAGCCAAAACCAGAAGAGAAAACAAAGGAATTGACCTTTCACTCATTGGAAGAACAGGTTATTTATCAGCGAGCCTTTGAAGCGGTTGTTTGGGCCATGCCGGCAACAGCTATCTATCGCCTGCGCGAAGGTTTTATGGAACTGCCGGGTGTTGATAACAATGTGGTGATAGCCTATTCGGCACCAGCCTTATCGAAGCACAAAGCCATTACGGCCAATACGGCTACTCCGTACATAACGGCCTTTACCGATTTAAGAAACGGACCCGTTGTTTTGGAAGTGCCAGCTGTTAGCGAGAAAGCCAGTTTGTACGGACAGGTGGTGGATGCCTGGCAATCGACCATAGCCGGAGTCGGACCATCTGGTGCTGATAAGGGTAAAGGAGGAAAATACTTGTTTATACCTCCTGGTTATACAGGCGTATTGCCAACATCGGGATATTACCCAATTCAGTGTACCACGAACCGAATTTCATTGGTTTTTCGTTCCATCAGAGGGCAAAATTCCACCGATGAAGATGCTTACCAGTATACACAAACCATGAAGATGTATTACCTGGGAGCTGAAAGTACCGAAACGAAATTTGTTGATGGCCTGCCGCATAAACTGCAAACTTTGCCTCGCTACGATGAACGTGCATTGGAAGATATCCACGCCATTTTTAGTGTTGAACCGGTGTTGGAACGCGATAAGGTGATGATGGGCTTATTGGCAACCATTGGCATCGAAAAAGGCAAGGCTTATAATCCATCTGCACGAGAGATTGAGCTGTTTCGCAAAGCAGCACAGGATGCTTATGATTATATGCACAATTTAGTGACAGACCACCACGAACAGGGCTTGTACTGGGAAGACAGAAACTGGAGTTTTGTGATGCAGACCGATGAGGTGGATGGATTTGATTTTATCACTGAAGAGCAGATTGAGATTGATAAACGGGCAGCAGCCTGGAGTTTCTTTACCTTGTACCCTAAAAAGTTAGGCGAGCGTCCGGCAACGGTTTACCTGGCTCCAACGGCCGATTCCAAAGGGCGTCCGCTGGAAGCTGACAAGCTGTATAAAGTAACAGTGCCGAAGGATATACCTGCCAAGCAATTCTGGTCCATCACGGTTTACGATGATGCCACCTGGGCTTTTATCGATAATCCCCTTGGCCGCTCTGGTTTAGGCTTATTTAATACGCCGGATATGCAGATCAATGAAGACGGCAGTGTGGATGTGTACTTCGGACCGAAAGCACCTGAAGGTTTGGAATCTAACTGGGTACCTACCGCCGGTAAAAAACCATACGTGTGGTTACGTTTGTACGGGCCCGATGAAGCATTCTGGAATAAATCTTTTGTAATGCCGGATGTGGAGTTGGTAGAATGATTGAAGGCTAAATGCTAATCGTACTTAAGAGCTTACTCTTTATAATAAGGAGTAAGCTCTTTTTATATGAATGCATATTACATGGAACTGACAAATGCATTGACTATTGTTCAGAATTTATTCCTCCTGGTTTTATAAATGCCTAAATTTCAAAAACAATATTAACTTTAGCTGCATTACCAGCAATACGAAGAATAGACGCATTTAATTCAATCTATAATTTATGAATCGTACTTTACTTTACCTGTCTCTGATCGTCCTGCTTGTTTCAGGATGTTCGCCAAAGCAGAAAACTCCAAAGAAATCGAGTCGTCCCAACATTATTTTTATGATGTCGGACGATCATGCTTACCAGGCCATTAGTGCTTATTCGGATAAGTTAATGCAAACCCCGAATATTGATCGATTGGCGAAAGAAGGCATGTTATTTACCAATGCCTGTGTTACCAACTCTATTTGTGCTCCCTCAAGAGCCGTAATTCTAACGGGTAAACACAGCCATATCAATGGAAAAATAGATAACTATTTTCCTTTTGATACAACCCAGGTTACTTTTCCGCAGATCCTTCAAGAAGCTGGATATCAAACAGCCATGTTTGGAAAGCTACACTTCGGAAATAATCCCAAAGGTTTCGATGAATTTAAAATCCTGCCTGGCCAGGGTGTTTATTATAACCCCGATTTTATTACAAAAACAGAGGGGAAAGTTAAAATTGATGGTTATGTAACCGATATAATCACTGATATGGCCTTAAACTGGCTGGATAATGAACGTAATGAAGAGGAGCCTTTTTTGTTAATGTATCTGCATAAAGCACCACATCGTGAGTGGTTGCCGGCTGAGCGACATTTCAGAACTTTTACTCAAAGAACATTCCCCGAGCCGGAAACGCTTTTTGATAACTATGAAGGACGAGGTTCGGCAGCCAAAACGGCTGAGATGCACTTATTGGATCACATGAACTGGGCCGGCGATTCAAAAATTCATCCTGATGTAATGGACGAATTAGGAATTCCGGAAACTTGTAATTGGGACAAAGCGGCTTTCAACAGTCAGGTTGGTCGACAAACACCTGAGCAGCGCGCGGCCTGGGATGAGGTTTATGGTCCGATTAACGAAGAGTTTAAAAAGAATTATAAAAACATGTCGGAAAAGGAGTTGATGCAGTGGCGTTATCAGCGTTATATGCAGGATTACCTTGGCACCATTGCATCGGTTGATGAAGGAGTGGGTAAACTACTGAAATACCTTGATGATAAAGGCTTGTCTGAAAATACAATTGTGGTTTATACATCCGATCAGGGCTTTTACCTGGGCGAGCATGGTTGGTTCGACAAACGTTTTATTTACGATCAGTCCTTTAAAACACCCCTGCTGGTACGCTGGCCCAACGTTATTAAGCCCAATAGTGTTAATACCCAGATGGTACAGAACCTCGACTTTGCGCAAACCTTTTTAGAGGCTGCAGGTGTGGAGGCTCCAAATGATATGCAGGGCGAAAGTTTGGTGCCTCTTTTTGAAGGAAACACCGATGGCTTTAGAGATGCGGCTTATTACCATTATTACGAGTATCCGTCCATTCACATGGTGAAGCGTCATTACGGGGTGGTAACCGAAGATTACAAATTAATACATTTCTATTACGATGTGGATGAGTGGGAGCTTTACGATCGTAAAAAAGATGTTAACGAAATGAATAATGTTTATAACGACCCGGCCTATGCTGATGTGGTTAAAGAGCTGAAAAAGAAATTAGCTGATTTACGAATAAAATATAAAGATTCGACTGAATTGGATAACACATACCTTAACGAATACTTAAAGATGAGGGCTGCCAAAAAGTAATATATTCGTATAATTGGCGCATTAATAGTTTTAAGAAATCCAATATAAAACGGGTGTTGATGATCAATAATCATTAGCACCCGTTTTTGTATGTCGGGCATGGTAATGTGCTACCAAGATGAAACGTTCTTGGGTTCGCCAAGTTGACAGGAAGAACTAGCAATTGGCAAGGGTGTTGGGGGTGACTCCAAATCTGAAGGAAGCCATTAGCAAAGTCAAGGTT
>JAOARW010000082.1 GCA_025210475.1 Carboxylicivirga sp. | reverse complement strand
GTTCGACATGATGCGATACAAAACTCATATGTAACTCCTTTTTAATCACATCTTTAAGTTAATGAAAATCCAAAACAAAACCAACTTAAATAACTATTAATCTGAGACTTAATGGTATTATTGCCTTGCAAAGGTTTCAACTCGTACTTTAAATACTCTTATAAATCAGCTGAAACAAGAAAGAAAAGCCAAAACTCCATCTTTGCTTACACAAATCCAGGAAGCAAAAAGCCACCCCAAAACGAGGTGGCTTTCTTTTATCTTTTGCACCGTGCACTATGCACCGCGCACTATTATCTATTCACTACTCAGCAGCTTGCTCCATCAATAGGTTCAAGATGTCAGAACCTGCTTTAGCAACTGAAGTACCAGGACCGAAGATAGCTACGGCACCAGCGTCATAAAGGAATTGGTAATCCTGAGCCGGAATAACACCACCACAGATTACTAAAATATCCTCACGACCTAGTTTCTTAAGCTCTTCAATAATCTGAGGAACTAAAGTTTTGTGACCTGCTGCCAATGAAGAAACACCAACTACGTGTACATCATTTTCAACAGCTTGCTTAGCCGCTTCTTCCGGCGTCTGGAACAATGGTCCCATATCCACGTCGAAACCTATATCAGCATAACCGGTTGCTACAACTTTAGCACCGCGGTCGTGACCATCCTGACCCATTTTGGCGATCATGATACGAGGCTGACGGCCTTCTTTCTCAGCAAATTCTTTTGCTAATTCTGATGCTTTTGCAAACTCTTGATCGTCTGCTGCTTCTGCGCTATACACTCCTGAAATTGATCTGATTACTGCGTTATATCTACCTACAATCTTTTCGCAAGCGTCAGAGATTTCACCCAATGAAGCACGCTTCTGAGCAGCATCAACAGCTAATTCAAGCAAGTTACCTTCACCAGTTTCAACTGCTTTAGTAATCTTGGCTAATGCAGCTTGTACCTCTTCTTCGTTACGGTCAGCACGAAGCTTCTGTAAACGCTCAATTTGTGAACGACGAACCTCCATGTTATCAACATCTAAGATGTCAATTGGATCTTCTTTCTCAAGACGATACTTGTTAGTACCCACAATCGTCTGAGTCTTGCTATCGATTTTAGCCTGTGTACGAGCAGCAGCCTCTTCGATACGCATCTTAGGAATACCTGACTCAATCGCTTTAGCCATACCACCTAGTGACTCAATCTCCTGGATGTGCGCCCAGGCTTTTTCTACCAACTCGTTAGTCAATGACTCAACGTAGTATGATCCAGCCCATGGATCAACAGCCTTACAGATTTGCGTTTCATCCTGGATGAAAATCTGTGTGTTACGAGCAATACGAGCAGAGAAGTCAGTTGGCAATGCAATCGCCTCATCCAATGCGTTAGTGTGTAACGACTGTGTATGACCAAGGGCAGCACCCATTGCCTCAACACAAGTACGACCAACGTTGTTAAACGGATCCTGCTCAGTTAATGACCATCCTGAAGTCTGTGAGTGCGTTCGTAACGCCAATGACTTAGGATTTTTAGGATTGAATTGCTTCACAATCTTCGCCCATAACATACGTCCTGCACGCATCTTGGCAATCTCCATAAAGTGGTTCATACCAATGGCCCAGAAGAATGATAAACGAGGTGCAAAAGCATCAATATCTAATCCTGCCTGAGTACCTGCACGAAGGTATTCTAAACCATCGGCCAAAGTATAAGCTAACTCGATATCGGCAGTTGCACCTGCTTCTTGCATGTGGTAACCTGAGATAGAAATTGAGTTAAACTTAGGCATCTTCTGTGATGTATATTCAAAGATGTCGGCAATTACCTTCATCGAGAATTCTGGTGGGTAGATGTAAGTGTTACGTACCATGAACTCCTTCAGGATATCGTTCTGGATAGTACCAGCCATCTGCTCTAACTTAACACCTTGCTCTAAACCAGCTACGATGTAGAAAGCCATTACCGGCAATACAGCACCGTTCATGGTCATCGATACAGACATCTTATCCAATGGAATACCATCGAAAAGAACGTTCATATCAAGGATTGAATCGATAGCCACACCAGCTTTACCAACATCACCTTCTACACGTTTGTGGTCTGAATCGTATCCACGGTGTGTTGCCAAGTCAAATGCTACAGATAAACCTTTCTGACCAGCAGCTAAGTTACGACGGTAAAATGCGTTTGATTCTTCAGCAGTAGAGAAACCTGCATACTGACGAACCGTCCATGGACGCATTGCGTACATCATTGAATAAGGTCCGCGTAAATAAGGAGGTAAACCAGCAGCATAGTTCAAATGCTCCATACCTTCCAAATCATCCTTACTATAAACTGGTTTAACAGGGATCTGCTCTGGAGTCACCCAATCTTTCTTCACCCCGTGTTTTTGTTCCCAAGCTTTTGTATCCGTCTTTCCACAAGGCTTGGTTTTGAAATCTATGTTATTAAATTTTGGTCTCATTTTAAAGATTTTTAGATGTTTAGACAATAGACGATTAGATATTATCTGCCAGAACTTTACTGTCAAATGAAGAAATCATCTTTTGAACTTCATCAGTTTTGTTTAGATACTCATCCAATTTTGATTCTGAAATAAACGCAAGATCAAATGAAAGATACAATTGTGTTTCAAGCTCTAATGATGAGCTATATGCAATTTCCAAAAAACGACTAAATTCCTTACTCGTTTTCCTGCCAGAACCTTCTGCAATGTTAGAAGGGATTGACACAGAAGCACGCCTCATTTGACTAACTAAGCCATACAATTCGGATTTAGGAAATTCAGATGTAAGCTGATAGATATCTTTAACAAGAGTTCTACTCCTCTGCCAAATCTGAAGTTCTTTAAAATTATGCTTCCTTTTCATTGCTATAATTATTCTCTCAAATGGTCTTAAGTCTAAAAGTCTATAGTCTCAAAGTCTATTTTTCTAGAACCATCTCGTTAAAGCCTTGCAATGTCTCTAATACATTCGAACGAACATTCACAAAGTTAGTGATGCCTTTAGCTTTTAGCTCATCTGCACAAGCAGGTGCACCGGCAATTACCAATGGTGTATCGCCTAATAATTCGAAAGCTTTAGGAGCTGCCTCTGCATACTCATCATCAGCACTACAAAGTACAACGATGTCTGCATTAGCGGCTTTGGCTGCTTCAACACCAGCCTCAATCGTCTCGAAACCAAGGTTATCCTGAATTTCGTAACCGGCACATCCGAAGAAGTTACCTGAGAACTGTGAACGAGCTAAACGCATGGCTAAGTTACCATAAGTCAGCATAAACACTTTAGGACGTTTCGCGGCATTTTCAGTAGCTAAACGTAATTCTTCAAAGTCTTGTGCTCCGCGGAACAACTTGATTGGCTCAACTTCTTTGTCTTCACCACAACCACATCCTTTAACTAATTTCTTAGCATCGATGTTAGCAGAGATAATTTCACCTGTGTTAGGGAACTGGTTAGTTCCTAATAGGTTTTCGCGACGAGTAGCTACGGCCTTGCGACGTTTTTCAGCAGTTTCTTTAACAAGACCTTGAATAAAGCCTTCTTTCATAGCTGCAATGAAACCACCTTTTTCTTCTACCTCAACAAACAACGCCCATGCCTGCTCAGCAATATTGTCTGTTAGGTTTTCGATATAATAAGAACCCGCTGAAGGGTCAACAATCTTTTCGAAATGTGATTCTTCTTTCAACAATAACTGTTGGTTACGCGCGATACGCTCAGAGAATTCATCTGAATCTTTGTACAATGTATCGTATGGCTGAACAGTTAATGACTGCGTTCCACCCAATGATGCAGACATAGCCTCTGTTTGTGTACGAAGCATGTTTACGTTTGGATCGAAAATAGTCTTGTTCCAGTCAGAAGTTTCAGAGTGAACATGCATTTTGCATACCTCAACGCCAGTTGGCTTGTAAGCTTCAACAATTTTAGCCCACAACATACGACCAGCACGTAGTTTAGCAATTTCCATAAAGTAGTTACCGCTAATACCAAAGTTGAACTTGATATTTGAAGCTGCTTCATTGATAGAAAGTCCACACTCTGTTAGCTGAGATAAATACTCATTACCCATTGCCAAACCAAAAGCCAACTCCTGCACGATAGAAGAACCAGCATTGTTAAAATGCTTAGCATTTACAGCTACTGTTTTGAACTGAGGGAAATTTTTTGCTACCTCAATAATTTCTTTTGAACGGTCGAAAGCTTCTTCCATAGAAAGACAAGCTTTTCCTTTGATCGTTAATGAACCAACCGGATCAAAATCAATTGAACCTTTTACCTCAGCGTGAGTGCGATTCATCTTGTTAAGAACCTTCACAACCGACTCAACCAACTCCTTGTTTCCGCAGCAAGCGTTGAAGTTAATTTCCACATCGTCTGAAATAAAGTTCTTTAACAAAGCCTCGATGTTAGCTTCCGAAACAAGCGCTTTGTCCTCGATAACGAAGCCAATACTATCTACTCCTTTGGTAAGTACAGTCAGTGCTTTTTCGTTCGCCTCTTTCGCATCTTTCACAAGGATGTCCTGACGTACAAACCACTTATTGGTTTTTGCATTGTTACCGCGTACATACGGAAACTCGCCAGGCTGGCTTTTTAAATAGTTCAATGATTCAAGGTCTTCAGAACGATAGAATGGCTGAACGTTGAACCCTTCGTTGGTTCTCCATACCAGCTTCTTCTCAAAGTCTGCCCCTTTCAGGTCTGCCGTGATTTTATCCATCCACTCTTGAGTGGATACTTTCGGAAAATCACTAAATAACAGTTGTTTTGTGTTATCTGCCATAATGTAACTGTTTGTTTTTTCCAAGGCGCAAAAATAAACCTTTTGTTGATATTAAATAGATATTTTAACTGTTTTTAATGGTGTTATAGAGCATGATAATCAATAATATATGCAAGTATCTTCATACATTAAATGTGTTCTATCTATGCAACTAATACTTAATCAGTGAGTTATTAAAGCTAAATTTCTTTAATTCAAAACCTTCTACCTGCTAATGCAGAATAATTCTAAAATCTTTGAATTAAAAATACGCCTGCAATCAGCAGGATAATTCCAATGACTCTTCCGGGAGAAATTGCATGTACCGGAATGTTAAAAAAACCGTAATGATCAATGATGGATGCAACAATCATTTGCCCGCCAATAGAGGCGCCAAGCATGGTTGCAACACCAATTTTAGGGATAAGGATAATGGCTGAACTTACATAGATGGCACCCATGATGCCACCAATAAATAAATATAGGGGAAGGTCTTTGATGGTTTCCTTTGCAGGCAATTCTGTTTTAATAGCGACATTAATTGCCAACAATACCAGTGTTCCAACAAAAAAGTTGACGAAAGCAGCTTGGGTAGGACTCTTTAGAATGCTTCCCAATTGCGAATTAATACTTCCCTGAACAGAAAGTAAACCACCAATTAGCAATGCAATGCCTGTTAAAATATATTTCAGATACATAAAATCCAGGTTGATTAACTGACCCGCAGCAAGTCATTTTGCGATGTGCAAGTTACGGGAATTAAGATAGAGACGCAAAATAAAGAAGAGATGAGAAGTGAGAGAAGAGTGGTGAGATGATTTACAAGACGAATAAATTTAACGCAGAGACACTGAGACGCAGAGTTTATATAAAACTCTTTGTAAATATCGAGAAAGATATGCTGCAGTACCTAACGCCTCATTTCTCATTATTAAAACTCTATACCTTTGCGACTCTGCGTATAAATAAAAAAATCGCACCAATTAAATGATGCGATTCTCTATATCTTCGGTCTTCCGTCCTCAGTCATCTGTCTTCTCTACCTTACTTCCGATCCTTCTTTAACAGCATTAGCCGGAGCAACAAACTCAAGCTTTCCGGTAGCATCTTCCGCCATTAAAATCATACCCTGCGATTCGATGCCTCTGATTTTACGAGGTGCCAGGTTGACCAAAATACTCACTTGTTTACCAATGATGTCTTCTGGTTTGAAGAACTCAGCAATACCTGAAACTACAGTACGCTGGTCGATACCTGTATCAACTTTTAACTGAAGTAACTTCTTGGTCTTGGCCACTTTCTCTGCTTCAAGGATGGTTCCTACGCGGATGTCCATCTTCACAAAATCATCGAACTCAATGTTTTCCTTGGCTGGTGCAGCTGTTTTGTTAGCCGCCTCGTTATCTATCTTGGTTTGTTCCAACTTGTCTAACTGGCCCTGGATGGTTTCGTCTTCAATCTTCTCGAACAATAACTCAGGCTTGTTGACCATGTGACCTTCGGCAAGGAAATCCAATTTACCACAATCGGCCCAAGTTAAACCTTCCAGATTTAGCATATTTTGCATTTTCTTAGCCGTAAAAGGCAAGAATGGCTCAATTAGAATAGCTGTATTTGCCGTAATCTGAAGGGCGATGTTCATAATCGTCTTCACGCGCTCAGGGTCGGTCTTCATCAGCTTCCATGGCTCCATGTCAGCTAAATACTTGTTTCCTAAACGAGACAGATTGATGGCTTCTTTCACTGCCTCACGGAATTTGAAGTTATTCAGGGCATCCTCTACCTTCTTCACCAACACAGGAATTTCAGCTAAAGTTTCCTTGTCGTAGTCGGTTAATTCACCTTGCGCCGGCACAGCTCCATCGTAATATTTGTGCGTTAATACAATGGCACGGTTCACAAAGTTACCAAGGATAGCTACTAACTCATTATTATTGCGTGCCTGGAAATCTTTCCAGGTAAAGTCGTTATCTTTTGTTTCAGGGGCATTGGCTGTTAAAGTATAACGCAATACATCCTGCTTGTCTTTGAAATCAACCAAATACTCGTGCAACCAAACGGCCCAGTTACGTGAAGTCGATATCTTATCACCTTCCAGATTTAAGAATTCGTTAGCCGGTACATTCTCCGGTAAGATGTAGCTCCCCTCCGCCTTCAGCATCGATGGAAATACAATACAGTGAAACACGATGTTATCTTTACCAATGAAATGAAGCATGCGTGAGTCTTCACTCTTCCAGTACTTTTCCCACTCAGGCGTTAATTCTTTGGTAGCTGAGATATAACCAATAGGTGCATCAAACCATACGTAAAGAACTTTGCCATCGGCTCCTTCAACCGGAACAGGCACGCCCCAATCCAAATCGCGACTTACGGCACGCGGCTGTAAACCAAGGTCGATCCACGATTTACACTGACCATACACATTCGATTTCCACTCTTTGTGGCCATCTAATATCCATTCTTTTAAAAATGGCTCGTGCTTATCCAAAGGTAAATACCAGTGTTTAGTGGTCCTGATCACGGGTTTGCTTCCTGACACAACTGAACGCGGATCAATCAGGTCAGTAGCATTTAATGAAGTACCACAGCTTTCGCACTGATCGCCATAAGCACCTTCGCTTTTACAGTGAGGACAAGTACCGGTAATATAACGGTCGGCCAAAAACTGTTTGGCTTCTTCATCGTAATATTGCTCCGATTCCTTTTCAACAAACTCGCCTTTATCGTACAAAGTTTTGAAGAACTCTGAAGCTGTTTCGTAATGTGTTTTGCTGGTTGTGCGCGAATACACATCGAACGAAATACCGAATTTCTCAAAAGAGTCTTTGATAATACCATGAAACTTATCCACCACATCCTGAGGTGTAATACCTTCATTTTTGGCCTTCAAAGTTATGGGTACACCATGCTCGTCAGAGCCACCAATCAACACAACATCTTCTTTCTTCAAACGCAGGTAACGTACATAAATATCAGCGGGTACGTAAACCCCTGCTAAGTGACCAATATGAACAGGCCCATTGGCATAAGGTAACGCAGTGGTTACCAGTGTTCTTTTGAAATCTCCAGCTTGTTTCATTCTGCTTGAATTATTTTATGGTTCGATAAGAACCTGATACTCTATGGTTATTTTAATTGCGCAAAGATACAATAGTCGGCTAGTATTTTAGTCAGTAGTCAGTAGTTTATTTCGTACAAATTTGAATATCAAGCGTACAAAGAAAAAAATCCCCTTGTTTTTGCGTCTATACTATTGTATCCGTATTATTGTAATAGCATAAAGTTTTCAACACAAAGACACGGAGACACAAAGTTCTTTTGTGTTTACTCTGCGCCTCCAAGCCTCTGTGTTTATTTTATGATTCATGTAAATCACTACTGCCTTCTGGCTACTAACTAAGAAACTAAAACCATGATATTCCCAAAGTCACTCGAAAAAGGTTCAACCATTGGCATTGTTGCTCCGGCCGGCAAAATAGATGCCGAAACCATTCATTTTGCCGAGAAGTTTTTACACAAACGTGGCTACAAGGTGGTAATTGGTGATAATGTATGTAACACCTTTCATCAATATGCCGGCAACGACCAACACAGGGCAGCCGATTTGCAGCACATGCTCAACAGCAAAGATATTGATGCCATTTTTTGTGCGCGTGGTGGCTATGGTACCATTCGCATTATCGACCAAATTGATTTTACACATTACCTCGAATATCCTAAATGGATTGTGGGTTATAGCGACATTACTGTTTTGCATGCAGCCTTGCAGAATAAAGTTGGCATAGCCTCCATTCATGGCCCAATGCCTAAAAACTTTCCCGATAAAGCCGAGGAAGACGAGGACATGGAACATCTATTCAGTATTCTTCATGGTGAGTTACCCAAGTACAAAACAAAACCTCACCCCCTGAATCGATGTGGTGAAGCCGAAGGTATTTTAATTGGTGGTAATCTGTCGCTTATATATGCCTTGCGGGCAACAGACCTTGATCCCAATCCACATGGTAAAATTTTATTTATCGAAGACGTAGGCGAATACCTTTATCACCTTGACCGCATGATGCAAAACCTAAAACTAAGTGGATTCTTAAAGGAGCTAAGCGGCATTGTTGTGGGTGATTTTACCGAGATGAAAGATAATGATGATCCTTATGGGCAGACTGTTGCAGAAATCATTAAAGAAGCCGTTTCAGAATATGACTACCCGGTTTTGTTTGGTTTCGCGGCTGGGCATGGTCATTTAAATCTGCCACTGGTATTTGGCAAGCGAGTATCGCTCAAGGTAGAAAACTGCTCTGCACAATTAAACTTTTAAACATGGCACAACACAATGAATTGGGCCGAACAGGCGAATCCATTGCGGCTGATTACCTGGAGAAGAAGGGCTTTGAAATATTGGAACGTAACTGGCAATACAACCACAAAGAGCTTGACCTGATTGCCATGCACGAGGATTACCTGGTGGTGATAGAAGTAAAAACCCGAACTACCGATGGCTGGGAAAATCCCAAAGAAGCCATTACCAAGAATAAAATTCGTTTTATTGTGGAAGCCACCGAAGCATATATAAACGAAATGGATATTGAAAACGAAGTGCGCTTTGATGTCGTCACCTTAATTCCCAATGGTGATGAATGGGACATTGAACATGTTGATGAAGCTTTTCATCCAAGCTTATAAGGCAGAAGCTCACAGACAGAAGGCAGAAGGTGTTTTCATGTATCTCAACATACTTAAGTAGTAAACTTCTGCCTCTTGCCTAATTCACTTCTACACTAATTCACTATCTTACCAACTCACAATTCCACTACCATATGAACATTGAAGAATTCAGAGAATATTGCATTGCCAAACCAGCTGTAACAGAAGAATTTCCATTTGACGAAGTAACTCTTGTATTTAAAGTGGCCGGCAAAATGTTTGCACTTACAGGTTTAGATAAAGAGTTTAGCATGAATCTGAAATGCGACCCGGAGCGAGCCATTGAACTGCGCGAAAAATATCCTGCAATTCAACCCGGTTATCACATGAACAAAAAGCACTGGAACACCGTATATGCCGATGGTTCACTAAAAGATGACTTTCTGAAAGACCTGATTGACCACTCATATGAGTTGATTGTTAAAAGTCTGACTAAGAAAGTAAGGGAAGAAAATAACTTATAGATAGTAGACGAAAGACAAATAAATCCAGTTCAAAGACACCAAACCAAAGACTACACAATTTGTAAATCATCTTGAGTCTTGTTTCTTTTGTCTAAAAACTAGTACAGTATGAAAAAACTCGCTAAATACTTTTTCCAGGGACTACTTTATGTAGTGCCATTGGGAGTAACCATATACATTATTGTTTTTGCATTTATCTGGCTTGATGGCTTGTTACGCGATTTGGAAATATTTCAGCACAAGCCCTATTCCGATTTTAACTTTCCGGGGCTGGGCTTATTGGTCATACTCCTGTTTATTACGCTAATTGGTTTTATCGGACAAAAGCTGGTAACGGCCCCCATCGAGAATCGCTTTGAAAAAGGACTTAAGAAAGCTCCACTAATAAAGGTAATCTACAGCTCGGTTAAAGATCTATTGTCGGCCTTTGTTGGTAAAGAACGAAAATTTGAGAAACCCGTTTTGGTTACCCTTGACAAGGAAGGAATTTTGGAGCGCTTTGGTTTTATCACCGCCTCAGATTTAAACGAATTGGGCATTAAAGATAAAATAGCCGTTTACCTTCCCAGCTCATATGGAATATTGGGTGAACTATACGTTGTGCCCGTTCAGCATGTAAAACCGATTGATGCCCATCCTGCTGATGTGATGAAATTTATTGTATCAGGTGGCGTCACAAAAGTTAAATAAACCTCATGAAATGCGCTTTCCCTTGCTCGTCATATTATTGATGCTTACCATTTATACAAATGGACAGGAGTTTTTCCAAAAGGGTAAAGCATCCTATTATGCCAATAAATTTGAAGGACGAAGAACTGCAAGTGGTGCCATTTTCAGTAACAAAAAGTTAACGGCAGCACACCGTACATTGCCATTCGGCACAAGGGTTAAAGTCACCAACCTGAGTAATAACAAATCTGTAATTGTGACCATTAACGATCGTGGCCCGTTTATTAAAGGCCGAATCATTGACCTAAGCCAGAAAGCTGCCCGCCAATTGGGTTTTATTGCCGATGGCATTACCAATGTTTTCATTATCATGGCTCGTGATCCCCTGGTTCCGGACTCTCTTATGACACCTTTAAAACCATTGCCTCCAATACTTAATGTGCCAGTATTTAAGTTACAGGTCCGGCTACATGTTCTATAAAATCTGGACGAAATTTTCTCGGTATAGATAAAAGATGAAAGACATTGGACACAAGATGATATTCATGATGTCTAAGAAACTTGGTTTTTGTCAGGCACAGCATTTGATTGTATATTCGCTGCATAAACACCAAAACACGATCAGAATGAAAAAGTTATTAATCATACTATCAGCAGCACTTTTATTGGCCTGTAACCCTACCGCCAAGCTACCAGTTATAAAAAGCGATGCAGATGCGGCCTTCGAAAGTGCCGATTACGAGAAAGCCTATACACTTTATTCCAACTACATCGATCTGGCCAAGGCTAATAATGTGGCGATTGAAAATGATATGATCGTTAAGCTGGCTCAGGCCTGCACGCAAACCGACAGGACTGATGAAGCCATTGTTCTATACGAGCAATTACTTCAAAATGATCAGAACATTCATTTACTGGCCGAATATGCTCAAATGCTTCAGCGTGATGGTAAATCCAATGAAGAATTGGCCTTATGGAATAAATACTCCAGTAGCATCAGAACAGCCGAGCTGAAAAAGTTACGCATTGAACGATTAATCTTTCTGAATGCTTCAAACGAGAATTACCCGGCCATTGTAACATTGTTTGAACGCAAGGGTAGCATTCAATTATCAAAAGAAGCTCAACTGGCCTGTGTGAATGCACTTGCCAACAGCAAACAAACAGACCTGGCAGTCAGAACCTGCAACAGCCTGCTTAAAGAAAACCCTGATTACATTGAGGCTTTAGAATGGAAAGCCAAATATTATTATCATAAAGCCGACGAGCGATACAAATATGAAATGGCTAAGTATAACAAAAAGAAAAACGCCACTACTTACGCTTATCTACGCCGTGATTTGAAAAAGGTCTCTGCCGATTTTCGTATTGCCCGCGATACCTTAATCAAACTGCGCCAACTGGATCCTTCTAACAAGTCCTATATCCGCTACCTGAAAAATACCTACCTAAGACTGGATCAGAAGGACAAAGCGGCTAAATTAGAAAAGCTTTTAAAGTAAATCAGGAGTTCGATTAATTAGACACGATAATTACGCCAGTCAGATTTCAATATCTGACTGGTTTTTTTATTTTTTACTTCACCCATTTAAAACTGGCATGTTTAATTCGATTTTTCAAGCGTTTACCCGCCCTGAACTGAACTTTTAAATCTTTTATCGAACGCCAGCTTACATCTTCTTCCTTTTCTTCACACCGACTACTCATATGTAAACTGATAATGCCTAAATCGCCCAATTCAACAGACTGGTTGTCCAATAAGTAATTGGGTATGGTATCGGCCAATGCCAGTAATACAGCATGTACTTCACCACGCGACAAAGTGGTATAGGAAGCAATATGCTCGGCCACCACATTAAGCTCAATTTTCTGTCGCTTGCACGATCGTGCATAAAATACTTCTTTCTCTTGTCCGCTTTTATCTTTGACGATTTGCTTTACTTTCTTGTATTTAAGAGCCATATCTGTATGTTGATGATTTATTCTAAAGACTTTCTTAAAATCTCTTAAGCATATGGATGAAAAAAACTACTTAGGTTTTACTTTTTTTACCCGGGTCATAATTTATTTTAACCGTAGTTAAAAGATAGTTTTTACCGGGGTTAAAGTCAATAGATGTAGTTACATTATTCCATTCAGATACTGAGAAAAAATCATACTTCTACTGATTAACAATTATAAATGCGGCAGTACTTCTGATACCATAAGGCAGCAATGGAAAAAAGCCGGCTTAGCAGTTAAGGCCTATCACAATTTTAGAGGACTTTTATTCTGCATCTCTACTTCCTCCGTTTTCCTTCTTCTTTATAAGGGCTGTAATAGCAAGGCATGGCGCTGATGCCGTTCTTCGATTTCTTTTCTTTCTCACGGGGTTCGCCACAACGGGGAACAATACTTATCCCAAACCGAAGGTTTAGATTACGTTGGTTTTCCAGCTTCATAAAGCCCAGAAGATTGTCAGCAGCCGCATGCAGATGAAAAACGCCCATCTTAAGCCCCAGTCCGGCACCGATGTTAAAATAATCACCATTAATGGCCGTATAAGAAAGTGATGCGTTTAGTATTTTATAATCGTAGGTATTGGCCGACAAGGTAAAAGCCGGCATCACTTTGTTGCGTTGAAAGCGGTTGTATAATACAGCACCTGCATTAAGATGATTCGTCAATTTGTGCGTTGCACCAAGGTACATTTCCGGTGTTAATCGGGTGGTAAAAGCATTGGCATCCGGAACCGGCGAAAATTGCCTTTGTAAACTATCCGTTAGTTCCTCCCTGTATTCATCACTGTCCCAATCGCTATCCAAATCTATCCCCCTTAAAGCGAAAGTACCATCCGAAGTAAAAGTGTTCAAATCTGTTTTCCATCCGATCATTCCCAGGTTAAGTATACTTCCTGAGAAAGTTGTTTTTTCATCGTAATGATAAATAAACCCAAGATCAATGGCGGCACCCAGATTCTTCTTATTCATCATATAGGCCATCCAGTCGATGTCTTCCTGCAATTCAACATTATCAATGTAACCATCTTCATCGGTTTCCACCACAAGGGGAAAAGACGTGTAGATATCGGTATTTAAATCAACCAACAAACCAAAATTATTGGGGTTGGTCCGAAATCCTCCCCTGGTTTTAGGCGTATAAACACTTCCTTTACCAAAAAGCAATTTTGCATGTACACCGAGGGTGAGTCGATCGGAAACATCGCGCGCCAATCCTAAGCTGTACTCACGATAATGATAGCCATTGACACGAATGCCATCCAACGAAGCTGTTTGGCCAACAAAAGGTGTGTTACCATACCATGCCAACTCTGCTGCTTCTTTGGGTATGGTATTAAAAGTAGTCACTTTTTCACTGACCGATAAAGTGAGCCAGTTATCCTTAATCCAAAAGCCGGCATACAAGGGGGTGTAGTGTACAGTTGAAGCCACAATTTCGGTGTTATTCAGTTGCCCCACCACCTCATCGAAATTAAAATAAGAAGAGTCGGTGCTGGCATCGTAACGCAAAGCATCGTTTAAGGCCAAAGCACTGTTATTGTAATTGGTATGCACCGATGCCAAACCCGGAAAGCCAACAATCCATTTGCATTTATAACTGACAGCCGGATTAACAAAGTTGGCCTGCGGCACCTCATGCATCAGGAATAAAGTCAGATTTTGTTGCGCTTTAGTTATACTCAAACCAAGTTGCAGAGCGATGATAAGTAGACAGATCTTCCTCATTTATCGTTAACAGTTATTTTGATTTGAGCCTGTGCACCAATGGCTGTATACATATTATACTGGTCGAAATTATCGTATACTTCCGTGGTAATTAGTAAATTCTTGACACTTCCTTTAATGATAAACTGATCTGATTCGTTAAGTAAATCGATTTGCTCATCGCTCAGTGGAATCTTATATGGATATGGTATTGATTTTTTTTCCTTGCTTACTTTACCCGAGGCATCTATTTCTGCAGCTTCTATCCTGATGGGGCTTTCCGTAATGTAAACATCATTGCCACTTTCGTCGATAAAATACATTTCAACATCCAACTCTGCCGGGTATCGATTGGTGATATCGAACTGCATTAACATTGAAATGATGTATTTACGATCGGCCGACGATGCGCCAATGTCAAAAATAATGGTATCCTGCTCTATCCAGCTAATGGGTTCCGATTCAATGGGATCTGGCAGATCAACCGGCAAATCAACCGGGCTGTCATACTTTAAATCCATATAGCCCAATGGTACCGAAACGTTGGGTTTGTAATCCAGTTTATCGGATATTTTATCGGTTTCCAAACTGGTGCAAGCACACAAGCCAGCGAAAAGCATTAATATGAAAATTTGTTTTACCATACTTATTCTTTAATGATTGGCTGTTATTAAATAACTTCTTTTACCTGCCTTTTATTGCCTCAACAAACGTAAGTTAACTAAAAAATTATGCACTTGCTGAACCTCATCTCTTAATCACTGTTTTGACTTTATGAACTTTCACCAAATCGTTTTAACATTAGTAATTACATCTGCTTGCCTGGACTGCACACATACGCAAAATAATAAAATTATGCATAGCAATTCACTCATTAACGAAACCAGCCCCTATTTGTTACAACATGCGCACAATCCTGTTAACTGGTATCCCTGGGGCGATGAGGCTTTACAAAAAGCCATAGACGAAAACAAACTAATATTAATAAGCATCGGTTACTCAGCTTGTCACTGGTGCCATGTAATGGAACATGAATCCTTCGAGGACGAAGCTGTAGCGCAAATCATGAACAAGCATTTTATCTGCATAAAAGTGGACCGCGAGGAACGACCCGATGTGGATAAGATTTATATGGAAGCTGTGCAGATGCTAACGGGTCAAGGTGGCTGGCCATTAAATTGCTTTGCCCTACCCGATGGTCGACCCGTTTGGGGTGGCACTTACTTCCCGAAGCGCCAATGGCAACAAGTGTTGCAACAACTGGCTGAGTTAAATCATTCAGGGAAAGATAAACTATTGGAACAGGCCGAGGCTTTAACCAAAGGTATTCAGCGCCTGGAGATGCCTCTTGCCGAAGAGGCTAAGACACCCGATATTTACCAGTCATTGGTTAATGCACATAATCGTTTCGATAAACAATTTGGAGGCTTTGGTAAGGCTCCAAAATTCCCCATGCCGGTTGCCCTTAATCTGATTCATCAAATCGGAGACCTGAAAAAAGATAAAGAACTGCTTTCGTTCCTTCACCTTACCCTCGACCGGATGGCATCGGGCGGCATATACGATCAGGCAGGTGGTGGCTTTGCCCGTTACTCGGTAGACGAACGCTGGTTTGCTCCACATTTTGAAAAAATGCTCTATGATAATGCCCAGTTAGTATCCTTGTATAGTAATGCCTACAAAACAAGTGGTGATACGTTATACAAACGTATTGTTAATGAAACGATTCAATCTGTTAAGCAGGAACTAACTTCGTCCGATGGTCTTTTTTACTCTGCCCTGGATGCCGACAGCGAAGGCGAAGAAGGGCAATTCTACATTTGGAATTATGATGACCTAACGAACATACTGGGAGAAGACGAACATTTCTTTAAGTATTTCAACATTACAGAAAACGGAAACTGGGAAATGGGCAAGAATATTCTGCACGGCGGCATTACCCGTAATTCATATGCTTCGCTCAATCAGCTTGAGCCTGCTTCTTTTAACGATCAGATTAACAAAGGGCTTGAGAAGTTATATCAGCACCGAAAAAAACGTATTCGTCCCGGATTAGATGACAAAACACTTACTTCGTGGAATGCCCTAATGATAAAAGGCCTTTGTGATGCCTACCAAGCACTTGGCGATGCAGATCATTTAAAGATGGGGCAAGAAGCCATGAAAAAACTTCTCGATAGGGTTCAGCAAAAGAATGGCAACCTGTTTCGAACCACTAAAAACGGCATCAGCAAAATTGATGCTTTTCTTGATGATTACGCTTTTATGATTGAGGCCTTGATGGCTTTATACGAAGTCACTTTTGATGACGCCTACCTGAGTAAGGCCCGCGAACTGACTGATTTCACAATCAAAGAGTTTTATAATTCAACTGCTCAAGTATTTTATTACACACAAAAGAGTGGCGAACAACTGATTGCCCGTAAAACCGATGTACAGGACAATGTCATTCCCTCTTCGGTTGGAACAATGGCCAATAACCTGATCCGATTACACCAGCTCTTTCATTTACCAGAATACGAAGCTATCGCCAATCAGTTAATTTCAAAAATGTATCAATTGGCAGGAGAACACCCCACTTACTATGCTCAATCGGCTTTATTAACTTTTCTGCAATCCCGGCGACAGGAAATTGTGATTGTTGGAAAAGATGCTCACGACTACAGAGCTAAATTACAGAAGCAAATGCGCCCTGGTGTTATATATGCTGGTTCGAAGAATAATCAATCGACAATTGAAGTATTGAAGAATCGTTACAAAGAAGGTACAACGCTAATTTATCAATGTAAGAACAAGAGCTGTCAATTGCCGGTGGATAATCCTGAGTTATTGCCCTAAACCTTTAAATTCTATTATTGGCAATTGAATGTGATAGGTACAGTATAACTCACGTTTACATTTTGGCCTTGATGCTTTCCGGGTTTCCACTTTGGCATTTGAGACACCACCCTTAATGCTTCGTTATCCAGAATGGTATAACCGCACGAGCGGGCAATTTTAGGATCTAATACGCGTCCATCCTTGGTAATGGTAAAATTGACAAATACGCGTCCAGAAGCTCCAGCATCGAGTGCCTCTTTAGGATATTTTACTGTAGTTGCAATATACTTTCTTAGAGCTGAGTCTCCCCCAGGATATTCAGGCCTTTCTTCATAATTAACAAATAAATTAACAGGTAAAGAATTATTCTGGCCATTAGTATTCTCAATGGCTTCATTTAATTCCACATCCTCTTGCGTTTGTACTGGTTTAACATCACGTAAATCACAGGCATTAAAAACCATCATCAATAACAAAGACAGGAATAAAATACTTTTTATTTGAAGAGAATCTGTATTAATCATGTTAAAACTATTAATGCTAATGAAACAGATCATTAGCATTAATAAATATACGATTCAATCGGCTTAAAAACAATAATTAACCAAGCATTAATTTATTGGAGTTGCTGATCAATTAGCCGTTGATACTTTTTTCATATCCAAAGAGCCATTTGCATTAAAACTTGCAACCCAGCCTTGTTGCCTATAGTATTCTATAACAATGTCCTTTAAATCCTGAGGCAGCTCTTCGTACTTCATATTCTTACCTGTGGCCTTTATTGTTAGAGAAGCATTGGCATCAACCTTAACAAGCCATCCGTCTTTATTATAAATCTCCTTTTGGCTTTTTGACGAATTACCAGCTCCAACACTGGTTGCTATTTTTGTCATATCAACAGAGAAATCGTCATTTTGAGTGATTGTCCATCCTTTTTCTCTAAAATCCTTAATCAATTGAGCCTTCCCTTCTTTCGTTATACCATCATCGAAACCTGCATTGTAAACCTTTGACGTAGTACTTTTAGACTCACCATTTAGTAAAAAATTAATCGGTACAGTATAACTCACATTTACACATTTGCCTTGTTGCTTCCCAGGTCTCCATTTTGGCATGGCAGAAACCACTCGTATCGCTTCCTCATCCAAAGAACTAAAACCACTTGATCGGGCTATTTTTGTGCCACGAACAGTACCATCATCGGCCACCACAAAAGAAACATACACACGGCCACTGGCACCTGCCTCTTGTGCTAATTTCGGGTATTTAACCTCAGTCGCTATGTAATGGCGAAGTGCTTCCTCTCCTTTTTCAAATTCTCCTTTAGGAAACTCAGGCATTTCTTCAACGACAAAGAATACATCACCAACTACAGGCATCTGCGCAGTAGTATTATCAATGGCTTCCATTAATTCCAGTTCTTCCTGAGTTTTGTTGGGTTCTACCTCGCGTAACTCGCAGGCAAATAAAACGGCCACCATCGACAGGGTTACAATGGCAAATACCGATTTTAAACTAAATATTTTATGAATATTATCTTTTTTCATGAGAATTGTCTTTTTATTCAACGGGTTCATGGAGTCCGCTTCAGTTTGATTTACATCATCCTGAGCCTTACTTTCCATGGCTCGTTTCATCATGGTAAATCGTTTTTTAGTAAGTGACTGGTTGAAGTTATTTACCGGCAACAAACGGGCACCTGTGGCCTGAAACAACAACAACTCTTTGTAACTTTTAGCTGAATATCCTTTTTGGAGCACCTGCTTGTCAGCCTGAAACTCATGTAGTTCTTTAAGCATTGAGCGCAAGAACCAGGCAAAAGGATTAAACCATTGCACAATTAGCAGAATTTCGAGCAAAAGCACATCCCAACTGTGCTTCAGCCGAACATGTGTCAGTTCGTGAATCATTATCTGCTCCAACTCCTTTTCGGAGTAGCGCGATTGATTAACAAACACCACATTAAAAAATGAAAATGGGTTGAACTGACCGGGCAAGTCAGCTACTTTATACCCTTTGTAATTAACCAAATTAACGCGGCCGGCCAATCCGCCCAATCGGACAAAACCAACCACCAAACGAACCAGCAAACCAGTACAACCAATAATGTATAGCCATTTAAAAGCGGACGATTGCGCCACAACCGGAACAATCACAGCTTTTGTGTTTTGGGCATAAACAGTAATGGATTCAATTACATTACCCGCAAACACTTCTCCTTCGACACTTGCCGTTTGGTAAATCGTAAATGTCAATAAGGGAGCAACAGTGGCCACCAATAAAGACATTAGCAGGTAAAATCGGTTGAACTTAAATTTTGGTTCAAAATGCAACACCAAGCGGTAGAAAGCACTTAAGATTCCCAATATTAAAGCTGATTCAATTAAATAATTGACTATTACGTCCATAGTTATTTAGTTTTTAAGGAAATAGTAATTTTAGTAAGACATAGCTGACAGCTTTAGTATAATTACTAAATCACTATTAAACTATGTCACTACCTCTTACCTACTCTTTCCTATCCAAATCTTTTTTTACATCATTCATTAGTTCCTCCAAATCTTTGATGTCCATCTTATCTTCTTTCGCAAAAAAGGACACCATGTTTTTAAAAGAATCCTGAAAATAATTCGACATAAAGCGCTTCATAAAGGCTTTCTTATAGATCTCTTTCGACACGATTGGAAAATACACATATCCCTTGCCGAGCTTTTCATGATCGACAAATCCTTTGTTCTCGAGTATACGCACAATGGTAGATACGGTATTGTATGCCGGCTTTGGTTCCGGCATGAGTTCTATGATGCTTTTCACATTGGTTTTGCCCAGTTCCCAAAGTTTTTGCATCACTTGTTCTTCTGCTTTGGTTAATTCCTTCATTCTATTCAACTAAATTGTTAGTTCAAATATACAGCAATTATTCCATGCGCAAAACTTTTCCACTATTTTTTTAGTTGAATAAACACTATACGGTCTCCTCCTGCATTATTTTTTCAACCAAATCCTGAACAACATCGTGCTTTTTCAACACCTCATCGGCATCCTCTTCATCGTATGCTTTAAGGGTAATGGCATCGATAAACTCCATTCCCAAAGCCTTAAACACACGTTTAAACTGTTCGATGGTAATATCACAATCCCCTTCTCCCGATCCGGCAGGCAATAACAAGGCCGCCTTTTTTCCTTGTAACTTTTTGTTGGCAAAATAAGGTCGGAAACGATCGATCAGCAGTTTAGTTTGTGCCGAGGGACCAAACCAATAAATTGGCGTACCAAAAATTATAACATCGGCCCACTCCAGGTTCTCATATAAAATCGTCATGCCATCTTTCTGGGCGCACTCCATGGCTTCCGTTTTACAAAGCCGGCAATCAAAGCAGGGCTTTATCTTATGCTGATACAGGTAATAACTCCGGCAATCGGCACCTTTGGCTTTTAAACTTTTCGACAAGGCATTGGCCATGGTGGCTGTATTACCATTGACTCGCGGGCTTCCGATAAATATAGATACGTGCATAGGGCTTAATTTTTATTGTAAGAAACAAGATACTAATGTTTTAGCACTTTTTCTAAAAGTTATTGATGAAAAAGCTGTAACAAATGATAAAAGCCCACCGTCCTACTTTTGAAATTTAATAACTCAGCTATGAAGAAAACACTACAAATATTCGCTCTGTGCATACTTGCAACTATCGTGGGGCTATCAGGCAACGCTCAGGAAAATAAATCGAAAAGCATTGTTTCGGTTGAAGAATCAAATGGAAAAAGTGTGGTAAAGGCGCCAGGTGTAAAAGTTGAAGTTGATGAGTTTAACGATACCATCACAAAGGTAACCATTGGCTCACGCCGCTTTGAAATTATTGACGATTACAACCGCGCACGCATTCGTATGGTAAGAGTGCCACGCGACAAATTTAAAGGCCACTGGGCCGGTTGCGACCTTGGTTTCAATGGTTATGTCACTTCCGATTTCTCAACCGATTTACCCGCCGATGATATTTTTATGGATCTGAATGCTTCCAAATCGGTGATGTTTAGCATTAATTTTTTGCAATACAACATTGGCTTGCAAAAGAACAAAAACAATTTTGGAATGGTATTAGGTGCCGGCATGAGCTTTTATAATTATCGCACCGATCAGCCTTATTATTTTGTACGAAACGAAGAAACCGGAGAAACAGTAGGAGAAAAGCTACCAGCAGATCGTACAGTCGAAAAAAATAAAATCACCACTACCTTTATTAATATTCCGATGCTGTTTGAATGGCAGATTCCGGAATCAGAACCATTCCACCGCTTTTACATATCTGCCGGACCTTATTGCGGATTTAAAATTGGTGGCCATACCAAAATGGTTTATAAAGAAGGTGGCGACCGTGTTAAAGACAAAGGAAGAGATAACATCAACCTCAGTGCATTCCAATACGGAGCAATGGTTCGAGTGGGTTATCGATTCATCAACCTCTATGCTACGTATAACTTCTCTACTTTCTATACCGAGAACAGAGGCCCCGAATTATATCCGTTCACCATTGGCTTGTCACTCATTCAATTTTAAAACACACAACCATGCTTAAGCAATTTACTGTCATATTACTGACCATTTTTACCTGCCTCACCACTATGGCGCAAACCATAGAACCTGAGATTGCCACCTTGTATGAACGCCACTGGGAGATTGAACCGGGCATTTACCGGGTGATGAAAGAGGGTCGTGTGGGCATTATTAAAGCCAATGGCGAAATAATAGTACCCTGCGAATACAACCAGGTTTGGAATCTGGATGACGATGGCTATTTTCGGGTGCTGAAAGCAGGCAAAGCCGGTGTGTTTCATATCAGTGGGCAAATCATAATTCCGGCCGAATATGATCAGATATGGCCATTCAGCGAAGGACTGGCTAAAGTGCTAAAGCATGGTAAACTTGGCTATTTCAATAAGCAAGGGGCACAAGTAGTACCGTGTGTTTACCAGCAAATATGGGCCTTTGACAATGACAAGGCACGTGTGCTTAAGAATGGTAAAATTGGCTACATCAACAGCACCGGGCATGAAATCATTCCATGCGAATACCAACAAATATGGTCGTTTGAGAATGGTAAAGCCCGCATTTTAAAAGATGGCAAAGTAGGCTATATTGACGAGGTGGGCAATGAAGTGGTTCCACCAATGTACACACACATTTGGGCTTTTGAAGATGGTAAGGCAAAGGCGTTGCTGGATGGGCAGATGGTGTGGATCGATGAAAGTGGAACCCCACTTGATTTACCCGTACCCGAAAATGACTACGAGCAACCTTCATCCACCAAAGTCATTACCAATAATAATAAAGAAAAAGAGGTATTGATTGAAGACGAGGATGGCAATAAAACACATATCAAAATTCTGGGTGGCGATATTGTGATTAATGAAAAAGGCAGCGATACCTACATCGAAATAGGTGGTCGCGATCGTGATCGATACCGTCATCGCACACGCCGGTTTAAGGGGCATTACACTGGCATTGAATTTGGCTTTAATAACTATGTAACCTACGATGGAAGCACCAGCTTGCCACCCGACGATTCATTTATGGAACTTAATACCAGTAAATCCAACTCCTGGGCCATAAATGCCCTGCAATGGAGCATTGGTCTTAATCGCAGGGGCAACCTTGGTTTGGTAACCGGCCTGGGCATCGAATGGAATAACTATCACTTTTCAAAAGATATGATTTTGGGAAAAAACGATAATGGGTACATAGTTGAAACACCCGTTCCGGATAATCGGCCAATGGAGAAAAATAAACTGGTAACCACCCATCTGAATGTGCCTTTACTAATGGAGTTTCAGATTCCTACCCACCGACGCGGCAATCCATTTTACATATCAGCAGGGGGGATTGGTGGTATGCGCATCAACTCCTACAACCGTATTATTTACGATGATAATTTAGATCCGCACAAACAAAAGAAAAAAGGAAGTTACAACCTTCAGAAATTCAGGTATGGTGCTATGGTGCGCATGGGTTATCGGGCCATCAACCTATTTGGCACCTATTATTTCTCAACACTCTTTGAAGAAAACAAAGGCCCTGAACTATATCCGGTTTCGGTGGGTTTAAGCATTTATCTGGATTTATAAACTGAAATTACAATATATCTAAGGCTGTTCAATCCTCTTTGAGCAGTCTTTTTTATTGGCTCAATTTTTCAAACAGATCTGTGAAACTTTTCTTATACACCCGCCCCACCGGTAATGCTTCATCAGCAATATAAACAGTATTGCTCGTAAACTTCTGAATGTATGCAGCATTAATGATGCAAGAGCGATGGATTTGACAGAAGTTTTTATTGGGTACCTTATCCATCCAATATTTTAGAGATTGTAATACCATGAATCGTTTCTGGTTTGTATACACCTGGGTATAATCCCCATCAGCCTTAATGTACATGATATCAGCAAAGGCGATTTTAACATGATCGTGCCCCACCTTTATCAGGATGTTCTTGTCCAGTTCCTCTTGCTTATCATCAACATGTTCAATAGCCAGTTGCTTTTTCACCTTGTAAACTGCCTTGATAAAACGTTCAAACGAAAAGGGTTTCAGTAAATAATCCGTTACATCAAATTCATAACTTTCGATGGCATATTCTGTAAAGGCGGTGGTTAAAATAATCTGTGGACGGGGCGAAACCACCGATAAAAAATCCATGCCTGAAAGTTTTGGCAGATGGATATCCAGAAAAATCAGATCTACGGGGTTTTGTTTCAGAAAATCAAGGGCACTTAAGGCATCTCTGAAAACACCTATAAGCTCAACATCATTGGTATCCGAAAGGTATTTTTTCAGAATGCGCTGCGCTGGCTCCTGATCTTCTATTATGATACTCTTTATCATTTACAATTCAATTTCTAAAAACACTTTATACCAACCTTCGTTTCGGGAAATTTCCAAGCGGTGTGAATCGGGATATACCAATCGAAGCTTATTCTTTACATTGGCCAGTCCTATTCCTTTGGCCAGGTCCTGAGTGTTGGCCTCTTCACCATAGGTGTTTTCGCAAGTAAATTTAAGGGTATTATCTTCTACCCGCAGCGCAATATTAATCTTTATGGCACTGGTTTGGCTTGATTGAGAATGCTTAAAAGCATTTTCGACAAAGACAATAATTATTAAAGGTGCAATCTGCAAATGGCGGTTAACACCCTGCACATCGAAAATTATTTCACTGTCACTGCCCAACTGCAGCCGATACAGTCCGATAAATTTCTCCAGATTTTCGACTTCACTGCTTAAAGCAACACATGGTTTTCGACAATCATACAGCATGTATCGCAGTATGGACGACAGTTGCAAAATAATGTGCGGTGTATGCGGTGAATTCTCTAAAGCTGAAGCATAAAGATTATTCAGGTTATTGAATAAAAAGTGAGGATTTATCTGTGAGTTCAGAAAAAGCAACTCATTTTCGGCCGCGACGCGACTTAGCTTTTCGATTTTATTTTCCTTCTCCAAAGCATCCCAGGCAAACTTAAATCCTGTAAAGATTAAAATGGGTGGCAGCATCGAAACAAAAGCCGAAAACATATTAAAATGCACGGCTACTTCATATTCGCTGAACAATTTTTCGAGAATCAATTCTTCAATCAATCCAACCATTACAAAGGTTACACCTATGCTGAGGCTGAATTTTAATATCTTCTTTTTATAAAGAAACTGAGGAATTAAAACGTAACTGATAAAGATTGACGCAAAGCAATAGAGCAGAATAAAGAAAAACTGATTCCACTCAAAATGAGAATGGTGACGCTCGAATGCCTCAAACAGAAACAATAAAATAAATAATATTCCCCAATAAATAATTTCACGTTTGAGCCGGCTGATGTTTCTCATTGCAATACGGTTTTATACAAATCGAATAAATATAATCTAAATGCTAAATATAAATCGACGAACAACGTCAATTAGTCGACGAATGACATGTTCTTTCAATTATTGCAGTTAAACCGGATACTTTGGTAGCCCAACGAATAAATTTCGCCATCTGCCTGTGTTCTTCTTCATTCGCATTATAATCAATTTATTCGTCGAGATGAACAAATACGTATGGACTATATTGTTTTGGGTAATTGCCCTCGCTTTTCCCCAAACAACAATGGCACAAGAGAAAAACCATATCCGGGTAACAGGTAAAATTGTTGAATCGGATAATCACCAGCCGGTTGAATTTGCGACCATTCGCATATACAATACTAAAGACGAATTAATTACGGGTTCAATATCCGACCACGAAGGAAACTTTGAACTGGAAAGTCCCGAAGAAGAAATCTACATTAAAATCAATTTTGTTGGTTTCGATCCTTTAATCATCAGGGATTACAGCATACAAAACAAGGGCATTCATTTCAATGAAATTGCCTTAACAATGGATAGCAAAAGTTTGAATGAAGTAACCGTAACCAGTGAAAAGTCAAGCATTGAATTTAAAACAGATAAGCGTGTGTTTAATGTAGGTCAGGATTTGACCAGTGCCGGAGGCTCGGCTCTCGATGTACTGAATAATGTTCCATCGGTAAATGTCAACATTGAAGGAACGGTTAGCCTGCGGGGCAATTCCAATGTTCTGATTTTAATCAATGGTAAACCATCGGTTATTACCGAAGGTAATTCGCTGGGTACCATTACTGCCGAGATGATCGAAAAAGTAGAGGTGATCACCAATCCATCGGCTAAATATGATGCCGAAGGCACATCGGGCATTTTAAACCTGGTTCTGAAAAAGGAAGATCGAAAAGGTACCAATGGGGCCGTAACCATCAACACGGGCTATCCGCATAACCACAGCCTCGGCCTCAGCTTGAACCGACGCACCGAGAAGTTTAACTTATTTACCCAACTGGGGGCAGGTTACCGACGCTTCGAATCGGAATATTCAGCTTATACAATCGATAAAAAAGTTGAGGATCCATCGACCTTTTACACCGATGGAGACGGCCAAAAAAATGAGCAGTTTTATAATTTTGTCCTTGGTACCGATTACCAGATTAATCCCCTAAATATGCTCACCCTATCGGGGCATTTTGGCTACGAGATTGAAGACGAGAATGCTTTGCTCGAATACCGGAATGTTGATTCTCAAAATAATGTATTCGAAAAATCGGAACGACAGGAACTGACCGAAGGCACTAATCCCAAGCTGGAATTTCAATTCAATTATGAGAAACAGTTTGAACGACATAAAGATCAGAAATTCACATTGCATGCCAGTGGTTCGCACTTTGGAAAAGATAAAACATCGAACTTTGAAAACAGAGTGATCATTGGTGACGCCAGTGATTCGAAGCAGTATAATAAAACCGACTTTTCGGAGAAGGAATACAATTTTATGGCCGATTACGTGCATCCTTTCAATGAAAACACCACACTGGAAAGCGGAGCCAAATACCTGATGGAAACATTAATTAACGACTATGCACTTTTCAATTGGGAAGAGAAGCAATGGAAGGAAGACTTTAACTACACCAACGAATTTGAATACAAGCAATACACCACCGCTCTTTATTCAACCTTCGACCAAAAGTTTGGTGCATTTGGCATTAAAGCAGGTCTGAGAATGGAGCATACACAGCTAAATACCCTCCTTCGCAACACCGACACCAAAAAAGAAACAGCCTACAACGATTGGTTTCCAAGTGCTCATGCCAGTTATAAATTCAACAAAGGACTATCTATTCAGGCGGGTTACTCACGTCGTATCAGTCGGCCGCGCATGTGGGATGTGAACCCGTTTTTCTCCATCAGGGATGTTTATAACATTCAAACCGGTAACCCCGATTTAAAACCGGAGTACACCAATGCCTTTGAAATAACGGGTGTCAGCATATGGGAAGGAGCTTCCTTAAGCACTTCGTTGTTTCACCGACGAACCTCTGATGCTATTACCAATGTTATTAAACTGGAAGATGATCGCACCATCAGTACAAAAGAAAATGTTGGTAACAACTATAGCACAGGCCTGGAATTGAACAGTAAGCTATCGCCGGCCAAGTGGTTAAGCTTTATGGTGGATGCCACCTTCAGTTCGTATAATCGCGAGGGACAATTTGAAAACACAAATTTTGACTTTAGCAGCACGGCCTATTCGGCCCGATTAACCACAAAACTTAAATTGCCTGCGGATTACGATGTGGAAATGCGCTTGCGCCACAACTCAGATTACGAAGATATTCAAAACCTTTATAAAGCCCGAACAACCATTGATCTGGGGCTTAGAAAGAAGATTATGAAAGGCCGGGGCGTGATTCATTTAAACGTTAGTGACCTGACGAAATCGAACCGTCGAACATCTATATCAGATCAGGCAGGTTTCTATCGCTTCGATGAGCGCCGACGCGATGGCCGACGTGTTATTCTCGGATTTAGCTACGGTTTTGGCAAAGGAGAAGCAATGGAATTTTCAGGACAAAAAATGTTTTAACTTTCTATCCCCAAAAGCTCCTAGCCACTAGTTTATTAAAAAAAGATAAAGGGCATTCGAAACGAATGCCCTCCAATCTAAACCCAAATCTAAAAGCAACTATTTTGCATATTCAGCTTGCAATAAAAAATCTATGCTCATTTTTACACTTTCGAGCGGTGTATAATTGTAGCGTTCCACTTCAATAATGTAATGCTCCATCCCTGCTTTATCGCCAACTTTAAATGAAGATTCGAAATCCATTTCCCCGCTTTGCCCCAGCTCTTTTTCATCTTTTACATGCCAAAGTACAAAACGCCCCGGGTACTTATCGAAATAATCAGTAGCTACTTTATCGCCCTTCATAATCCAATACAAATCCAATTGGAAGAAAACCTTTTCGGGATCGGTATTTTGAAGCATATAATCATAGCGCACCACGCCATCAACCTCTTCAAATTCTTTATCGTGATTGTGGTAACCAAATCGTATGCCCCTTTCGCGACACTTTTCTCCGATAACATTAAAGTAATCACAGTAGCGTTTCAAATCCTCCAGCGAACCATATCCTTTTCCATCCATAAATGGCTGAACCAAATATTGAACACCGGCTGCCGCATGGGCATCGATACATTGATCCCACCATTGCATGGTCTTATCCCACTGTTCGTCATCCGGTAAGGCTTTACCTGTGTGCGACGAAACAAAGGCCAATCCATTATCATTCAACAGCTTTTTGAAAGCCACAGGCTCCATGCCATAAAATGTACCTTCAGAATAACCGGCTGCCTCGATAAACGTGAAGCCCATTTCGCCCACCCTCTGAATTGTTGCCGGCACATTTTCTTTCATGTCGTCGCGAAGCGACCAAAGCTGCAAACCAATATCTTTTTTAGCCGAACCCATTGAACAGGCATTTAACAGCACAAGAGCAAGTAACAGAATCAGTTGAAAGGAACGAATCATAATTCTTTGATTTTAATGTTACGGAACCAAACATCATCGCCATGGTCCTGAAGCCCGATATAACCTTCTGTCGCTACATCGGCCCATTCAGCATTTAATCCCGGAAATTTGCTTTTTGCAACCATTTCTTCCCACTCTGGCGTCCACAAATGGTATTCAACAACTGTTTTACCATTCTGAATGTGCCACACCGAACCTTTGTATACTTTTATCTCCACTGTGTTCCACTTACCTGCTGGTTTAGCATTTTGCGGATTGGCAGGCACTAAATCATACAACGATCCGGCCTGACGGTTACCATCTTGACCCGCATTGGCATCCGGATGACGCTCATTATCCAGAATCTGCATCTCAGGAGCTGTTTTCCAGATGTAATCGAATTTATCATTTTCCTGACCTAAATAGAAGATACCTGAGTTACCACCTTCTGATATTTTCCATTCCAATTTCAAGTGGAAATTTGAGAACTTTTTACCTCCAAAGATGATGTCGCCACGGTTTTTACCACCTGCTTCTCCACGCCCCGATCCCGGACAATGAATTGTTCCATCTTCTGTAATTTCCCAGCCATCAGGGAAAGTAGTTTTACCATAGTTACGCCATTCGCCCGATGTTTTACCATCAAACAAAAGCACCCAACCATCCTTCTTTTCCTTCTTTGTTAACTTGTTATGCACGCTTTTACTTTTCTTAGCTTTTTTAGCTCCGGCTTCCTTACCGGTAAAAGCCATTGTTCCGAAAGCAATTACTACGCTTAAAATTAATAATATCTGTTTCATAGTTCTGTTTTTTATTTATTAGCAATTTCTGAATCATTCCAATACTGCTCAGTGCATGGTGCACAGTGTATGCATTAGCACCATGCACCATGCACTATTACCCTTATTACTTATCAGCTGTATGCCATCACCATTAGCTCTGCCAATATTTCTTATTGTTTATTGCGAACTATCTAGGCATTGGAGGCAAACTCCATCCATTTCGATAGGTGTGCTTAATTAACTCCTGTGCAAAAGCATTGGCATTCACAGGATCCGTCCAGTCTTTGTTAAAAGTTGGGTGACCATCGTGAATTTTAAAGCCATCGCGAATAACCGTGCGTATGGTTTCGTTATCATCGATGTTTGTAAAACGCATGTTTTGTCCATCCCACTCCAATTCTTTATTTAATGACTGTAAACGAACTGCCAATACACCCATTACTACCATTTCGTTGAATGGTCCTGCTTCGCTAAATGGAGAAAGTGTTTCCACACGGTTAGCTGCCGACTCTTTACAAGCGCGCACCCAATCCATTTCGTGGCTGGTTTTTATGCGCGGCTGTGTTTTAGCCACGCTTGGCTTACGACCAGATAATAACCAAGGATCTTTACCATAGCAACCGCAAACAAGCGTATCTTTTGACCCATGGAATAACACACCACCACCGGCATTATTCATATTCTTGCCAGCCGGCCATCCTTCTGGCTTAAGTGGCTGCAATCCGCCATCGTACCAATGCACTTCTACCTCCGGCATTTTCACCTTACCCACTTTTTTGCGTTCCGGATAAACCAACTTCACACGCTGTGCTGTTGGAGCTGCATCGGTTAATAAAAGTGTTGAGCTACCTTGTGCCTTGGTCGGATATCCCAGGTTCAATCCCTTAAATACCGGGTGTAGTACGTGACAGGCCATATCGCCTAAGGCTCCCGTACCAAAGTCCCACCATCCACGGAAGTTCCAAGGTGTATAAATACTATTGTATGGACGCATTTTTGCCGGGCCAACGAATAAATCCCAGTTTAATGTTTCAGGCGCTTTCATATCGTTTTCAGGCCGATTTAAACCTTGTGGCCAAATCGGACGATCAGTAAAAGCCTCAACCTTTCTTACTTCACCAATTTCACCATTCTGAATCCATTCAGTGCTCAAAGCAACACCTTCGCCCGATGCTCCCTGGTTACCCATTTGGGTTGCTACTTTGTATTTGGCAGCCAATTTGGTTAACAGGCGCGATTCGTAAACCGTGTGCGTTAATGGCTTTTCAACGTAAACATGCTTACCCAATGTAATGGCATGTGCCGCAATTATAGCATGGGTATGATCGGCTGTGGCAATCATCACGGCATCGATGGAGTCACCCATTTCATCGAACATCTTACGCCAGTCCCAATATTTCTTAGCCTTTGGAAAATGATTGAAGCAATTCTTGGCGTATTTCCAGTCCACATCACAAAGCGCAACGATGTTCTCGCTTTCCATGGCTTTAAGTACTCCAAAACCACGGCCTCCAACACCAACTCCGGCAATGTTTAGTTTATCACTGGGCGCTTTATGTCCCAAACCACTGATTACATTTGATGGTAAAATCGTTATACCTGCTGCAGCCAATGCTGTGTTTGTCAGGAAACGACGTCTGCTTAGACCTTGACTTTTCTGATTCTCACTCATGATTTTAATTAGTTAGAAAGGATTGTTTATTTCTAAATTTCATTGTTTCTCGATGCTAAAAAAACAGTCGCCCTTTAGGGTAAGCTGTATTTCCATTACTTAGATGGAACTCCAAAATAAATTTGGGCAATCAATATTATTTTGATCGTTTCATCTTTTGAAAAAACAATGTTAGAAGCACATCCTTATCCAACCATTAAATCGGACTTTGAGACTTGTTAAAAATGAATTAATTAAGAATTAACACAACCTCTAAAGCGCTGATTAAGTGTTGATAAATGATGCCTGAATTATTTTACATCTCAACTTACATCATCGGATTATCAGTAATTACAATAGTTGCTTAGCACACGGTTTCTAACGAATTAACTCATCAAAACTCATGCTGAATTCTTCGTTGTAGATTTTTTTATACTTCTCAGAAAATGATTTATAAACGAAGCGTGCCTGGTTTATCTGATGCATCGCAACCAAGGCTTTTAACTTATATTGGCAGGCCTCCTGATTTAAGTCATCGGCCAATAAGATTCGATCTGCAATTTGAATGACCATTTCGGGATTCTGACTGGCATCAAAATCAGACAACAACCGGGTTAAAATGTCAATAATCCGATTGGAGAAAATACCCTTCACATTATCAAAACATTCATCGGTACTATCCTGTAAAAAGGCACCACCCTGAATAACACTTAAAAAGTTATTAAGCTGTTCGCGCTGTGCAAACAAATCACTTCCGGATAGTTCAAGGGCTTCGTAGTAATCGCAATAAACAGCATCCGACAAATCAACTTTCCACCGATCGTGGGCATTGGAAATTTTCACAGAATCCAGTAATTCCAATACACCCCGAAGCTTACTAACAGTTACGCCGCGGTTATTAATCGCTTTCTTTCTCTCGAAAGACGGCCAGATTGTATTTAAAAACTCCTCAGAAGAAACGCCGTGTGATTTTTCTTTGCTAAGAATAAGCAGGTAAATAAATATTTGCTTGATACGTGGCGTAAAACGCTCGGTAATATCATCACCATTACTATCGATCACCTGAAAATCGCCGAAAAGTGAAATTACATTTTTCGTCTGCCTGTCTGAATTCAATTCAATAAGCGGCATCTCTGGCTTAGCAACAGCAGGCTTCTTCAATACCAATCTTTTTCGCAGAATCAACAGAAGAGCAATAACTAACAGGACCAAGAAGCCTATCAACCAATATTTATAGCGTACGACCATTGAGGCCAGACTGGTGTTTTCCTCATAATAACGATCCTGGTATAAATTCCAGATTTCTTCATCGCCTAAAGCCCGGTTCCAGATTATCAGGTCGTCAATTTTTCCTTCAAACTCATTTCGCTCCTTTAAGGACTTGCCGATAAAAATATTACCATCACTCACAAAAGGCGGATGATTTAAAGAAGCACAATCGGCCACGCCATTCACATAAATGGCTTGCTCCTGGTTATATTTGGTATAGCGCCAAACAACATGATACCAACGATTCACATCCAAAGCACTGACGCCTTGCAGATCATTGGAGAAGAAACCAAAGTAAGGCTTATCAAAGCGCACCTGCAGGTGCAATCCGCCCCGGTAATGAATTTTTGCCGTTCCCAATATGGTAAAATCACGCTTATCGCTTGCATTCACCCGTGCCAGGTTTATCCAGGCACTCACAGTAAAGTCGCTGTTGGAAATACCCAAATCATCGGCCTTGGGCATGGTTAAATAAGACTCGCCATCAAACTCACCCACTAAACCACGCTGTGCATCAGCAATAATTTTTACATTATTGTTTTTCAGCTTATGGTGATACATACTCTTATCCTCTATTTTATCATCGAAAGGAAGATGAGCTACCAGATTTTCACCAATTTCAACCGGTACGGCAATAAAATTATTGATTTTATCTTCTGTAATATTTTTGATTCGAACGTCTTCAGGTATAAAACGAAAACCTTGTTTTTGAGGTTTTAGCATCAGGTCTTCATTTGGAGTAGCCGGAAAACAGTATCTACCATAGGTCATGGAGTAATTATCGCCTTCCCAAAACACATTCTCCAATGGTTTTCGGTTGTACGAAACAATACCGGTAACATTAAGATGATTATTTATATGTCCACGCATCCAGGCGTAAATATCTTTATATTGATTGCAAATAAAGAAGTTGGGTTTTTTACCTGTGGTTTTCCACACATCAATTGTATGAGCCAATACTTGCGGACTTTGGTTCAGGTCGGCCCACCTTTTAATGTACTCGTCGGGATTGACAATATTAGCCACCTGGTGACTGTTTAAATAAAGCAGTTGATTGCCTTTTTGCCCCATTCCTTTAGGATTCGCTTCATTTTCGGCTTCCAGCACTTTTATGGGGTCAACTGCATAATCCCATAAATATTTAATCTGAGGATTTAATGCCTGCTGCTGGTTATAACTAAAACACAGTAAGCGCTTATTTTCTGATATTAAACTTTGAAACGTTGGCCATTCGCCCGTGTATTTTTTATCGAAAAGATAGTTATTTAATCCACTCTTTTTGAAGGCTTTTATCAAACGGGTAGGATTAAAATCATAATCGAGAAAAAGGCTTAACACTCTTAGGCTATCCTTTTCCAGAAAATCTTTTATCGTTTTTTCTGCATTGGCGAATGGAATTCTCTTATCCGACGGAGTGACTAACAGAATGGTATCCTTAGTTGCATTTAGTTCCAATTGAAATATAAAACCTGCCACACCATTTCGCAATAAGCGACCTATCGGTTGTTTCTCCGAATTATCGGCATCAACCGGCACATAATTACTTATAATATGGATTTCTTCATTATAGCGGAGCTGGAGGTGCTTGCGTTGCGCATCTACCGTTAATCCAAACGTCCACAAAATAATTCCCAGAAATATATGTTGTAGCCTTATTAAATGCATGTGTAGATTCTTCCCAAAAAATTTGAACTAAAAATACACTTTCCAAAAATCATGTCCAATTTAAATATGGAAAAGGAATGTTCAAATTAGGGAGATTGAAAGACTAATGTTTCTTTCAATGACATTATTTGTACAATTTTGTATGTAATTGTGAGTTTTACAATTGTGTTTTATTACTGCTAAACACCTAAAAAGCCACCCCAAATATTGAGATGGCTTTTCAGTTTCAATGTTTCTTGCCCTAAAATAATAAGCTGTGCCAAACCAGCTTTCTTTTTATCATTCGAAAACCACTAGATTTAATCATCTTATGGAAATTCTATTTTCTCAATGTTTTGGAATAACCAACTCAAATTATTAGCACCAGTCAAATTTATTTTAATACAGGAATTTGAGCACCTACTTCCTTTTTCCAATCTTTAAGTTTTTGGAAAATTTTCTTTGTTAATTCAGGCTCTGTTTCTGCCAAATTAATCTCCTCGCCAATATCATCCTTAAGATTATATAATTCTATATAATCAGACTCTCCCTTTAATTCAGGCTCATACCATTCTATTAATTTATAATCACCCCAGCGAACAGCGCTTGCAGGAACCATCCCAGATCCATAATGATAATGTGGATAATGCCAAAACAACATGTCTCGTTCGGACTTTTCGCCTAAAAAGAGAGGTACCATGCTCCTCCCATCGATTTCTTTATTATGCGAAAAGCTCACTCCTGCCATTTCCAAAAAAGTAGGAAAAAAGTCGATGGAAGATACCATTTCATCAGAAAGACTACCCGCTTTAGTTTTCCCCGGCCACTTCACAATAAAAGGTTCACGTATACCACCTTCATACAACCAACCTTTACCTGCTTTAAAAGGTGTTTGTTTAGCATAACTGTGCTTCCCTCCATTATCTGCAAAAAAGATAACTATGGTATTTTCTTCGATGCCCAACTCATTAATGGCATTTAATACTTTACCGATACCATTGTCGAGGCTCTCGACCATTGCACCTATTACCGGATGATTTTCAGGTTCATCATTAAGTGGATGTTTCTTATACTTGTCAATCAATTTACTTTTCGAAACTAAAGGATCGTGAATCGCATTGTGAGAAAGCATCAGAAAGAATGGTTTGTCCTTATTTTGCCTCATGAATCCTATACTTCTATTGGTAATGGTATCCACATTGTGTGCATCATTTTCAGGCACTTGCCAGTCCCCAAGATTTCTGCCCGCTGGTTTATATGTAACAAATGTTTCCTGAAAACCCTGTTTATCAGGATTGTGTTCTAAACTTCGGGGTGGTCGCTTCTCTTTGCTTAAATGCCATTTACCAATTAAAGCTGTTTGATAACCATTTTCAACTAGTATTTCAGCGAAGGTAGTTTCCTCCAATGGTAAAAACTGTTGCCATTGTGGAACTTGCAAAATTTCTTCATCTTGTGTTTTCCCTGGAATAAAATCTGTCAACCGAAGTCGCGCAGGATATTTACCTGTCATAATTGAAGCTCGAGTAGGAGAGCATATAGCCGCTGCTGCATAAGCATTTGTAAAGGTCATCCCCTCCCTTGCCAGTCGATCTATATTTGGTGTTTGATAATACTGACTACCATAACATCCCAACTGAGCTGTTCCCATGTCATCAGCAAGAATAAATACGATATTAGGCTTTTGTCCTTTATTGGAGCCTGTTGCAAAAACGAAAATAGCTACCAACAATAGCCAAGCTATGTGATTATTATTTTTACACATATAATTTTAATTCTTGTAGTGATTTTAATTTTGATTCTACTGTTAATCTTTTTTCTCTGTTACCATATGCCAAGGTGCAGGTTCAATACCTTGTGATTTCCACCTATCATACAATCGTCTGAGGTTGTTAACAAAACGATCATAGTCCTTTTTTTCTGTTACAGTCCAAGCTGTTTCGGCATAAGCTGCTATTCTTGGGAAACTTTGATAATATACTCTTTCGCTTGTTGGCGTTTTTTCACCCCACATTTGACATCCCAAACCAATAATGTTATCAATATACTTTTCACTTAATCCTTCGGGAATAGGATTAAATTGATAGGCTTTCAGCAAACTAATCTTTCCATACGATTTATCAAGATACGTTTGACGCCCATTACTATTAACAACACAATGACCTCTTGTTATTGCTTCCATAAAGTCCTCGGAAGTACCATGCCAAAATTGGATTATCGCATTTTGTGAAAGCTTTGTTTTAGCATGAGCATCAGCTGATGCCCAATCATGGGTTCGGATTCCTAGAATCTCGTTCCAACCCATGGCTTGTTTTCCTAATTCTTTCTCAATAAAATTCGATATCTCATTGGTAAACTTAACCTGAACATCACTGTAAGTTGGTAGATTATAATTTGCCTTAAACTGATTTACAGCTCTACTTTTCTTCCAATGATCGTAGCGCACTTCATCTCCCCCAATATGAATAATTTTTGATGGAAACAGTTCTGATACCTCTCGCAGAACATCGTGTAAAAACTCAATAGTTGAAAATTGTGAAGGATCCAGAACGTCGGCTCCCACACCAAAACGGCATGGAACTTTTATTTCTTTTTTATTTGTTCCTAGATATGGGTACGCTGCAATTGCTGCCGAAGCGTGTCCTGGCATACCTATTTCGGGCATTATTGTAATATGGCGATCTGTCGCATAGGCCACAATTTCTTTTATGTCTTCCTGTGTATAAAATCCACTGTGAGGTTTACCATCGTAAACTCGCCCCTTAGGTCCGTTACGCTTAGTTTCGGTACTATCCCTTTTTGAACCAATTTCGGTTAATCGTGGATACTTTTTAATTTCAATACGCCAGCCCTGATCATCTGTTAAATGCCAATGGAAAACATTCATTTTCAGATATGCCATTTCATCCAGCAGTTTTTTTACCACTTCCTTACCTTGAAAATGACGGGCTTCGTCTAACAGAAAGGCACGCCATGAAAATTTCGGCTCATCTTCAATGATGATCTCAGGTATATACCCATTCTTAATTAACTGCGATAAAGTCACCAAAGCATAAAACTCTCCTCGTTTTGTTTTCGAAGTTATCTCAATTAAATTATCAGTCACTTTCAGTTTATAAGCTTCATCGTTTGATATCGTTGTATCTCTACAGAAATGAACTTTAACCTTATTTCCTTCGCCAACATTATTCTTTTGTAAAACTTTATGCAAATACTCCTGATTAAAGCATTTGCCGATTACCTTTATCCCACGGTTTAAACATATACTACTCTTCCCTTTCTCTATTTTTTGAGGATAAGGTAGAAGAGTTAATTCATGTTCTGTTCGCGCCCGTTTACTGCATGCCATGAAGAGCACGGCAAGTATTATTAATAACTTTAACTTCATAGTTACAATTAATTTAAGCTTAAGGAATCACTTACTTATCAAGGCTTTCCGGATTTGGAAAATATCTCATCCTGCTGTAACGCGGATATGAATCGAAAATAGCTTTCTCTTTACCTTTACCAACAACTCTTGGATCTTTAGTTACTTTCAATTTTTCTATCAATACTTTTTTTAGTCTTTCTTCATCCTGACAATATTCCTTTTTTCCTGCCAAATTGTTCAAACAATAAGGGTCCTGTTTGATATCATAAAATTCAAACTCAGGGCGTTTAGAATAAGACCAATCAAAATATTCCGGAAATTGATCTTTATTCTCTACCATGAAAGATTTTGAAGGTGCTGCATCAACGTCGGTAAATGCCCATTCACTGTGGTGTTTTCCGCTGTCATCCAAACCAAAATATGGATAACATTCTACTCCATTTTCCTTCATTAATCTTTGTGGAGCTCCTGCCGGCCAACGTTGCGGCGTTATATTCCAGATAAGTAAATATTGCTGATCGCGAACTGCACGTTGTGGATATCCCCAATTTTTATATCTGGAACACGAATGACGTTCTCTTCCGGCAAAAACATATTGCTTATTAGTATTGACTTTACCACTTGATTCTGCTTCCAAGATATCAGTAATACTTTCACCAGATATTGGCAGCATTTTTCGAGGATTAATGCCACATAAATCAAATAAGGTAGGAACAAAGTCGGCAAAACTTACCACATCGTCTACCTTTCGTTTTTCTGCAATTACTTTTGGATATCGAATAGCCAATGGCACATGAATACCGTACTCGAAACAATTAGCTTTAGCACGCGGAAATGCCATTCCATTATCAGATGTTACAATAACAATTGTGTTATCCAGTTCGCCCTCTTCCTTTAGTAAATTTAGCATTTTTTGCAGATGAGAATCAAACCATTCAATCTCCACGGCATAATCCAACAAATCACCTCGAATAATTGCATCATCAGGTAAAAAACCAGGTACTTTCACATCCTTTAATCGTTTTCCCACTCGCTTCCACGAACCTTTCTCAAACGAGCGGTGGGGCTCATGAGCTCCAAACCAAAAGAAAAAAGGTTTTGAGCGGTCACGTTCTTGCATAAAACGTTTAAAATTTTCGAAGTAATTGATTTTATTAATCCCACTGGCAATTGGTTTTTCATCCGAATTATTACTATACCTGCTTTCGTCATTAGCAACTCCTGCCGCATCGGTTTTTCGATAAGGTGCTCCATACCTGAAAGGTGCAACACCCTTCCCCGTTCTACCTAACTGGTAACCTATTAACATAAATTCATCCGTCATTGGAACAACTTCTTTGATCCAATGCGAAGCATGTTGCCCGGCCTCTTTGTTTTGCCAATGAAAGCGACCTGTTATTAATGTACTTCTTGACGGAGCACAACCTGGCGATCCGGCAATGCAATTTGAAAAATACGCTCCTTCGGCAGCAACACGATCGAAGGCTGGAGTATTAATAAATGAACATCCTGCAAAACTTGTATGCTGAAAGGATTGATCGTCACTTATTGCAATAAGCACATTGGGTGCTTTTTCTTTCTGTTGTTCGCCTTGTCCATTAATTTTTGAGGCATTTATCACTCCCAATAAACCTAAAATTAAAACGATCCTTTTCATTTGTTAATGTTTATGGTCAGATGAAACTCTCAAGTAAATTTTATCATCCTCCTACTATATAACTAAGTAGAAAAATGATTAATTTGAGGGCTCCTATGAGGCTTTTTTTAATTTTATAAGTTCTTTTTCTAAATAGTTTATTTTCTTTAATTTCCATTTTTCTTG
>JAOARW010000081.1 GCA_025210475.1 Carboxylicivirga sp. | reverse complement strand
GATAGTTTTCCTTTCATTATTTCTGCAAGGTTTTACTCTAAGTTACTAAAAACCTTGCAATTAAGAATGTTAAAAAGCCATTAATTATTCAGATTAACAGCTGATAATTAATGACTTGTATTGTTGTTAAGGATTAACTATTTAAACATTTATTAGGAGTTCTTTTCACCCATTCTAAACGTTTAATAAATTCAACACGATCGAGATGATTAAAAGGGCACATTGAACTGCGTTTTTGCTTTGGCATTGATACAATAAGCCAAAAGGAAAATCTTGTTTTTCAATTAATGCGGACATATGCCTGTTTCCGATTTGTAAATTTAGTCTAAACTGATTTGGTACTCTATCAGTTTGATCCAATCTTCGGGATAAGTAACCGATATAAGGTATTCAATATTGTCATAATTTATTTTGAATCCTTTGAATATGAAACCCATTAATTTATGGGCATTAATAGATTGAATCAACTCTAAATGAAACTCATTGAGCAGAACTCCTTTTAAATTTGTAAAAATTAAACGCTTAGTGGTTAAGATCAGTTTCCCTCTATGAGAAGTATTACCACCTGAAATACTTGCTTTGGTTTCTAAAATCTCATTTTCATAAAGGGGCAAATTATTTATATCAATTATTTTTTCCATGCTCTTACTCCTTATGTTTTGTGCATCTTAGTTTTAAGCCACAAGTGTATAGTTTAGGGAAGAAGCCGCTGCTCCTTCCCCTGAAAAAACTATAACCTATTTACACATTTAAACAATAAACATTTATTTTACAATAACCTTAACGGTATCAACTACTTTACCACCTTGTAACAATCGGCAATAATACATTCCGGAACTCCATGCACTAAAATTGAGGGTTCTCCGATGCTGTCCCTTATCAAGGTTTGAGTTTTCGATAACCTTTAGTTTTTGACCCATTCCATTGTACACTTCTATCCGAACATCTCCTTGTCCATCAGATTCAAAAATAAGCTCAGCCGCGCCATTAATCACCGGATTCGGACTCACCTGAAATCCTCTTACATCTCGTTCCTGCGCATTTTCGTCTGGATCGTTACCATAAGTACTGGCATTCTCACCATCCGGATCATCAATTACTTGCACATAAACACCATAAACCACAAAACCATCTTCCTTTCCATCATCGGCACCAAAAGCAAGTAAGCCAGTTCCTGTTGACAATGGATTTAAGTTCATATACACGTTACCTACAGTCAGATCAAAAATACCTGGGGTATAGTTTCCATACAGTATGCTAAGTTCATCTCCATCCGGATCTGTAAATAATTCACGAGGATCAATGGTCATCGCATATGGATTAGCCATATTTAACAGCAGCTGATGATATGCTTGATTCAACACCGGTGGCCTGTTTTTATTCTCCACTTTTATTACAATGGTATCGCTTGAAATACTACCTGATGCATCTTTTACCTGAACCGGATAGGAATAAATACCCTCATCATCATAATCTGTTTTGATTTCAACTCTTGACGTATTATTGCTTGTTTGTTCATATTCAATTTGCGGACCTGTTTCCAATTTATCCAAAGTAAAGCTTACTGTTTCGTTTTCAGGATCTTTAAACAAGTAGTTCAAAAGCAAATCATCAGTTTCTTTTACTCTTAAAGTATCTTTATAGATGTTTGGATAATACTTAAACACAGGTGCACCATTAGCATTTAATGATATGGTAAAATCGCTTTTGGAATTATTAATATCATTGCACAGAGCAATAATTTGCCCCTCGTGTTCTCCTTTACCGGCAGTCTGCGGCGATATTTTCGCTGTGATTTCTACAGACTCATTAGCCGATAATTCGCCGCTGTAGGTATCGAGTTCAATCCATGAATCTTCACCGGCCGCTGTTAAGGCACGTATTTTCCAAACCATATTTTCGCGCATGGGCCACCAATAATACTCATCTTCATCACGGTAATTACCCGTGAAGCTATTAGCTTTCAAACTCTCATCAGTGGTATTTTCAAAGCCCATATATTTGGTCGACTTCGTTTGATAAACAGTCACAAAGAACTCTTCTCCCTCCGGAATTGATATTGGCTGTTCCAGTGGAAAGAAGACCCACTGTTCATCAATTACCTGATCAACCACATATAATTCTTTATACAACAGCTCTCCAGCCTGTGGATTTTCACCTGCTCCGGATACCTCGATACGTACCAGCTCATCAACATTTAACAGGCAGGTAAAGGCCTTAACATGGGTTAAAAAGAAACCGCCCTGAGGTGCTGTAAAACGACTGGAAAAACCATGGTTACTACCTTCAATCCAGGGAATTAAAACACCATCCGCTTTTTCCTTCTTCTCCAGATTTAATGAATCAACGGTAATCGGGTAGTTTAGAGAGAAATTACTTTCTTCTTCTATAATAACCGGGAACACGGTCTCTTCACCACTTGGGGCTACTGCAGGTGCCAGATTGTATTTTAGTTTGGTTTCTCCTTCATTCTTCACTGTAAAACGGTATTCGCCAACTTCGGTATTGTTTAATGAAAAAGATTGGTTAACAGCATCCCATGCAAAAACAGGAGAATCAACGATTGATGCAGTTACAGGAGTTAACAGTTCATCGAAATTTCCCTGCCAGCTAATCGTACCATTCACATTTTTGTGTTCCTCTACTGGAATAAAAAGCTGCAACTCTACCTCACTCCATGGTTCAATGCGGATGGTCTTCAGTAACTCTCCCGAACTACTCTTTACAATCAGCTCGCCAAGCTCATCAAACAACATCAAATCATCTAATTGATCATGCGCAATATGGCTAATTTGCATCACATCATACCCCGTATTAATCAATTTGACCTTTCGTTTTAAGCTAAGGTTCGAATTATATATAACATCATCCCATATGAGCGAAGTAACTACCTCAAGTACCGGACGACCAGATACATTTAGCTGCACCGGAATTTTGAAAACATCCTGCGCCAGACTGTTCGTATATAACTCAATGGTATCCTTATAAACACCCGGTTGATAAATGTTTTTAGCAGACAGCACTGCCTCCAGTTCCTTTTGCTCGCCACTAGCCAAACTATCTTTTAATGGCGGAATAAAACTAATTGTGCTTTCATTTCGAAGGATCGTCCATTTTAATATCCAAGACTTTTCTGTCTCAACTGTTTCTTCCTCATCCGGGCTTTCCAGTCCGTATTGAAGGCCGCCACTAAATGGATCTACCTGCTTGTAGTGAAAATGAATGGTTCCATCAGACAACATTTCCAACTGGAAAGATAGTACGCCAAGATCACTTACTGTTGCAGGTGTAAAATTATCCCATTGCAGAATAACTCGCTCTTCCTCCTTCAATAGGAATACTCCTTTTCCTTCTTCAGGTGGCGCTAATAACGACCAGAAAGGCGCAATCATTCCACTTAAGCCATCATCTTTTTCAAACTCAAATGCCACGTGATCTGATTCTGGTTCATTAACAGTTATATAACCATTTTTTGACACCCATATGGAGTTATAATATTCGCCAAAAAATGGGAACGCAAACGGCAATTCTATTTTCTGTTGTTCATTCTGCTCAATCAATAAAATTTCTGCATCACTACTGATATCCTCCCATTTGTAATAAGGCATGATCGAATCACTGATATTCCACCAATAGCCGTATTCAGAACCAAGGTTATTATTTCCTTCAGCTCTTTTGGGGCTCTTAGCTTCAACGTATGACATCCAGTTACCTTTGAATGTATATTCCAATGGAACTCCCTTGTCATGATTCTTGAGTGTGAAAGGTACTTTTACCCGTTCCCCTCCTTTAAGATCAACCATTAAAGGCTCGTTGATGGATATATCATACGAGGCATCCTCAACACCTTTTGCAATAAGCACTACACTCTTTTGGGATCCATCGCTGAAACTAAGATATGCCACACTTCTAACTTCTTCGACACTTGTTGAAGCGAATACTACTTTTAACGGTACCTTAGATGCTGCACCAATCGCTAATGGCAATGCCTGATCAATGCTAAAAGCAGAATGATCAAAGGTGATAGTTTCAACAAATTCATCGGACGAACCAATTTTACTGGCCGTTATAAAACCGACTCCCTTAAATCCTAATTTTACAGTTCCAAAATCCAGGGTATCTGTCGTCGTCAATTCCGGAGTTCCTGTTACATTGATAGTCAATGGCCAATACACTTCCTTATTAGCTGTGTTGACTTTAACCAATACATTGTTTTTATAGCTTCCGGCAGTTACTCCCATGGCTTGAGGATCAATTGTTAATTCAGCATGGGTGTTGTCCCCAACATTAATTAAACCCTTTGCAGGAGTGGCCGAAACAAGCAAACTTAATGCAGTTGTTGGCTCAAATCGAACAACTTGACCATTGTATAAATCCTTTCCTGTTTCCTCATAATCTTTATACAATAACAAATCATCTCTTATCAGTCCCTGAACACCAACGGTATATGTCCAGTCCTCTTGCAGATCACTGACATTCTTGTAGCGAAACTCAATCGCACCATTTCTAAACAAGACGATCTGATATTCAACCGTACCATCTATTTGATTAGGAGTATTTCCGGCTTTATCAATTTCAGCCTCTACCGAAAAGACACACCTGTCGCCAAATGAATAAAAGTACAAACGTGTTAGTTGCAGGAACTGATCGTTTATTCTTAATGGCTTAAGCACACCTTTTCCGGTACCATTATAGTCTGATTCCGGCTCACTCAAAAGTAAACCATCTTCATAAAAATAAAGCTGTCCGCGGGAACTGATGCGTGCATTTTTTATTATTTCTGTAAAGAAAGGAAAGTTCATCTCTAAATCAATCGCACCACTTCTTACCTCCGCATTGGAATAAACCTTTGCAAAATCAGATATGTCATCCCATGTATGATCAACAGGACCATTTAAATCTGCTGACGTTAATATATTGTATTCCAACTTGTGAGGGAACAAGCCCTTACTAACATTCAAAAGATCATAGTGTCCCAGATCATATTCTAACACCGTACCAGTTCCGGCATTCGCCAGCTCAAGATTTAAAGTGGCCTTCTCCCCATAAACAACATCTACTACGTTGGATGCATTCAGTTCGGCAACTGGTGCCTCAACAACCGAAAACTCACAGTTGAGATTAATCTCTCCAATATTGGTGATCAACTTAACCTGGTTTTCAATCAAACCGCTTGTTACGGGCGTAAAACTGAAAGGCACTTTCCAATCCCAATCCGGCTTAATTACAACGGTATCCTCATATGCTTTTGAAAAGCCTGGTGTAGAAGAAATAACATCGTATACTTCCAGATTTGCCAGACCTTTGTTATGTACATCAAATAGCAAGGCATTTTCTACATTGGCGTAAGCCTTAAACTGATGTACCTTGTTATTTTCAATTTCAGGCAGCTGACCTGATACATCGACCTTCACTTCAATGTTCACTATTGGTTTATGAATATCATTAGTCATGATACCCAAGGAAGCAAGGTGCTTACCTTCGGTCAGGTTGGTAGCATCTACAACCACATCCGCTTTAATTGTCTCTCCTTTAGGTATCTCTCCCGAAACCGGATCTAAAAACACATATGAACCATCATCACCCGAGCTCAGTACTGATAACATTGGAATTGTTGGCCGATAAGTGAAAGCCTGTGCATTTTGATAGCTGACTCCATTATCTCTGGACATCACAAAGTAACCATAATCAATATTTCCCAACTGCACTGCCAGCGGGTATTTCATTTCTTTAGGAAAATGCATAACAACCCAAAATATTTCATTGTCTTCGAAGCGCTGAGGTTTATACAGTGGTATGCGGAAATATTGAAGTACATTGGTGGTGTCAGGGTAATACGCTTGCATATAAACACTCTCGGATTCCTGAACCCACTTCGAGCCTTTTTTCAACTCTATGATAATTGGTTGATCCTTTATCTCTGGAAATAAGGCAACTTCCAGGTGAGTCACATTTATTGAATAATCATAAGGAATATCAAATCGGGTAGCAGCAATTAACCCGGCATTGGCATTACCTGAACCCGCCAGTGTAAATGGTGGATTGGTATTCTGATAAGTAAAGCCCGACACCCATTCTGTATTGTCATTTTTCCAATGGGATAAATCATTGGAGGAAACAGTGGCTGACTTTAACGCACTCAACTCTTTTGTATATGGACGTGTAGCGTCAAATAGTTCAGGTTGCCCCATAGCAGCCTCTGTTTTTGCCTGTACGGCTTCTGCAATTTCCTGATTGGTTTCCTCCTTTGGTTCCCAATAATATTTTTCATTACGAACCGTTGAGTTGTAATATACTATGCCATCACCAATATTCGAAAACTCGAGCTGTACCTTCTTTGTGGTTTCCTGGGTTACATCAATGGCTACATCTACAGAGCGCGTTGATTCCACAAAATGCGGTAAATTCGATGTGGTAACCTTCAGAACATTCGAAATGTCGGATAAATTATCAAATTGATCGCCTGATTTTACCGCAAACCAATAGTCTGTTAATTTTTGGAACCCGGTAATTTTAATATCAAATGTCTCACCAGCACTTAATTCGTTCTGAAGAAAGAACTGGGCCTGATTATCGAAATTCTGATCGTTTATTTCTGATGCTCCAATAGCAAGGTAGAAGTATCGTGGTTCCCCGTTATCTTCATCAACAGGCACTGTCCACTCCAATCGAACTTCATTATGAAAAATCTCAGATGCTTTTAAATCTGTAATAGCCTCAGGTGCAACGCGGTTATCATCCAATAGTGCATTGGCTGCGTTCAATGCACCGGTACCGTATTTATTGTTATGCTGAAAGATAAAGCGACTGGTAGAATTAAGCATGATTCTTTCCAGGTCGTCGGAGGTAAAATCAGCTCCGCCAAACTTATCAATAGCAAGTGCAGCCACACCAGATACATGCGGACAAGCCATAGAAGTACCATCCATGTACCCATACTTATCGTCGGTGATCGTACTAAGTATACCGCCTTCTTCACCAAAATCAGTCTGAAAACCACCTGGTGCAGCCAAAGATGCCCAGGTTCCAAAATTAGTATAAGCCGCAGGCATCGCATTGGGGCCAAGCGAAGTAACAGCTATCGTTTCCTCAAAAGCTGCCGGATATCGATCCAGTTCACTGCCGTCATTTCCTGCAGCAAATACAACAATGCCGCCTTTCATAGGGCTTCCTTCGTATTGCCCGGCTTCTTTCACAAAATATTTGATGGCATCGTGTACTTCTGGCTCATAGTAGCCAGCACCATTATACCCCCATGAGTTTTGTGAAATAACAGCTCCATGATCAGCTCCATATACAATCGCCTGTGCAAAATTAACGCCTCCATTTGACCGGTAATCAAACACCTGGCAAGAAATCATTTTAACACCATTACCTGATCCATCGCCTCCGGCCACTCCGGCCACTCCAATACCATTATTCGATACCGCTCCAACGGTTCCGGCAACATGAGTTCCGTGATTACCTGGTGTAATAGCTCCATCCATACAGAAGTTATATCCATGGTAATCATCGACATAACCATTCTGATCATCATCCACTCCTGTTTCACCATTCAACTCTGCTTCGTTACGCCATATATTGGCCTTTAGGTCTTCGTGATAAACATCCACGCCCTGATCAACAATGGCCACAATAATATCCGAACGACCGGTTGCTTGCTCCCAGGCTTCAAATAAATCAATATCATAAGCATTCTTTACGATTGTTCCATCACTCTCGTAATGCCATTGCGCCTGTAACATCGGGTCATTAAAATAAGGTGTGTAACTGGATGTTGCAGATGGACTTTCTACAGCCTTGGGAGAAGCTTTACTTATCACCTCTACCTTATAAAGTTTGGCTTCTTTATCTGAGTCCATTCTTACCTTCTTATAAACAGGTTTTACAATATCAACCTCATCCAGCCCTTTAAATTGATCTACCACAGTTTGTGGATTAATATTTTCATCAAACTCAAGCTCAATCCAAAGATGTAAACCATATTTCCGGTGTTTCATCTCATGCTTTAGTGAGAAAGGAAAAACACGGTTAATCCGGGTTATGCCGACATTGTCACTCACTTTGTCAAGATTCTTGATCCCGGTAACAGAGCCACTATATGCAGTTGTAGCCGACTTTAAAGACGAACTGACACCTGCCAACTGTTCTCTTTTCAGCTTAATTCTGATTCTTCCTTTTTCCAAATCCTCAGCAGCTTGTCCCAACACCGTTTCTGTCATCAGTATGGCGAGGAAAAGTAAGAGGTATATTATTTTATATTTCTTCTTCATTTCTTTATTTTTCAATTGATGCCACCTTAAAAGATGAAACAATAAGCCCGACATCTAATTAATAACCCTGCTAATCCTGAACATCGCGAACATACCTAACCGATAATTTGAAAAAATTAGTAGGTAGTGCGCCAGTTCCTGATAAGTTGCTATTTTTTGTTACCTCAAACACCTTAGCGTAATTATCGTAGTAGGCATTTAACCAATAGAGACCCGAAACACCCTGAGTATCGAAAACACCACGAAAAGCGGGATCGGATGAACTACCTCTATTATAATATCCCGCAAAAACCAAATCCAAACCCGCATCACCGCCTTCTTTGATTTTTTCACCAGCATATAAATCGCCACCCAAAGCAACAAGCATGTCATTGAATTCCTCTACACTGGGCAATCGCCATCCGGCCGGGGTAATATTTGAAGCCGTATGCCAATCATATAAACGACCATAATATTTTCTATCTTCTTCGGTTTCCAGCGCATACCCCTCTTTAATAATACTGCGCTCTCCATGCCCATAATACCATGATCCTGTGCCTGGTTCGGCAGCATAGTTATAATTATCGGCCATCCATTCCAGACCGTTAACTTCAGCAAAACGATATTTTTGTCCATCTTTCGGATCCTGCCACATTCCCCATTTGCCACGGAACCTCAAATCAACAGTATCAACTGACTGTCGCTGATCCAGATTCACTGTCCAGGTAAGCTGATAAGTTGTATCTGCCAAACCTTCAAACAGTGAGTTATCCAGTAATGGCGAATGCACGGTTCCTCCTTCTCCACCTATAATTTGCCAATGACCTGTGGCACCAGCAGGCAGAAAACCTTCCAGCGTAAAGAATTTTGCGGCATCCTTGGCTGTTTTAATGTCCAGATTATCAATACCGGCCTGGGCCTTCAACTCATCGGTTGTAAAAGAAATGTCCTTTGAAACACTTTTCGATCCATATGATAATGTCCACCGAAGTGTATAATCCTGATGTTCAGCCCCAATAAATTCGGCTTCGCCATCATTGTCATTGATTATTTGTGCATCATTGCCGCTTACAATACTCCATTCACCAACTGCTCCCAAACGAGGAGCTTGCGCCTTTAGGTAAAGGGAAATATTATTGAATGTTGTATCATTGAAAGAGCTTATAATAACCGGATTTAATGGCTTAAAAGTAACATCAATGGTAGCTGCTTCATATTTTCCGCGTTTACTAAGCTCCCACCCTAATTGGTACCTTTCGCCTGGTTCGCCATAAAATCTGGTTTGCGGATCGTTCAGGTCATCAAAACGCCCGTTCTTGCCCATGTATATTCGCCAGGTTCCTGTCTGGCCTTCAGGAGCAGGAACTGCATTCAGATCAACCACATAGCCTTTATTTTCAACATTCAGAAAGCCTGGACCTGCGTTGGGATTCAGGTTGATAACGGGCTCATCTTTGGTACAACTACTAAGCATCAGAACAATGCTTAGTAACAAAGCAATTGTTTTAAAACTATTTATTTTACGAAACATAAACATTTTTTACCCTTTTAAATTTCCTTTTCCATTAATACCCAGGATTTTGATCTACTTCCGTTAAGGAACTATTGTTATCAATCTCATTTTGGGGAATCGGGAAAGTCAAACGATAGTAATCTGCATCGCCAAACCGGAAATCCCACTTTGACCAGTGGTGACCATTGCGCTTAAATGGTAAGCTTCGGCGTTTGATATCATTCCAACGAAATCCTTCACCTGCTAACTCTTTTCTTCTTTCCAACAGAATCTCATTAACTAAAACCTCTCCTGTGTTAGAGGATTTGCTAATACCCGGATTGGCACGTTTTTGAATGGCATGTAACAAGTCTTGTGCCTCGCTATCATTGCCAAGCTCTGCCTCACACTCTGCCTCAATCAGATACATTTCGGAAGCGCGTATGCTGATGCGCTGAGCATAACCCGTTTGATAATTAATACTGGCAAACTTTAAAATAACATAGTTATCAGGATCCAATGGTCTCTCTGTTTCTTCACCTTCATAACGCACCATAATTTCGCGCCCATGACGAAATTGTTTCTTTCTGACATCGTTATTATTGAAACGATCCACAAACATGGTATCTGCCCGCATGGAACTATACCCCCCCAGTGGCCAGTAAAAAGAAGGAATTGACAAATACACGTTATTATCTGTTGCGGTATATTTGATGGCATACAGTGTTTCGCTGTTTGGAGTGTGAAAACCACTTATCAAGTCATAAGCATCCATCAGCTCAACCTCTTTTTTCGCTTCTGCAGCATGATCACGTGCTTTCTCCCAGTTTTCCATGTCCAGATAAGCTCTGGCTAAAATTGCATTGGCCGAACGTACATTGTAAAAGGCAGTGGCATCTAAAAACTTTTGCGGACGATCACTGGCTGGCATTTCAGCCACTTCTTCTGCATATTTCTCCAACAAAGGAATGGCCGTTACCAGATCAGTGACAATTTGATTGTAAATTTCCCCTACAGTGGCACGTCCACTATCTTCCTCATCCCATTTTTTAACACTGTTGGCATTTAAAATGCCAGGTGCATCTGGATTAACTGAATAGGCCTCACCAAACATCTGCACCAGTTTTAACATGGTGGAAGCACGCATCACCTGTGCCTGCCCTTTAAGATTGGCTTTTTGACCTTCTGTGGCATCGGGCACTAAATCAGCACTTTCTATAATCTGATTGGCCTGGTAAATTAAAAAATAGCCGGATGTCCAAGGCTCCCTGGCCCACCGGTAATTTGGTAAAGTCTCCAATTGGTAGACACTTAAAAACCATCCCCAGTTTTGCTTCGAATCCAATAATAAGTCATCACCGATCAGATCCCCCATAATAGGCGCATAAAGTCCATCGAAATTGTAGGCACTCAAATTGTTGTACATGCCTACCAAAGCCGATTCGGCATTGGTTATTGATTCAAAAGCTTCTTCATACGATACTGCTGTATCCGGTTTGGTATCCAGAAACTCATCGCTACAAGAGAAGCTTAAACCAATGATACCAACAGCTAAAACTATTTTTAAATATCTATTTATAAATTTCATGCTTTATAATATTTAATTATCCCACTTTCTATTCTTACATATCCATCTTAATACCAAAAGTGTAGGTCTTCACACCAGGTATATTGTTATTGGTGGTACCACTTAAGGCTCCTTCCGGATCAAAACCTTTGAAGCTGGTGAAAGTCAACAGGTTTTCCGCTGACACAAACACCTTTAATCCTTGCATCTTCAGTTTTGAACAAATAGATTGGGGTAAATTATAGCTTAATGAAATAGTCTTTAATCGCAGGTAAGAGGCATCTTCCAAAAAACGGGTCGAAATCTGATTACTCCCACTGTTATTATTTTCAACATATTTAGGCACATTGGTATAACGGTTATTGGGCGTCCATGCTGCCAAGGCATCATTCGAAAGGTTATAGCCTGTATTCGTCCCATCGTGCATATTAGCAGCATAGTCGTAATTATAGATCTGTCCACCAATACTGAAATACCAGTTAAAGGCAAAATCGATGTTTTTATAGCTTAGGCTGTTAGCAAGACCTCCATAAAAATCGGGCAGTGCCGATCCCTGTCGTGTTCGCTCCGCATCTTCATAGCTACTGGTTACCATGCGTCCCGATCCATTCGGGTCAGTAAAAGCTGATTCAGGCTCCTCATTGTTATCTCGATCATCTGACTGCGCATTGGTAAACCACATTGGGTCGCCGTTATCGGGATTAACACCGGCCCACTCTTTCATAAAGAACTGATGCATATCACCACCAACTTCACGCATCTGAGTCGCCCCTGTCAGACGCTCAACGTCAAGATTTAAAATTTCGTTACGATTAGCCGTTATATTAAAACTGGTTTCATTGTCAATATTTCCGAACTGTTTGCGATAGGTCAACATGGCTTCTATCCCATAGTTTTTCATCGCTCCCAGGTTGGTGGTAATGCTGGTAAAACCTTTATCCGACGACAGTGGAAGCGAATACAATAGCCCATCTGATTTCTTTTCATACAAATCAATTGATGCTGACAAATTCTTGAATAAAGTAGCATCGATACCAAAATTAATACTTGTCATCGACTCCCAGTGGATATTTGGATTGGGTGGCTGAGAAGCTCCTAAACCCGGATAACCGCCATAGTTGGCACCACCACTGTATAATCCTAATGAGGCATAGTTGCCAATGTTATTGTTACCCGTTACACCACAACTCGCTCTTAATTTTAAGTCATTTAACCATAAAATATCCTGCATCCAGTTTTCCTGCTTGATACGCCAGCTGGCTCCCGCAGAATAAAACAGACCATACTTATATTCGCTTCCAAACCGCGAGCTACCATCAGTTCGAATACTGGCATCCAAATAGTATCTACTGTCATAATTATACTTGGCCTGGCCCAGATAAGAGATCAGATTCGACTCAGAACTGCCACTGCCCGGTTCTGATGGTTGACTTCCCCATACCAAATCATATTTGCCGGGAATGGCGAAATCAGTAACACCAGCACCTAAACTCTCACTGTATGTTCCGGATGCTTCCTGGCCTGCAATAATTTCGAAGCTTGACAAATCGGTGTATCTGTTCCATGAAAGAATATTAGAGATATTCCAGACATAGCCTTCGGCCGATGACATGGTGCTTCGTCCATTCACTGCAGCTCCGTTGCCATGCTCTGGATTGTAATAGGTCAGGCCTTTTGTATGACTGTAATCTATGGAACCGGTTGTTCTAAAAAATAAGGATTTTAAAATATCCACATTGATGTACGAGCTTAACATACTGCGCATACCTTTTGATCGATAAACATCCATCTGGGCCAATGCCACCGGGTTAAAATCAAATGCGGCCTCATTACCCCAGGCCCATGAGCCATCGCCCATCTTAACCGGTGAAGCAGCATTGATAATATCGGCCGAACGTGTAGGGTTAGCACCTCCTGAGCCTGAAGGTGGGCCATTAACAATACTGTATGACATCAGGCTGTTAACTCCAGCCGTAATAAAACTGTTGACTTTATGTTCTACGTTAATTTTACTGCTGTAACGCTTATAATTGGAGCTCAAAACTGTACCATTATCATCGTAATAACCTAAAGAGAAATACACCTTTGTTGCCTCGGTACCGCCCGATATATTTAAGTTATAGTTTTGAATAACACCTGTTTTATACACTTCATTGCGCCAATCAGTATTGGTTAATACCTGCGTTCCGGGAATTAACCTGCCATTGTCATCCAAGGGTTTCTCAATACCAAATGGATTATAACCAACAATGTCTTTTACACTGCCGTGCGCATAGGCAATGGCATCGGCACTTGTATAAGGCGTTCCGTCAGTATGTTCGCCATAAATTAGTCCTCTGTTGTAAGCACCCATCCATGAGTGCTCGTAAAACTGGGTTGAATTCATTAAAGGATAACCATCGGAGATGCGATTGGCAATACCTGTTTGTGCGCTGAAAGAGATACGGGTTTTCCCCGTTTTACCTTTTTTGGTGGTAATTACAATAACCCCGTTTGCAGCGCGCGATCCATATAAAGAAGCAGATACAGCATCTTTTAATACGGTTGTACTTTCAATGTCGTTTGGGTTAATACTGTTGAGGCCACCTGCGATTGGCACACCATCAACAACATACAAAGGTGAGCTACCGGCTGATAATGAACCAATACCTCTGATTCGGACCTGAGCGGTTGCTCCCGGCTGACCTGAAGAACTGGTCACCTGAAGTCCGGCAGTTGTTCCTTGTAGGGCCTTTTCAAAAGATGTTACCGGTCGGTTTTCAATCACCTCAGCCTCTACTACCTGTGCGGAACCAGTATAGGCCTCCTTGGTTGTAGTACCATAGGCTACTACCATCACGTCTTCGAGCTGTTGGCTGTCATCGGTTAAAACAACATTTATTTGATTTCGACCAGCTACTTTTTCTTTAACAGTATTCATACCGATAAAAGAGTAAAGTAATGTTACTTCACCTGACGGAAGTTGGAGGGAGTAATAGCCATCCATGTTAGTAACCGTACCATTGCTTGTTCCTTCGATAAGGATGTTAACGCCCGGTAATGGTTGTCCGGAGGCATCATTCACGGTGCCTTCAACAGTAAAGCTTTGCCCATAAATGATATTTATAAAACACAAGTGTATAAAGATGACACCTAAAAATCTTTTCATTGTCAAATAATTATAGTATTACTCCTTTAGAGCAGGTGTAACAATAAGAAATATTGATTGGGTTAGAATTAATAAGCCGGGTTCAAAGATTTGATTTAATGACAGTGGAAGTGAATGCGCATAAATCATTTAGAACAGGTATGATATGCCCATCCACTTCGATGTCATTGCAGGATTGATAAAATCCTGTTTAGTTATAATAGCTTCGATTATTATTCGCTACACGGGGCCAGTAACTGGGTTACAGCTTCAACCTTATCCATGGTTGTATTCCACGTTGGTTTGAATTCACATGTTTTTGTTATTGTACCATCAGCAATTTGATTTAACAAAGCAGACATACTACATAAACCAACTGTATTATCTTTAGGCATTTCCATTTCCAGAACGGTTCCATATCCCTTAAATGCAGTTAAAGCAGGAAAAGCAGTAAATTCTGTAACATCAGGAATACGCAAGTACATTGTTCCAACCTGGGTAAGAGCATCAAAACCATCTACTTTTAAAACATCTCCCTTTTGCCAGTTTTCATCCTCTGTTCTGTCTACATTGATTCGTAAATCACCAACATTCTTAAGTTTTGTAAAGCTATTTAACCACTCTACCTTTTCATGTATTTTAATATCAAACCATTTGGAAGCATAAGCCCCCTCTGCTACTTCAATGGCATTAAATACACTTAACAGACTTAATTCAAATCCATTGGATGAGAATTCTATCATCGATCCACCAAATGTTGTAACGCTATTAAAGGCCTCAATTGACGTGCGGTCATTACCCGTCACTTCTACATTTCCGCCAATGGATACCAATGCTTCAAAGGCAGGAAAGGTATATGTGTTATTTACTACAGCTGCAGACCAACCTCCATAACCACCTGATTTATTTGATTTAAAAGATAAATTACCACCAACTGTTACAAGCTCTTTAAAATTGAGCGTTTCAAATGATGTATTATTTGATATAGTCAAGTCTCCGCCAATTTCCTCTGCCAATATATCAATATACTTAATGGTCGTATTTGCTAAATAAAAATCACCTTCAACATTACCTAAACGAAGGGTGTCGCCACCTATATACCTAATATCAACATTTTTAAGAACATTCACAGTAGAAAGATCTAAGATCGCCAATGCTTCGGTGTTGGACATTTCAATTCTGCCAACTAAATCCAAAGCCGCTAACGACAAAGTGGTAAGGCTCTCGTTGTTTTCTGTATATAAATAGTCGGAAATTAATACCAGGGCATCAGCTTTAACAGATACTAAAGCACTGTTTGCCATCACTCCAAACTCTTCCCCAACAGACACTAAAGCTGGTAGTTCAACAGTAACATCAGGCTCGGCAAGACCTTTAATCATTAAATCACCACCAATATTTTCTAATGCAGGCAGGTTAATAGTCGTACCTCCATTAATAATTAGCTCACCACCTATCATTTTAATGGCCGCTAATGCATCAATATGCGCTTGTGTTGTAGCAACTGCTTTACCTGTAACAATGGTTGCTCCTTGTGCTACAATAGCAGCAAAATCCTCATCTGTCAACAGATTGCCATAGAACACGGCATCTTTATTATTGGCAACTTCGTCTTCTAATAATGTAAGATTGTTTAACAATGCTTCATATTGACTATCCATATCGCCTTCCAATGCTGCAATTGTAGCCTGCAACTTGGCAATCTCAGCCAATAAAGCTTCTTGTTGTGATTTTTCAAGTTCTGTAACTTTGCCATTCAGATCATCAATTTGTCCTTGTAAGTCGTCAATGTCACCACCGACACAGCTTCCCATAATGGTTATAACTACCATCATCAGAAAAGGTAATAGTTTTCTTTTCATCGTTTAATTTTTTGTGAATTTTGAACACGAGTAACTCCTGAATTTCCATCAGGATTAATGCAAGTATAATGCTCATCATAAAAGTGTAGGAACCAATGTGTTTTTAGTAGTGCCAATGACGGAATCAGGAAGGGATTCATTGGCACCATCTCGTTTTACTTATTGATTATCTGATTACTACAATACATCAACTGAAACACTTCGAATATTTCAATTAAAACACTTTATGAATGTTACAAGTAGAAAAATTCATATCGAATTAAGTGTATAAGCCTACCAAACTAATCGATTGAAATACGATCTGACATAAAAAAATGATGCTTGTAACTATATGATAGTTCAAGCATCATTTATATGTTATAATTATGGTGATTCATCAATTGACGGACTGAATATACTCCGTTGGCGTTTGTCCGGTATATTTTTTAAAAGTGCGGTTAAAGGTGGTTTTTGAATTAAAGCCAGCTTGCTCGGCCAGGTGCAACAAGGTATGCTGCCTGTGATAACCCCTATTTATTAAATCAATAGCTGTCTTCATTCGGTAATCATTAACGATATCAAAAAAGGATTTCTGAAATTCGACATTAAAGATCTCTGAAATACGTTTGTATGACAGTCCTGTTGAGTTAACGAGATCCTGCATTTTAAGGTCGGTTTTAAGATACGGCATATCCTTCTCAAAATAACTCAAAACTAAATCCTTATCACATAGTTCAGACGTCGTTTCTTCCTGAATATTTTGCCTCGATTTATTATATACATACTTAACAATGTCTTCTTCTTCGGCAAAAAACTCTGGACGTTTTAAGGTAAAAACACCTAATAAAATTGTTAACACAGTCAGTCCAAGGTAAAACACGGCAAAAAGATCAATGTCGATATTAACCTGCAAAACTTCTAAAATAAAGCCAGCAGTGCCCGATAACCACAACACTACATTAAGGCTGATAAACAGTTTTAACCATTTTAACGATCCTAATTGATACCTTGTTAAACGTACCTTCCTGAAATACTGGAAATGATGCAATTTGCGCAAAGACAGGATGGAATAAAATATGCCCTGTGCTACTATTACCAGATTAAAGACAACCTGCATGGGAAGATACCAAACCGGAAAAGACTGTTCTTTAATCATAAGCGCCTTGCTGTCTGTACCCTGAATAAAAAAAGGTGAGAACAAAACAAGGTATAAGGCACCAGGTAATAAATGGATCATATTTTTCTTCCATTTACGGGTATCTTCATACAAATAGGTTCGCAGATAGATATACATTAATGGATAAAACATGATTGCAAAAACATCAAGCAATGCATAGGTATGCGGGAATCGCTCATGAAATTCGGGCGATTGAATCATAAAACCAAACACGGTAATGGCCCACGAAAAAGCCAGTGTTCCCAGCACCTTATTGGCAAAAAACTTTGTTGGATAAAAAAACAAGTAAAAAGACAAGAGAGCAGATGAAACAGCACCTAATAATAAAATGACATTAAAAATATTCCCTAAATCCATATGCGATCTGATTATAAATTAATACAACCTCTAATTTGCGTTATAAATATACAAATATGTACATATAACAATGAACTACATAACAAATTTAATACCAAAAAGAATTGCACATGCAGGTATTCGAGGTTTATACACCATTCCTAAAACTTGCAACTCGTCGCCATTAAACAACAACTCGTCGTTAATATTTTTTAATGCTGTTCCAATCGTATCAAATTTGAATCGTCAATAAGCAAAATAAATATTGAACGATGAAAATCAAACGAACCATAATCCTATTCTCAGCTGTGTTAATCAGTTTAAGTGCCAAGGCACAAAAAACCATCAGCGGACATATAACAGCGAAAGATAACAGTCCCTTAGTCGGGGTTAACATTACTATTAAAGATACCTATGATGGAACCATCAGCGATACAAATGGCCAATTTGAACTGGTAGCCAATGAAGATCAGGCCATTGTGGTAAGCTACATTGGTTATAACACCAAAGAACTGTCTGTTGATGAAATCACTGCTCCCATTCACATCGTTCTGAAAGAAAGTGTTACCAGCCTCAATGCCGTCACCATAACGGCCGGAACCTTTAGTTTGGGGGATAAAAAAAGAGCTACCGTACTGGAACCTTTGGATATTTATACAACCGCCGGCTCCTTAGGCGATATCAATGGTGCATTAAAAACACTGCCAGGTGTGCAGCCTGCCTCCGATGATGGTCGTCTGTTGGTGCGTGGTGGCGAGGCCGCCGAAACTAAGGTTCATGTAGATGGTCTATTGGCTGCTAAACCCTATTACTCCAAAGTACCGGATTTACCAACCCGTGGGCGTTTTGCTCCCAGCCTCTTTAGCGGAACCGTTTTTAGCACCGGCGGTTATTCAGCCGAATATGGTCAGGCGCTTTCATCGATTTTAATATTGGAATCCACTGATGTTGCCCTCGAAGAATTAACCAGCCTATCGTTAATGAGCATTGGAGCCGAAGCATCCAAAACCTGGTGTAAAACCAACCAATCCACATCAATGGGAATGAGTTACACCAACCTGGCGCCATATTTTAATGCAGTTAACAACCGATTGGATTGGATCAAACCTGCGGAAGCTGTTAACTTCAACCTGATGCACCGACAGAAAAAAGACAATGGTGCACTCTTTAAACTCTTTTCCAATTTTGATTACGGCGTGCAGGAGTTTAATGCGCCAATAGGCGATAGCTTTACAAACATTGATACGGAAGGTGGCAATGCCTATGTAAATATGACTTACTCACAGCCAATCTTTGAAAATGGATTATTGAAAGCCGGATTGGCATCCACCATCAATCATAATCGTCAGATCGCTGGTTACTACCATACACTGGATAAGGAATTATACCTCGAAGGACGTTTGTCGGTGAATCAGTCCATCAGTAATGCCATCACACTTAATTACGGTATTTCAGATGCCTTTACAGCTTATAACCAGGATTATAAGCATTTGAACGAAGCAATAAGCTACGATGCCAATGTTAACGATCATATACTGGGTGTGTTTGTTGAACCCGAAGTACGACTATCGGCACAATTTGCCATTCGCCCCGGCCTGCGTTATGAATATTCAAGCTATCTGGAATCCTCCAGCTTATCGCCACGTTTTTCACTGGCTTATAAAACTGGTAAAAACAGCTTGCTATCTGCAGCCTGGGGTCATTATTACCAAAATCCTGTTAATGATTACCTGAAATACACTTCCGAACTTCAGTTTGAAAAAGCGGTTCATTACCTGCTGAGTTTTCAGACAGGAACGATTAAAAACCGCTTATTCCGGATTGAAGCTTATTACAAAGATTACCAGGACCTGATCACCTACGATTTGCATGATGAATACCAACTAAGTAATTTGAACAATAAAGGCAGCGGATATGCCAAAGGGATCGACATTTTTTTCCGCGATCGCGAGACCTTTAAGCGAACAGATTATTGGTTGTCGTACTCCTACATTGATACGGAACGTGATTACAAATATTATCCCGAGGCCGCCACACCATCTTTTATCTCCAAGCATACTTTTTCGGCGGTTGGCAAATACTTTTGGGGAGCCATTAATACGCAAATCGGAGCCACCTGGTTACTGGCTTCGGGCAGACCTTATCACAAACCCGGCGAACAGTTTATGAATCAGAAAGCACCATTATACAACGACCTGAGTATGAACCTGAGTTACCTGACACATATCGGCAATCACAATACAATTGTTCACTTTTCCTTTTCAAATATTCTGGGACGTGATCATCTGGTGGGCTATCGCAATATTCCATCACCCAATGGGAATGGTGATTTTATTCAAATGCCGATTTTGCCGGATATCAAACAGTTTGTATTCCTGGGGGTATTTATCTCTATCAACGGATAGGAATTAGGGTTTGGAGTTTTAGGTTTTGAGTTTAAAGTTCTTCCATCTAAGAAATGTGAACCTCAGTCTTCAATCCTCCGTCTTCCGTCTCCCATCTTCTGTCTTTTGTCTTTTGTCTTCAGTCCTAAATCTTATTTCTAAATAACAAAACAACATTTTAAACTAATCATTATGAAAACTTTACTTATTCTTTTAAGCATTTTGTCCTTCACCGTAGTAAAAGCTGATAATTACGAGGAGGTTATGAAAAAAAACATTGATCAATTAATCAAGTCGACAAATGTACAAGAGATTAATCAGCTGGCTGCAAGCTTTAAGCGCATTGCCAATGTTGAGCAAGATGAATGGCTTCCGGGCTATTATGTGGCCTATGCCTACACCCGGTCTACCCATTTTATAAAGGACAACGATTCCATCGATCATCAGCTGGACATGGCACAAGAGGAATTAAACAAGCTTATAAAAAGTAAGCCTAATGAGTCTGAATTATTTGTGTTGCAGGCCATGATCTATTCCATTCGCATCACCAGTCCTATGCGAGGTTACAAATACTCCAGTTTATCAAACGAAGCCTTGTCAAAAGCCGAACAGTTAAATGCCGAAAATCCGCGCATTTATTATTGCCGGGGCAACAATGTTTTTCATACGCCCAAGATGTTTGGTGGTGGCAAGCAAAAAGCGCAAGTGCTCTACGAAAAGGCGGCTAAGTTATTTGCAAGCACCAATCATGACAATCCCTTATGGCCGGTTTGGGGTAGCTACCACAACAACATTATGCTGAATAAGTGTAGTGCTGAGAAGTAGTAGCAGTCATTATAATATTTATCTTTAGAAACTGATTAGGTCTTTCGTGATAAGAATAAAGTGTCTTTTTCAACTTAGAAAGACTTAGTCAGTGTTATCATATTTCAAACAGATAAAGAATGAGTTTCTATAGTACTAATGACAGGCCGAATCGAAGTCGAAAACAAATACTTTACATCTTTCTTTGGTTTGGCATTTCATCCATCTTAATCGGCATGATCTTTATGGGACTCGCCTGCCCATCGTGCCTGCTAAATATAAAAATGCTGGCTCATAATGTTGGTTATAGTCTGCTTTTGGGTTACAGCCTATTTAGCTTTGGTTTTGTTTTTGGCTGGTTGGAAAAAAAATACGTATCCTGGATCGATAATCCGGTTAAAAGCCTTTTAATTGTTTTAATATCATCAACCATCTATTGCACGATTACCATTCTTCCTGTTAATTGGCTATGGCACATTATTATTAGCGGTATTTCATACGAGCATTTTTGGGCGCATTATACTAAGGTAATATGGATTGAATTTGGCATCTTCTACTTTATAGCCATGTGGTTTTATGCCCGTTCCTTCTTCTTAGCCTGGCGTCGCGAAGTTGAAAATCGTGAGATGTTAAAGCGGCAAGCCTTGCAATTGCAATATGAATCGCTTAAAACACAGGTTAACCCACATTTCCTTTTTAACAGCCTTAATGCTCTGACTTCCTTAGTTGAGATGGATGTTGAATCGGCCAAAACCTTTACCAATGAGTTATCGTGTTTCTATCGGGATTTATTACAACTGAAAAACAAAGAACTGATTTCGCTTCAGGATGAATTAAAACTTGTGAATCGGTACATTTACCTGCAGAAAATTCGTTTTGGTGATAATTTCTCCTTTGAAACACCTCAAATAAATAACCCTGAATGGATGGTAATTCCTCTGTCTTTACAAATGCTTGCAGAGAATGTTTTTAAGCACAATGTTGTTTCCAGATCAAAACCAATCCTTTTCAGTATTCAAATCAAAGGCCGGGAGCTGGAAATTTCAAATACTTTTTACCCCAAAAAGAATAGCTCAAACTCAGGACTAGGATTGAAAAACTTAAACGAACGTATTAAATACCTGACGAATAAAGAGCTGAAAATAATTCAGACTGAAGAGAAATTCACCATTCTTTTACCACTAATCTCACTTGAAAATGCGCCTCTTAATAGTTGAAGATGAACACCTGGCGGCCAAACGCCTGAGCCAAATGATAAAACACATTCAGCCCGCAGCTGAACTATGTGCGGTTTGCGACAGTGTTGAAGATACTGTTCAGTGGCTTCAAAATAATCAACATCCCGATCTTGCCTTTTTTGATATCCAACTGGGCGACGGTATCAGCTTTGATATTTTTGAGCATCTGTCACCCGAATTCCCGATTATTTTCACAACGGCTTATGACCAATATGCCATACAGGCTTTTAAAGTTAACAGCCTGGATTATTTATTAAAACCGATCAGCGAACAAGAATTAAAACAGGCCATTGATAAATTTCTGAAGCAACAAAAACCAAAACTGGCCAGCATTAACGAGGCCATTTTTAATGCCGGTAAATTACTGGAACAGCAGAACTACAAAACGCGCTACCTGATTAAAGTAGGCGAACACCTTCGAATGGTTGATACCAAAGAAATCAGTTTCTTTTACAGCGAGGATAAATCTACCTTTTTAAGAACGAAACAAGGAAATTGTTATGCGCTGGATCAAAGCCTCGATCAATATGAGATTCAGGTTAATCCGTCAGAATTCCATCGGATTAGCCGAAAGTTCCTGATTCATATTTCTGCCATTGATGATATTATAGCCTACAGCAATTCACGTTTAAAGCTTAAGTTAAAAGGCATGGATCAGAACGATGAAGTTATTGTTAGCCGCGAGCGGGTAAAAGAGTTTAAAAACTGGCTGGAAAACGAGGCTGTATAAAAAGGAAGGGGAACAACCGCTCCCCTTTTAACCCTTAAAAAACTAACCCTAAAAACAAGTGGAAAACCTACTTGTTTGCTTTAAATATTTTGATTCGCTTAGAATTCTTATTTTGAAACAAATATAGACAATTGTTTTAAATAGGATAAACAAGTCGTGTATTTATTTTAGCCATTGTTAACGACAATTTTGTCGATACCACTCAAAAAGGCAGACTGACGCAGCATGCGAAACATTCATCGATTTTATTGCTCCGGGCATTGGAATGTATACAGCGCCCTTGGAATGCTGCAGAAGCTCCTCTGAAATACCGTATTTCTCGTTGCCCAAAACCAAAGCCATCTTCGCCGGCAATGGGCACTCATACAAATTTTCAGCCCCTTGAACCGTTTCCAGGGCAATTATTTCGTAATCTTCAGCAATGGTAAATTCATCAAAATTCAGCCATTTAATCTCAACGTGGCCCAAAGCAGCTCCTGCCGTCTTTTTCACCTTGCTTTGCCGAACATCTTCGCTGCCAATCACAATAACCTGCGAGGCCTTAACATTGGCTGCCAAACGAATGATGCTGCCAATATTCTCGGGTGTTGAGAAATTATCGGTAATAATAATTACATCACTCCCATCCGACAAAGCAGACTGATTGGCTTGCTTAAAGAAATATTTCGAATGTGTTTCTGTCATTTATTTCACTCGCTGAAGTCCCATTTCTTCACCCTTCTTCAACATCAATTCAAAGGCTTCTTCGTAATTATTGCCAATCACTCCATCCAGAATCGCGTCCTTAATAATTGCTTTTAGATCCCCAATTTCTTTGCAAGGCTGCAAACCAAATGTTTCCATTATTACCTCGCCCGTCACCGGTGGCTGGAAATTACGAATGTGATCTTTTTCTTCAATCTCTTTTAATTTCCGACGAACCGTTTTGAAGTTGCGCATGTAACGTTTCACCTTGGCTTCGTTCTTCGAAGTTATATCGGCTTCACAAAGTGTCATCAGATCATCAATGTCGTCACCGGCTTCAAACAGTAAACGTCGCACAGCCGAATCACTCACCACATCTTCACTCAACACAATGGGGCGCATGTGCAGTCCAACCATTTTCTGCACGTATTTCATCTTCTCGTTCAGAGGTAATTTCATTCGGCCAAAAATCTTTGGTATCATTTTCATGCCGATGAAGTTGTGATTGTGAAAAGTCCAGCCGGTTTTCTTATCGTAACGCTTCGTACGCGGTTTGGCAATGTCATGCAATATAGCCGACCAGCGCAACCACAGGTTATCCGTATTTGGTACAATACGATCAAGTACTTCTAAAGTATGATAGAAATTATCCTTATGGGCACGGCCATCCACTTTGTCAACCCCTTTCATCTCCTGAAACTCTGGAAAGATGAGCTTTAACAGGCCTGTCAATTCCAATAGTTTAAAACCAATCGACGGAAGATCAGCCATCACAATCTTATTCAATTCGTCGGCCACACGCTCACCCGAAACAATGTCTATGCGCTCTTTTTGAGTTTTTATGCCCTCAAAAGTTTTCTCTTCAATACGAAAATCCAGCTGAGTTGCGAAGCGAATGGCACGCATCATGCGCAAAGGATCATCTGAAAAGGTAATATCAGGATCAAGTGGCGTACGGATAATGCCCTTTTCCATGTCCTCCATCCCATTAAATGGATCTACCAATTCGCCATAATTGGCTTTACTTAAACTTAAGGCCAAAGCATTAATGGTAAAATCGCGTCGATTCTGATCATCTTCCAAAGTACCATCCTCAACAATAGGCTTGCGCGAATTTCGTTGGTAAGATTCTTTACGTGCCCCCACAAACTCCACCTCCAGATCACGGTAGCGCAACATGGCCGTACCAAAGTTTTTAAACACGGTTAACCGAAGGCCTCCCAGCTTCTTCGCTACTTTCTCTGCCAATTCAATCCCACTGCCTAAAACCACCACGTCAATATCTTTCGATGGACGATTCAGGTATAAATCACGAACAAAGCCTCCAATAACAAAAGCAGGCCTGTCCATTTCTTCACTTATATCTCTTATCGTATGAAAAACAGGGTGATTCAGACTTTTAGCCACCCGTTTTTGTGCTTCTTCTCTCATATTGCTGACAAAATTACAATAATAATATGGTTTTTAACCAAATTTGACAGATATCCACTTTGGCACAATTGTTGAAACATCCACACATGTATATTTCTAGATATTTAGAAATATTTATTAACTTTGCAGTATTCACAATTAAAAATAGAAATCATGGTACAACATTTGACCAACGAATCATTTAAAGAAAAAGTTTTTAACTATACAGATAGCAAGGATTGGAAATTTGAAGGCAACAAACCCGCAGTAATTGACTTTTACGCCGATTGGTGTGGACCTTGTAAAATGGTTGCTCCTATTTTGGATGAACTGGCAACAGAATTTGATGGGAAGATTGATATTTACAAAGTTGATACGGAAACCGAGCGCGAATTGGCCGGTGCCTTTGGTATCCAAAGTATTCCATCCATCCTGTTTATCCCTCAAAACGGACAACCGCAAATGGCACAGGGAGCCTTGCCTAAAGATTCGTTTATCCGTGCCTTTAAAGATGTTCTGAAAGTAGAGAAGTAATTCACTAAATCAGTTGTTTATGAAACTGATAAACTGATATTTAATATGAAAAAGCTAATATTATTATTTATAGGCGCAACAATATTTCTATCGGCTGGTGCCTTTCAGCTTATTGAAAATACTGGCGACGAATCCAAGGAAAAAGGAGAAAACGCTGTAATTTATCTGGATGCCGACAGTTTTAAGGAAAAGGTATTCGACTATAAAGCCAATACTGAATGGAAATACGAAGGTGAGATACCTGCTATCCTGGATTTTTATGCCGACTGGTGTGGACCTTGTAAGATGCTGTCACCGGTGCTGGATAAAATTCAAAAAGAGTACGATGGCAAAGTGCAGATTTATAAAATAGATACCGACAAGCAAAAAGAACTGGCTGCTACTTTTGGTATCAGAAGCCTGCCAACCATTGTTTTTGTGCCCCTTGATGGTGAACCACAGGCCGCCATGGGTTACCGTTCAAAATCGGATTTGGAATCAATGATCAGCGAAATATTAAAAGTAAATAAGTAGTGTCTGCAGGACTATAAAATCCTTTTAAGCAGAAACTTATCGATTCTTAGATTTAGATTAGTTGTGAAAGCCGGAGATTTTTTCTTCGGCTTTTTCTTGTTTAAACGATTATTTTTCAATTACCTTTGGCAGCATAAATATTCGGGGTGCCTTAAATTACAGGCTGAGATTACACCCATTGAACCTGATGCAGGTAATGCTGTCGCAGGGATATGAATGACTCTCTTTTGGGCTTCCCCCATAACATTTTACAGACAATGGACATTTTTATTAATGGGCAAGCAACGCAAATGCCCGACAATTCGACTGTTCCAGATGTGCTCCAGCACCTTGGACAAACTCAAAAAGGTGGCATCGCCGTTGCGGTGAACGATGTGGTTGTACCTAAAAGCCAATGGTCAAAAGCCCACATTACTGATGGAGACAAAGTACTGATTATTCAAGCCAGCCAGGGAGGCTAATTCATATCCAAGCAACAATGACAAAAAGTAAGATTTCTCAAGAAGGTTTGACAACCGGTCCTTTTCCGAATTCGAAAAAGATATACGAAAAAGGCACAATTCATAATATCGAAGTGGCTCATCGGTTGATCGAATTAAGCGATACAAAAACCAGCGAGGGCGACATCGTTAAGAATCCTCCAATTACCGTTTACGACACAAGCGGACCTTATACCGATCCTTCATATCAGGTAGATCTGGAAAAAGGATTGCCAAAAATCCGCGAACAGTGGATCAAAGATCGTGGTGATGTTGAAGAATTAAGTCAGCTAAGCTCTGATTATGGACAAATGCGTCTGGAAGATAAAAAGCTGGATCATCTGCGCTTCGATCATGTAAGTTCCAAACCCTTAAAGGCAAAAGATGGTAAGTGCGCTACGCAGTTTTATTATGCCTGCCAGGGAATCGTCACACCAGAAATGGAATATGTGGCCATTCGCGAAAACCAACAGTTACAGCAGGTGCGCGAAAACTACCGTCAGCACCGCGGCCAGTGCTTTGGCGCACAAATACCGGAAAAAGAAGTGACTCCTGAATTTGTGCGTGATGAAATTGCCGCCGGACGTGCCATTCTGCCGGCCAACATCAACCACCCCGAATCGGAACCAATGATTATTGGCCGTAACTTTTTGGTTAAAATAAATGCCAACATAGGTAATTCGCCTACCACTTCATCCATCGAAGAAGAAGTTGAAAAGGCTGTTTGGGCCGTGCGTTGGGGAGCCGATACAATCATGGATCTGTCAACGGGCGATAACATTCACGAAACGCGCGAATGGATTGTGCGTAACTCACCTGTTCCGGTGGGTACTGTGCCACTGTATCAGGCCCTGGAAAAAGTAAACGGCGATGTGGAGAAATTGAGTTGGGAAATCTACCGCGATACACTGATCGAACAAGCCGAGCAAGGCGTGGATTATTTTACCATCCATGCCGGATTGTTGTGGAAGCACATACCATCAACCATCAAACGAGTTACTGGTATTGTATCGCGCGGTGGTTCCATCATGGCCAAATGGATGTTGTATCATCATAAAGAGAATTTCCTATATACCCATTTCGATGAGATATGCGACATATTGGCAGCCTACGATGTGGGCGTTTCATTAGGCGACGGCCTGCGTCCCGGATCAATTGCCGATGCCAACGACCGGGCTCAGTTTGGTGAACTGGAAGCTTTGGGTGAGCTAACCCAGATTGCCCGCGATAAATATGTTCAGGTTATCATTGAAGGTCCGGGCCACGTGCCAATGCAAGGCATTAAGGAAAATATGGATCTGCAACTGGAACATTGCAAAGAAGCGCCATTCTATACCTTGGGTCCCTTAACAACGGATATTGCCCCGGGCTACGATCACATTACATCGGCCATTGGTGGTGCCATGATTGCCTGGCACGGAACAGCCATGCTTTGCTATGTTACGCCCAAGGAGCATTTGGGCTTACCCGACAAGCACGATGTTAAAACCGGTGTAATCACTTATAAGCTGGCAGCACATGCTGCCGATGTGGCAAAAGGATTTCCAGGTGCTCAGTTTCGTGATTTTGCCATGAGTAAAGCACGATTCGAATTCCGTTGGAAAGATCAGTTTTCGTTGGCACTCGATCCTGAAACAGCTATGCAATACCATGATAAAACACTTCCGGACGAAGGTTATAAGTCATCCCATTTCTGTTCGATGTGCGGTGAGAAATTTTGCTCAATGAAAAGCACCATGGAAGTGAGGGACTTAGCTAAAAAACTGGACGAGAAAAAAGAATTATTCAAAGAATCGGGCGGAGAGTTATATATGTAGAGAATAACAGTTATTTTTGTGCGAGATTTAAACTAGACTTTATGAAGCCAATTGTAATTTGTTATCCAACGAAACTCGACCAGGAAATAGAAGCCATTAATGCTTTATTTGAAGCAGGATTAGAAGTACTTCACGTGCGCAAACCTGCCTATAGCGAAGCTGAAATGACTACTTTTATTGATTCAATAGATGCTCAATATCATAATCGCATTGTTGTACACAGTCACTTGTCAATAGTGGAACCTAAGGCTTTAAGAGGTGTGCATTTTACCTCTTATAACCGCCACCTGATTGATGACTACAGCAACAAAGCGCTCCCTAAAAGTATTTCGGTTCATTCGATGAGTGAATTGATTAACCTAAGTGAGTCGTTTAATTATGCTTTATTGAGCCCGGTTTTCGAAAGTATTTCAAAAGAGGGATATGGCCCGGCCATTGATCAGTCGGTATTGAAAAACTATTTAGAGAAAAATCACGAAGTGCCGGTTTTGGCCTTGGGTGGTATCGATCATAAAAATGTAGATGTGGCCCGGGAACTTGGCTTCGACGGTGTGGTATTACACGGTCACTTATGGGCACAATTTGAAAAAGATGGTGACATCAATGGCGTTGTGGAACGCTTCAAAGAGGTCACCGAAAAATGGACTTAGAAAAATGAACAATAGACCTTATGTGCTGTGCATTGCCAATTCTGTTTCAGGCAATGATGCAGGAATTACAAGTGAAATAACAACATTTGAACAACATAAGGTCTTTGACTTGGAAAGTGTGACCACTCCGTTTCTGAAGGAAAACCAAGTGGTAAAAGTCGTAAACAACACTTTCCGGGCAATAAGAATAACTTTGGCAGAGTCAACATCCGTGATGAATAATCTGCTAAATGGCATTAGCAAAATCTGGCAGAAGAATTTAATGGGTTCTCACCTATTAGTTGCTTCTGCCAGATTTTCTTTTTTCAATGCATTCCACCGTCACATCAGGCATTCCCTAATTAATGCCGAAAGCAATCACACTTTCGGGCATCATCGTAACTTAACAGCTTAAATACTTCGTTATGAAGAAAAAAAATATATCACGCTTGCATTTTATTACCTCGCCATCCAACCATAGTTATATGGATCAGATTCAATCGGTGGTACTGGGAGGTGGCAATTGGGTACAATTACGCATTAAAGATGCTCCGCTTGAAGCAATCGAAAAAGTAGCCATTGAAGCCATGAGCTTTTGCATGGATAATGGAGCTACCTTCATTATGAACGATCATGTGGAAATTGCGGCTAAAATCGGTGCCGATGGTGTGCATCTGGGTAAGCAGGATATGTCGCCGGATGCCGCACGCGAAATATTAGGCCCCCAAGCCATTATCGGTGGAACAGCCAATACCTTCGAAGATGTTCAAAAGCTGGTGTCGATGGGGGTTGACTACATTGGTCTGGGTCCCTTTCGCTTTACAGAAACCAAAAAGAACCTGAGTCCGGTTCTTGGTACAGAAGGTTATCAGAGCATTATTGATCAATGTAAAGAAGCAGGCATCACCATTCCTGTTATTGCCATTGGAGGCATTGTTCCGGATGATTTAAACCCGCTTTTTAATACTGGAATCCATGGTGTCGCTATTTCATCATACATTACCAAACAAGAACAGCCGGGTGCGGTAACACTTGAGTTACTTCAAAAAATCGGCAAATACAGTTCCGTTAACTGGACCAAATTTCATTAATATATAATAAGCTAAAGGCGAGTAGCCATCAGCTAAAAGCTAACAAATATGACCCCACTTCAACTTGGCGATAAAACTTTTCAATCGCGCCTATTTACCGGAACCGGCAAATTTGCTTCAAATGATTTAATGCAGCAAGCCATCGAAGCAAGTGAATCGGAACTGGTAACCGTGGCTCTGCGACGCGTTGAAATGAATAATGCTTCGGATGATATTCTTCAACACCTTAAGCACACTCGAATTAACCTGCTGCCTAATACCTCGGGCGTACGCACCGCTAAAGAAGCTGTATTTGCAGCGCAACTGGCACGCGAAGCTTTGGATACCAACTGGCTGAAACTGGAAATCCATCCCGATCCCAAGTATTTACTACCCGATCCCATTGAAACACTGAAGGCTGCTGAGGAATTAGTTAAGCTGGGCTTTATTGTGTTGCCCTATGTGCAAGCCGATCCTGTTTTGTGCAAACGCCTCGAAGAAGTTGGTACGGCTGCTGTTATGCCATTGGGAGCACCCATTGGATCAAACCAGGGATTACAAACCAAAGAAATGCTGCGCATCATTATCGAGCAAAGCCAGGTACCTGTTGTGGTAGACGCCGGAATTGGGGCTCCCTCGCACGCTGCCGATGCCATGGAAATGGGTGCCGATGCAGTGTTGGTTAACACCGCCATTGCTGTTTCGCCCAACCCCGTTGAAATGGGTAAAGCATTTAAGCTGGCTGTTGAAGCCGGACGAATGGCCTATGAAGCCAGGCTGGCAACACAGTCGATGGGTGCTGAGGCCTCAAGTCCCTTAACAGCATTCTTGGATGAATTGTAAGACACTCGTTTTTTTAAGTTTTATAAGAAACTGATAGTTTGGATATTATTATAAAAACGGACGATGAAGTGATAAGCTATATCTGATGCCATTCACTACTAACAATTATCTAAAGGCAAATAAACTATCGTAATGGTTTGTAATAAAATTGGGACAATAAGCTTCTGGCTACCAACTTCTAACTACTGACAAAAAGATGAAAACATTTGAAGAGCTACATGCATCCTACAACTGGGAGGCAACCACTCAATCGATCTACAATAAAACGGCCAATGATGTTGAAAGGGCTCTGGCAGCCACCAAACTCACGTTGGACGACTTTAAAGCATTGATATCACCAGCCGCAGAAGCTTACCTGGAGCAGATGGCCATTAAAAGTCGTGCCATCACCCAGCGTCGATTTGGTAAAACAATTCAGTTATACATTCCGCTCTACCTCTCAAATGCCTGTGCCAATGCCTGTGCCTACTGTGGTTTCAGCCACAATAATGACATCAATCGTATTACCCTCAACAAAGAACAAGTATTGCAGGAGATTGCGGTTATTAAAAACATGGGGTTTCAACATTTGCTGCTAGTAACCGGAGAACACCCGAAAGATTGTGGTTATAACTACCTTAAAGAAATGGTGGAACTGGTCAAGCCACATTTTCCATCGGTATCCATCGAGGTACAGCCCATGAAACAGGATGAATACGAAGGTTTGATACAAATGGGTTTACATACGGTTTATGTCTACCAGGAAACCTACAACAAAGCCAATTATAAGACTTATCATCCGCGAGGTAAAAAGTCCGATTTCTCTTACCGTCTAGCCACACCCGAAAGACTTGGCAAAGCCCGGATTCACAAGATCGGCATAGGGTGCCTGTTGGGATTGGAAGACTGGCGCACCGATTCTTTTTTCACGGCTCTGCATCTTGATTATTTGGAAAAAAGCTATTGGCGCACCAAATACAGCATCTCTTTTCCTCGGTTGCGACCGCATGTGGGTTCTTTTCAGCCCAATGTTGATGTCAATGATAAGCAGTTGGCGCAATTAATCATGGCCTACCGGATTTTCAACCCCGATGTAGACTTATCCCTATCCACTCGCGAAAGCAAGAAATTCAGAAATCACATGTTGCAATTGGGTGTAACAGCTATGAGTGCAGGATCAAAAACAGAACCCGGTGGTTATGCTGTTTACAACAAAGCACTGGAACAGTTTTCGGTAAATGATGACCGTAGTCCGGAAGCAGTGTGTCAAATGATCAAAGATGGTGGGTACGAACCTGTTTGGAAAGATTGGGACGATTGTATGCAATAGCTTTTGCATGCTTCGCCTTTTTCCTGCCATAGTCTCTGTCGCTTGTCATATAAGTTGATGCAAAGTTTTTGATTGCTGGGAGGCATCTGAGCTTTGTGTTTTGAGCAGACCAACGCAAAGGCGCGGAGGCACAGAGTTTAAAAGAATTCTATTTTTATACACATTATCAGATCGTATCCTATTTCAAATGGCTGCATGTAGATTTTTAAATAGAAATCCTACACTCCGATTAGTGTTGAAAAGTTTATTAGTTGAGAAGTTAATATGACCAACAGTTCAGAAGTTCGACAAATAAACCCTTCAACTACTCTACTTTTAAACATTTAAACTGTAAACAAACCCTGAACCCAGAACTCTAAACCCCAAGAAAACTATCCCTCTATGTTGGTGCGCAAATAATATATAAAACACTTAATTCTACGGACTACTAACTAAAAACTCCTGACTAATCTTCTTAATTGAGACAAAAAGGTCTTATTTTTCTTTGATAATAAAATTCGGGGTGCTACTTTTGCGGCCGATTCCAATGGGGTGCCTTAACAGGCTGAGATTATACCCTTCGAACCTGGCCGGGTAATGCCGGCAAGGGAACAAGTTATCTCCTATTACATCCTCATTGCGGTATTTGTTAAATAACTTAAACTGCGAAATTAAAATGAAGAGGTTTTATGCAATTATGCTGGCTGCTCTATTTACACTGGGAGCCATTGCACAAACAACAATTAACGGACGTGTTACCGATAAAGGTGGCGAACCACTGGTTGGTGTCAACGTTATTATTCAAAATTCCTACAACGGTACAATTACTGATGCTGAAGGGCATTACAGCATCACAACAAAAAGCTCAACGCCTACTTTGGTGTTCTCTTATGTGGGTTATAAAACACAAAGCATAAAGGCCACCGGCAACACCCTGGATGCTACCATGACCAGCGTGGCCGTATTAACCGACGAAGTGATTGTATCGGCTATACGAGCAAACAAAAACATTCCGGTGGCGACATCTGAAATGGATCACGAAGAAATTCAAAAACAGAACTTCGGGCAGGATTTACCATTTCTACTCAATCAAATGCCAGGCATTGTTACCAACTCTGATGCCGGAGCTGGTGTTGGTTATACCGGACTGCGTATCAGAGGTACAGACATTACACGAATTAATGTTACTGTTAACGGTATTCCTATGAATGACTCTGAGTCACAAGGTGTTTTCTGGGTTAACATGCCCGACTTTGCAGCATCAGTTGATAAAGTGCAGGTTCAGCGTGGTGTAGGAACATCAACTAACGGTGCCGCTTCTTTTGGTGCTTCGGTTAACCTAAACACCCTCAATTCAGCTGCTGAAAAAATGGCATTTATCGACAATAGTTACGGTTCATACAACACAATTAGAAACTCAGTAGCAGCATCAACAGGTTTATTAAAGAACAACATGGCTTTTGATGTACGCTTATCGCGCATTAATTCTGACGGTTTTATCGACCGTGCCACCTCCGATCTAAAATCCTATTACCTATCAGGTGGTTATTATGGCAAACAGTCAACCATTAAGTTTATAACATTCTCGGGTCAGGAAAAAACATACCAGGCATGGAACGGCGTTCCGAAAGTGAAGCTTGACAACGATCGTGCTGGAATGGAGAAACTGGTTATGATGGATGGCTGGACCGAAGCTGAAGCTGAAAACCTTTACAATTCAGATGCCCGCACTTTCAACAAGTACCTGTACGAAAACCAAACAGACAATTACCAACAAGATCATTATCAATTGCATTTCACGCACCAGGCAAATGAACATTGGCATTTAACTGCTGCTTTACATTACACCAAAGGAGAAGGTTACTACGAATCGTTTAAAAACAAAAGAAAGTTTAAAGATTACAACGTTGGCTTTGAAAGTATTGTTATAAATGGTGAGGAAATTAAAAAAACAGATCTGATTCAGCGAAAGTGGCTCGATAACCACTTCTATGGCGCTACTTTTTCAAGTATTTACACCAACAATAACCTTGAGCTAATAATTGGCGGTGCATACAATGAATACGATGGTGATCATTATGGTAATGTTATCTGGAGCCAATATAATAACGATATCCCGCATAATCACCAGTGGTATTTTAACAATGGTAAGAAACAAGATTTTAATAGCTATATTAAAGCCACTTACTCACTAAGCGATCAGCTAGGCTTATATGGTGACATCCAGTATCGAAATGTGGATTATTCAATGACTGGGACGCATGATGACAATGCAGATTTAACACAATCGTATAATTTTGATTTTCTGAATCCCAAAATGGGCATAAATTTTCAGTTGAATAAGCAACAACGGTTTTTTGCCGCTTTTGCAGTAGCTAAACGTGAGCCATCACGAAGTGATTTTAGGGATGCGCCAGCCAACAGAAAGCCTACTCCCGAAACATTGTATGATTGGGAGTTGGGTTATGAGCATAGTACCAATAATGCCTTTTTAAATGTCAATGCCTATTATATGCTTTATAAAGATCAGCTGGTGTTAACTGGTGAAATTAACGACGTAGGAGCGGCTATAATGGTAAATGTACCGGATAGTTACCGAATGGGTATTGAACTGGAAGGTGGCATTATTATTACACCCGATTTCAACTGGACAGGTAACCTGGCCTTATCAGCCAACAAAATAGAGAACTACACTGAATATGTAGACAATTGGAGCTATTGGGATGATCCGGAGAATCAACCCTTCCAATATGTAACTGAACTAGGCGAAACCGATATTGCATTCTCTCCTTCTGTTACAGCTGCCAGTCAGTTTAACTGGATGCCAACAAAAGGTTTAACACTATCTCTTCTGAGTAAATATGTTGGTGAGCAATTCATCGACAATACTTCAAATGACAATCGTAAACTGGATGCCTGGTTTGTCAATGATTTATTGGTGAATTATGATTTTACTCTGCCTTCGATTGGCGATTTTAATTTTGGTTTTAAAATCAATAATTTACTGGATGAAGAATACGAGTCGAATGCGTGGGTTTACCGTTATTACTATGCTGATGAGCACGATGTATTGGATGGTTATTTCCCACAGGCCGGCACTAATTTTATGGTGCGTTTAGGAATGAGATTTTAACTGATTGCTTAATATATGTATAGCCCGCTTCTTTTTAGTAGCGGGCTTTTTTATTATAACAGAAGCAAATAAGTACAAGCTGGTGCGCGAATCCTTTCGCATTCCATTTATATTCAATCTTTAGCCAGTTATGGCGATTGGAATGCAATTTAATCTTTCTATTAATCCTAATCTCGTTAGAAAAATAATACACCACGCGAAGGGATTCGCGCGGTAGCGCATAAAAACTTTTAAAAATCAATTCTTATAAAGATTGCCACAAGCTGGTGCGCGAATCCTTTCGCGTTCCATATAGCATCAAATCCACACTTAGTAAAACCAATGAATATCAACAAGATTTACCAATTCCCTTGATTCATAATCTAAAAAATAATACTGTATTTGTTATATTTGATATATCATTAGCGGGCACTTAAAACCCGCTGATTATTAATTGTTTATTTTTAAGTTCTTTGACATTTTTGTAATCGTATTTTATAAGCACCTCTCTTACAGGAGTTTTGTCGAGTAGAGATATGCTGAGAATTTGTAGAATTTCG
>JAOARW010000080.1 GCA_025210475.1 Carboxylicivirga sp. | reverse complement strand
TACGTTCGACATGATGCGATACAAAACTCATATGTAACTCCTTTTTAATCACATCTTTAAGTTAATGAAAATTCAAAACAAAACCAACTTAAATAACTATTAATCTGAGACTTAATGGTACTTTTGCCTTGCAAAGGTTTCGATACTTGATACTTTTCAGGCTTGTCCAGGTTAGGTCAATTGTACAACTGGAGTTTTATTGATGGGATAAAGAGGAATAACAATTCACCTGGCATTAATATATGTGTTATGTATTTGTCGATTAGTGATTGGAATATTTTGATTATTTTAGGAGATAATAAAATCCTTGTATAAACCACTACCCCTTATTTTTATTGAAAACAGGTTTTTTGCTCATATGGTTCTTAATCTTTACAGCTGTAGCAAGCGGACAAGAGTTTTTAAAGGTTCGAAAGGTATCTTTTAAAGGCAACACCTACATTCGCTCTTCCAGGTTGGAGGAGGCCATTAATATAAAAACGGCGAGTGGTGTAAGTGAACGTTTCTTTAAAAAAGAGGCAGATAACTATAGTGAAACACTTTACCTTAAGAACCTCGAGTTAATCAAATACCTGTATCAAAAAGAAGGTTTTTTAAATGTAAGTTTTAAGGCGCCCGAAGTTAAGGTAACAAAGAACAACAAGGTTAAACTTACCTTTGTTATCGAGGAGGGGCAAGCCATTAATATTGATAAAATTACCTATACGATTGATTCCTTAACCGTTTTTGAGGATTTCTTTAGTAAGAAAGATCGACGTAACATTCGTTTGAGATCACAACTAAAAGTTAATAGCCGCTTTCGGGATGAATCGTATTATGCCGATCAGGCCTTTATAAACGAAGAGCTAAATAACAAGGGGTTTGCCTATGCCAGTGTAAAGCATAAACTTGATGTGGATACGGTGGCTAACAAAGCCTCGCTCAATTGGGTTATTGATAAAGGCAAACCTTGTTATTTTGGACCCATTGTTGTTGAAGGCAATGAGCGGGTTCCCGATAAAAAAGTAGTCAGGCAGTTGAAGTTTAAAAGTGGCGATCAGTGGTCGAAATACCAAATTGATGAGTCGCAAAAACAGCTTTATAACCTGGGAATGTTTCGGGTGGCATCAATTAAAACACTAATGAGTGAAGAAAAGCCAGATACCCTTCCTACGATGATCACTTTAAAGGAAGCGCCGCGCTGGATCACACGTTTTGGTGTTGGTTATGGTCGTGAAGATAATCTTAGGGTGTTTGCTGATATTCAATACATGGGTTTTCTCACTCGTACCGGACGCGCCAATATTTACGGGAAGCATTCGAGCCTTGAGCCTTATAATTTTCAGTTTAAATTTACGCAACCGGCTGTTTTCTTTCCGTTCAACTCCTTCATTGTTAATCCATTTCTGTTGAAACAGGATGAGCCGGGGTATCGAATCTCCCGACATGGGGTTAATTTCACCATGTTACAGCATTTTACTGAGCGTTTTAATTCATCGGTTAATTTTTACCTCGAAGAAGTGTCTGGAGATTCGGCAAGAGTATTTGAAGCACAGCCATATAGTTTAACGGATACAACTTTGGCTGATTATGGAAAATCAGGCATTGCACTGGGATTTGTGTATTCGAGTGGCCAGCCAATTCTCGACCCGGTAACTGGTTTTTCAATTGCGATTAATATTAAACGAAATGGAACCTTGGTTGAAAAATCGGTGCCATTTTATCGCTGCTTGATTGATTATCGAAAATACTTAGGCATTAAGTCGGGATTAACCATGGCTTTTCGAAGCAAAATAGGATTGGCTACACTAACACAGAGTGATGGTTTGGTGCCGGTGGAAGAGCGATTTTTTGCCGGTGGTAGTTATTCGGTTCGAGGCTGGGGCCGATCGCAGTTAGGGCCAAAATATGCCGACGGTCAGCCTATTGGTGGAAATAGTTTGTTGGAAGGAAGTGTTGAAATGCGTTATCAGCTGGCACCTAAAATTATTTTTGCAGCATTCTGCGATGCCGGTAATGTATGGCTTGAAACCTATAAGTATAAGTTAAACGACCTGCGTTACGCAGCCGGGTTTAGTTTTCGTTTTAAAACACCAATTGGTCCGGTAGGACTCGATTTTGCTAGGCCAATCTTTGACGAGGAAAAGAAATGGCAAATCCACTTTAATATTGGTAATCCTTTTTAACTATGCTGAAAAAGATTGTCAAATATATTATGCTGTTATTTGCAATGCTACTGGTGTTGGTGGCTGGAGTGCTTCTGTATAGCCAGACAAAATCGTTTCGAAATTTTGTTCTGAATACAGGGCTTGAAACCATAAATCCGCTTCTTAATGGTTACATCGAAATAGGAAGTCTGGATGGAAATTTATTCAATAGCCTGCAGTTGTCCGATGTAAAATTGAAGCAAAACGATTCCGTTATTTTTTCAATTGACTCTTTATTCCTAAAGTATCATCTGGCCAGCTTATTTAATAAAGAAGTAGTGATTGATTCGCTATTGATTAATAATCCTAGTTTTCACTTGTGGTACATCGATAGCACAACATTAAATGTCAATGATGTTTTTAATAAGCAAACATCTTCTGATAATGAAAACAGATTTCCTTTAACGATCAATGCCAGAAGTGTAGTAATTAAAAAAGGGCAAGGGGTGCTTCAAACAGCTTATGGCAAAGCTCCTTTTGGCTTTGATGCAATAGAACTGGATGCGAGTGGTCTTTTTAAAGAGAAGCATGTGGAATGTAACTTTAAGAAGATGCAACTGAATGTTGACAATCCGAATCTGGAGATACGAAACAGTGGTTTTCATTTTATCAAAAATGGCCCACAAATGAAGCTCGATGATTTTTATTTGCGATCGGAGTTCTCTCAGATTAATATTTCAGCAACATATCTTATTCGAAAAGAACTTAATCTGGAATTGCACGGATCGCCTTTGCATGAGAAGGACTTAACAGTTTTGTTGCCCAAAGTGCCATTGCGATCCATTGAAGATGTTAAGCTATGGGTAAAGGCTGATAGCTCAGAAACGATTGCGACACTATTTGCGGAGAATAATAGAAAAACGATTGGTTTAAGGTTGAAAATGGATGATATATTCCAAACTAAACCAAACACTAGAAATAAGATGGCCTATAAGGCAGATATAAATCTGCAAAATTTTGTGCCTGAAGACTGGCTTGATGTAAACAAAACTCAGACTAAAATTAATGGTTTGGTAAATTTGCAAGGGCTTGATTTGATCAATTATAAAGACGACTTAAGCCTAAGTGCCAGATTAAATAAATCATCCTTTAATCGTTTAGTGGCTGATACATTTAACATCGATGCCTTGCAGAAGAATGATGACATTACTGCGCATATTTTATTTGTTAACGATAAAACTGCAGTCAAGGGAAATATTGGTATCGAAGATTTATATGGGATACCAATTTACCATGCAGAGGTCGATACAAGAAATTTGGATGTTGAAGCGATTAACGAAAAAGCGAAGAATACTGTACTGAATGGAGAGCTTCGTATAAAAGGAACTTACATCCTATCGAAAGAGCGAAAATTAAATATTGATGCCAATTTAAATAAAAGCGAATTGTACAGTGTACATGTTGATTCGGCTCGTTTTAAGGCTCACCTGGATGTTTGGGGGATAAAGGCCGATACTTTTCAAATATTGCAACAGGAAAACTTTTTAAGCGGTTATGGAAGCTATAGTTTTCTGGATCAGACATTCAATGCCGGAGGCAATTTGCTTGGGAATAACATCGAATATTATAAACCATTAGGGCTGCCCGATGTAACATTCGAGCTACTGGAGAGTGAATGGCAGGTTAATGGCATCAGCACCGATTTGTCTTATAAAGCTCGTACAAGAATGTTTGATGTGAGTTATGAAGGATTTGATGCTGATACTATTTGTACAAGCATAGAAGGTGAATATAAGCCTGATTCATTGAGGTTAGATGGGCAAATTGGTCTAAAAAATATACAGAATACAATTCAGACATTTGATACTTTAGGAATTGATTTTTCTTATCAACAAAAGGATTTATACACAAATGTTTTGCTGGAGAGAAAGGATAGTATAAGGGGGCAAATAAATGCTAACATTCGCTTTAGTGATACGCTTAGCGTACGATTTGATACATTGAATCTTTCAACTCCGGAAGGTGATTATTATTTACAAGATACTTTGCAGCAGATTCATTTTTATGAAAATTCGATTGAAGTTAAACACTTGCAGGTGTTGGATCAAAATAACGAGACCTTTAAACTGCATGCGAATGGCTATTTGAGTCAGGATAGTTCTCAGGAGTTCGAGTTGGATGTTGATAATCTTGATTTGGGTGTTTTGGAAGCTTTTATGAATAATATTGATACTCTGGGCGGTAAAGTTTCGACTCATATTGAGGTGAGTGGTCAGCACGATTCCTTGCTGGTTAATGGCAATTATACGCTTAATGAGCCCAATTACAATGGTACGCCAATTCCGACAATAAAAGGGGGTGTCAGTTATAGCAACGATTCATTATTCTTTCATGCCTGGGTGCCTTCATTGGATAGCAGTGTATATGCCAATGCCAGTTTGCCATTGAGGCTTAGTTTAGGCGATGAACAGAGTGGATATTTTCAAATGTCGGATGATTTTCAAGCCAATTTGAATATTGACTCACTGAAAATTACCAGCCCTGAGATGTCTTCATATCAACACATGGAAGCAGGTGCTTATTTGCAAGGCTCACTTAAGGCAAGCGGCAAATTAGCGAAGCCACAGATTTATGGTCAGCTTAAGATAGATAGTGCTTTCATCTATAATCAGAAGCAAGGTGTTTTTTATCAGCAAATTGATGGTGTGTTTACGTTCAAGGATAGCACTGTAAATATTGATACCTTGTTAGTTTTGACGGATAAAGGATATTTGGCAGGAAAAGGTGAAATGGTATTCGATTCTACCATTATTTCAGGCAAGTTGCGATCCACCAATGTTGAAACCAATATAAATGGATTTGATTTGTTGCAGCACAACGATTATAAGGTCAATATTAGTGGTAATCCTTATTGGAAGCCCGATAAAGATGGTCACCCAAGCTTTGGAGGAAAAGTATCGGTTAATCGTTCTTCTTTTAATTTGCCAAGCCTGATAAAAACCGGAACAGAGTCGGGGCACAAGGATAATGTTCCGCTGCTTCTTCAAGCCATTCAAGAGGAAGATACTACCATTCAAATTACCCGTGAAGTAAAGAAGAAGGAGGTATCACCTTTACTGAATCAGATGCGAGGAAGGCTAACCATTGATATTCCGCGGGGCACCTGGCTGAAGGGTGATGATATGAATATTGAGATATCCGGTGATTTTGATATTGCTAAATCTGGCGACTATTTTGAGCTGTTTGGCGATGTGGAGGTCGTCCGTGGCTACTATATCCTCTATGGTCGAAAATTTAACATCGAAAAGGGTGTTATAACTTTTACCGGTGGAGAAACGCCTGATCCCAGATTAGAAATTACTGCCGAATACACCTTCCGAAGTTCGGATAAGGAAAAGCATATTTTACGATTGTCTGTTGGTGGAATTTTATCTGAACCGGAGATTGCCTTTACCCTCGATGATGATGCCATCTCTGAATCTGATGCTGTTTCCATCATGATTTTCGGTAAAACGATGGATGAGCTCAGTTATGTTGGTCAGAATGGTATAGTAGGATCGGTTGGCTCCAACATGTTGGCCAATATGATTACTTCATCATTAAATTCAACCATTGGTCAACGCTTTAAGCTCGATATGATTGAAGTTAATTCGACCGAAAACTGGCAGAGTGCCGCCTTTGTTGTCGGTAAATACATTACTAACGATTTGTTTGTCATCTATCAACGCGGTTTTGGCGAAACAGAAGATGACGAAATAACTCCCGAAACGATTACATTGGAATACGAGCTGAGTAAACTTTTATTTTTTAGATTGCAGGGTGGGAGTTCCAAAACATCAGGTTTTGATGTAATTTTGAAAATTGAATCCTCTAAATAGTCAGGTCATGATGAATGTTAAGGAAATAAAGGATAAGTACAATAGAATTTGCCAATATCTGTCGCAAAAGAACATTAAGGATAGTTTAGATCTGTTGTTGGTGTTGGTAAAAGAATCGCAGAATGGTGACTTGATCGATGATCATTATAATATCGAATTCACGTACAAGAATATATTAAAATATACAGTTGAAGGAATCTCCGATCCTGAACGCCAAAAAATATACAATCACCTGGTGCGCGATGTTTACCAGCTGGTAGATAAGGTGTCAGATGCTTTACTGAGCAAATATTCCGGCGAGTTAATTTACGAGGTGCGCAGTCGTTATGATGTCAACAGTTTTCCAAAGTTAGTTGGTGATATTAATGTACTTTGGAGCAGTATTGAGTTAAAGAAAGTGGTAGATGCCAATGCTGAGAATAGTCAGGAGCTGGAGCACTTAGTTAATGAGCTGTTCCAGGTAATTTGGTCATATTCGGCTATTGGCAGCAATAATATTGAACACCTTAAGCAACTGTTAAACAGTAATTCATTCCCGGTTCATTATAAGGCTGTGATTATGGGAGGTATTAACCTTTCACTGATGAATGCCTATTCTTACGATTATTTGCAATTGCTGATTGAGTTGTGTGATCACCCGCAGGATGAGGTAAGTGGTAGAGCCATTGTGGCGCTAATTCTGGCACTTAACCGTTACGATGACCGTTTGCCTTTATCGCCTGAGTTATATACGCAACTCTTTATGATGATTGAAGAAAAAGGTATTCAGTCGGTAATTCAGAGTGTGATAATCCAGCTTATCAGAACGCGGGAAACAGAAAGGATATCTCAAAAACTGAACGACGAGATTTTGCCGGAAGTGGTTAAGATGCATCCTAAACTGAAGGATAAACTGGATTTGGATAACCTGATTAGTGATAGTCTGGCCGAAGGCAAAAATCCCGATTGGGAAGATGTGTTTAAGGACTCTCCCAATCTGATGGATAAAATGGAGGAGCTAACACAATGGCAAATGGAGGGTGCTGATGTCTTCTTATCTACCTTTAAACACCTTAAGCATTTCTCGTTTTTTAACGAGATCACCAATTGGTTGTTACCATTTTACCCTACCCAGCCTGAAGTCCAGAAAGCATTGTTTTCGGAAGATGCCGTTTTTAGTAATCAATCATTACTCGACGGTTTGGCTTCGTCGCGTTTTCTGTGTAATTCCGATAAATACTCATTGATTTTGAGTATTCCGCACATGCCACAAATGCAAAAGGAGATGATGGGGCAGATGTTTTCGGCCGAAATAGAGCAGATGGTGGAGATGCAAAAGGATGAAGCTATGTTGCAGGCCAATCAGAAGAAATTAATTGCCAGCAATCAGTTTATTCAGGACTTGTATCGATTGTTAAAGGTGCACCCTCAGAAACATCAGTTTGATGATGTTTTTGCTCAGAAAATGGATATTCACAATCGCTGGTTCTTTAAGCAATTGACCGATGATGCTTCTTTGCGTGAAATCGGAGAGTTTTATTTCAAGAAGAATTACTTTAATGATGCGCTTGAAATATTCGATTGCATAAAGGATAAGCAATTGGTTGAGGTGGTTCAGAAGAAAGCCTATTGTTATCAACAATTAGGACAGTATGACGATGCCTTAAAATGTTATCTACAGGCCGACTTTATTAAGTCAGAGAGTGCCTGGAATAAGAAAAAAATTGCACTTTGTTATCGTCATTTAAAGAATCCGCAAAAGGCATTGGAATATTATCGCGAAGCAGAAAAAATAAGCCCGGATAATTTACACACACAGGTATCAATTGGCCATTGTTTGCTCGAACTGGAGGATTTTGAAGAAGCTTTGAAATACTACTTTAAAGTTGAATACCTCGATCCGGGCAATAATAAAGCCGGGCGACCAATAGCCTGGTGTTCTTTTGTGCTTGGAAAGTTTGATCAGGCCGAAAAGTATTATCACAAGCTGTTGGTTTCGGAACAGAATAAGCACGATCTGATTAATTTGGGGCATACGCTGTGGTGCAAGAAAATGCGCAAGGAAGCCTTATCCTATTATCAAAAAAGCATTCATTTATCGGATCATACCATGGAGGAATTTATTGAAACCTTTAACGGCGATGTTCCCTATTTACGAAAGCATGGAATCGAGTCGGGTGATATTCCGCTTATGTTGGACCAAATACGTTATTCGCTGGAAAGCTAAAAGTTGTAGTTGTGGCTAAGAAGAAAATAAGTTGGGAGCTCTATAGCTATGGAGAGTACAGCCGATGGGAGCGCACGTCGAAAAAATTGCCTAAGCTGCTTAAAATAACAGATAGCATCTTAATTCAACCGGATATTGAATTCGGATATGTTATTAAGATTAAAGGAGCTAAAGGGAAAGTGGTTGAATACTGTATTGATCATCCACCTTTTAAAAACAAAGAAGGAAAAACTGAGCCGTCGTTTAAAGGCCAATACTTTGTTAACTCAAATGATTACGAATTTTTCCTGGGGGATACTGTGTGGGAGCCTTATGATGATAAAGCCGGCGAGTGGATTCTGACAACAAAAATGGATGGGAAGGTGATAGCTCAAAAGAGTATCACTCTTCACTTGTAGCATTAATTCATCAATACCATTATCAAAAACATGATAAAACCGAGTAATGCAATAATTAGCGCTACCTCTATGATCGAATAAATCAATATTTTCCGTTTTAGCTTTATGGTTATGTCCGTCTCCTTTTTCATATTCATCTTATCTGCACTTTTATACATCACTCAATTTACAAACTTACGAGGCTAAGATTGAAAATCAAGGTGCTTTAACAGTAATTAACAGGCAGTTGACTTTTTTTAACCATGACAAACCTTAATGTGTTAATTGGTAAGTCAATTTACGGTGTGTTGTTAAAAATTAAAAACGATTATAAAATCATTAGCTTAAATGCTTTTTTATCTTTCGAATTAAATCTTCGGGTTGAAACGGTTTACTGATGTAATCATCCATGCCAGATGCCAGGCATTTCTCTTTATCCTCGGGGAATGCGTTTGCGGTAACCGCAATAATTGGCGTATGCGTTCCGGTACTTTTTTCGATTTGCCTGATTTTTTCAGTGGCTTTAAATCCATCCATAATTGGCATTTGAACATCCATTAAAATCAGATCGTATTTTACCTTGCCGAACTTATCCAATGCTTCTTTACCATTAAAAGCAACCTCTATTTTCTTAACTTCATCTTTGATGTATAAGATGATTATCTGTTGGTTACTGAAATTATCTTCCACCAATAAAATGTTCGATTCTGCAATTTCAACAACTGGTTTAAAATAGTTCTCGGCCTGTTTTGTAGGCGGCTTAATGTTTTCGATGGATTGACTTTTTACATTTTCTTTAAAGGTGGCCGTAAACTCAATAACCGTTTTAACCGAATCGGGAATTATATCGATGGAATTACCATCCATTTCAATGATTCTTTTTGTAATGCCTAAATCAAGTTGGTTAATGTATTTTGATCGGTTCAGATGAATCACATCTGATGAGTGGATGGACTTTTCTCCCAACTCTGATTTCGGGATTGGAACAATGGTATTGCTGATAATCCTGAATCTAAGCACAATCTTATCTGGTAAAAGCTCTTTTCTTGATACCTCGATGTTTACCGTTTTTAAATCGGATTTATTGTACTTAAGCAGGCTGTTGAGAAGGTTTAGAAAGACTTGCTTTACCTTAATACTGTTACCAATCAAATTCGTTGGGATATCGGCAGAAAGCGACAGACTGAATTTTTTCTTGTCCTGCTCATCCTGGAACAGCTTAATGGTGTTGTTAATGGTTGAATACAAGTTGAAACTCACCTCTTCATCGGGAATCTGATTGAAGTTTGTTTTTGAAGCGGCCACCATGCTATTAACAACGTTTACCAGGTTGTTTGATGAAGCATGAATGGTATTAATGTAATCACGTTGATCATCATTAAGGTTGGTCTTTTCAAGAATATCAATTATTCCGGTAATGTTACTCAGGGGAGTTCTGATCTGATGTGATAACTTTGATATTAATTCTTCCTGAGTTTTTGTGAAGTTTTGCGAATCAAGCACACGACGTTCTTTTCGAAGTATAATTTCAGTGTAAGTGCTATGGATTGCGTAAGTGGTTATAAAAAACAGAAAATAAAACGATAGAAACACAATCTTTTCAATCAGACTATATTCTTTAGCTGATTCTATAATTTCTAAATCATTAAGAACCAATATAACCAAAGCGATGATCAGCATAAATATGAGTGAAAACACGGTGCCGCGCTTTATGCCCATTAAAGCCATAATAAATGGAGGAAACAATGCTGTCCAGATAATATTGATACCTGTACTGCTGCCATATACAACAAAGTATAAAAAGGTTATACTGGAAAAGAAAAAGAGTGAATTTTTAATGCTTCGGGCTCTTGAATTTCGGCTTAGATAAACAAAATGGAAAGCAAAAATCAAACTAAGACTAAGTAGTGGAATGGCATAGATGATTTTTTCATTGCGTAAACACACGATACCCTCAACAAATACAATGCAAAACAAGAAGAAGTTAATAAGGTTATTTATCAACATGGGGGTTTGTTCTTCAAGTTCTAATTTGTCCTTATTATCAGGTTTGAATAAGGAAAGAAATTTATTTAATAGTTTCATGAGTCTAAAATTAGTTTGTCAATTGCCATCTGAAATAAGCCTGTTTTATCAATCTGGTGTAATGATGACTAAATGTTGGCTTATCTCTTTTGTCAATCTTGGTTATATCATCGATCCTTTTCGAAGATTGATATCATTCATTAATCATGATCTCTGATGTTAATTCACTTTATAGAACTTTTAATAGTGCCTCAATGTTCTGAAAGTTCTATTTCAGTGTTTTATCTTCATCAGTAATCGGGGCGCAAAATTAATCGATAAACTTGCTTAATTTAAATTTCAATACTTTTTTTTGAATAACCATAAAAATTATTGAAAAACTTGTAACTGTTAGACGCATCAATAGCGTATTAGGAAAAAAAATCACATCATGAATAAAATCTTATTATCAATTTTAAGCTGTTTAATGTTAACAATTGTCGTCGAGGCAAAAGAACATGTTCCAACAGCTGAAGAGTATCAGGCCTTTTTAAATACAAAAACACTTGTTGTGATGGATGCAAATCCAATGAGTGATTTCAATTTTAAGATTAAAGAGGTAATGGAAACGGTTTGGAACCTTACTGAGTTTGAATTTATAACAAATGAAGAGTTTGAAGATAAAAGAAATGACCCGGCTTATTCATTTTTGCTAACAACTGTAGCTACATTCGATGCTGATAAAACAAAAGCCAGGTATAATTTTTTAAGCTTATTATTAGGCGAAACGGATACTCAGGTTAGAGATTTACCCGATTTATGTTCTTTACCATTATCCTACCTGCGTGTGGAAGACAAAAGCTATGCGTATAAACTTGAAGCATTTATTCGCTTTATGCAGGATCATGTCAACTTAATGAACAAGCGCCCTGAGCTAATTAAAGCCAATGCTTTTAAGTATTACAACAGTAATGTTAAGTCTTTGTCGGATAAAACCCTTTATCTGGTGAAAGAGGATTTGGCACCGGAAGTGAATTCGGCTGCGAAAATAAAAAGCATCTATCCATACGATTTCAAAATTGTGACTCAGGATGAGGTCGAAGATGCCATCGAGCGCAAGGATAACAAGATCGTTTTCGTTCATAAAGTAGGACCTGAAGGAACCAAGTATAAAGCACGTTGTTACAAGATTTTAATTGGTGCCGATAGTTCAGCATTCTTCTATTTTGACTATCACATGGTGAATAAAAAGAACAGAGATGGTCTGTTAGAGAAGGATTTTAAGAAGATGTCTTCATAGTAAAAACTAATCTAAAAGATTGAAAATAAGAAGCCACTATAACAATGGGTGATATAAATCTTGTTAATAAAAAGGGGCGAATTTGTACTTCATTAAAAAACTTAATTATTTTTGTAGGATTGTTAAACTGCAGAAAAACTGTCTATGTCGTTAACAAACCGTAAGAAAAATAACCTTGTACCTGAGCCTGCTTTGCGCAGAATGCCATGTTATTTGGCATATCTGAAATTGGCTCAAAAAGAAGGATTGAAGCATATTTCCTCAACTTTAATTGCACGTGATATGGGAGTTGATCCCACTCAGGTGACGAAAGATTTATCATATACAAGCATTGTTGGAAAAACCAGGGTAGGATATGAGGTTGAGCCTCTTATCGGTGTATTGGAAAACTTCCTGGGTTTTACTGTTGTAGATGAAGCCTATTTGTTTGGTGTAGGAAGCTTGGGTAAAGCCTTGTTGCACGATCATGGCTTAAAGCAATTCGGATTAAAGGTGGTAGCAGCCTTTGATGTGGATCCGGAGGTTGTTGGGAAAACAATTGAAGGGGTTCCAATTTATCACTTCGAAGAATTGGTTAAAATGCATGAGGAAACGGCAAAAATTGGAATATTGACTGTGCCTGTTGATAAGGCACAGGATGTTGCCAATAAGCTGGTTGAAGTGGGTATAAAAGCCATTTGGAACTTTACCCCGGTGAGAATCAAAGTTGACGATGAGGTGGTTGTTCAGAATACCTCGTTATATGCTCATTTAGCTGTCATGTTTAATCGAATGAAATCTGAATAAGAAGGCTATTAAGCAAGATAAGATAAACAAAAAAGGTGCAGATTTTCTGCACCTTTTTTGTTATTAACCTGAGATCTAAAATTTAAATCGAACTCAGGTTATTAAAAAGTTAGTGTGAATTTTGTTGTTTTTTCGGGTTCTGAATAAGCTGTAATATTGCCGCCATGTAACCTCAGTATTTGCTTTGATAAACTAAGTCCGATACCAGAGCCTTTGGGTTTGGTTGTAAAAAACGGGATGAATATCTTATCCAGAACATTAGGTAAAATACCTTGTCCGTTATCAATAATTTGTATGGTAATACGTCCTCTTTGGTTGAGAAAGGCATTGAGCTGAATCTCTGGATTTTGAGTTGAATCCAATGCTTGAATCGCATTTTTAACCAGGTTGATAATCACTTGTTCAATCAACTTTTCATCGGCCGATAGTTCAAGTGAATTAGGTTCTATGTTAATGCTGCATTTAATGTTTTTAGCCTTAATCTCTTCCGCATGAAGACCCTTAATGTTATTTAATAACTTACTAACCTGGAAAATAGAGAATGTTGGTGTTGGTATGCGGGTTAAATCCCTATATGTGTTAACAAAATGAAGCAGGCCGTCGGTTCTTTTGTGAATGGTTTCAAGGGCTCCCTCAACCTCTTTAATTGTATCGATATCATCCGCATCAATATCCTTTTCTTTTAAGTTTTCAGACAGATCTTTTAAGATCATCGTAATGGTTGATGATAATGACGAAATAGGCGTAATGGAGTTCATAATTTCGTGCGTTAATACACGAATTAACTTCTGCCACGATTCCATCTCTTTTTCTTCCAGCTCGTCCTGAATGTTCTTAATCGAGGTTAGCAGGATGGTTCGGTTATGAATTTTAAACTCGGTGGCATAAATGGCCAATTGTAATAATTCATCCTTTTCCTGAACACGGATAAGTGTGTTCTCTCCATGGCGTATCGTTAAAAGTTTTTGAACCAATTCCGGACTAAAATCCTTCAATGATTGAATGTTATTTAACGATCGAACCTGAAAAAGTTTCTTGGTTGCATTGTTAATTAGTTCAACCTTACCGTCTTTCCCATAGGCAATTAACGAAATGCCGATGTGTTGGATAACTGTTTGCAGGTAGTAGTAGTTTTCTTCTTTTTCAGCGCGAACTTCCTGAAAATCCTTTATTACTTCATTAAATGACTTCTTGAGTTTGTCAAATGATGAATCAAGGCTTTCAACCTGAAAAGTTCTTGTGAAATCAGAGTAACGGATGGATTCCAAAAAATTATTCAATACCCTGTTGGTCCGGTCGACGTAATGAATCATGGCAAAAATCTGAAATGCAATAAGCAAGCCGATTAGCACCAGGGTCATCGTTAACTCCGTATTGAAGAAAAGATAAAAGAATGCAAAAATAGACCCTGCCAACAGCAAGGTCCTCACTATAAAGTTTATTCTAAAATTATTATAAACCATGTTTCTCCAGTCTTCGATATAATGAAGTTCTCGTCAATCCTAAATCGGCAGCTGCTTTAGATACATTACCACGATTCATGCGCAGTACTTTTTCAATAATCTGCTTCTCGATATCCTCCAGGTTATAGGTGTCAAATTCAAATCCTTCAGATGAGGTTGGCAAGGAAGATAATTGAAAATCGCTCTCCTCAAGATTAGCCGATTCACTCATAATAACGGTTCGTTCCAATATATGTTGAAACTCGCGTACGTTACCAGGCCATGGGTAATTGGTCAGCTTCTTAATAACTTTAGCCGATAGCTTATTAACTTTTTTCTTATACTTCTTCGAGAATATTTTCAGGAAATGATCTGCCAGAACAGGAATGTCCTCAGGCCTTTCTCTTAATGGAGGAAGCTCGATCTCGACCGTATTGATACGATAAATTAAATCCTGACGATAGCTGTCTTCCATCGCCATTTGTTTCAGGTTCATGTTGGTTGCACAAATCAATCGGATGTCGATGGGTTTGGATTTGTTAGCACCTACACGTGTAACTTCTCTTCTCTCCAAAACTGTTAGTAATTTGGCTTGAAGCGGAAGTGAGAGGTTTCCTATCTCATCGAGGAAAATTGTGCCTTTTGAAGCCAATTCAAATCGGCCCGGGCGATCGGCTTTAGCATCAGTAAAAGCACCTTTAACATGACCAAATAATTCACTTTCGAACAACGTTTCGCTCAATGCACCTAAATCTACACTAATAAAGCTTTCGTTGTTGCGTAATGAATTTCGGTGAAGAGCTCGCGCAACAAGTTCTTTACCGGTTCCGTTTTCACCAAGTATCAAAACGTTGGCATCTGTCGCGGCTACTTTTTTAATCGTGTTGAATACATTTTGCATTCCAGGTGAAACACCTATAAAGTCAGAAAATGGCTGGTCGAGGATTGTATTAATTTCCTTTTGTTTCGATTTTAAATCTTTAACCTCATTGCGCGACTGACGAAGCTGAACCGCTGAATTAACCGTTGCCAAAAGCTTCTCATTTTGCCAGGGTTTCAGAATAAAATCAGTCGCTCCCGCTCTAATTGCTTTTACTGATTTTTCAACATCTCCATAGGCTGTAATAAAGAGAACAACAGCCGAAGAATCAATTTCCAGTATTTTTTCTAACCAGTGAAAGCCTTCCTGCCCGCTAATTGCATCCTTTGTGAAGTTCATATCGAGAAGAATTACATCGAAAGAATCTTCAGCCATCAATGCCGGAATTTTATTCGGGTCAGTTGAAGTAGTTATGTGTTCAACGTGTGGTTTGAGTAGTAATTTTAATGCAAATAATATATCAGCATTATCATCTATTGCGAGTATACGTCCGGATTTTTTTGTCATCTTATTTTGTTTTTCGAAACTAAATATACCATAAAATGCTTACACCTACTTCAATAATTGTTCGAAAGCGTACGGTTTTGTTTGGTCATAGCACTAACCAAAAAGAATGCCGTTTTTGTAATCGTCTTGATTATAAGGCGTTAATGCTTGTGGCATAATAAGTGATGAATTATTTAGTATTATTGAATATGCATTCGTTTCATAAGTTTGATGTGTGAGTGATGTAAGGAGCAGTGTAAGAGTGTTGTAGGTGATTTTGATTTGTTTTTTGAATAGTGCTGCACTTGCTGTGGGGGAGATAAATTAGCTTAATATTAACAAAAACAGATGTTCGTTTTCGTACAGTTTTGGTTCGGAATCGTACATAATTAGATTAGATATGATTCATGCCCGTAATTTGACAAAGATTCTAAGGAATGGTGCCATTGAAACGACCATTTTGCAAAATGTTAATATCGACATTGAGCAAGGAGAATACGTTGCTATTTTAGGACCTTCCGGCAGTGGTAAAACGACTTTGATTAATACGATAGGATTAATCGAGCAGCCTACCTCTGGAGAGTTATTTTTTATGGGACATGAAGTAAGTCGTTTGAAAGAGCGCCAAAGAAGTAATTTAAGAAGAGGCGGGATTGGCTTTATTTTCCAGAATTTTGGTTTAATCGATGAATTAAATGTTTATGAAAATATCGATTTGCCATTACAATATCTGAAATATGCGAAAAAGTCGAGGCAAATCAAGGTGAACGAAGTGATATCTAAATTACAACTATCCCATCTTCGACAGTATTTTCCTAAACAATTGTCTGCCTTGCAAAAGCAATTAGTGGCCATTGCCAGAGCTATTGTTATTAATCCGGATTTGATTGTGGCCGATGAACCAACCGGCAATCTTTCATCCTCATGTGGAAGTAAGGTGATGGAGGTTTTATCTGGCTTAAATGAAGAAGGCCATACAATTGTGATGGCAACCCATTCGGCCATGGAGGCCGATCGTGGACAAAGAGTAATTCAATTGTTCGACGGCCATGTAATAACAGAGAAAATAACAAATAAACTATAATGATGATTGCTCACCATATAAAAGTTGCGATCCGGAGTATTCGCAAGCAAGGTTTTTATGCTTTGCTTAATGTTCTGGGATTAGCTGTTGGCTTGGTGTTAGGCTTATTTGTGATTTTGCTGGTCCGAAATGAGTTAAGCTACGATACATCATTTACTGACAGTGATCGAATATATCGTTTGGCAACAGGTGGTGTTTTAGGAAATAATGCCATTAATAGTGCATCAACGCCGATGTGTTTGTCCGATGTTTTGCAAGACATGGAAGAGGTGGAAGATGTTGTTCGACTTATTCCGGGAGCAAATAATGTTGTGTCGACTGAAGAACATCGTTTCAATGAAAATGGATTTGTTTTTGGAGATGCCAATTTCTTTCAGCTGTTCGATCTTGAAATGATTAGTGGTGATTCTCTTACAACACTTGATAAACCTCGACAAGTGATAATTGAAGAATCCATTGCCCAAAAATATTTCGGAGATAATAACGCCGTGGGTCAGTTTGTTGTTCGGGATGAGATCGAATATGAAGTAGTTGGTGTGTGTAAAGATTTACCTTCTGCTACACATTTTAATTTCGATTTTGTGGCTTCCATCAGTACGATTGATGAGATTTTACTGAGGAAAGGTGATTCAACGTATTTGAAAAATTGGAAGTCGGATTGGTTTTATCTTAACTGTTATACTTATTATAAAATTAAGCCAGATGTTCACCCTAAACAGTTAACGGATAAAATTAATGATGCAAAGGATGTGTTGATTGCTCCGCAAGTAAAGCATATAATGGAAACAGAGAATACGACAGATAGTATTCAACTCACTTTCTTTGAACAGGAAATCAGCAGTATCCATTTTACATCGCACCTGGATAGCGAATTAAAACCTAATTCAAAGCCGATTTATGTAAAGCTTTTTGTTTTTGTTGCTGCATTCGTATTGCTTACAACATGTATTAATTTCATGAATCTGACAACCGCCAAACTACGTGTGAAATATCGCGAAGTTGGATATCGTCAGTTAGTTGGAGCAACGCGCTCACAACTGATTGCACAGTTTTTGGTGGAAGCATTGGTGTATGGTTTGGGAGCTATGTTTCTTGGTATGGTTCTTTTAGAATTATTACTACCATTCCTAAATGCTTTTTTTGAACTGAGCCTGCAGTTTAGTTTTATGAAAGGCTGGATTGATTTCTTTGGAATACTTGTGATCTTGTTGGTTGTTGGTTTATTGGCCGGTAGTTTTCCTGCCTTCTTCTTTTCAGCCAGAAAACCAGAAAAGCTAATCACAGGCAATTATCAGATAGGAAAAAAAGGATTTGTTATTAGGGGGTTACTTGTAACAAGTCAGTTTGCCGTAGTTATGTTTTTAGCGGTTGTGGCTTCGGCTATGTGGTGGCAAATAAATTTTGTAAAAACCAGTGAGCAAGGATTTGTTACCGATAATATTATAGTAGTTGAAAGAGGTCATGCTGTAAGGCAAAATCTTAATGAATTTAAGGATGAGCTTAAGTCAATCCCAGGAGTGCAGTTGGTTAGTGCCTGTAATAGTTTGCCGGGCGACGATTATGTTCCGGGAACTTTTAGAATCAATAATGGTGATGGTGATAAGGTTTTGTTGTTACCTCTTAACTACGTTGACGAAGATTACTTTAAAATTTTAGGATTAAAATTAAAGCAAGGAAGGTTCTTAAGCAGTGAATTGGGAGATAGCCTGGGGGTTAACCTGAATTATGCAGCCATTAAACATCTTGGTATTCGAAAAGCTTTAGATAAAAAAATTGAGGTTTTTGGGAACGAAAAATGGGTACTAAATACCGTTGGAGTGGTGAAGGATTATCATTACGAATCATATTTTACTGAAATAAAGCCGCTGGCCTTAATGTTATTGCATGAAAAGATGCGTTTCGAATATATTCTAATTCAGAAGGGGCAAGGAAGCAATGTTGATATGGAACGTGTTGCAGCTGTGTGGGATAAATACTCAGATGGTGCTCCGTTTGTTTATACAACTCTGAAAGAGCGAATCAATTCTTTGTACGAAGAAGATGTACGAATTGCAAAAATCATGTCAGTTTTCGCTTTATTATCACTGTTTGTGGCTTTAATGGGAGTAATAGCTTTGGTTGCCTTTATCATTGAATATAAATCCAATGACATATCTGTAAAGAATGTGATGGGAGCTCCGCGTCAAACATTAATGCGACAAGTTTTTTCAATGTATGGTATGTATGTGATATTGGGTGTGATTTTAGCATTTTATCCCGCCTACTGGGCGATTCAGGCTTGGGGAAATACATATGCTTATTTTGAATTTATTGGCGTGGCAAGTTTCTTCTTATGGGCCTTCAGTCTTATCACTTTGTCTTTAATTGCTACGTTTATTCAAATATTTCGTGGCTCCAACCTGCGTCAGTTTTCATATTGACGCAGCCATCTTTGTTGTGATTTATATTGTTCAACGACAGTTTTCTTGCGCAATCTGGCACAATATCAATTTAAGCCTTCTTTTTAAAGCGTCTATATCAAAAAATTCGATATATTTGCGCGACTAAGAAATGAAATTCGTCAAAACGAATTATAAAAATTATTAACAAATGCAGAACAAAGGAGCTATTAGACTTTTTGCCATATTACTGGTATTAGTCAGCTTATATCAATTGATGTTTACATTTAAAACACGTAGTGTAGAAAATGTGGCGAAAGAGATAGCAGGTGGTGATCTGGATAAAGAATTTGCCTACCTGGATTCGATTAAGAACGAGACGGTTTATAACTTTTTATGGGGTGCCCGTAAGTATACCTACCAAGAGTGTAAAGAACGCGAAATAAATTTCGGTCTTGACTTAAAAGGTGGTATGAATCTAATTCTTGAGGTTAAGGTAGCTGACGTTGTTCGTGCTCTTTCAAATTATAATACGGATGAAACTTTTGTGAAAGCTTTAAGAGCAGCGGAAGAGGCAGAGAAAAGTTCATCGAAGGATTTCATTAAGCTTTTAGGTGAAGAGTTTAAGAAGATTGATCCGAATGCTCAGTTAGCAACTATTTTTAATACTGTTGAGTTGAAAGAGCGTGTTAGCTATAATTCAACTAACGAAGAAGTATTAGAAGTTATAAAAGAAGAGTCGCAGAGTGCTATTGACAATGCATTTAATATTCTTCGCTCACGTATCGACCGTTTTGGTGTTACACAGCCAAATATTCAGCGATTAGAAAAAGCTGGTCGTGTGTTGGTTGAGTTACCAGGTGTGACTGATCCACAGCGTGTACGTAAATTACTACAGGGAACGGCAGGTCTTGAGTTCTGGGAAACTTACGAAAATTCTGAGTTATTTCAGTATTTGATTCAGGCAGATGGTAAAGTGCGCGAAATGGAAGTGGCTAAAACAGCTGTTAGTGAAACGCCTGCCGAAGTAGCTGAAACTACTCAAGAATCGACTGACGAGAGTACTTTAGTAGATCAATTAGCTGCCGAAGCAACAGGTGCTGATTCTTTGGAAGCAGCTTCTGCCAAGTCGCTGTTTACATATTTGATGCCTTTGCAACAAGGAGGACCAGTGGTAGGTATTGCTCTTTCAAGAGATACTGCTGAAGTAAACGGCTATTTATCAAATACAACTGTTAGAAGCTTATTCCCGAAAGATGTACGTTTCCACTGGACAGTAAAGCCGGTTGATCAAAAGTATATGATGGAAGTAGCTAGTCGATTTGGTAAAGTTGTAAATGAAAAGGAAACAGCTTTTCAATTGGTAGCCTTAAAAGTTAGTACGCACGATGGTCGTCCTCCATTGGAAGGTGATGTAATTACATCTGCTCGTAGTCAAACAAATCAACGTGGTCAGTTTGAAGTAAGTATGAGCATGAATTCAGATGGTTCGAAAAGATGGGCACGTTTAACTGGTGCTAACGTCGGACGAAGCATTGCTGTAGTTCTTGATGGATTTGTATATAGTTACCCAAGGGTTAATCAGAAGATTGACGGTGGTCAGAGTCAAATTACAGGTGATTTTACACCAGAGGAATCTCAGGATTTAGCAAACATTCTTAAATCAGGTAAATTACCAGCTCCGGCTCGTATCGTTGAGGATACTGTTGTTGGTCCTTCACTTGGTCAGGAAGCAGTTGATAGTGGTTTAACTTCTTTCATTTGGGCCTTTGTTGTTGTACTTATCTACATGTTAATCTACTATGGAATCCGTGCCGGTTGGGTAGCTGATTTTGCATTGGTAGCTAATATGTTCTTTATAATGGGAGTGCTTGCATCGTTTGGTGCGGTATTAACCTTACCTGGTATTGCCGGTATTGTTTTAACTATTGGTATGTCGGTGGATGCGAACGTACTTATTTATGAACGTATCAAGGAAGAATTACGTTCTGGTAAGGGTGTTCAGTTAGCCATTAAGGATGGTTATAAAAACGCTTTCTCAGCAATTATTGATGCCAATGTTACAACCTTCTTAACTGGTCTGATTTTATTCTTATTCGGTACTGGTCCAATTAAAGGTTTTGCTACAACTTTAATGATTGGTATTGCAACTTCATTCTTCTCAGCAATCTTTATTACACGTTTGATCTTCGAACAAATGTTGAGCAAGAACAAGACTTTGGTTTTCGATACCAAGCTTACTCGCAATTTGTACAAGAACCTTCATGTTAAGTTTCTTGAGAAGAAAAACATGTTCTTCGTTATTTCAGGAATCTTCATTGTGTTATCAATCGGTTCTCTAGGTGTTCGTGGATTAAAGCAAGGAATTGACTTTACAGGAGGTCGTACTTTCGTTGTACGCTTCGATGAGCAAGTATCTTCAGTAGATGTTCAGAAAGCATTGACAACTGAATTTGACGGCGCACACGTAGAAGCGAAACAATTTGGTAACGAAGGAAACCAGGTTCGTATTGCTACCAACTACATGATTGAAGATAATTCAGAAGAAGTTGATAACAGCGTAGAAGTAAAATTATATAATGGTCTGAAGTCATTTATCAGCGGAAATGTTTCGCAAGATGACTTCTTGTCAAACTACCGAATGAGTTCTCAAAAGGTAGGTCCAACCATTGCTAGTGATATTAAACGAAATGCTGGTTTGGCTATCGGCTTTAGTTTAATTGTGATTTTCTTGTACATCTTAATCCGTTTCCGTAACAAGGAATTTGGTTTTGGTGCATTGGCAGCCTTGGTACACGATGTATTAATTGTGTTGGGTGTATTCTCATTGACTTATTCAATTATGCCATTCTCAATGGAGATTGACCAGTCATTTATTGCAGCTATATTAACAGTTATTGGTTACTCGATTAACGATACCGTGGTCGTATTTGACCGTATCCGTGAGTACTTCAAATTGTATCCAAAGCGTGCTAAAGACGAAGTGGTTGATGCAGCCCTTAATTCAACAGTTAGCCGTACTGTTAATACATCATTAACTACATTTGTGGTGTTATTAGTTATCTTCCTGTTCGGAGGTGAAGTAATACGCGGATTTGTATTCGCATTAATGGTTGGTGTACTTGTTGGTACTTATTCATCATTATTTATTGCAACACCAGTTGCATTTAACTTCCTTAATAAGAAGAATCAGAAGAAGTAATTATTTAACGATATATTAAGATGAGCCCTGTGGATTCTCCATGGGGCTTTTCTTTTATAAAGATGATGCTATTTTATTATCTTTGAATCTGAAAAAATAAGTTATGAGTACGATACTATTTATCTCTGGAGGAGAAGTTATAATTGTTGTCCTTGTTGTTTTATTGCTTTTTGGGGCAAAAAGCATTCCGGACGTGGCCAGAATGTTAGGAAAAGGTATGAATGAATTCCGACGTGCTTCAGATGAAATAAAGCGAGAGTTTCGAGATAATACCAGTGATATAACAGATGTTGTTGAAGAGACAAAAAATGAGCTTAACAAAGAGATTAGTGAAGTAAGTTCAGCTGTTGATGAAGATACATCTGATATGAGTCCTTATGAATTAAATGATGAAACCAGTAACCATGAGTCGGATACTGACGAAGTTGAATCGGATTTAAAAAAGGATGGTGCAGTTTCACGTGAAGATTCAATTGATTAATTAAAGACTTTTTATGCCTCCGATTATATATTTATTAGCCGGTTTTGTATTATTATTTTTTAGTGGCGACTGGCTGGTAAAATCCAGTGTACAATTAGCGCGTCACTTTAAAGTTTCAACCCTTGTTATAGGAGTTACTGTCGTGGCTTTTGGTACTTCAGCTCCCGAACTATTAGTGAGTCTGAGTGCTGTTTTTGATGGTGCTGCTGATATTTCAATTGGTAATGTGGTGGGATCTAATATTGCTAATATTGCACTCGTGTTAGGCATGGTATCCATCGTGTATCCGGTTAAGGTCAAAAAAAAGGGTGTTTGGATTGATTGGCTAATAATGATGGTGGCAACTATTGGTTTAATGGTGGCCAGCCAAAATCTTCAGCTGAGCTTAATTGAAGGGGTGTTCTTTCTATTATTGCTAAGCCTTTTTATTATTTGGTCTGTCTATCATAGCCGAAAAGAAAGCAAATCCGAAGATAAAATAGAAGAACCAACACTATCATTATGGAAAACTGCGTTTTTATTCTTATTAGCAGCAGCAGGTTTATATTTTGGAGCTGATTGGTTGGTTGTAGGAGCTCAGGATATTGCAGCAAATCTAGGTGTAAGTGAAAAGGTAATTGGTATTTCGGTTGTTGCTATCGGGACCAGTGTGCCGGAATTGGCTACTTCATTAATGGCAGCCATTAAAAAAGAGACTGACATTTCAATCGGAAATATTATTGGATCGAATATTTTTAATATTTGGGCGGTATTAGGTGTTACTTCCTTCCTAAAACCAATTAACGTGAACCCATCAATGGTAGCGGTTGATTACTGGTGGATGTTCGTAATTTCCATATTACTTCTTGTCGCCATTTTACCAATCCGAAAAGGAGTAATCAGTCGTTGGAAGGGAGCAATTTTTCTGATGATCTATATCTTTTATATTTACCTTTTATTCGTTTAAACTATGATTCAATGTCAACAAATTCGTAAAAGTTATGGTAACCTTGAAGTATTAAAAGGCATTGATTTAAATGTTAAAGCTGGTGAGGTGGTTTCTATAGTTGGAGCTAGTGGTGCCGGAAAAACTACCTTATTACAAATATTAGGAACGCTTGATAAACCTTCATCAGGTGATGTTCTTGTGGATGGAGTTAACCTGAATCATCTTAGTGGTAAAGAATTATCAAAGTTTAGAAATACGAAAATTGGTTTTGTTTTTCAGTTTCATCAGTTATTACCTGAGTTTACCGCCCTTGAAAATGCCATGTTACCGGCTCTTATTTATGGAAAATCTAAAGCCGAGGCAGAGAAAAGTGCAAAAGAACTTTTGTCTTTTTTAAGTCTCGATGATCGATTAGAGCATAAACCATCAGAGTTAAGTGGAGGCGAGAAGCAACGTGTTGCGGTGGCAAGAGCTTTAATTAATAAGCCTTCTGTTGTTTTTGCCGATGAGCCATCGGGTAATTTGGATTCTCATAGTCAGGAAGAACTGCAAAAATTATTTTTTGACCTACGTAATGAGTTCAATCAAACATTTGTTATTGTAACGCATGACTATCATTTAGCAGGCATGTGTGATCGAATGATTGAGATTAAGGATGGCCTGATTCATAATTCCTAAAGATGAAGCTTCACGAGATTAAGGATTTTCTTGATGAAAAGGTAGAGAAATATAACGCTCCTGAATTCATTGAAGGAGATCCAATATCTATCCCACATTTGTTTTCTCGTAAAGAGGATATTGAAATAGCTGGTTTTTTAATGGCTGCCATTGCGTGGGGACGCCGCGATTTAATACTCAAAAGCGGAAAGCACCTAATGCAGCTGTTGGAATACGAACCCTATAACTTTATAACAAACGCCTCTTCGATTGAAATGGAGCGTTTTGAACGCTTTTATTATCGAACTTTTAGTACTGTAGACTGTCGGTATTTTCTAAACGCCATTAAAGAAATCTATGAGCATCATGGAGGTTTAGAAAATGTATTTCTTGAGAACTACCAGAAAGGTGATATTAAGCCGGCTTTAGTGTTCTTTAGAAGTCAGTTCTTAAGTTTTGATGCACCGGAAAGAACTCACAAGCATGTTGCCAATATTTTGAATGGTGCTTCGGCCAAGCGCTTAAATATGTATCTGCGATGGATGGTGCGTAAGGATGCTAAGGGCGTTGATTTCGGTATTTGGGAAGGTATTTCTCCGTGTGATTTATTACTTCCTTTAGATGTACATACTGGTAATGTATCCCGAAAATTGGGGCTTCTAAACCGGAAACAGAATGATATTAAAGCTGTGGATGAACTGATGGTTCATTTAAGAAAGTTTGATATAAATGATCCGGTGAAATACGATTTTGCACTATTCAGTTTGGGTGTCGATGAAAAGTTTTAAGTATGGCGAATAACTATTTTCAGTTTAAGCAATTCATTATTCAACAGGAAAAGGCTGCCATGAAGGTCGGAACAGATGGGGTTTTATTGGGAGCCTGGGCATGTGTTGAAAACTGTCATCGTATTCTGGATGTTGGTACAGGAACTGGTCTGATTGCATTAATGCTTGCTCAGAGAAATAAAAAGGCAGAAATACAGGCAATTGATATAGATGAAGGAGCCGTGCTTCAGGCAAAAGAAAATTTTATTGCTTCCCCTTGGAACGAACGTCTTGCAGTAGAACAGATCTCAGTTCAGAATTATAAGGCAGAGTGTACAAACAAGTTTGATCACTTAGTTTCTAATCCACCTTATTTTAATAATTCTCTTAAAAACAATAATCAATCAAAGGCAATGGCTCGTCATACTCATATGTTGTCATTCAGGGAGCTAATAAATTCAGCCATATTGTTGACGAATGAGAATGGGAAACTATCTGTTGTACTTCCGTATGGTTCGGAGATAGATTTTTGCAAAACTGCACAAGATGAAGGGTTTTCTTTAAGTCGAATTTTGCGAATTAAACCTACACCTAAAAAGTCTTATTCAAGGGTCTTAATCGAGTTGACTAAGCAGGATAAAGTTACTCTTTATGAAGAGGAAATGATTATAGAAGACAAAGGCCGGCATGCTTATTCCGATAAATACATTGAGCTGACAAAGGCGTTTTATATCAAAATGTAGTGATTTTTAACCTAATAAATGTAACTTTTAATCCATTGACTCTGTAAGGGAAATCAAAAGAAAGTTGCAAACATCGTTATCCTTTTATATTTTTAATGCCTTGAAATGTAATGGGATAGTGAAATAAAATCACTATTTTAGTGTAGGAAAACAGAAGAGATGTTTAAAAGAAAGTATACAGATAGTGAGTTGTTGGATGCAGTTTACGCCAGAGATAGTAAGCTGATAAAGCACATTATGCAACTAGTGTGGAGCCAGGTGCGCAGCATCGTTACTGAAAATAATGGAACAAATGATGATGCCATGCAAGTGATGCAAGATGCATTTATTGCAATATATTCGAAAAAAGAAAAGCCAATTTTGGTTAGTACTTTTAGTACATATTTTATTTCGGTATGTAAGAATTTATGGCATTATGAATTAAGAAAAAGGAAAGTAAAACCAATTTATCAATTGTTAAATGACGAGATTCCTGAATTAGAAAGTGAAATACACGAAAAGGAACTTTTTGAAAAGCGTCGACGCTTGTATTTAAAGTATTACAATAAAATTCAAAAGGTTTGTCAGGATGTTTTACGATTGGTGGCAATTGGGTTTACAAACGAGCATATAACCACTGAGTTAGCCTTTAGTTCGGTGGCTTATACAAAGAATAGGAAATCGATGTGTAACAAAAAGTTGCTGGAGATGATTAAATCTGATCCGGAATATAAGGAGTTGAAGTATGGACTATAATAAGAAGATTTTACAGTTTTTCACCAACGAATTAGACACGGAACATCGCAATGAATTAAAGCTTGAAATGGCTAATGATGTTGGGATTAAGGAGGATATGAAGCTTCAACAAGAGGTGCTTTATACCATAGCGAACCAAGAAGATGACTTTTCTGATTTCAAACAACAGCTAAAAGATGTTGGCTCGGAATTTATGGAGGAGGAAATCAATAAACAATCATCGTTCAAGATGAATTATTGGTTAGCGGCAGCTTCTGTAATTGTCGTAATCGGATTGGGATCATACCTGGGGCTGCTTAGGGATAATCATTATTCAGGTAGTCAGGTGTTTATTGAGTACTATTCACCTTATGGCAGTGATATGACTGTCCGTGGAGGTGAGCAGTCTTCGGTCTTTGACGTAGCCATGGAAAAATACCAGGCCGGAGATATGAATGGAGCCATTGCCTCATTTAACGAGATTTATGATGAGAATCAGGAATTGGCAGGTTTCTTTACTGGTTTATGCTACATGGAATTAGGAGATATTGAAACGGCTAAACTAAAGCTAGAAGCAACCAAAGAGATAGCGATTTTCTATGAAGAACAGGTTAAATGGTATTTAGCGTTGTGTCATCTTAAATTAGAAGAATTTAAAGAAGCTGAATTACTATTGGTTCAAATTCAAACAGGAGGTAATAAATATTCACAATCAGCAAAAGAATTACTTGAAAAGATTGGTGCTTAACTTGATTGCTTTCGATCGAAGATAAATAACAGTATAACTGATAAAAGTGCAAATGCCAGAAGGTAAACAAAAATACCTTTTGGCATTTTTTGTTTGATAGCCTGCGTATTTCCGGCCAACACATAGTTGGCCCAATAATACGGATGAGATTTAATGCCATCAGCAGCAGCCAGGTAATTCAACTTGCTTTTTTGTAAAGCTTTATTTTTACTTAATCCGGTTTTTAGCTCTTTATAAAAAAGTTCGGTAATCTCTGCTCCACTAACATCATTAACTGGCCAAAGCGTCATTACCTGAGCCTCGGCACCAGCGTATGTAAATGCTCTCGCAATACTTAATAGGCCTTCTCCATTCTTCTTTTGTCCTCGGCCGGTACTGCATGAACTAAGAACAATTAAAGGAGATTTAATGTCGTAATTATATATTTCGGCTGCTTTAAAACTACCTGATATACTATCTTCCGATGCAAATACAATTTGCGAATTAAAAGGTTGTATTTCGTCATTGAGTGAGTGCATTGCCAGATGAAGAATATCGTTATTTTGAAGGGTTGCAATAAAACTTGATTTTATAGCTTGTTTACCGGCGAATGTCTGAGTAGTAAATGACTTTTCAATCGCTTGTATTTCTTTTTGTGCACCAGAGAGTGGTACCAGAATAGTATCTAAAAAGAGTTCCGTATTTAAGTTAATTGAATCGATGGAAGTGGAGCCTGTATAATGAGGTGCGAAAGCCAGTAGTTTATTAAAAGAGGTAGGTGATGATGAATACTCAGTAAACATTGCAGTATTGTAAGAGTAACTTATTATCTGACGTTTAATTAACCACGGAAATTCTCTGAATTTTGGCTTACTGGACGAGACGTCTTTTGTAAGAAGTGTTTCAAAAGGAAGATAATTCAATTCCGAATGAGGAACGATTATAAGTTCTTTGCCATACGTTAATTGTTCGATATCCTTTAAGAGGGTTTTATATAGTTTGTATGAAGCATTCGTAAAAGCTCTGATATGTTCGCGCGAGTGTTGGCCAATAAAAGGTGTTGACAACTGGTTAATAACAAGCTTAAGGTTTGAACTAAAAAATTGATCCAGTGGAATAATATCACACCGATAATCTGTTTTTGAAATTGTAAATCGAAATAATTCCTTATCAGTTTGATAATAGTCAATAATAATCTGATTTTGTCCTAACCGGCTTTGAATTTCGGGCATGCTTATATATGGCATTTTTTGTTTTTCAGACTGGTATTCTGGATAGTTGTCTTTTATAACAAAGTTGAGACTATCGATTTTAGCCATACAAAAGCTCATTTTTTCACTTAAACCACTTAATAGACTACTGTCTGTTTTGTGAGATAATAAGGCATTGTTGTATCTAACTTCGAATAAATCGTATTGCTTTTTGTGATGATTCAATGCATTAATAACTTCAATAGGGATGCCGGAATTTAGCTTGTATCGTTTTTCAGTTACACCTTGAAGAAGAGCGTATGATTTACCTTTTTGGACGAACTCGAATGCCTCATGAAGATATTTTTCATTCTTCGTAGTTTCATAAAGAGCCATTGTTACTTTAGTGCTCTGCTGGGTAAATTCATGATACATTTCTCCGGTAATCAGCCGGTCGCGGTCGTAACTTTGTTTGTCACGAAGATTCTCCAGGGCATTATCTGCTTCATAAATATATGAAATAGCCTGGCTAAGCAGTTTAGCATCATTCGTTTTTTCGTATTGCTTGTAAAGATTTTTGACGAGGTTAATATTAACGTTTCTATAAAGGCCACCGATTTGGCTTCCTTGAATACTTGATGATTTGTCAATTAAATGCGGATATTGCTTTCGCATATCAGCATTGGTTTCAATCAGTAGATCTTGAGCTTCTTGAACTTTTTTTAAGTGAGTATAACATCTTGCTATTGCGTAATTGTTATACCAAGTATAATAGTTAGTGTAATTTTGATTGTTCTTCAGAATTTGACTGATATTATTCAGATGATGAAGACTCTGATTATATTGTTCCAATTCTAAATAGACTCTTGCAATATTGTTTTCAATATTTCTATCTAGCGGTAAATTAAGGGTGTTATAATATAAGTGCTTGGCTGAGTCAATGTAATTATAAGCTAAATCGTCTTCAAATGTCTTTGCCAAATACCTTCCTGCAAACAGGTAGGCATCAGCCAATAGTTTTTGATTGGTTTGTTTACACTCTTCAATGTCTTTAAAGATGTAATACTTCATCTTATCAAGTTGCTGTAATTGAAAATATGTGTATGTCAGTGTAGCATTGGCAGATGATCGAATGTCTTGCGAATTATTTGATACACTTGTGTTCGAGAGAACTTTTGTAGCGTAATAAATAGTCTTTGTATAATTATTTTGGGCATCATAGTTAAAACAAAGAAATAGGAATAGTCTGGCAAGATCCAGTTGATAAATTTGATCGTTTGATTTGTAAAAGTGTATTAACTGATCGGCGTAATGTTGTGCCTTAGTTTCCTTACCCATTTTAAAAAGTAAGTCTATATATATTTGGTAGAGCGAGTGATTTAACTCACTAATTTCTTTATTAAATGGATGGCTCAAGGCTTCCTGGTATACTTGATAAGCTTCTTCAAACTGTTTATATTCTCGATAGAGAGCTGAACCCAAAGCTTCAACTGATAAATTATAACTTTCGTAGTTTGTACTATTGATTAATGACTTTTGTTCTAAATCAAAGGATTTTCGTAGAAATTTTAAATGAAGAATATTTTTCTCTTCCCGTGAATAAATTACTGCGAGATTGTGGAAAATCTTAGCTTTAACAGAATCCTGTAAAAAGACTTGGTTGTTTTCGATTAAGAGTTTGTTAAACTGATTTTTAGCATGTTCTATGTCATTAATTCCTGTAGCAACGATTGCATTGTATAATTGAATGTAACTTTTAAATAATGGATCTTTTTCAGTTTCAATTGTTTTCTTTGTCCATTTATACGCACCATCTAAGTTATTAGAATACCAATAGGAAAGGATTGTTTGATATAGAATTCTATATCGATCATCAGTTTTAGGTCTATTTAATTCCGTTGATAGAATATTACTCCCTATGATTGAGGCTTCAGTATAGTTTCGAGCCTTATAAAGATTCAAAAAATACATTATGTCATCTTTATTTTCTTGCGAATAACTTTTTTTTACAAGGGTTAAGGCGCACATTATCAATATGGTAAGCGTGACTCTTTTCATTTTTTTAAAAAAAAGTTTTAAAAAAGGTGTTACGATTCCCGACTTCTGCAATTAACCTATAGAAACCATTAATACAATAGCATTATGAAATCTCTAGTAAATACCCAAAAGCAGCAGCAATTTAAGAAGTTTATGGCAAAAGATTCATCTTTTTTGAAAAAGATAGTTGGTGGTGATGATAAAGATAAAGTGACCTATCCTCAGGATAAAATTAAATTTTAAGTGTAAGAATAAAATATACAAGACTATCCCGATTAGTAGAAGTCTGAACGCAGACTGTTTGTAGGCACAAAGAAGGTGTGACGGTTTCCCTTATAGATTCCCGATTCTCACATTATCTCACCTCGTACCGCTCCACCTTCTTTTCCTTCAAATTTTAATCGAACAAAGAAACAATTTGGCACAACACGAAGTACATAAAACAATTGCGCTGATAGACGATGAAATCAGACGCAAAGAAACCGGTTCACCAATAGAGTTAGCCGGGCGTCTCTGCATGTCTGTACGTATGCTTTACTTTTACATGGACATGATGACGTCATTGGGTGCAATAATTCGTTTTTCGAATGAAAATAACAGCTTCGAATATGAAGAGGAGGGTTATTTTCAAGACGGTATTCGCTGGATGGAATATCAAAAAGTAAAGGTCGCCAAGTAGGAATAAGATTGCATAAGATAGTTATTAGCTACTTCTTTGAAAAAATGTTATTTTCGGGAAGTAGCTTTTTTATTTGTTATGCCAGACCAAACAACTGAATCCAGAGTAACGAAAGACAGATACCATCACTATGTAAGTGTCAATTATCGTGGATATAAACTTTATTGGTTTATTCTTGTCATGCTCTTTCTTGGATTTGCTTCACTACCTTTTATCTCTGTCGATGTTTCTGTGCAAAGCAGAGGAGTAATCACTTCTGTCAATAAAATGATTTCAATTAACTCTCCTCTAACGTCAAAAGTAATAGAGGTAAATATTAAAGAAAATGATTTTGTAAAAACAGGAGATACTCTTGTTGTTTTACATCAGGAGGGAATTATTAATGAGATTAAGATTAACCAACATCAGGTAGATATACAGCAGATGTATGTTGATGATCTAGGATTATTGCTGGAAAAAAATGGGAGACAACGAACTCAATCGTCATTATTCAACAAAGAGCAGGAAGAATACATTAGTGAGTTAGAAAAACGCCAGCGTAAGGTTAAAAAATTAAATGTTGACTTTGAACGAACGGCAAGCTTATTTGCTGACGGGGTTTTACCACTAACCAATTTTCAAGAAGATTCATTTAAACTAAGTGAAGCCAAAGACGAACTTATTGCATTTAAAGCTTCTACTTTTGCAAAATGGGAAAGCGATCGGAAAAATTATATTTTGGCAATTCATGAGTTGGAAGGTCGCATTGAAAGTTTAAAGCAACAGCAAAGTCAATATGCTATAATAGCCCCTGTTACTGGTAGTATAATCGATTTTAAAGGAGTTGCGGCAGGAAATTTTATAAACGAAAATCAACTGATTGCTTATTTGTCTCCGCAAGAGGAGTTAATAGCTGAATGCTATATTTCACCGGTGGATATCGGCTATATCAGGGAGGGAATGCAAGTTCGATTGCAGATAGATACCTATGACTATAACCAATGGGGTTTACTGGATGCAGTCGTATTTGATGTGGCAGATGATGTGGCACTGATCAATCAGGAATACCGTTACCTGATTCGATGCCGGTTAAGCAAAAACTATTTAAGCTTGAGTAATGGCTCAAAAGGATCGATGAAGAAAGGGATGAGCCTGACAGGACGGTTTATTGTCACGCAAAGAACATTACTGCAGCTTTTGTTTGATAATGTGGATGATTGGTTAAATCCAAAAATTGTTAATTCTTTAGAAGAAACCAAAAACTAAGTGCTGATTGAATTTATTAATCAATGTTTCATCCTGCTTTGTCGGGACATATAATAGCCATAGAAAATAGATTTAAACAAATGAAATTAGGCGTTCAGCAATATAGTGTTAGTGATTGTGGAGCAGCGTGCTTAACCTCGGTAGCGCGATATTATCGATTACGCATTCCTCTTTGGAATATTCGCCAACAGGCAGGAACTAACAGAGGTGGGACCAGTGCTTATGGATTGGTGCAGGCAGCTGAGAAAATTGGGTTTGATGCAAAGGGTGTGGAAATAGAAAGCGGTGATCTGAAGGAAATTCCTTTACCAGCCATTGCATTTTTGAAACAACCTTCAGGTAGCCATCATTTTGTTGTCATTTATAAGGTTGGCAAAAAGTTTCTTAAGGTGATGGATCCAATGTTGGGCCGTGTTATAAAAGTTCCGGTTGATGACTTTGTTAAAAAATGGACTGGCATTGTGATTTTATTGATCCCTTCATCAACTTTTACAAAGGGCAATAGAACTACAAGTAATATTAAACGTTTTTGGAATGTTATTTCCCCTCATCGCAGTATATTTTTGCAATCAGGAGTAGGTGCTTTAGCCTTTTCTCTATTGGGTCTATCTACTGCTTTTTATATTCAGAAGTTAACCGATTTTGTTCTGGTAGGCCATAATCGCAATCTTTTGCATCTTATGGGAGTCATCATGATTCTGATTATACTGGTGCAAATGATAATTGGTGTTCTTCAGTCCTGGTTTGTTTTGCGGGTCAGCCAAAATATTGATTCGACTTTAATATCCGGTTATTTTAGGCATTTAATAAAATTGCCTCAAAAATTCTATGACAGCATTCGGATTGGTGAGTTAATCTCGCGTGTAAACGATGCTGTTAAAATCCGAACTTTTATTAATCAGGTAGCAGTAGATTCGGTTGTTGATACATTGATAATAGTGATCGCCTTTTTGGTGATGCTCATGTTTAACTGGAAATTGGCTTTACTTTCGTATGCTGTTATACCCATCTATTTATTACTATTTAGCATTACAAATAGACTGAATAGAAAGCTGGAGCGAAAAAAAATGGAAGACACAGCAGAGCTTGAAATTCAGTTGGTTGAATCTTTGCGTTCAGTGAAGACGATTAAACAAATGGGAGCAGAAGAACACTTTTCCAACTCCGTTGATTATCGTTTGTTAAAAGTTTTGGAGAATGTTTATCAGTCTGGTAAGATTGATATTTTCTCTTCGTCTGCCATGCAGTGGATTAATCGCATGTTAACCTTGGGGATACTATGGATTGGAGCCGAACTGGTTATTCAAACAGAGTTATCGGCGGGTGAACTAATGTCATTTTTTGCCATATCGGCTTATTTTACTGGCCCGGTTGCTCGCTTGGCAGCTTTCAATAAAAACATTCATGGTGCACTAATAGCTATGGATCGACTTTTTGAATTGCTGGAACTTAATCATGAACACACGAACAAACAAAGTCTTAGTATCGAGCACGCAGATGTGGATGACATTGTTTTTTCAAAAGTAAACTTCTCGTATACCCTTGAGCAGGATTTATTTGTTGATTTCGATATGCGTATTAAATCCAATACCATCTCTGTTCTATTGGGTGATAGTGGTTGTGGTAAATCAACCTTAGGTTCATTGATTCAAGGTTTGTACACGGTGCAGCATGGACAAATAAAAATTGGGCAGGTGGATATAGCACATGCCAATTTGTTTAATCTGCGAAGGGTGGTTGGAATTGTCCCCCAGGATATTGAATTATTCGCTGGTAATGTGATTGAAAACATTGCGCTTGGCGATCCTGAACCGGATACAAAACGTATTTTAAACATCATACAGCAGTTACAACTGGAAGAAATGATTGAGCAAATGCCGGAAGGATTATATACCTGGCTTGGAGAAAACGCCAGTCAGCTTTCTGGAGGACAACGTCAACGTTTGGCAATTGCAAGGGCACGCTATCTAAATCCTCAGATTTATATTTTCGATGAAGCTACTTCTTTTCTGGATGACCGTTCCGAAAGGGTGGTTAAAGAATTGATATTGGATCTTAAGGCCGAGGGTAAAACAATTATTATGGTGGCACATCGAATGAGTGTAATCGATATTGCTGATGAGGTTTTTGTTTTTGGAAAAGGAAATATAATTCAGTCAGGCACTGTTGAAGCTTTAAAATCAGATACCAAAGGTCGGTTTTTCGAGATGTGGAAACACCATTGGGGATAAACATGAGTCTTCCAAAATTATCGTATTCGGTAGAAGCAAATAGTTCTTCATGGCATCATACTTTTAGCTACTTTTGCATTCCAAATTAGGTAGCATTCGATGGCAAACAATTATAAAACACATTATTGGCCAAATATTAAGTTGGCAACACCTGTTGTATTGGCACAAGCGGGACAGATGCTGGTTAATGTAGCTGATACCGTTATGGTGGGACGGGTAGGAACAATTCCCCTGGCCGCAGCTTCATTTGCCAATAGCATTTTTATTAATGTGCTGGTTCTAGGAATAGGAATATCTTATGCGCTTACGCCATTGGTGGGTAAGGCTTACGGTGCAAAAAATAAAGAAGAATGTGCGCATTGGTTTCAGCAAGGCATGTATGCTAACATTATTATTGGCATTTTGCTTACGCTTTTGGCAGGAAGTATTGCTTGGTTAATGCCTTATATGGGCCAGGAGAAAGAAGTTGTTGAAGCGGCTATTCCTTATTATGTTTTACTGGTTCTATCCATCTTTCCATTACAAATCTTTAATAGTTATAAGCAATTTGCCGAAGGCTTAAGCAATACAAAGGTGGCCATGTATATCACCATTGGAGGAAATGCCTTAAATATATTACTGAATTATATTTTTATCTACGGAAAGTTTGGAGCGCCGACTTTGGGAATAATCGGTGCTGGTATTGGAACCTTGGTTTCCAGAATTGTGATGGCGATTGTATTTTATTGGATCTCCACTCAGCTTCGCTTGTTTCGTGAGTATAAGCAAAAGAAACTGGAAGGTTTTTATAAATCGGCTTTTATGCGAATCTGGCAGTTGGGACTACCCATTGGACTGCAGTCAGTAATAGAAGTGTTTGCCTTTAGTTTAGGAAGTATTATGATGGGGTGGATCAATGCGATTAGTTTGGCAGCCCACCAAATAGTATTAAGTATGGCTAGTCTTACTTATATGATGTCGTCGGGTTTAGCATCGGCCACTACCATTAAAGTGAGCATTTTCAGAGGCAGAAAGGATTATCCTTCCATAAAATTCAGTGCCTTTGCATCGGTACACCTGGTGTTGTTATTTATGACATCTATGGGGGTAATTTTCTTATCCTTGCGTTATTGGCTGCCATCATTATTTGTGAGTGATTCTGAAGTAATTGAGGTGGCCGCTGGTTTGATGCTTGTAGCTGGCTTGTTCCAGATATTTGATGGTATTCAGGTAGTGGCCCTGGGTATTCTCAGAGGACTGGAAGATGTTTTGATGCCGGTGATTGGAGCAGGAATAGCCTATTGGTTAATATCACTTCCGGTTGGCTATCTTACAGCTTTTGTATTTGACATCGGGCCAATTGGTATTTGGATTGGTTATCTGTCGGGGCTCGCATCGGCAGGTATCTTTCTTTTACTGCGTTTTAGAATGTTGTATCGAACAAGGTATTGTTCATAAATTAACAAGAGATGAATATTGATGTAGTGGCAACTGCTCAGCAGGTGAGTGAATCGATTGTAAAGGATAAAACAATTGTGGTAATTGATGTTTTAAGGGCTACATCAGTGATGGTGACAGCACTTAATAACGATGCCTTGGGCGTGATTCCTGTTCTTGAACCAGAAGAGGCCTTTGGGGTTAAGCAGGAGCAAAAGCATGACTGTATTTTAGGTGGTGAGCGCCATGCTGATCTAATCGAAGGTTTTGATTTTGGTAATTCACCATTAGCTTATTCTGAAGATGTCATTAAAGAGAAAATCCTGGTAATGACCACAACTAATGGAACTTTAGCATTAAACAATAGCTTATCGGCCAGTGAACTGCTAATTGGGGCATTTATTAATGACAAAGCTGTGGCAAAAGAACTTGAAGAAAAAGATAATATTGTGCTGGTTTGTTCGGGTAATAATGGATTATATACCCTTGAAGATGCCTTATGCGCCGGACGAATTATCGATCTGTTGATGCAACGAAATGACAAAATACAACTGACAGATCTCGCTTTATCCGTTCATCAATTATATGCTCAAAACAAAGATGATTTGATGAAGCTGGCTTCCAAAGGCTATCATTATAATGTACTTGCCGGTAAAAATTACATCGAGGATTTACAATACTGCTTTAAAAGTGATATCTGTAATATTGTACCCGTGTGGAATGGAACGATGTTGGTGAAAAATCAAAGTTCAATTTAAGATGCAAGTGTGGAAAATTATAGTTGTTAGTGTAATCAAAAAAATAAGCAGGCATATAAATACCTGCTTTTAGCTTCTAATTACGGTTTAATAACTTTATTCAATTATTCGATTCAGAATTACATGTACGATCGTTCCGCCGATTAATAATAATCCTGCAAAGATAAGTGGTGTATTACTTGCTGGTGTATCGATAGAATAGATACCCAAAACGACTACTCCTAAAATAATAAGGATGATTCCGAAATTCTTTAAAAATGTATTCATAGATCTGTTTTTAGGTTGTTACAATATACAAACTATAAAATGATTAGCCAATATTTGATAATCATACAGTTTGAAAATTAAGCTTTCAGATCAATCACTAATAACGATCGATAGATACATATGCAACTCTTCCATCGGCACCTGCAGCATAGCCTTTTAAAAGACCTGGTATTGCCCGAATAGTGTAATAACCATTTGTTCCTCCTTTGTGCCAGTTAATACCATCGTCAAATGAATAATCAAAGCCTGTTTTACCCATGGCCACAGCTATGGTATCACTTTTATCAGCAAAATATTGTACACAAGAACGGAAACCAGAGGGCATCTTTTGTGCTAAGTTCCACGATTCACCACCATCAAAAGAATAACAAGCAATGCTATCGTTTTCGTTAGGATATTGATAATTACCACCAACAATCATACCTTGCTTTTCATTTCTAAAACATATAGAATAAATACCATCAGCAGCTTGCTTACTTGTAATCGGACTTGTTATTGCTTGCCAGCTAAGTCCATTATCGTTGGTTTTATATACCTGTGATTTAGGACCTCCACAAGCTATCCAGACCTTTCCTCCTGCTAAATACTCGATACAAGTATTTGATGCAGCAAAATTACTTTCTCCTTTTAGAGCCTTGGGCAGCTTACATTTGATCCAGTTTTGTCCACCATCCTTGGTTTGAATAACAAAGAATTGATCATCAACCGGATCAGAAACAGCCAGACCATCGGTATTGTTATTAAACTTAAGAGAGTTGAAGAAAAGACCGGTAGTGGATATGGAATCCATTTCAGTCCAGGAGTTTCCTCCGTTTATTGTCAAATAAATGATTGCCGGGTTATTAATTCCGATAACAATGGCTCGTAACGAATCGAAAGCATGAAGGCTACGAAAATCATTTTCTTTTTCTTTGGAAATCGAACAGTCGATCCAACTTTTTCCACCATCATTTGTACGAAACACGGATCCTCCTGATCCTGATATCCAAACATTATATTCATTAATAACAGATAATCCGCGTATAGAGGCTTGTGTTGGCGTATCTAAAGAAGTAAAATGGAAAGTGTACCTTTCCTTCTTTTTGCATGCGCTTAGAATTATTAATAAGCTTATGGTCAGTAGGTAATTATTCATTATGCTGATTTGGTTGATATTTTAGTAAAACTAAAAAAAATTGATGATTGGAATTATGAATCATAGAATAGTCAAGGTGCAAGTTGCTTTTTAATGACTATTTAATCCTTGTTTTTTCTATTTTTTAGTCATTGGCAGGTGGTCATTTATAAATAAATTGTAGTTTCAGGCATAATTTAAAGATAATGAAACGAAAGCTTTTAATTGTAATTTATTTATGTGCGTTTTGTTTGTTTACGGGTACAGCACAGAACCAAGTTAAACAAACGCCCAATGTAGTATTAATCATGGCTGATGATGTTAGCTGGGAATGTTTTAGTTGCTATGGAGCCGATGATTATCAAACACCCAACATTGATAAACTGGCAGCAGAAGGTGTCAAATTTAATCATTGCTATTCTACTCCTTTATGCACCCCATCGCGCGTGGAGTTGATGACGGGGCAATATAGCTTTCGTAACTATACTTATTTTGGATACCTCAATCCAAATGATAAAACCATAGGAAATCTGATGCAGGATGCCGGATACAAAACGGCCATTGCAGGTAAATGGCAATTAAACGGATTATATCATCAGGCAGAAGGATGCACAGATAATACGCGACCTTATAAAGCAGGTTTTGATGAATATTGTTTGTGGCAATTAACCCGTGGCGCACGGGGAGAAAATGGAGGGGAACGCTTCTGGAGTCCATTATTGGAGTCCAATGGTAAAATGATGTCGAAGCAGGATAATGACCAGTTATATGGTCCGGATATTATGTCGGATTTTGTATGTGATTTTATAGATCGAAACTCCGATTCACCATTTTTTGTGTATTACCCGAGTGTTTTGGTACACGATCCATTTGTGCCAACGCCCGATAATATTGGGGATGAAGATCGATCGCATAAAGGCAACAACGAACCCAAAGAATATGATTCAAAAAAGGAAAATTTCGTTGCCATGGTGGCCTATCTCGATAAGATTGTGGGCAAGATCGTTAATAAATTAGACGAGGTAGGACAACTGGAGAATACCATCATATTGTTTACTGCCGATAATGGTACAAATCGAAGAATTAATTCCAACTGGAATGGACAGGTTGTACATGGAGGTAAAGGTCATACTACCAATATGGGAACGCATGTACCTTTAATTGCGAGTTGGAAAGGCCATGGTTTAGAAGGTGTGGAAAACAACCACCTGATTGATTTCTCTGATTTTTATGCAACATTGGCTGAGGCTGTTAATCTAAATGTAGATGATCACCCTGATAGTAGAAGTTTTTATGCCCAGATAGTGGGGAATAACAGTACTCCACGAGATTGGCAATTTTTGCACTATCAGCCATACTGGGGTAATTTTCAGGGAAGACAATATATCCGGAATCAGCAGTATAAACTATACCGTTCAGGTAATTTCTATGATATATCAGATGATATGGAAGAAAAAAATAACCTGTCGGATGACTTGACAAAGAAGGATAAACGGGCTTATAAAAAGCTTAATAAAGCTCTGAATGAGATGCCTCCGGCTCCAGAAAAAAAAGGTGGTCGCAATGCAAGTAATCGACCAATATACCCAGATTGGCAAAATGTAGTTAATCCAAACGATTAAAATAATTGTAATGCAGGTTCAAAACATCAAGCGATATGGTTTAATTCTTGCCTTGGCAGGTCTGGCGTTAAGCTGCAAAGAGTCGCCTTCCGAAATAATTGATTCTTATATCTACATTCAAAAAGAGGGAAGAGCTGATAAGGAATGGCAATTGGTTTGGCAAGATAATTTTGAAGATTCTGAATTAGATACCAGCAAGTGGACCCGCATACCTCCTAATAATGCCGATTGGGGCCGACACATGAGTACTGACGAAAAGTGTTATGATATCCGGGATGGAAAACTATACCTGAAAGGCATTAATAATACCGATACAATTAGTGATTCGCGACCTTTCTTAACAGGAGGAGTTTATACCAAAGGTAAATTTGCTTTTCAGTATGGTAAGATTGAAATACGTGCAAAATTAGCTAGTGCACAAGGAGCATGGCCGGCCATGTGGATGCTATCGGAGCAAAAGAAATATGGAAACTACCCAAAGAACGGTGAGATCGATATAATGGAACACCTCAATTATGATGATATCATTTACCAAACTACACATTCGCATTATACCTTGGAGTTGAAAGAGAAAAATAATCCACCTCATTCAGGAACGGCTTCGTTTGATAAGGAACAGTTCAATACCTTCGGATTGGAGTGGTATCCAGATAACCTTATGTTTACTTTAAATGGGCAAGAAACGTTTAATTACCCGAGGATAGAGGGAGTGCATGATTCTCAATGGCCATACGATCAACCTTTTTACATTTTAGTGGATCAACAATTGGGAGGATCGTGGGTTGGGAAGGTTAATCCCGATGATTTGCCGGTAGATATGATTGTTGATTTCGTTAAGGTTTATCAATAGCGATAAGCCTTAATGATATCGTTTATGGTTCCAGTAGTCGATGTATTTATCCATGGTGATAATGCCTACGGGCCCCTGATAAATACCGCCAGTTTGTTTATGATCCTGAACACGCACCGCAATGGTAATTGAGCTACCATTCTGTATTAGTTTGCGAGGAATATAATAGGCTCTTTGAGCACGCCATGCTTCGGGATAATTGAAGAAATATCCATTGGCTATTTCACCTGTTTGGCCAATCAGTATACCATTTACAAAAACTTCATCAACATCATCTATTTTTCCTAACAGCAGCACTAATTTTTCCTCCTTAAGGTTCTGGGGTAGCTTTATGGTTTTGCGATACCAGGCCATTCCGTCATAGCCTTCATAACCTTGATCTTCCCAGGCACGGGGTACAATTAATTCATCCCAGTGTTCGTCGTTGAGCTCGATGGCTTTATAATAATTTTTATCACCTGTCCTGAATTTCCATATGCCTTCGAGTGACATGTCCATTATCAAAGGATTTTCTTCAGCTCGAATCCGGATATTGCCAGAAATGATACCACCTTCTTTATAGGCATCGTAAACCCGGATGGCAAGTACATTCTCTTGTCCGTATTTTATCAGATGAGATGGCAGTTGATATAAGCGGTGAGCTGTGTAGGCCGTTTTAAAATGTGGTGGGAATTTACCAGAACTATTAATGAGTTCTCCATTTAAATATACTTCATCAGCATCATCGATGTAGCCAAGGTCAAGCCAAAGGCTCAGGTTCTTTGCTTCGGAACTAATCTTAACCTCGCGTCGGTACCAGGCATAGCCATCGTAACCATTAAAACCTTGCTGTTCCCACATCGAAGGAACTTTTATCTGTTCCCAATTAAAGTGGTTGTATTCATATCGAGCCCAGTCTTGATCATCGCCAATAGAGAAATACCACATGCCATTGAGCGAGATATAATCCCGTAATGTTTGAGCATTACTGTACGAGGCAAATGCAAACAGGCAGAATACCGTAAAGATGATATGTCGACAGGCTTTCTTCATCATTAATTCTTTAACCATTCCCAAAATACATCCAGTATATCAGGATTTTTTTGAATCATCTTTTTAAATTTCTCAAACTGCACTTTGGTCATAATACCAACCGGACCTTCGTAAATTCCACCATCAATACCCGTGTCAACAACGCGAACAGCAATGGTATTTTCATTATTTAGGTTGATAAGTCCGTTGGGGATTTTATAGGCACGTAATGTTGTGTGCGATTGATACGAGCCTTCAATACCCCTGGCAAGTGACGATCGAACATTACCCGGAGAAACACCTCCTATTCGTGTGCCGTTAAGCCAGGTTTTATCTTCATCGTCGATCTTACCTAAAAGTAAAATTAGTTCTTGTCCTTTCAGTTCATCAGGTAAGGTAAATTTTTTTCGATACCAGGCTACTCCGTCAAATCCATCCCAGCCTTCACTTTCCCAATATGAAGGGACTTTTATATCACCCCATTGCGAATCGTTGTAATCTGCTCTTTCACCACCGCGTTGGTTGTGAATGGCAAATTTCCAGGTGCCAGATAAATTAAGCGGTACCAGTTCGTCGGTGATATTGGAGTATAAGGTAACAGGGCCATTTAAAATACCTCCATCATTATAGTAATCATAAACCCTTATCGCTATTACATTATTTCCTTTTTGCCAATAGCTTTGAGGAATGGTATAGTAGCGCTCAGTGTTGTAGGCAGTGCGGGTATTAGGAGGCATACCACCTGTGTGTCCTACGTAGCGCCCATTGACATATACTTCATCGGCATCGTCGATGCTTCCTATTTTAAATATTAAATCGTTTTGAGGAACAATATCAAACCGAATTGTTTTTCGGTACCATGCGTAACCGTTATAGCCGTTATAACCTTGCGATTCCCACGAAGCGGGAACACGGATGTTTTGCCATTCTGAATCATCATAATCCAGATTTTTCCACTGTTGATCGTCGCCGATTGAAAATTTCCAGTTACCTCCAAGGAATTGTTCCTCCTGAAGAATCTGGGAGTTTGCAGGCATAATACCTGCGACAATCAGGCAGTACAAGAATAAAAAATATTTTAGTGTTTTGGCTATCATAACTATAACTTGCGATTAAAAGTACACATTATAGGGAGTAATGCAAAAATCATTATTAATCCAGGCGAAGGTTCATCAATGAACAACGTGTTGGAAATTAACAGGAAAGCTAAGTGTCTTACCTTGTAATGATGAATTCACTGCATAAAAATCTTTTTCATTAAGTGTTGATTCAACATATTTCATCAATTTTTCGTCGTCACCAATTATTTTATGAAGGATCAATTTGTTGTTTTTGTCCACTCTGAATTTTACAACCAAATCTTCTTTACAATCGGGTTTCAGGTATTCGAAGCTAGGACCTCTTAAGCTTTTTCTTAATTCTTTGTTTAATTGCTTGCAACACTTTTTCATGGCAATCTCTTCTGGAGTTCTGGCCAAAGCTGATGTACTAAATGCTACTACAAGTACTAATGCTGTTAAAAAATTTCTCGCTTTCATAATTCAAGTTTTTAATGTGGTTATTAACTTATTTACAAAAGCAAATGTAGAGGGGGGATAACACCACTTCGTCAAAACGATGTCATCTGTTGTCATTAATTGTCATCAAAATGTCATCAGTATTATTTAATCACTGATTTAATAGAGGTGAAGCGATGGTAATGCGCAGATATAGAGGTGAATATACTTGTGTATGGTTCGCAATGATGATTTGACAATTTGTCGAATTGATGTTAGGAATATTACATCAGTTCCGATATCTATTCAACTCGACAAATAGACAGGTATTAACTAAGAACTTACCATTCGATACCCCATGCCATGAACTGTAATTATTATCTGCGGATCATTGGGATTATCTTCAATTTTCTGACGCAGCTTTAAAATAAAGTTATCAATGGTGCGGGCCGTTGGCTGAAAGTCGTAGCCCCAAACATTATCGAGTAAGCTGTCGCGGCTGATGGTGGCATTTTTGTGCTTTAGTAAATACTGAAGAATCTCGAATTCCTTACTGGTCATCTTAACAGTTTCTCCATCAACCTTGGCTGTGAAGGTATCAAAATCGACTGACAGGCGGCCAATATCAACAATATGCGACTGGTTGGTACTGCTCTGTTTTTCGGTTCGTCGTAACACAGCTTTTACCCTGGCCAGTAGCTCGCGTAAGCTAAAAGGTTTGGTCAGATAATCGTCGCCGCCGGATTCTAAACCAATTACTTTATCAATTTCTTCACCTTTAGCAGTTAAAAAGATGATGGGCGTTTCGTTGTTTTCGTGTCGCACTTTTTTACACACATCGAAACCACTGATATGGGGCAGCATTACATCCAGAAGTATCAAATCAAAACGATTGCTTAAAATCTTTTGCAAGCCCTCTTTGCCATCCGATGCGGTGTCTACTTCATAACCTTCAAATTCCAGGTTATCTTTAATGCCTGATTGCATATCCGGTTCGTCCTCAACCACTAAAATGCGCCTCATTATTTTTGTTTTGTTTGGTTATTAATTGGAAACAATATTTTAAAGCAACTGCCTTCTCCTTCCTTACTTTCTAACTCAATTTTACCCTTGTGCCCTTCTACCAAATGTACAACAATGCTCAAACCAAGCCCTGAACCTTTGGCATGAAGGGCCAGATTGCCTTTGGTAACCCGGTAGAACTTCTCAAAGATATGCTTTTGTTCTTTTTCTGTAATGCCAATCCCTTTGTCACATACTTGCAAGAATTGATAATTGCCCGATTGCCCTGTTTTTATATGGATAGCCTTGGTATCACCGCTGTACTTAATGGCATTGTCGATGAGGTTAATCAAACATTCGGTAATGGCCTGGTTGTCACCCTGAATTTCAGGCAGTGACTCATCCAATTGCTGATCAACCGAAAACCCTTTCTCGCGAAAATGATAGCTGTAATTATGGCAAACCTCGTCAACAATCTGGTTAATATCTACACGACCGAACGTCAGTTTCTGTCGCCCGCTTTCGATCTTCGAGAAATTCAGAATGTTATTAACAATGCCTGATAGACGTTGGGTTTCCCGATATATAATGTCGTAGTATTTCTGTCGTTTGGTGTCGTCTTTTAAGCGCCCCAATTGCAGTGTTTCGGCATACATACTAATAAGCGCAAGGGGGGTACGGATTTCGTGCGACACGTTCGAAACAAAATCAGATTTTACTTTGGCCAGATGAAGCTCGCGTTTTACATTGCGGTAAAACAGCCAGGCTCCGGCTAATAAAAGAATATCGACCAGTATTAGTAATCCGATGTTTTGCCGGGCACGATCTCTTGCTAAATCAGAGATACTAATGCCTTTGGGTTTAATACCCAGTTTATAATCCGGCAGCAACCATAAGGTTTGTTCTTTAACAACGTCCTCGGGTGCTTCGTTTAACAGGCTGCACGCTATTAGTTCGTTGGTTTTATTATGCCGTACAACGATTATAAGGTCTTCGCCGGCTACCATTTGCAAGCGCGGAGCCATGGCCTGACTGATAAATGATTGGGCATTAATCAACAGGATATTGAGATAATACAGCTCTTTATCTTTACTTAAAAACACTAACATCGATAAATGCTTGTGGTATTCAAGGTCGAGGCCAATAATCTTTCGGTAACCGCTTTTTAGGTAACGTTTTAATTGTGCGATGCTGGTTTCGTTAGCCAGCAATTGAGCTTTTATCTCCGTTTGTAAACTATCGTTCTTAATCTGAAAATTATCAAGATTGAGTGAACTGTCATGAATTGGGTGTAAAATAAATGATTCAATTTGCGGAACATCGGCCGGATAGCTTTCGAATGTTTCCGAATGGTCAGATGGAATTAGTTCCTTATAAATATTATCAATCCAGGTATTACTTACATCATCGGCATATTGGTTGATAGAATAAAGTACCGACTCCAACTGATCGGTATAAATGGATTCAATCACTTCTTCCTGATCGCTTAGAGTTAATAGTTCAATGGCTGTAAACAGCGAAGTTGGAATGACTAAAAGTAATCCAACAATTAACCAGGGTTTTATGGTGAAACGCTTTGCAGACATCTATTTTCTTCGTCGTTTTGAATCGTAATACATTAAGTTGAATTGCTTGATTTTTGTTCGCTGATTTTGTCGGGCCGAAGGACTGACAATAACAGGTAATGAACTGGTTTTAATCGGGTATTTTAAGATGTTCAGGCTCTTCTTGCTGGAATTGGCGCATCTCATCAATTACCAGTTGCATGTCATCCAGAAACTCCTGACTACATCCCTTTTTTTTTGCCACTTGCAAATAGGCCTCCATCACTTCAACTGCACAAATATCGGTGCCTGCTATAACAAAAGCCGGCCAGTCGTTACGCAAGCATTTGTGTAATATTGCTTTTTGGTCTTTCATCGAAATAGTTGTTTGACTTTAAAAGTACAAATTAATTTTCGCTGTCAGCTATTTTTAATTCCATCTTGAAATGGGGAATGCCATCTTCCAGATATTCATCAGAGATAATATCATAACCTAGACTTTGGTAAAATGCTTTGAGGTACTTTTGGGCGCTTATTTGAATACAATTCGACTTCCATTCTTTATTAATCCAGTTGTGGGCTTGTTGCATTAAATCACGCGCCAGTCCCTTAAAACGATGATTCTTATTGACCACCAGGCGACCAATTGAAACCTCCTTAAAGCGTGTATTAGCAGGCAGAATTCTCAAATATCCAACTACCTCAGAGGCTTCTATCGCCCATAAATGAAAGGCTACTTCATCGTTTCCATCCAGATCATTGTAAACACAGTTTTGTTCGACGGCAAAAATATCAATCCGCAATTGCAACAGCTTATATAACTCGTTTAATTCTAATTGATTAAAAGGGGTGATTTTAAATTCCATCTTAATATCAGGTATTTGTATGGTATGAAGATAGAATGTTTTTACAGTTGTAACAAAATCGGGAAACATTTGCACCTTTAACTGATTAGTTGACCATTTACAAAAAATATCATCTGAAATCATTAATGAAATACTTAATCAGATCGGAATTAAGCATTGACGCCGGATCAATTTCAATTTATATTAACTGTTTTGATTTTGATGAATGATGATTGGGGAATAACAGATAAATCCATGCCTCATTCATCGCATGTATAACCTATAAAAATTGTTTATATGAACAGACTTCTACTTTTAGGCTTATTGTTGATTGGGATGACTTGGTCGGCTTCGGCTCAATGGACACAAATGACCAGCGATGATTTAGAGTTACCCTTTGCTGAAGCCATTGTTAAGCATCAGGGTAATTGGTATATCGGAACGGCCGGAGGTGTATTTAAGTCAACAGATAACGGACTTAACTGGACCTTGGTGAATAACAATTTATTTAGTGTTTACAATCGTTTACGTATCGAAGGAATGGCCAGCGTTGGTACAACCTTAATTGGTACAAACCGATGGGAAGGTATTGTACTAACTACCGATGGCAGTTCATGGAGCCTTCCAACAAGTGGTTTACCCAACAACTATTACATGACTGAGTTGTTAGGGGTGGTGGGCACTCGAATAATTGCACTTATTGAGGATGACACTACGGGAGACTTTGCCCTTTACTATTCAACCAACGAAGGTAGTACCTGGACCAAAGGTGCTGATTTGCCCACAGCAAACAGAGACGTATACTTGTTTTCGGCCAATTCAAAGGTATATATCGTGCATGAAAATAACTCTGGGAATGATGAATTTCTGGGCGTAACAGATGATGGCGTAACAGTAGATTTACCACCTTTTACACCAGCCTACCCCGAAAACTCCATTGAACAAATAGTGAAATCGGGAGATCACCTCGTTGTATATGGCGAAAGCAGTATCTTTAGGTATGACCTGATTAATGATGGCTGGACAGATTTAAGCACAAGTTGGGCCAGCGGAATTGCTTTTGCAGCCGGGGGAGGCAACAATGCAGATCGTATATATGCTTCGGTATTGGATGGAAATTTAGATGTAGGGGCTTACACTTCATCTGATCATGGTGATAACTGGACGGCATTAACAGTGCCGGTTACCACAGGCAAAGAATTTGCAATGGGGCTTTATGCGACCGCAAATGAGTTTATGGCCTCATTTATAGATGATGGGATTCATTATTCTGCCGATGCAGGCACAAATATCTTTCAAAGAAACAATGGAGCCTTAGCCACTGATTTTGATGATATGATTGTTAGTGGTGATAACATACTGGCTTCATTATTTATATCTGGCATTTTTGCTTCAGATAATAATGGCGATACTTGGAGTCAGTGGAACACAGGCTTGCCTGCCTCTACCTTGCAACATGTGACTGGTTTTTTGCACGATGGGACTTCATTGTTTGCAAACTTTTATGTGTTTCCCGATGATAATCCTGAACCGGACAGGGTAGTTAAATCAGATAATAATGGAGCCAGCTGGAGTGAAATCACAGCTCCAGGAACACAGGATAATCTTAAATTATTAGGTGTTAATGGTTCAGTTTTATATGCATACTCGACTACAGGTAGTGATAAATATTACACCTCAAACAATGGTGGTACATCATGGATAGAGATAACGAGTAATATACCGGCTAATTTTATGCCGCTTAAGGTATGCGGAGATGGCACCAATGCCTATATGGCGGGCTATGAAACCACCTCAGGTGCCAATGCCATTCGTTTGTATATTTCGGATGATAATGGCGCAACGGCCTGGACACTTCATATGAATGGAATAAATTTAGCTAATCTGGATTCGAGAGATGAGGATGATGATATTTACCTGGTAACACCAACACCTGGTGTAGCCTTTTTACATATCCGTTATCAGGGGTGGAACAATAAATTACTACGATGGAATGTAAACACCTGGGAAGAAGCAACAACTAGCGGTATTAGTAACCTTGATTTTGAAGCCTTAGCTTATAATAATGGGGTTCTTTATGCTTCGAGCTGGAGTTCCGGTGTTTACCAGAGTGTGACAGCTGGCGAATCGTTTACCGAACTAACAGGTTTGCCTGCGGGGTTAAGTGCCGAGATATTTGCATTTAACGGTGATCAGGTAATTGTATCTACACACCGGGGAATATGGACCCATACAATTGCAACCAATACCGATCGTATTCGCGCCGACAACAAACAACTGTTATATCCGAATCCAGGAAATACAATTGTGTATTTAGGTGTTGATGCTGATTTGGTTGAGGTTTATTCATTAAGTGGTCAGTTGCTTAAATCAGTTGTTCCTGCAAATAATCAACTTAAGTTGGATGGGTTGAAAAATGGAATTTATCTGGTTACGATTAAAACAGAGAGTGATACTTATACCGTAAAGCTAATTAAGCGATAATGGATTGGATAGCATTATAAATGCCTGATGCGTATATGTGTCAGGTATTTACTTTTTTAAGCGACTGATATTAACCAGATATACTCCACTGATGACAATTAATCCTCCGGCAATTTGCCAAATACTTAAAGATTCGTTTAAAATAAAAAAGGCCGCGATAGCTGTAATAACCGGTTGACCCAGCAAAGTGGGCGAGACTGTGGTTGCTTTTAAATGTCCCTGCGAATAATTAATAAGTGTCCAGCCACCCACATGTACACCAATACCATATACCAGCCAAATAATCCAGGTTGATTGATCGTAGCCTGTAAAGGAATAGTTGGGGCTCCAGATTATGATACATCCTACGGTTATGGCAGCAGCAAAAGTACTGATGGATAGGTATAGGAGTGTACTCATCAGTGCCCGGCCTTGCTGTGTAAACAAATGGTAAATGCCATAAAATATACCGGCCAACAAACTTATAATGATGCCAGCAAACAAACCTTTTCCCATATGAAAACTTTGCCAGGCCATTAAAAAAGTTCCCCCAATGGCAATGCTTAAACCAATCCAAAAGCCTTTGCGTTGTCGTTCCTTAAAAATGAGAAAAGCACCAATGCCCACCCATAAAGGAGCCATATTGGCCATTAAAGTAGGGATGGTGGCATTGCTTATTTCGATTCCCCACGACCAAAGGCCGGTATCGATGCCAAAGGCAATGCCTCCCAATAGGGGCATTAATAAAGCCTTTCGCGTTAGCATCTTGACTTGCTTCCATCTGCTTAAAAAAGGGATTAGCAAGACCGTTGAAGCAATTCCTACCCGATAGAAGGCAGTAACCATTCCGGGTGCTTCGGCCGATTTAATTAGAATGGCAGAAAATCCGATGATGATTAACCCTGCAAAAAGGGCAGTATAGGCTTTTATTATTGAATGCTGCATGTTCTGTTTAATGAGCTTCAAAGGTAAATCCTTTTTGTAATGAATTAAGTGATATTTATCCTACTTAACAGCTTACAAATGTTTTGATTTTCTATGTTTTCGATAAGTTCTGATAATTGTATAGCTATACAGAGCTAAGGCAAGCCAAATAGCCGAAAAGGCAATTTGCTTTTCACTGGGGAAGCCTTCGTGGTAAATAAATATACCAAGAAACAGCATGATGGTCGGCCCCAGGTATTGCATAAATCCCACAGAGGTGAGTGAAATGCGCTTGGCACCTAAACCGAACCAATATAATGGTAAGGTGGTGGCAACGCCTGCCAAGATCAGTAAAGTATCGGTTTGAACACTTTCAACAAAAAGGTGGCCTTTACCGCTTATCATGCCCCATACTATATAAACTAATGCGAATGGAGTAAGAACCAATGTTTCAATGGCGAGTGCGGGCATTGCATCTACACCACTTATCTTTTTTAATAAGCCATAAACGCCAAATGAAGCTGCCAGGTATATTGAAATCCAGGGAAACTCACCATAGTCAACTGTCAGATAGGTAACAGCACCGGCGGCCAATACAAGCGCAATTATTTGAATGTTATTCAGGCGTTCTTTTAAAAATACCATGCCCAGGGCCACATTTAACAAAGGCGTAATGTAATACCCAAGGCTTGCTTCCACAATGTGGTTGATGTTAACGGCGTAAATATAAATTCCCCAATTGCTCCCCACCAGTAGGCCGGTAATAATCAATGTGCCTAAGGCTTTTTTGTTGCTGAATATTGGTTTTAGATTCAGTTGTTTTTTCCATGCCAAAAATGCGAGCACAAAGATGAGTGACCAGAAAATACGGTGCGATAAAATTTCCAATGCCGAAATATGGCTGAGTAATTTCCAGTAGATAGGCAATAATCCCCAGCATAGAAATGCCAGAAATGTATAAAAATAGCCACTTGTTTGTTCTTGATTCTCTGACATAAGAAAGTTAATTGATGGGCAAAGATAAGGTTTTAAGTCGGTTTGAATCCGATCTTCAAAGCCAATCAAATAAGGCCTAACGAAATAATCAGAACTCGCAACGTAGATTAAGCATTTCCAAATTAAATTAGTCGCACACAATTGGTAAATGAGGATTTTTAGCTAAGTGATACAATTCCTGGATCTGCGAAGCAAGTATTCGATCTTCCGACAGAGGTGGCAGTTGATCAATGGCAAACCAATCAGATGCTTCAATGTCGAAATTGCCCCGCAATTCACCACCGGTAGCCTTACATAGGAACATGATTTTATAAACATACCATGGTTGAGGTCGATGCGGATGGCAACGCTTGTCATAGATGGCTAATACGCGTTCCACTTCGGCAATAATTCCGGTTTCTTCCTCAACTTCTTTAACAACCACTTCAGAAGGACTATGGCCAACATCGGCCCATCCGCCTGGTACGGCCCATCGAACATCCATCTTTTCTTTAGCCATTAATATTTCATCTTTCTCATTTAATATTAAGGCGCGTACATCTACTTTGGGAGTAGGGTATTCTTTCGGAGGCAGATAAAACTTATCAAAAGCTTCGATGGGTTGATTGGCAAGTGCTGCTATTAATTCCTGACTGAGATCTATCAACTCCTGATTGCGTTCAACCTCATAACCGTTAGTGGCATAGACCAAACCTGTTTCGGCCAGAGCCTTTATTTTTTTGAAAACATTTAGATAATCCATCGTGTATCGTTAGATTGTAATACTAATTTAAGTTTTATTTTCTCAATTACTTTTGGATGATGAATAAATAAATCCTGGAAAAATGTTTAATGACTGAACCGGGATTATCAAACACTTTTCAAATTAACACTCTTTATGAGAGCAAAAGGCTGGACTCTAATTTATTTATCTACCTTTGCGTGGTATTTTAAAAGATAGGTATTTGATATTCGCTGAATTTTAGTTCTTCTTCATTGATTCTTCCGGAAGCCACTACATTTCAATTCTCAATTTTCTTCTTTTTTAATAAGTAATGGATGCAAGCAGCATCTGGGTATAATTTTATTAAGTGTTAAAGCATGAATATTTTTATTGCAGGTTTGACAGATAACATCTGGGATGAGGATTTGAAAGACCTATTTGAAGAGTACGGACAGGTAACATCCGCAAAAGTTATCAAGGATCGTGAGACCAGAAAATCACGTGGATTCGGTTTTGTAGAGATGCCGGATGATGAGGCCGCTAAAAAAGCGATCTACGAATTAGACAGAGCTGAATACGATGGTAAGATCATCAACATTAAAGAGGCTCGTCCAAAAGAAGGTGGTGGCCGTCAGGGTGGTGGTAACCGTGGTGGAAATCGCCGAAGAAACTAAATGTAGCTTTAGCATAAAGCAAATTAGCCCGGGACTTAATTGTTCCGGGCTAATTTGCTTATAGAGCTTTGTCTTTTACTTATGAAAGAAGCTGACAATTTGTTTGAGGTTCTCAGCTTGTGAGGTAAGTTCCTCGGAGCTGGCCGCTAATTCTTCGCTCGATGAAGCATTTTGCTGGGTTATTTGATTCAGTTGTTGCATGGCTGAATTTACCTGTTCGGCACCTCTTAACTGTTCTTCACTTGAAGCAGATATTTCTTCAACCAGATTAGAGGTCTTCTCAACTTCAGGAGCCACCTCATTCATCTGCGTTCCTACTTCGTTGTTTAAACCAAGACTTTTATCGGTTAACTCAATAATTTCATTGGCCGAAGCTCTGCTGTTTTCAGCTAGTTTACGTACTTCACTCGCAACTACTGCAAATCCTTTTCCTTCCTCACCAGCTCTGGCTGCTTCAACAGCGGCATTTAAAGATAGAATGTTAGTTTGTTGTGCAAGCTCGTTAATCACATTAATCTTTTCAACAATAGTGTGACTCGCAGCCAATGATTCATTGGTTGAGTTACCCATTTCCTGGATGTTCTTCAAAACTTTGTGAGAAACATCACGGGTATTTTTGGCATTCACATTGTTCTGTTCGATGTTACTCACCATCTCTTCCATGGTTGACGAAACTTCTTCGACCGATGCGGCCTGTTCGGTTGCTGAACGCGAGAGTTGCGATGAGGTATTGCTCACATGATGACTTGCTCCGGCGATATCTTCAGCACCACGAATAATATCGCTAACCACATCATCAATCTTCAAAATCATATTTTGCAATGCTTTGGCCAGTGTGCCAATTTCATCTTTCTGATCAATATTAACCGTTGCAGATAAGTTACCATTGGCCAGCTGCTCGGTAAATGCAACACATTCCGATAGTGGTTGCGTGATGGAGCGACTTACAAAGCGAATGACAATGATTAAAAGAGAAACGACAATTATAAAAATTATCCCCATGATCAGAATATTCTTAAAAACCAGATTGCTTAATTCGGATTTAAAGAACGTGATAACGACATAGGCATCAATAAGACTAACACGCTGGTAGTACAATATTTTGGCTTCGCCATTCCAATCGTATTGAATTGATCCATTTTCATTTGTACTGGCCAAAATTTCTTTGAAAAAATTGGCTTGCGCAATATTTGTGTCTTCTTCTGTTGGATGAATTAGCAAATCACCATCTTTGTTAACCAGAAAAGGGTAACCCGTATCCAGGTATTTCTTACCATAGAATACTTCTTTAATACCGGCCATGTCTTTTTCCTTGATACCGACGTATAATATACCTTCAACTTTTCCATCAATCATTAGAGGTTCGTAGGCGGTGAGGTACCAGTCATCCACAACAAATGCACGTCCGTAATAGCTTTCGCCTTTAAGAAGTTTTTTAGAAACAGGCGAGTTGTTATCGATGAATGTATTGATGCCACGCTCGCCGTTCTTTTTTCTGACATTGGTTGATATGCGCAGAAATCCCTGTGGTATTTTTTGAAAAACCGTGGCTGTACCATTAATCATTTCTCCAACTTCATCAACGAGTTGATATTGGTGCAGCATTGGCTGTTTACCATGTATTAAACTCGGAAGTGAAATTTGCATTTCCTCACCACTGATTTGGTTCGTTACCGTTAGCTGGGCTTGAGAATTGTTATCAAAGGAAAATGGTTGCAGATCAGCAATTCGTTCCATGATTTTTGAACCCGAATTCACAAAGTTTTGGCGATCATTAATCTGAACGTCAATAAGCCGCTTTAAATCCTGTGTTTGTGTGGTAGAAATGGATTCCATTTCCGAAGTAATTAGCTGGTACTCTTTGTAAGAAGAGTAAGCACCGATTATTACAATAGCAGCAATCACGATAGCACCGAGTATATAGTTTAATCGTGCGCCAATTTTAATGTTGTTCATAAAACTTAAACCAATCATATTCAATTAAGTAAAGTTATTTGTTCCTCCGTAAGAGGATGTTTTCTTGCGTCGTATTAATAGTTAATAAACACAAGGTGTCTGGGATTTTGAATATGCCTCTACGCATGTACAGCACGTTAGTTACATACTTTTAGATATTTTATAACTTCTGATGAGTATAAGCTCAGTCGGACTGTTTTTCTTGAGATTAGGAATGAAGTTTAATGTTCAATACGTTAAATCGATTAGTATGTTGAGATTGAGGTTAAGGTGATGGAGGGGCGGAGTTTTAGTTTAAAATGACAAAAAAAGCCCGAAGCTTTATGGCTTCGGGCTTTTTATAGCATTTTATCTAGTTATGCTTTTGATTTCAATATAAATTTATCATAGATAAATAAAGCGACAACAGCTCCAGCTGCGATGCCAGCATATAACATCCATATTTTAGATGGGTTATAATTGACCCATAAGAAACTTGTTAGTTCATGTTGGTCCATATTCATTAATTCTCCAGCTTTTTGCAGATAATTATTTTTAGTGAAAGTTTCAGAAATGTCAGGAATCTCTAATCCACGTTTGGCAACTTCTTGTTTTAATAAATATAGTTTTCCTGCAACCTTATCGTACATATCACCTGAAACTACACCAGCAAATAAGTAGCCCATTGCAATTGGCAGGAATGAAGTTCCCATGTATAGCGCCTTTTTATCTGGAGGAGCAATGCTACCTACATATTCAGTAAACTTAGGACTACTGGCCATTTCTCCTATACTAAATGTTAGAATACCCAGTATCACAAAGAAACTATTTTGGAATGCGAACATCATACCTACTCCAATGCCAAGAACCAATATACCACTCATCATAGCGTTCAGTGGTTTGTAGCGCATTACCAGGCCAGAAATCCATATTTGGAAGATGATAATGAAGAAGGCATCTAAACTGCCAATGGTAACGGCAGTTATTGTTCCTTCAGCTGTTCCAATGCTCTCAGCTAGCCATGGCCAAACGGAATGGAGCGCATTGTAAAGGTTGGAGGTATCAACCCAATCATCTACAAATACAGGAAATGAAAAATATAGCTGATTGAAAGCTGTCCAAAAGGCTATCATTATAACTAAGAACAGCACATATTTAAAATTACTAAGAGCAATACCAATATTTTTTAAAGCTTGAATAAAAACTTGCCCTAATGGCTCATTATTTTGATCCTTTTCTCTACCTGGTTCTTTAAAAAAGAAAAAAACAAAGATATAGTTGATCGAGATTGTAATCATGGATATATAAAATACCCAATCCCAACTCTTTTGATATATAGCTCCAGCTATGAAAGGACCAATGAAACCACCAATATTGATCATCATATAAAAGATTCCAAAGCCTATGGAAGAACTCTCTGATGTAGTAGTTTTTGATATCATTGCAGAAATTATTGGCTTAAATAAAGCACCAGCAACAGCTAAATAAATGTATGCAGCTAGCATTAAACCAAACGAATTAAAGTTCGATAACATCCAATAACCACTAATGTACATAGCGTAAGAAAGAATCAAGACTTTTTTATAACCAATCCTGTCTGCTATTGCGCCAGTAAAAAGGGGTAATAAATATAATAACCAAGTACCTGTTGACATGATTATACTTTTCTCATTGGCGCTAAAGCCTAGCGCTCCCGTATCTTTTGAGCCAACTAAGTATAAAGCAAAGGCCATATAAAATCCATACCATGCCCATCTTTCGAATAATTCCATGGTATTGGATACCCAAAACACCTTTGGAAAACTTTTAATTGTCTTAAATATTCCTGACATATCAATATTATTAGTTTATACTTTTTCAGAAACGGCTAAAATAGTTTCTTTCGGGCATAAAGCAAATGTATTTAGTCATCTTCTGAATTAAAAGCGGACTGCTGAGCGGCCAGATAGATGGTGTTAAAAATTAATTTAACCCGTTGCTCCATTTCAGAATAGTCAATTTTGTCGGGGGTGTCGGTGGGCTTGTGATAATCTTTATGTAGCCCGCTAAAGAAACCCATTACCGGAATATCTATGCGATGAAAGGCATAATGATCTGATAATCGCAGGAAATTACCAAAGCCTTGTGATTTGTTGTAATCGTATTGAATGCTTAAAGGCTCGATCATATTATTGGCCACATGCAGCAGGGAGTCAAATTCGGGGTAGTGATTATTCCCAATTGTATAGATGTAATTGCTTTTGTGTGTAGAATCAATTCGGCCAATCATATCGATGTTAACATTGGCTTTAATGTTGAAACGATGTTCCGTGGGATGGTTGGCAAAATAAAAAGCGCCCAATAATCCTTTTTCCTCACCCGATGTGGTTAAGAAAATCAGGTTTTTATCCAGTTTGCCTTTTAAGGGTTCGAAGGCCTTGGCCAGTTCTAAAACAGCAGCCGTACCACTGGCATTATCATCAGCGCCTACGCATATACCTTTGTAATTAACACCAACATGATCGTAGTGAGCCGTTATTACAATGGCTTCATTTTGGTTCTTTTTACCAGGCAGATAGGCCGCTACATTGTATGCTTCAGCCGGTTCGATAGTTAGTGGGCAGCGTAGGGATAATTTTGGAGTGGGTAATTTTCGAAACTGACGGGGCTTACTTAAGTTTTTAAGGCTATCAACAGGTAAATCAAATAAAACTTCAGTCAGCGACTGATCGGCGGCAAAGGCTTTAATCATGGCATCCGAGAAGGTGGGTTTACTTTGCCTGATGGAAGGGCTTTGGTGAGACGTATACACACGATCGGATAGTTGAGAGAAAGCATCTGCATCGTTATGGTGTGCAATAATAATGGCTTTAACTCCTTTTTGTTTGACTTTACTGGCAACCCGATACCAACGCCTGAAGTTATCCACCAAAGCAAAAGCAATTTTTCCTTCCAATTTTAACTTATCGATGATGGAGTCAGAACCATTTCCTATAAAAACACATTGAGCATGCAGGGTTTCATCGATAGGTGAAGAACTCAAATAAACTAAATCTTTGTATGGTTCGATGACTTTGTTTGGTGAGTTAAATTCGAATTTATCCCACTGAAAACTCCATAATCCGATATTCTGCAAATAGCTTGTGTCATTAAAAGGTTTTAATCCGTTGGCTTCGAATTGTTCAATTATATATTTGGCTGCTTTGTGCTCACCTTCAGAGCCGGTGTCTCTTCCTTTCATGGAGTCAGCTGCCAGGGTATATACATGTTTTTGCAGGCTTTGGCTACGAATAGCATCCAGATATTTTGCTTTAAATCTGGGCGATTGTGCGTATGATGTTGGTAAAAATAAAACTGCCAGTAGTATAATCGAAACTGCTCTCATAATAAAGTAAGGTTAATCAAAGAAGTATTTAAATATATTTTTTTTAGACGCCATTAACAAAAAAAGCCGGCTGTTTCTGCCGGCTTTTCTATCTAGGTCTTATTAATTAAAAGCGTTTACCTATGCTTATACCAAATCCATAAGCACTGTATTCTTCCTTAAAATCGTAGCTGAAGATTGGTGTTAGTTCCCAGCCTTTTTCAATGGCTACTTCGTATTCAATACCCATTTTCAGAACAAAGAAGCTTTTTGTATCCTTGTTTTCGTTAAACTCCCATTCCATACCAGGGCCTGCTAAAAATCCCAGACGGTGTGTTGGCTTGTATTTACCAACGGCAGCCAGTACGACCACATTGTTACGCTCCAATTCATCATGGTTGGATGTTTTAATGTAATATTCGTCTAATTCAACATCACCCAATAAACCTAATTCCCAGTTTTTATTTAGCGAATAGTAGTAATCCACACCAATTGTTGGAACCCATTTTCCCGTACTTTCTTCATGTGTTTCGTGCTCGTAAAACGCAGAAGGGATGTGTGTAAAACCAGTGTAGAGCGAAAGTTTGTGCTTTCCATGAGTTGAAGTTTGATGAGCATGGCCTGAGTTATGGGCTGTGTGCTCATTGTTGTCGTGATGTTGTGCCATTGCGCCCAACCAAAGCATTGAAAATGCTAAAATGAATAATTGTTTCATTTTAAAATAATTAATTAGTTATGTTCCTGTGAGGGCGGGAGCGGGGTAATTGTTTAATGGTTATTAACTAAATGTCCACCATTAATAAATCCGTAAAGAGTGCCACTTTCCAAAATGTTCTGAGTTATTTTGGTTGTTGCACAGTAAGTGTTACTGGTATAAAATGTGAATGCCAATAACCGCTATGCTTAATGCGTATTTATCATCGTGGTGATTAGATCAGCCGCGAATGTACGCAATATATGTTTGAATTATTATTAAGAATTGTTACCAAATATTGAATTGTAATCGATGTAATAAAGAATTTTAAAAGAAAGGGTGTTGACTTGCGGACTGTTTCTAACGATTCTTAAATTTTCGCGATAGCCATTGGTCACTGACCTTTCGCGATTAAAGATGGCATTTTTCCAGCCCAATGTCATCTCTGAACCTGGAGCAAATACCCACCTTAATACCATATCTACATTAAAAGCATTAAAGTTGTTGTCGTGATTTTCAGCGTAGTCATTGTCGGGTAAAAGTGTGCCATCTTCCTGCAAAAGGAAAAAGGATTTGTTTTCAACACTTGACCAATAATGACGACCACGAACCCGGAGACTTAGTTTATTATTGAAAGTATAAGCCATCTGCAACACATTTTCAATGGTTGCCAAATCGCGCCTTGAGAAATGTATGCTATCATTGCTGTCGTTTTTACTTACATAGCCGTAGTCGTTGGTTTCACCATCGTAATTTAACTCGAAATCGAAAACCAGTTTTTGGCTTGCTTGCCAGTTAACGCCTGACCCGGCCCAATTCCCCCATTGATTACGATCCGGCCGTTCATAACCACCAAAATACATGTAGGCACTTAGCTTTTTTGTCCAGTCGCTGTGCACCGATCCGCGGTAGATATATCCCTCTGGTTTGTAAAAGAAGCGACCATGAACACGCGGCTCATCGTAGTTATGTTCTTCCGACATGTAGGCACCAAACAATTCAAAACCATAATTATTCATGAATTGCCATTCCAATTCGAGCTCAATCCTTTTATCTTTTACCTTAAAAGGTTCCATGGCCATGTCGTGCTTCAATTCAAGCATGGTTGTCATCTCCCGGAATATACCAAAGGGTTCAACCTGTTGAAAACGGATAAAGGCATCGGTATCAAATAAATTATTGCGCCTTAAATATCCCATGTCATTGGGATTATAATCATGTGAATAGGCTTCTTGCGAAACTCCGTATTGCCACATGCCACCGTTTTTAGCCAGTTCAACTTCGGTAAACCAACCCGTTTCTTTTTGATCGGCTCCCCGGTGGCTGATGCCGCCTTTACCGGTTAAGGCATAATTCAGACTTTTATCGCGAAATTGAAATTCAGTAGCCGTAACATTTGCCATAAAAGGATTGTCATACATCATCATATTGGTGTTGATCAGGCTAATGTAGGAGTTGTTTTTTAGTGACTGATCCACAACCGACACATTGTAATTGGTAAAGGGCTGGATTAAAACATCTCTTTTATTTCCTTCAATGGTATCGATTAGGGTTGCATAAGAGTTAAGCGACATGGCATTTAAAAAGCCTATGGCAAGACCATTTTTATTCCGGCCCGATATTTTGGTAGCATTAATTAACTGTGTTTCAGAAGACCGATCGTATATTTCCTCATTTTCCTGTAAGGCATCATCGGCATGATCGCTAAACTTTGGTCGATTACCAATACGACGCGAGTAAAACACTTCTGCCCGGTTAAACAGCTCCATTCCTTCAGTAAAAAACTGGCGACGTTCATCGTAATAAATTTCATATGGTGATAGATTAAGCTGTTTATCATCCGATTGAATTTGGCCAAAATCAGGAATCAGCATCATATCCAGAGTAAAACTCTCGCTAATGCCATATTTTAAATCAAGTCCTCCTTTGTAAATGAAATCGGTATTGTCATTTTTTTCGTTATGCTCGAGATACATTGCCAGGTATGGCGTGAAAGATAGCCTGATTGGCGGTTTAATGTTTTTTATATTGGTTAATTCTCCCTGTTGATGAATCCAGCCCGACACATTACGGTCAATAAAGTTCCAGGTATTATTAGAATTATGTCGTCGGATGTTTCGAAAAATATTAACTCCCCATAAATGAACTGGTTTATTAGGAAAACGCAAAGCAGAATAGGGAATGCGCATTTCAACAATCCAGCCCTCGTTAGTTAATTGGGTTTTACTTTCCCATACTGCATCCCAATTACTGTCTTCCCGATCTTTATCACTTTTAACGGCTTTGGAATCGGATTGAACTCCCGCAGGCGTGATATAAAAACCATAGGCTAATTGTCCTTCGTTGTATGGATCGATGTATACACCAAAATAATCAGAATTGCCAATGTCATCGCGTTCGGTCAGGTAGTTATAGATGCTGTCCGGTGCTGTATCATATAACATTGCTCCAAGGTATAGTGCAGAGTTGTCATAGAAAAACCAAACTTTAGATTTTTGCATCGCTGGTCGACCATTGTAGGGGGCTAATTGAGTAAAGTCAGTAGCCGGTTGACCTTCCTGGTAAGAGCTTTCGTTTAGTTGACCATCGATTTTTAGAGGTGTGTTGATAAAAGTAGCTGATACTTGTTTTTTCTGAGCAAAACTCAATTGACAGAATAGAATGAGCAATATAGGGGCAAGAAATTTCATTTTTCTGGATTTAATTTTTGTCAGAATTAGATGTAATACCATGAAGTTATTAATAATTGACTTCATTTAATTACTTCTACTAAAGATTAAAATAATGACTCAACAAAAAGTGCAAAATTACCAAATATAGATGGTTAAAAGGTTAATGACTTGTTAAAAAGCATAGTGATTTGCCATAGATTTTTAAGGATCTACTTTGATGAAAATACAATCATAAAATTGGTAATGTATTAAATAAATTTTAGGTAAGCGTCGGGTTAATGGGCTAATGGTTTTTGTTATCTTTGTGATCTTGAATTTTAAACATGTATAATAGCGTCTTATATAGACAATAAATAATGCACTTACCATGAATTTTGTAGAAGAACTAAAATGGCGTGGCATGATACACGATGTAATGCCCGGAACAGAAGAGCAACTTGGAAAAGAAATGACATCGGCTTATGTGGGTATAGACCCGACTGCCGACTCGTTGCACATCGGCCATTTGGTAGGTGTTATGATGTTAAAGCATTTCCAGGCTTGTGGACACAAACCATTGGTTTTAGTGGGTGGCGCAACTGGTATGATTGGTGATCCATCGGGTAAATCGCAGGAGCGTAACTTATTGGATGAAGCTGCCTTGCGTCATAATCAGGATTGTTTAAAAAAGCAATTGTCATTATTTCTGGATTTTGACTCGTCTTTAGCCAACGGTGCCGAAATGGTGAATAATTACGATTGGATGAAAGATTTTACTTTTCTTGAGTTCATTCGTGATATCGGTAAGCACATTACCGTTAACTACATGATGGCCAAAGACTCGGTTAAAAAACGTTTGGGTGAAGAGTCACGCGTTGGAATGTCATTTACCGAGTTTACTTACCAATTGGTTCAGGGCTTTGACTTTTTGCATTTGTATCGCGAGAAGAACTGTAAGCTTCAAATGGGAGGATCAGATCAGTGGGGTAATATTACAACTGGTACTGAGTTGATCAGACGAAAAGAAAGAGGTGAAGCATTTGCCATGACTTGTCCGCTGATTACCAAGGCTGACGGAGGTAAGTTTGGTAAAACCGAAAGTGGGAACGTATGGTTAGATCCAGAAAAAACCAGCCCATATCATTTTTACCAATTCTGGATGAATACATCTGATTCGGATGCTGAAAAATACATCAAAATCTTCACCATGCTAACGAAAGAAGATGTTGAAGTATTGGCTAAAGAACAGGCTGAAGCACCTCACTTACGCGCCATGCAAAAGCGATTAGCTGAAGAAGTAACGGTTATGGTTCATGGTCGCGAGGCGTATGACTCGGCAGTGGAGGCATCACAAATTTTATTTGGAAAAGCCACTACAGAAGCTTTACGAAAAATTGATGAGCAAACATTATTAGCCGTATTTGATGGGGTACCACAGTTTAATGTTGATAAAGCTTTATTTAACGAAGGTGTTAATGTTATCGATTTATTGGCCGAAAAGGCGAATGTTTTTCCATCAAAAGGAGAATTGCGTCGCACAATTAAAGGTGGTGGAATGAGCATCAACAAAGAAAAAGTGACAGATGCTGAATTAATGGTAAACGATTCTGCACTGCTAAATGATAAATACCTGTTAGTTCAAAAAGGAAAGAAAAATTACTTTTTAGTAATTGCTCAATAAAACAAATAAACGAAACAGAAAAGCAGGCAGAGATGTCTGCTTTTTTTTATTGAAATTCAAGACCGATTAAGGAAATATCATCAAAAGCAGCACCGTCGTTTTCAATGCGATCGATTATATTGCGCAAGCCCTGGAAGTTTTGCTCAAGAGGGTGCGGATTATTTAGAATTGCCTCAACTTCTTCGGCACCGGATTCCACCTGGTGACCGTCATCCAGCTCAACTAAACCATCCGTAAAAGCCAAAAGTTTGGAACCTTTAGGGATATGAATCTTACCCAGTTCAATGGATGGTATAACATCGAGCATGCCTAATCCGATACAGCCATTTTCCAAATGAACCAGCTGGTGTTTGCGGGCATCGTACAAAAGCGGAGGTAAGTGCCCTGCATTAACATAGCTCAGGCGACGGGTAATAAGGTTATAACGACCAATAAAAAGTGTAATAAACTTCTCATTATTGGCACTCTCATTTACCCGGGTATTTAATTGATGCAATAATTTTTTTAGGTTGCAACGGTAAGTAAATAGCGAGCGAATAACCGCCTGAAAATTGGACATCAACATGGCAGCCGAAATTCCTTTTCCTGACACATCGGCTATGCAAAAACCAATGGTATTGCGCGATAATCGGAAAACATCGTAATAGTCGCCACCTACACCCATGTGTGGCTGATAATAGGTGTGAATATCCAGTTTAGAGGTTTTGGGTAGCTGGTGCTTATTGGGTACCAGCTGATTTTGAATACGGGAAGCTAACTCCATCTCTTTCCTGATCATCTGCTGTTCAAGAAGTTCACCTTGCATGCGTTTGTTTTCAACAAATACAATAATAAGGTTAGAGATAATCTGAATAAGTTTCAGATGCTTAATGGTAGGACTAATACCTTGTTGCTCCTCTTCAATATCACCTATGAGTACATAACCAATTGCTTTATAACGGTGGAAAAGCGGAATCACTGCATCAAATCCTTTCAAATGCGGTGGATGTGATAGGGTGATGCTCTCAATGGTATCGTATTGCAAAAGATCATTTTCTACATCAATGGCTGATGCTTCATCTTCCGTTACACCTGATGCCAGTAAGTTTTGCCACTTATCGTTAGATAAAGTGTAAACCAAAACCTTACCTACTTCCAATTCTTCGCGAAGCAGAATCTCAAACTCTGATAATAAGTCGTCAATGGTGTGATCTTCATTTATGGTCTGCGCAATATCAAGGATAATATTTAGCCTATCCTTGTATAATCGTAGTCGTTTCTTTTTTAATTGCGTAACCATAAAAGCTGCCTCTTTCCAACTAAGGTATTAAAAAAAACCTATAAAAGTCAGTTAATTTAATTGCATCCTTGCTTAAGAAAGAAAATGCCCTGTTGTAGGTTATTTGTAACTGGTTAAAAATAAACCTATAACAGGGATGTTCTTTGCGTAAAATTATTTTACACGCTCAACGTAAGAGTTGTCGCTTGTATTAATTTTAATTTTATCACCGGTATTAATAAACAAAGGAACCATAATGTTTGCTCCTGTGGTTACAGTTGCCGGTTTTAATGAGTTTGTTGATGAAGTATCGCCACGAACGCCTGGTTCAGTATAGGTTACTTCGAATACCACGTTGGTTGGCAGGTTAACCATTAAAGGTGTTTCAGTATCCGCATGGTAAACTACTTCAACTTCCATTCCCTCATTTAACAATGCAGTATTGTCAATCAGGCCTTCTTCGATTGGAACTTGCTCGAATGTTTCAGCATTCATAAAGTGATAACCCATGTCATCATTATACAAGAACTGATGAGGGCGACGCTCTACTCTTGCCTCGTTAACTTTTACTCCCGCGTTAAATGTATTCTCAATCACTTTACCGGTTGATACATTTTTAAGTTTTGTTCTTACAAACGCAGCTCCTTTTCCCGGTTTTACGTGTTGAAATTGTACAATGAAAAATAATTGTCCATTGTATTCGATACACATCCCATTTCTAAAATCAGCTGTAGTTGCCATACTATTGAAATTGTGATTATTATTATCTTAAAAAACGCTGCAAAAATAAGGGAATTCGTGTAAAAAACGAATGGAATGATTTAAAAGCTGACGGTTTAATTTAAATATGGCTAATGTCGCACACTGCTAAAGGGATGTTTTAGTCCTTTAAACTCTGTGAGGTTGCATGTGAAAGACCCAACGGCAAGGTCGAATCGGACTCGAATGGGGATGCGATTATTATCGCGTGAAATCCACACGTGCATGTCATCTTCAGTTTTAAAAGCCCGGCCTACTTCGGTTACAGGTGAAAATTTATAGCATTCAATTTTACCAAAATTTGTTTTAATTACTTCTGTTCCACGGTAGCGTATGCGCAATGGGAAATTTTCGTCCGAAAAGTAGGTCATAAACTCTATGACTTCGCCTTCAACAAGTTCTTCGTTAAACTTGTGGTTGCGCGCAAAATAAAAAGCCGAAAGAATATCAAGAATGCCTTCCTGAACAGTGTGAACGCCCGATTTTTTAGACATTACCTGCGATGAATCCCGGTTGTATTCTACTTCGTTATAATAGCGGTACCTGCCTTCGCGGATGCTTCGGATGGCTTTAACCGGTTCATTGGTTTCAACATCGATAAAGCTTTCGTAGCGATCACGGATTTTATAAAGAACATCAGCAAGTCCGACGGTAACACCTCGGCCCACCACATGGTGAACGTTATGATCGTTTAAAACCGAATCTTTAACAGTTAAGGTGGCTTTACCCCCGGTAACAAAACCATAGTTAAGCGAGAACACCAGGCGTTCGCCTCCGTGGTAAGCCTGGTGATCGGTCAATTGATAAGGTGGAATATAAACTGTGTCTTTCTTTTCATCCTCTGTTGCAAAAAGATTAGAGAAGAAAGAAATGACAAACAGAAATATAATAATGCGTTTCATATGTTTTGTTTTAGAGTATAAGTTAAGATTACTTACTCTATATGACAAACAAACGCTTTTAAGTACTTATTGGTTGTGCCTATAAAACTTTTTTCTTTGGCGTAGTTGCCACAAAATCTTTTAAATAGAAAGGCTCGAAATAAGCTACATCTTCAAATTTACCCTGAGCAAAGCTTTTCTCAGCAAGAGATGCCAGATTTTTAGCCAATGGGTGGCAATCGTCAACAAAAATGGCATTTTTGTGGTTAATTACCTCTTTGCATTTATCGGCTCCGTTACCGAAAAACACAACTTGCTTATCGGTCAACCAGGTACTAAATGTTTCTTCGTCTACAATTTTAGCCGAAATTTCTTCCTTTAAGTTTAAGGCTTTATCAAACATGGCCGTATACACTTCCATACGACGGGCATCCATTAGTGGACAAAACAAGGGAGAACTATCCTTATTATCGTCATAATTCTCAACTATAGGCTGAGTTAAAATATGCATCGAATCGATGGCAATTAGTGGTTTGTTTAAAGCATAGCAAATGCCTTTGGCTGTTGAAACACCAATTCGCAAACCTGTATAGGAGCCCGGGCCACTACTGACAGCAACCGCATCCAGATCTTTCATCTCTGGAGTTTCGTCCAATGAGAATAACTCTTCGATGAGCACTGTTAAGTTTGATGCATGCGAGTTAACCTGAAATAATTCTTTCGACGCGATAACTTTTCCATCTTCACTATAGGCTACTGAACATACGCCAGTAGAAGTTTCTATGCTTAAAATCTTTGCCATGATTTACTTTCTTATGACGCAAAAATAATAAATAGTTTCTTAGTTCGAAATGGCTTAAAACAAAGCGGGTGACTAAAACAATTTTATTTCAGTCACACGCTGGTAATGCTAATTGAAAATTATACCAAATGTATTGCAAAATGAATTGAAAGCCATTTTGCTAATTAGATGGATTAATGTTATCCGTATTAGTCTTTTTTATCGTCGAAAAGTTTGTCAACTACCTGAACAGAAGCATTGTTTTTTAGTTTGCGCGAAATGGCCGAATAAGGGCCGCTAATGATTTCATCGCCTTCACTCAATCCTTCCAGAATTTCGATGTGTTTTGTGTTTTGGATGCCCGGTACTACATTCTTCTGAACGGCTTTGCCTTCTTCAACCACAAATACCACTTCAATGCGTTTATCTTTATCGATATCCACTTTTAGTGAGTCGTTCTTAATCGAATCGGGGCGTGTAGTAACCGATTGGATTGGGATACTTAATGTGCTGTAGCGTGTATTGGTTTGGATATCAACAGTGGCTGACATACCCGGACGGAAAGGGTAACGGTTTTTATTATTTTTATCGGCCAGATGCTCGTACGATTCTGGTAAAATTAATACCCGCACTTCAAAATTAGTAATCTGATCAGCACTCGTTCCTTGTGTTTTGGCAGAGTTAGCAATTTGCGTGACTATTCCTTTAAATTTCTGTTTGAGATAGGCATCAACCTCAATCAGGCAAGTATCATATTGACTGACACGAATAATGTCATTCTCGTTGACATCAACCAATACCTCCATTTGGTGCAAGTTTGCCAGGGTCATCATTTCCGTTCCTTCAAACTGCGCCGTACCCACAACCCGTTCACCTTTTTCAACATTCAGGCGCGATATGGTTCCATCCATTGGCGCGTAAATGGTTGTTTTATTCAGGTTGTCTTTGGCTTCGTTCAACGAAGCCTTTGAGTTGCGTAGAGTTGCTTCGGCTGAAGCAACATTGGCTTTGGCAATTTTATATTCCGATTCGGCTTGTTCAAAATCTGATTGCGAAATGGTGTTGTCTTCCCACAATTCCTTATTGCGTTTAAAACTTAGCTCTTTTTGTTGAAGTTGGGTGCTGGCTTGTATTAGATTGGCCTCGGCCGACTTTAAAGAGGCCTGCATTTTTTCGTAATTCCGTTGGTAAATATCAGGTTGAATACGAGCTAGTACCTGGCCACTTTTTACCTCTTGTCCTTCTTCGATTAGCAATTCAAGGATTTCACCAGATACATCGGAACTGATTTTAACCTCCACCATTGGTTTGATTTTACCATTGGCTGTAATGGTTTCGGTAATGGTTCTCAACTCAGCTTTCTCAGCAAGTACTTTTTCCTGGTATTCCTGACCAATCCATCCTTGCTTTTTTCCAATGACAAGAACAATAAGAATTACAGCAATAGCTGCTAAGGCAATAACAACGGGTTTCTTCATAGATTCAGTAATTTATTAAGGCTAATTTATAAATAAGTTTGATAGCATGTAAGATACAGGAAGAAGATTTTTTCAGATATTAAAAAATACCGGATAATGACGAGCATTATCCGGTATCAATTAAAGGGTAAATAAGGGTATTATGAATCTACAGTTCAATTGGAATTCCTTTGTAAAAGTCGAGGATTTTGGTTCTTAGTATGTACTCATATTTAGCTTGTAATAAGTCAGATTGAGCACGGGTGAAATCCGTTTTAGCAACATTGTAATCAACCGAGTTAACTAATCCTACGTTAAATTTCTTCTCGGTATATCGGAAAGATTCAGCAAAAGAATTAACAGCTTCTTCACTGGATAAATATTTGTTGTAAGCAGCCATTGCATCGGCATAGGCTTGCTGAATACTTTTGCGTAGATTTAGTTTTTCTTGTTTTAATTTAAATTGTGCGTCTATTACACTTAATTTGGCGTTGGCAACTCCGTTTCGAGCCTGTAGTTTGTTGAAAATTGGGATACGTAGTGTAGCACCAATGCCGCCACCTCGATTATCTTTCCATTGATCTCCAAACGAACCATTGTTTGCACCTTCAAGAAAATAAGCACTTGTTCCATAATTAGCACCAATGCTCAAACTTGGGTAAATAAAACTTTTAGCAATTTTTAAATCGTATTCAGAGCTAGATACCATATGGTTCGCACTTTTAATCTCAGGCATAATATCTAAAGCGGTATTATAAACATTAGTAGGATGATCAGGAGTAAATGTGTTTAACTCCGGTATTTGAGGTATTTGTATGTCGAACTCAATTGGTCGCTCTAAGTCAAGTAACTGAGCGAGATTAAGTAAGGACATTGCTAATGCATTTTCTTGTTGGGTAACGTTTAGTGCTTCTTTAGCCGCTTGCGATTTTATTTCTAAATAACTACCCATTGCTTGACTACCGGCATCAACAAGCTTTTTGGTACGTTCAACTTGAAGTTGGCTTGTACTATATTGTTCTTTTGCCACACTAAGTAATTCTTTATTGAAAAGCACTTGGAGATAAAAACCTGTGATTTGTAAGCCAATATCATTTTTGGCTTTTTCCATATCTTCAAATGCTGCTAATAAATTAGAATGATTACGCTTAATCGTATTTCGTTTATTTAGACCTTCAAATACCGAAACATTACTACTAAAAGATGAATTATATCTTTGACTATCAAAAGAAGTAGCACCTCCATTTTCTGTCCAATTAAATCCAGAATTATATTGAGCACCAACAGAGGCATTCAGGTCTGGCAGTTGATTTCGTTTACTTTGCTTTAATAAATTTTCTTGGTACTCTGTATTAACAGTTTGTCGCTGAATAGTAATGTTATTCTCATGAGCATAGTTAATACACTCTTCAAGCGACCATTGTTTTTTGTTTTCACTTGCCGGTAATTCTACTGGATCTTGTGCCATTAATGCTGGTAAAGCAATGAATAAGCTTGCAAGTGCAATAAAAGATTTACGTATCATAGGTATTGCTTTTTTAGGGTGTGATCCTAAATTATTTCTCTTCCGGTTATTTTGACTAAATAAAAGTATCAAATATTATTCAATTAACTTTTGGGAATCTTAATTTTATCTTCTTCACTAATGCCTTCTTTCACTTCAATCTTGATGCCGTCGGATAATCCTGTTGTAATCAGACGCTTTTCAAAAGTCTGCTCTCCGGTTTGAATTTCGATGAAAGCCGAATCGTTACTGAAGGTAATCAGCTTCTCTTTAATGGCCAGTACACTGTCTCTACGATCAAGTACAATATCGGCCGTTGCGCTGTATCCAGCGCGTATAAACTGACCTTCCTTAAGTTTTACAGCGGCCTTAATTTCGAACTGAATAGCACCGTTTTCTTCAACTCCTTTAGGAGCGATAGATTCCAGAAAGGCATCGTATTTTTCATCTTCAATTGCACCAATCGATAGTAATAAGGCCATTCCTTGCTTGATTTTGCCAACTTCAGTTTCATCAACTTTACCTTCGAAAACCATTTTACCCATGTCGGCCACAACAGCAATGGTGGTTCCATCGTTAAAAGTGTTACTCTTAATAACCGAGTTGCCTTCTTTAATTGGCACGTCCAATACCATACCTGTTATGGTAGAGCGAATCAATGTATTGGTTTGATTTTTTGAGTTGCTGGTAACACCTTCTTTAATCAGTTGCAGGTTGTTTTCGGCGGCTAACTTATCAGCTTCAGCGGTTTCGTATCGTAGTTGTTCTTCAAGGAATTCTGATTCGGGAATAACACCGGTATCAAATAATTCTTTCTTACGATTAAATTCCACTTTGGCATTTTTAAAACTGATTTCTGCTCGCTTAAGTTGTGCTTCGGCATTATTCACCTGAATCATTTCCGGAATAATCTGCACCTTGGCAATTAAATCGCCCTTTTGCACTTCATCGCCGGCTTCAACAAAAATCTGTGTAATAATGCCCGATTCCTGTGGCTTTATTTCAATTTCCTTGCGGGGAACAACAGATCCGGTAGCAACCGTTTTTTTGATAATATCAGTTACTTCAGCTGTTTCGGTTTCGTAAACAACAGGATCTTTCTTAGACTGATTGTAAAGGTAAAATACAACCCATCCGACTAATGCAATAAAAATGACTCCTAATAATATTTTAAATACCTTTTTCATGAGTTTAGCTTTTAATATTCTAGTTTCTAGTTTGTTCTTTTTTATTCGTGACGAAGTGCCTCTATTGGTTTAATTTTAATGGCCTTTAAAGCAGGAATTAAGCCTGCAACTAATCCTACAAGAATCAGCATGACTAATGCTGCAATGGCCAATGGCAACCCAACTTCCGGGTTAAGAAAGAATGTTTCATCTTCACCATTACCGGCGGCTCTTGAAGCATCAACAACCATATCGACCACATACAAGAGAATCGTGCCAAAGGCCAGGCCAATAAAGCCTGCTATAGTCGTGAGAAAAACAGATTCAGTTAATAATTGACCGACAATTATTGACGGACGTGCACCAATGGCTCGTTGGATACCAATTTCTTTAGTTCGCTCTTTCACCACCACCAACATTATGTTACTAATGCCCACAGCACCTGCTATCAGGGTTCCAATTCCTACAATCCAGATAACAATATCAATTCCCAAGAAGATGTAACGCATCATCTTGATCTGATTTTCGAGGTTAAATTGACCAATTGCCTCATCATCTTTTGGCGACAGCTTATGGTTTTTCTGGAGAATTGGCTTTATTTTATTTACCACGGTTTCCACCGCAACGCCTTCTTTGGCAACTAAACCAAAATAATGTACCTGGTCGCCATAGTTAAAAGTTTGTTGCATGGCAGTAAAAGGCAAGTACACAGTTTCCTTTTTATTGCTGCCGATGTTTATTTGTGGATTGTTTGAACGGAAGACGCCCACTACCATAAAGTACACGCCATTGACGCGAATGTATTGGCCTACCGGATCTTCGTCTTCGTCAAACATAACTTCGTACACTTTCTCACCTATAATGCAGACCTTTCGTTTTAGTTTAATGTCTTCGGCATTGATGTAGCGACCGTAAGGCATTGTACATGGGTCAATATCGCGATAGCTGGGGTAATCGCCCATCACATTAAAGGCTCCAGAGCGTTTACCACGCACAATGTTTTCGCCGCTTCTCAAATTCCAACCATTTAACCTGGGTGAGATGACTTCCACTTCTGGCACCTGATCTTTGATGGCTTCAATGTCGTCGTTGGTAATTTGCCAGTGGCGTCCACGTTTAAAACCTTCATGAGCTACCGTGGTGTTCTCAGCCCACATAAAGCCACTGTTGGTAGCAAAATCTTTAACACCTTCGTAGACACCGTTTTTAAGGCCATTACCGGCACCTGTCATGACCACCAACATGAGGATAGCCCATAGAACACCAAATGCCGTGAGTACGCTTCGTAATTTATTTTTTCTGATGGCGTTGAATATTTCTTGCCACCTGTCTTTATCAAACATAGCTATTGACTTTTGGGTTAAAGATTTATTCGTCGTGTAAAGCTTCGATTGGTCGAATGGCAGATGCTTTACGTGCAGGAATAAAGCCAGCAATTAACCCGGCAATAATAAGTATTCCTAATGCCCATAAGGCTACTCCAACATCGGCTGAAGGATCAAAAAATGCTCTTTGAATATCCTGATTTTCAACCGCTACTTGCCGTAGGGCTGCTGAGGCAAGTGCTAAAATTCCCATGCCAAGAACCAGTCCGAAAAATCCCGCCAGAGATGTAATTAGCACCGATTCAGATAGAACCAGGCGTATAATAGAAAAGGGGCTGGCACCAATGGCTTTGCGAATGCCGATCTCTTTTGTCCGCTCTTTGACCAGAATAATCATGATATTACTTACACCTACAATTCCGGCTATAATGGTCATCACACCTATCACCCAAACAAACCAACGAATACCGGCAAAAACGCCTTGTGCCTGTTTAAAGCTTTCAAGTGTATTCCAAATGCCAATGGCTTGTTTATCGTCAGGAGCTACCCGGTGGCGTTTTATTAAAAGATCACGAACTTCGTCTTCAATGCGCTTGTTCTCTGCAACCGTTGTTGCATTGGTTGCAATGGCCATTTCTGTGAGGCGGTTATTTCCATTAAATACCCGTTGAGTTGTTGTTAATGGCATGTATAGTTGCTTCCGATCCTTGTCCTCAGGATCCTGAAAGATACCAACAACCATAAATGGTACACCGCTAATGCGAATGTATTTACCCATGGCATCAACTTCTTCATCTTTAAACAGATGTTTTTTTACAGCCTCGGAAATGATGACAGATTTGCGGTATTGTTTTATATCAAGTTCATTAATGTAACGACCTTGAATCATATCTACCAGCTGAATCTTTTTAAACTCTGGCATGATGCCTTCAATTCTAAAATCGCCATATTCGTTTTGATAGGTTACCGGAAAATTACCCCATAGTTGAAAACGACCAGAGAAATTATCCATGTCATCTTCAAACTTACGTTGTAGCATCTCGCCATCGGCAACGGTAAAATTAATTCGCCGACCAGCTTTTAAGCCATCGTGTGCTACTTGTGTGCGTCGACTCCAAATCCATAAGGCATTTTTTGAAGTACCTTTAAAATTGAACTCCATCCCATTTTGCAGGCCTTTACCCGAGCCCAAAAGAATGATTAACATTAAGATACCCCAGGCGACACTAAATCCGGTCATGATCGCCCTTAATTTATTTTGCCTGAGCGTAGATATTATTTCCTGAAAATAATCGATCATGACAATAAGGACTTTTGTTGAGTGAAGATTTCTTGTCCGTTACCTGAAGGGTTTTGGTTTACTGTGTGATTGGACTCAATAATACCATCTTTAAGGCGAATAATTCTTTGTGTCATATCCGCGATATCGTTCTCGTGGGTCACAATAATAACAGTAATGCCCGAAGCATTAACTTCTTTCAGGATGTCCATTACCTCGTAGGATGTTTGGGTATCCAAAGCTCCGGTGGGTTCATCTGCCAGAATGACTTTAGGTTCTGAGATAAGCGAACGGGCAATGGCAATCCGTTGTTTTTGCCCACCAGATAATTCACTTGGCAGGTGATTCCACCATTCTTTTAACCCTAAACGATCAAGTAGTTCCAGTGCTTTTGCATTTCTTTTTTTACGGCTTACTCCCTGGTAATACAGCGGGAGAGCTACATTTTCCATTGCATTTTTAAAAGAAATAAGATTAAATGATTGGAAGATAAATCCAATATATTTATTTCGAAATGCTGCTGCTTTCCGCTCATTCATTCTTTGAATAAGAATGTCGTTCAGATAATATTCTCCGGCATCGTAATTATCCAATATACCTAGAATATTTAGTAGTGTTGATTTTCCCGATCCAGATGAACCCATAATGGAGACCATCTCACCTTGTTGGATATCTATGTCCAGTCCTTTAAGGACGTGTAACGAGTTGCTTCCGGTTACATACGATTTGTGAAGTTGATTCACGCGAATAATGCTTTGGCTCATATTTTTTTCCTTAGAATAAATCGAATTTCATGGGTAATATTCCTTTATGCAATCCTTATACCGAAATTAGAAAGAGTCAGAAATACAGATGTTTACGATTTATTTTGTTTTAAACAATTCAATCATAGTTGGTTAATTTTCTAATTTCTGTTCATTATCGAACACCTGATTTATGTCAGGCTTTGTAAATAGGACGATTGATGTTGGTTGTTGGTTACACTGTTCGTAGTGTACGAAAACGTACGTATTTGATATTGAATTGGCCATTGTATTTAATTTGGTAAGATTTTTCGACCATTTTATACCTTTAGCGTATCATTGTTAAAATGCGAAATATATGTCAGAGTTCGAGGAGCTATATTTGATACAGAAATCAAAAAAAGGAGATCGGAGTGCCTTCGGTCAGATAGTTTTAAACTATTCTGAATACATATACTCTATTGTATTTCGTATTGTAAATAATGAAGCTGAAGTTGAGGATGTTGCTCAAGAAGTTTTTATCCAGGCTTGGCAGAGGTTAAAGTATTTTGATGAAAACAAAGCAAAATTCTCCACCTGGTTATACACAATTGCAACAAGAAAAGCGATCGATGTATATAGAAAAACACGGAGGGAAGTAAAAGTTAATGTTGATGAGTCGATTGCCGATATATGTAACACTGAGCAGAGGCTTGCCAATAAGGATATGTTAAATTTGATTGAACGTGCAACAGTTGATTTATCAGAAGTTCAGAGGATGGTTTTGATATTAAGGGATTTTGAAGATTTAAACGTGCAGGAAGTTGTTCAAATTACTGGTTATTCCGAAAAGAAGATAAAAGACAATTTGTATGTGGCGCGCCAGAAAATCAGGAAAAGATTAAAAAAGCACTTAATAGTTGAATGATGGAAGAGGATATTTATAAACAGTTTCGAGATCGGGTAAAAGCTAATCCTCCTCAATTGCAAGATAAAAAGCACTTTGCCAATTGCGTTATGGGGCGTATTGAAGAAGGAAGTAAGAAAAAAGCCAAATTACGGTATTTGATAAATTTAGCGGCAAGTATTGTTATACTGATTAGTATTTCATCCTATGCATGGCTGGAAGTTAGTACATATAATTCCCGGTTGCAATTGCAAGGTAAAACTGGTGAATTACCAGACTTACCAAAGGCACAGTGGCAGTGTAAACAATCAATTCGATGGATGATGGCTGAATTGGTAAGGACTCGGTTGATAAATGTATCTGATAATAAGATTATTTTGGAGAAGAATAATGTTGATCTGTTAAGTCGGGTTGATCGGGAATTGTATGATCAACTTCAGAAATTAATTCTTGTTCTAAAAGATATTAGTCCAGGCCAATATTATAAATACAAATCGGGTGAAGCTATTGAGTTATCTGCATGGGAGCTGAGGCGGGATTATCAGGTTTGTGACTGGTTAATTGATTAGTGCAATTCAATAAGAAAACTCAAACTTATGAAATCAAAAGCTTTATATCTTCTGATACTACTCTTGCTGGGAGCATGTGGTGGTTCATTGGAGTATCGATACTATACAAAGATCAATGATGATGGATCTGTTGATAAGAAAATTGTGGCAGTTGGTGATTCTACTTCAATTTACGGAAAGCCATTTTCTTTCGATACATCAAAAGGATGGAAGATGTCTTATGGCATTGAAGTAGATAAGGAAGATGGAGATACTCTTCATTTAGCAATTGCTGAGAAGACATTTCTTTCGGCAGAAAATCAAAATCAAGACTTATATATAAATAAGGATTCAACCCATTTCGATAATATATTGGTCGATTACAATAAGAGTTTTCGTTGGTTCTTTACTTTTCATGATTATGGAGAAACTTTCCATCAACGTTTCCCTTATCGACATTTAGATGTTAATGAATTTTTAAATGATCAGGAACTAGCGTATTTTTTCGAAAATGACACAACGGTTATAAATTCAATGACAAAAGAGGAGATTAATGCCTTGGATACCGAGGGTGAAGAGCGTTATTATAAGTTCATAATTACCTCTTGTGCCGTTGAATATATACGACTGCTCAATCAATATGCAGTGGGTAAAGGGATCGAACTTTTGGATCGTCAGGATTCTGTTAAAGTAATGCAATTGTTTGATTCGTATGGAGATGATGGTATAGATGTTGCTAATTTAGGATCCGAATTGCAAGTTTATTTGGATTTATCATGGCCAGCTGTAGCATATGAACAAGGGTATTTAAATGATTTTGAATCACAAATTGACAATGATCTGATATTATTGGATGAGCATAATTATAAAGTAGTAGTAGATGTTCCAGGTTTATTGTATTCAACCAATGCTGAAATTGTTGATGAGAATATAACGAAGTGGCAATTTAATAGGGGACGCTTTTTATATAAAGACTTTAGATTGTTTGTGAAATATAGAACCACTAATTATTGGGCAATTATATTGACTGTTTTATTTGTCGGGACTTTTGTAGTCTACTTTTATAGGCAAAGAAATACGAATTGAATTAGTAAGGATATTTAAAGGATGACATCAATATGGCTCCTTCGGGAGCCTTTTTTATATTATTCGTGTCATATTTCATATACCATCTTATCTCGATTGAAATCTCAGAAAAAAATATTTCTAGTGCAACCCGCACCAAATCAATCGCTAAGTCCTCATACTTACAATTATCTTTCAAAAAACATCAAATAAGATTTGGAGATGCGGAAAAAACACCGTTATTTTGCACCCGCTTTTGAGAACGATGGTTCACATGAAAGGCACAGC